>CAYMIG010000006.1:0-240000 GCA_964390635.1 uncultured Vampirovibrionales bacterium | reverse complement strand
GCTTGACTGCGAGACCTACAAGTCGAGCAGGGACGAAAGTCGGGCTTAGTGATCCTGCGGTTCTGAATGGAAGGGCCGTGGCTCATCGGACAAAAGTTACCATAGGGATAACAGGCTGATCTCCCCCAAGAGTCCACATCGACGGGGAGGTTTGGCACCTCGATGTCGGCTCATCGCATCCTGGGGCTGGAGTAGGTCCCAAGGGTTGGGCTGTTCGCCCATTAAAGCGGTACGTGAGCTGGGTTCAGAACGTCGTGAGACAGTTCGGTCCATATCCGGCATGTGCGCAAGAGATTTGAGCGGAGCTGACCTTAGTACGAGAGGACCGGGTCGGACGGACCGCCAGTGTACCGGTTATCACGCCAGTGGTAAACGCCGGGTAGCTGTGTCCGGAGTGGATAAGCGCTGAAAGCATCTAAGTGCGAAGCCCACCGCAAGATGAGATCTCTCACGGGGTTAACCCGGTAAGTGCCCAGGAAGATAATCTGGTTGATAGGCTACAGATGGAAGCATGGCAACATGTGCAGTCGAGTAGTACTAATAGCACGAGGGCTTTTCCTATATATCATTGATTCGTTCGCAGAATCTCAGAGATTGAACAGAACACGGATGTTCGCTTCTATGCAGCTCTCAAGGAATTAGCGCCACGCGGCGCGCCAAAATTCCTTGGTGGTTTAGTGACAGGAAAACTCCCGTTCCCATTCCGAACACGGCCGAAAAGACTGCTCACGGCGACAATACTTGGACCGTAAGGTCCCGGGAAGATAGCTCTCTGCCAAGGGTTCTTTTAAAAAGCCATCTGGTTTACCAGGTGGCTTTTTTCGCATGAAAAGGCAATTTACCTGCTTGATGGACGTTTAGGCAGAAGGTCTACTATCTGTGATGTGAGACAGCAAAGGATGACACCCTATGATGAGTCCCCTCTCCCCGGTTCATTCCGCGCGGTTTGGCCAGGGCTTGGCAGGTGCCAGCACCCGGCGCATGCCGCCTTCCGCCACCATTCGCTTTGGAGCGGACGAGAGCACGGATCGGGCATCAATTGAAAAAATCCGGAGTGTCCTGGCCAGCCTGAAAACAGGATCGGTCGGACTGCTGCAAAAAGTCGAACCCGCATTCTGGGCCGGCGAGATAGGTTACCATTGCGATTTTGCGGAAACCTACCGCATTCACATTGGCGATCAGGAATTTTTCCTGGACAAAACCGGCCACAAAAACCGGCCGGACACCGACAACTACAGCCTGCGCCGTGCCCAAGACGGCTGGGAGCTGAACCTGTACGACACATTTACCACCTATAAGCCCCGCGGGGAGCAAGCCTACATGGCCACTATTTCCCCCAACCAGCGCGGATGGCGGGGCGAAAAGGGCACCCACCTCATCCCGGAGAAAACCGCCCTGCTGGCGGAGTTGCGGGCATTTTTCCTGAACCTGGAAAAGCAAGTCAAGGAAGGGCCCGCCGGCAACGGCCCGACCAAACCCGTCATCCGGCCCGGCGTATACAAGTACCAGGAAGCCACCCAACGCCCCCAGATGTTCGCGTTTGTGGACCAGTTGAAACAACAGGGCGCAACCCACCGGGTATCCGGCCATACCGCCAATGGGTACGGCTTTGTGGCGGTCGGAAAGCACCACGTGAACCGCTATGAGCAGCTTGCCGACTTTGGTTACCAGGCTGGACTGCTGCAGCGGGGCCTGACGGAAGCAACCGACAATTCGCCCTACCATCCCTACAACGTGTGGCGGCAAATGCAGCAAACCCCGTATCGCCTGCCCCGGGAGGTTCGCAAGGCCTACACCGACTTCCAGAACGCCTGGCAAAGCGCCCTGACCCAACTGGACACGTTAACACGAATCAGCCGCGATGCCATGGCCCAATTCATCACCCAGGGCAAGCCCATCGGCTAGTCAAGGGGACACCGGCAAAGCAAAGCCACCGGGATGACCGGTGGCTTTTTGTCATCAATGGCAATACAAGCAGGCCCGCGGCTGATGCTATTGCGGGATCCGAAAGCCGAACTGGCTGAAAATTTCGGTAAACAACTCGATAAATTGACGCTGCAGCGCGGCAAAATCCATGCCGCCGCCGGAGGATCCCTCCCCGGGCGTGCCCGCATGAGACGCAACCGGATCGCCTTCCTCGTCGTAGCCGTCAATGTTGCCTTCATGCGCGGTACCGGCATCCGGGCCTTCCTGACCGGCAATCTGCTTGAAAAGATCCTCAAAGCCCGGCGGCAATTCAAAGCCGGGCACTTGAACCCCGCCCCCTTCATCCTCGGTAACCGGATCCGCTTCATCCTGCGAGTCGACGGGACCAGAGGGCTCCGGTTCCTCCACGGCATCCTCATCCGGGATCTCATCGGCGGGGGGAATATCGGTGTTGTCGGTACGCAAGGCCAGGGCCTGTTCCACGGCGGCATCGGCGTTCAACAGGCCGGCCCCCTCGGCATCGGCGCCAATGTTGGCATGATCCGTGGCGGTGTCCTGCAAAATCCGCAACACCTGATCGTAGGTCAAATCCGGGTTGGCCGCCAGCATGCGGTCGATGGTGCCCGCCACCTGTGGGGTGGCAAAGGAGGTGCCGTCCAACTCGTCGTTACCAAAGGTATCCACCCCGTCGGCGGCAATATCCACCTGGCTGCCCGAGGACGCAAAGTCCGCCCGGCGATCATCGTTCGTCCGGCCCGTGTTGCGGTCATCAATGGCGCCTACCGTAATGACATTGTCGTTGGCCAGATAGTTGATGTCACTGTCGGTATTAACCCTAAAACCGTTATCCTCCAGAAAGGCATTGGTTTCCCCGTTGTTGCCGGAGGCTACCACCACGAAGATGCCGTGTTCCTTGGCATTGGCCGTCAGTTCGCCATAGCGCTGACGGGACTTTGCAATGGTCGGATCGTTGGCTACCAGCCGATCGGTGTAATCCACAATATGCTGGATGACATCCTCCTCGCCGGCCGTGTCTTTCAGGCCAATAGCATCCAGGACCGCCTGCTTGGTGGAGGCGTCCCCGTTGGTATAAAGGCCATAGATGCCCTCGTAAATTTGCGCGTTGGAATTGCCGTAAGACACGTTCACCGTGCGCACCTGGCTGTTGGGATCGTTCAGGATGGTTTCCAGGTTATCGGACACATCGTCATAGGTGCCGCTGACCCCGGCAATCACGGCGTCATTCAGCGAGCCGTCCAGGTGCAGAGGCTCATTGGATTCGGGGTTGGTGTTCTCGGGCGGTGCTTCACCGATGTTCAGGAACTGGATATTGCCTTCGTCCTGCCCGGAAGACTCCGCCAGGATATCCTTGACCGCCCCGTTGTGGAAGCGATCCACGCTTTCGATATAGGCAATGGTGGGCGCGTCGTCTCCCCGCCGGGTATCCGCCGCATTGCCGGGCCTGCCGCCATTTCCGCCCTGGTTGGCGCCGCTCAGGTTGAAGCGGCTCATAAACTGGGCCTGGTAGTTTTCCGGGGTCACCGCGGCGGGCGTATTGCCGGCGGAATTGCCCGTGGCCAAGGCATTGCCGTTGTTACCCACCGAGCTGTTACCGCCGTTCAGGCCGCTATTGGCTGCCGGCAGCACCAGGGTGCCGGAATCCGGCGACTTGGATGCCGCATCCGTTCCGGGCTTGGTGTTATCGCCGGTTTGACCGTTCTGGCCGCCGGTTTTCACATACTGTTCCCCAACCAGGCGAACACCATCCACTAAAGCCATGCTAAAGCCTCACTTCTCTACCACCACTCAGTTGCAGGCAAGCGAAGAAATTCACTCCGCAATAAATCCCATATTATTTAAAAAACAATTTATAAAGAAGAATTGCCCCGGGTTCGGCTTGCCGCTGCGGCCCGGCTCTTGGCAAATCCGGTAGCCACCGGCGCCAGGGTGGAAGGGACAACGGCGGGCCCGTTGGTTTCAACAGGCCCCCCCGGGGGCTGGCGGCAGGGTTATTTGGGTGGTTTACCCCGCCTGGCCGTATTATGGCGGTGCCTGAGGATTGGGCCCCACTCGCCCCGGGCATCTCCGTACCGGTCACCAAAAGGATGCCGGATACAGACTGCCGGTGTTTGCCAGCCGACATGGTTTTCCGCCCGGCGGCGGGGGACGGGAAACACGGACTATTGGCGGGGATGGTGCCCGCTGTATATAATAAAACCAAGCTAGGGAGCCTCTATGAAACTCAGCAACCAGCAACTGATCCTCCTGATTCTCGCCGACACCGTGGTCATGGCGGCCCTGGTGCTGGGTTACCTGTGGTGGCAAAACCGCGAGCAGGCTCCACCCGAAATGCCGGCACCCACTGCCGTTTCCGGGGAGAGGCGCTAGGCCATGTTCAGCATTTTATGGCCGCTGAAAGTAGTGCAGGCCCTGGTGGGCTTTGTGGTCAGCCTGTTTATCTTCGCCAGCTGCGTGCTTACCATTACGGCCTTTCTGGGCGACCGGGGCTTCTGGTGGGATTTATCCAGCCATTTTCGCATGCAGTACCTGGTGATTCAGGTGGCCGGGCTGTTGCTGTCCGTGCTCAGCCTGAAGCTGGCCAGGAAGTCGAAAGTCGAGGTTCTGGCCACCGTCGTGTTCCTGGCCTTTTTCGCCGGGCTGAACCTGGTGCAGGTGGCCCCCTACTACACACCCAAGCCGGATTTGGCCCGGGCCCAGACGGGACGCTCAGTGAAGATTATGCACTTCAACGTGCTGGGACTACTGAACCGGCAGGAGAACGAAGTGGCCGCCGCCATCCGGGCCGCCAAACCGGATATGGTCGACCTGGTGGAATATACCGAAGAATGGCAGCGCAAACTGGAAGCCACCGGCGTGTTCCGGGATTACCCCTACCGGGTTTCGGGCCAGGCCCACATTGCGCTTTACAGCAAAGTACCGCTGACCCATAAGCGGCTGTTTTTTGTGCCCCGCAACATGCCGGTGGCCAACACCGCCAACATTCTGGCCCGCTTCAGCCTGGACGGCCACCCGGTCAGCCTGTTGGTGGCCCACCCGGTCTCGCCCTTCCTGCCCAACCGCCTGGCCACCCAGCGCAAAAGCTTTGATATGTGGGTGAACAACCGCAAGCACTACGGCGAAAACCTGGTCATCGTGGGCGATCTGAACACCACCCCCTGGTCGGCGGAATTCAAGCGCCTGATTACCCAGACCGACCTGCGGGACAGCCAGTTGGGCTTCGGCATCCAACCCAGCTGGCCCACGTTCTTCATTCCGTTTGAGTTCCGAAACAAGCACACAGCACAGCCCTCACGCCTGTTACAGCCGCTGGCCATCCCCATCGATCACGTCCTGGTCAGCCCCCGCATTGAGGTGCTGGATCGCCGGGTGGGGCCCTTTGTGGGATCCGACCATCTGCCGGTCTTGGCCGAGATTGGCATTAAAAAATAGGGGCGGGAACTTCCGGCTTGCCCAGGGGTCATGATGGGCGAGAGGAGATTTGACCCATGCCCGGGCGGGTAATCCAACTGTCTGATTACAGGGATAAGCGCAACCATCAACGGGTTCAGGCGGCCCTGAACCAGCTGTATTGGGGTGTCCTGAAAACCTTGCAGGATGAGACGCAGCGCATTAATCCCGACGATCTGGAGGAATTCTTCGTGAACGCCGTGGCCGACCACCTGATGTCTGAATTTGTCAGCGTTTCAGACGTGGAAGCCCTGGCGGAGCATTACGACAGCTTCGATCGCAACCTGCGCCAGGCCATCTACCAGCGCTTGCTGGGCATTACCCAGTATTAACCCCCTACAACTGCGGCGCGGTGGCATCCACCCGCTTAACATGGGGCATGTGGTGCAGTTCCAGCCAGATACTCTTGGCCTTGAGGAAAAACTCCATGCTGCGCATCAGGTGCTTGCGGCTAAGATCCGCCGGGGCATCCTGGGCCCAGCGCTTGTACAGGCAGCCGATTTCAAAGGAGCATTCGGCCACCAGGGGCTGGAAGCGGGTCTTGGCAACCAGCGGCCACAAGGGCTCCAGCAGCTTGCCCGCCGGCTTCACCTCGCCCAGTTCCACCAGGGCGTGGGCCTGGAGCATTTGCAGCTTGATTTGCTCGTAGCGGTTCTGGATTTCCGGCTTGCCGGCAATTTCCACGGCCTTACCGGCAATCTGCGCGGCCAGCTCCCGGTTGCCGCGCAGCAGCTCGGCTTCCGCCAGGAAGCGCCAGCCGGTCAGGGCGCAAGCCGCAAAGCGGTATTCGGCGCTCAGTTCCAGGGCTTTTTCCAGCAGGGTGCAGCCTTCCCGGACATTGCCGCTGCGGGCGGTAATGTAGCCGGCGTAAATCTGGGCCAGCACCCAGGTCTGGTAATCCCGGGCGTTCTCGGAATTGGTCATCACCGTCAACACCAGCTGCGAGGCGCTTTCCCAGTCCTGCAACTCGCAGTGGTACATAATGGCCAGCAGGCCCCACTGGGCCAGAAACCAGTCGGGATCCTCCATGCGCTCAATGGCGCTGAGCAGGCCGTCGGCCTCCCGGTTGCAGTGCTCATAGAGGCCGCGCTTCAGGTAGCCTTGACCCTGCACCAGTTGCAGGGCAATGTCCAGCTGCGGCTGGCGGCGCTCCCGGGCCAGGCGAAGCCCCTCCTCGATCACCGCGAAGGCGTCCGCATCACACTGGGCCAGCAGTGCCTGGGAGCGGAACAGGTAGGTATTCAGGTAGGCCTCGTAGAAGGCCAGATCCTGCCCCACCACCGGATTGGCCATCAGCGGCGCCAATTGGTTTTCAATCACCTCCCGGGCCTGCTGCAGCTTGCCCAGCGCGTACAGGTACTCCATGCGGGTCAGCAGCAACGTCCCCGCCTCGCGCGGGTAATTGGCCGCATCCACCATGGCCAGCACCTCGTCGATGGCCACCAGCGCCCGGGTGAAATCGCCCTTGTTCTCGCAGGCGGATGCCAGCAGGTTGAGAGGTTCGATCAGGCCCGTGGTGGCCCCGGCCTGGCGCCGGTGGTAGATCACCCAATCCAGCATGTCCACGGCCATTTCGGCGTTCTGCTCCACGTTCAGGGCGGCAACGCTTTCGTAGGTACGCAAGGCCACCTCCTGCCGGTGCAGCGGCTCCTGCGTGGTCTGGGCCAGCAGCTTCATGGAACGATCCATGGCCACGTTCATGGCGGTCAGCGAGCCGGCCTGGGCGGCGTAAACCCCGGCGATATTCCAGTAGGTCAGGGCCCGATTGGGCAGCTCGCCCTGATCGGCGTGGAAGGCGATGAGCATGGGATTGACCGTCAGGCCCTGCTTAAGGTCGTTTTCCAGGGTTTCGCTGATGAGCTGGTGCATTTCCATGCGCAAATCCGGGGCAATGCCCTGGTAGACTGTCTGCCAGATGATACCATGCCGGAAGCGGGCGGTGTTCACCGGATCCGGGACGATAAAGCCATGGTTGTACAGGCCGTGCAGGGCCTGCTCGAACTCCTGCTTCTCCATCTGGGCCAGGGCTTCCAGGATGCCGAAGGAGAACTTCTCGCCCAGCACGCTGGCCATTTGCAACAGGTACATTTCCTGCTCGGACAGATGGTCCAGACGGCGGCTGATAAGATCGGGCAGTTTGTCCGGCAGCTCCACCAGGCCGGGCGAATATTCACCGGCCAGTACAAACTTGCCGGTGGCGGGATCCACCGATAAGATACCCTGCAAAAACAGGTAGCGCAGGGATTCTTCCAGAAAAATGGGCAGGCCCCTGGCATGCCGCACCAGCATATCGATCAGGTGCGGAGGAAAATCCTGCAACCGCCCGCCAAAGGGGCCGTGATCCATGAACCGCTCCGCCTCGCCGTCGCTGAGATCGGACACCACCAGCTCCTTGTAGGGCACTTTCTGGGTAATGGCCGCCAGGGCGCCGGCGGGATAAAACTCCCGGCTATGGGTCATGACCAGCAGGATGGGCAGATCCATCAGCCCCCGGTCGATGAGCCGCACCAGCACGTCCAGGGAGCCGGGATCGATGAAGTCGAGATCCTCGATGGTCAGCACCAGCGGCTTTTTGCTGGTCAACAGACGCAGAAAGTCCAGGAAAAAGTCCTCAATCAGCCCGATGTTATCCCGCAGATCGATGGAAAGCGGGCGGGTGGGGTTGATGGAAAGGAAGTCGGAGAGAAACGCCATCTGCTCAGCGGGCACCTCGCCGCCGTAAACCTGTCCCAGCGTGCCGGCCACCTGCTGGCGCACATCCCGGGCCACCTGCCCCTCGAAAATCAGCCCCAGCGGGTCTTGCATCATTTCCAGCCAGTAGTAAAGCGGCAAGGGATGGGGGGCAAAGCAGCGATAATTCAGGCCAGTCAGCCAGGCGGCCCGCTGCCCGGCGGCATCCACCTGCTGGCGGGCCAGAAACACCATGTGCGACTTGCCCAGGCCGCCGGAGGCGCTGAGCGAAACGATGCGGCCCTTGTTTCCGACGCCCTGGGCCAAAAATCCGCTAAATTCGGTCACCAGGGCTTCCAGGGCCTTTTCATAGGTCAGGTTAGGCTCACGGCCCGGTTTGCGGGCGGTATAAACCGGGATGGGTATCTCGGGCAAGCGGGGAGCGTTGGGATCGGCGGGGACTTCCGGGGCGACCGTCGGTTCCGGCGGCATGGCCTCCACTACAGGCGCCGGCTCGGGGGCAACCGGAACAGGGGCCAATTCTTCCGGCGCCTCGGCCACGGGTTCGGCGGGAAGCTGGGCCTCGGGTAACGGTTCGGCAGGCAGGCCGGCAACAGGCGCCGCAACAGGCTCGGCAGGCACGGGAACCTCCGGGGAGGGTTCCTCCGGCAGCACCGTGCTTGGCGCCAGCAGGCGGTAGAACGTCATGGTGCGATCGCCCATGGGCAGCGGGCCGATTTTTTCCGCCTGGTAATCTTGCTCAATCAGGGCATACACGCCTTTACTCACCACCAGTGCCCCGGGAGCTGCGACCATGCGCTCCATCGTTGCGGCCAGGGGGTTGCGAGACTTGGCTGAATCAAGATCCAGGCCGATTCGCAGCTTGAGCGGGGCGTTTTCGTAGCGGCCATCCCCCCATAAAATATCGAAGGACGCCGCAATGGCCCGCTCCAGCGAGGCTTCCAGGGACGCCTCAAAGGGGAAGGAGGCAAACACCACGTTGTTCTTGCTCATATCGAACTGGGCGCCCCAGGGGGCCATATGGGCCTGTACGTATTGCAGGCCGTGGCTCCGGGCTTCGGCCAGCACCGCCTCGGGCAAGACCTGGTTTTTTTCGGGCGGAACCAGCTCTATAGACAGCACCGCATAACGATCCAGGCGGGCGCGGGCCTCCTCGAAAGCCTGGGCGCGATCGGACTCGGAGGGCGGCGGAGGAACCCATTGGGCCGCATTGCTTTCGGGAAGCTCTTCCACATGCCCGCCCAGCAGGCCCGACATTTTGGAAATGCCGTCCTTGATGCCGGATTTCAGCTGATCGTTGGTGGGAATGCGGGTTTTCAACTCATCCATGGGCGGCATTTTGGACAACTGGCCTTGCAGGCCGGAAGCCATCTCGCCCACGCTGGGCAGCTTCACCTTGGCCAGCCGCGATTTGGCCATGGCCACCATGTCCCCGCCGCCGGGCGCTTCCTCGGCCACCTTGCCGTAATTCACCGCCGAGCCGGGCAAATCGGTCTCGGACTGCAACTGCTTGCCGCAGCTGCCGCAAAACATCTGCTGTGGGAGGTTGGGAAAGCCGCAATCAGGGCATTTGTTATTCAGCTTGTTGCCGCATCGCCCGCAAAATGTACTCTCTTCCGAATTGTACTCGCCACATTTGCCGCACTGCTGCATCTATGTTCCCTCTGACAAGAGGCGACAACCTCTCTCTGCAACCCTTAGTATAGCTCAAAAGGATCCGCCAGAGGGATGCGGCTTTAAAAATGATTACCAACCTGCCCGTAAGCCGGGTTAGCGGGCAAAATCGGGGCGAAAGTCGGCCTTTTGATCGGCAAACAGAAAGCCGACCACGGAATCCATCGACTGGCCGCCCCAGTCCTGCCATTCTTTCACTTCATGCGCCCGGGGACGGGGCAGCATGCCGGTCAGGTTCAGGGTTTTAGGGTACTGGAAGCACACCTCGGTGGCAAAGAAAGGCAGCTTCTGGAAGCGGTAGGTCAGGGGATTGGCAAAGCCCACATCCTTCAGGGCCCGGCGCACGAAATATTCGATGCTGGGCACTTCCCGCAGCCGCGCATAGGCGTTTTTCAGAAACCCGGCATTCAGGGCCAGCTTCAGCGGGGACTCCTGGATCATGAAGTCACCATTGGGCCCAATCCAGGAGACGGTTTTCTTGATCAGGGCCTTGTAGGCATCCCGGTCTTTCAGGCCGGCCAGGCAATGGTTGTAGATGATCCGGTCGCACGGAATCTCGGTCATGTTCACCGGGTTGCCGTGGATGAACTTGATGTTGGTGCGGCGGCCCACGGTTTCCTGGGCCCGATCCACCAGGGCCTGGTTGGTATCGATGCCGATCACCTCGATTTCGGGGAACAGCAGCGACAGGGTGTTGGCCAGCCTGCCATCGCCGCAGCCAATAATTACCACGCGCTTAATAGCCTGGGTGTTGATGCTGCGCACCATGAAATCCGGAATCAACGGGCCCTGCCACAGTTGCGAAGGCAGCAGGTCGTGAAACTGGACGTTGGGGTACATGGCGGCCAGCATCTGCTCCACGGCCAGGCGATCGAACCGGTTAAAAATGGATTTGGGAGAGGTTTTGAGATCGGCCAGCTCGGGAATTTCAACCGGGGTGGCCGGTTCCGGCTTGCGATAAGGCGCAGGCGCCGGGGCCTTGTCGGAAATCACGGGCCGGGGCTGCGGCTTGATGGCCGCTTTTTCCAGCAGGGCCCGTTCAAACATGCTCTTGCCGTTGGGAAGGGTCGCCGGCTTTTTCTGCACCGGCTTGAACGTCTCGGGCACCCGAGCAGCCGGCTCGGCAGGTTGCGGTGCCTCGGCTTGCGGCGGGGCTTTGGCAAGCGGCTCCGGCAGGGGGGCGGGCAGGGGCTCCGGGGTGGAAACCTTTTGCGACTCAGCGGATGGTGGAGACTGCGGGGCCTGGGTTATGGGGGGCTGCGGCTTGCTGGCCAGGGCCGGCTTGGTGGGCCGGGCCGGATGCGCCTTGCTCTCCGCCAGCAGGGCCGCGTCCTCGTTCAGCATGGCGGCGGCTTTCACCTGAAGCTGCTGGGACATGGCTTTTAATTGTTCGGCCTGGGCCTTCAGCTGCTCGGGGGTCAGCCGGGAACGAGAAGCCGGGCGGGCCAGGGCCGCGGGTTGCGCCTTGGGCTGGGACGGTTTGGGCTGGGCAGCCGCCTTGGCGGGCTGGATGAAAATCGGCTCATCCGGAAGGCTGGCTTCCAGGCGGGCAATGGCATCTTCCAGCCGGACGGCGGGTGCCGGGCGATCGCCAACAGGATTTGACACAGGCTGCTGCCGGGCTTCATTGGAAGAAGCGGGCGCCAGAAATTGCTCGTTAATATATTCAGTCGCCATAGTCCACTCAAACACTTTCCCGATACACATCGAGACGCAAAATCCGCCTCGTATTCTGATTGTAATGAGGCGCGACCGTTTTGCATTCCTCTAAATGGACGGCTTTTTACAAGGCGTCCCCACCTGCCGGCGGATCACTGGGACAGGGGCTGCCCCCCGTATGCCAGGCCGCTTTCGTTGGTCAGCGTGCTTCTTAATTCAAGCAGCTCGGGGAAGAACCGGGTTTTGACCCCCTTCTGCAGCACCTGGGTAGACAAGCCCTTCAGCGAATTGGACTCGGTGCCAATGGTGCGGGCCACCAGGGCAAAATGGTTCACCCGCCACTTGTGGAACAGATCGTCAAAGTTCATCAGGCCCTCGGCCAGGGTATGCAGGGTGATATGGGCCTCGTAATCCACGTAAATTTGGCGCAGCGTCACATTGTGGCGGGCCAGCACCGCGCTGAAGGCATCCCACAGGCGTGGGGGGAATTCCAGCAGCCAGTTGAAGCCGGGGGACTCCATGCCGCTGCCCTGGCCCAGGGCTTCGCGGATTTTGCCATACTCATAAATGCTCAGGTTCTCGCCGATGACCTCGATTTTATACAGCAACAGGCGCTGGCAGTCGTTTACCAGCCGGAAACAGCGGGCGGCCATCAGCAGCTTGTCTTCGTTCATAAAGGCGATGGCCCGCTCCAGTTCGTGCATCATCAGCTTCATCCACAGCTCGGCGGCCTGGTGGGTCACCTGGAAGAGCAACTCCTCGGGGCTGGCCATCTCGCCCACGGGTTTTTGCAGGCTCAGCAGCTCGGTGGTGCGCAGATATTTCTCATAATCGGTCACACCCTGACCGATGGGAAAACTGGGGACATAATAACGTCCGGTCACGTCGGGGGGAGGCTGGTTGGTCACGGGAACCCTCGCAATTCGCCAAGTAAAGGGGGAACGCTCCTATTATCCGCAAAACAGGCCGCTTGGCAAAGCCCCACCGCATGGGGGCCCCAAGCGGCCATCGCTAGCCGGAACCCAGCACGCTAAAGGTATCGTCGGTTTTCTGGTACACCATGGCATGCAGTTCGGGGTGGCTGGTAAGGTATTCCGGGTGGTCGGCCACCGTAAACGCGGCTTCGCGGGCCCGCTCCAAAACCTCCTTGTCCTCGATGAGATCGGCCAGCACGAAGTCGGGCAGCCCGCTTTGGCGGGTGCCTAAAAACTCGCCCGGGCCACGGATTTCCAGGTCTTTCTCAGAGATATAGAAGCCGTCCTCGCTTTCGGTCAGGATGCCCAGGCGAGTCATGGTGGCTTCCGCCCGGCTGTCGGAAACCAGCACGCAATACGACTGGTGCCGCCCACGGCCCACCCGCCCCCGTAACTGGTGCAACTGGGAAAGGCCGAAGCGATCGGCGTTTTCAATGACCATCACCGTGGCGTTGGGCACATCCACCCCTACTTCCACCACGGTGGTACTGACCAGAATGTCCAGATCGCCGGCGGCAAAGCGGCTCATCACCGCATCTTTCTCCTCGGGACGCATCTTGCCGTGCAGCAGCCCCACCCGCAGGCCGGGAAACACCTCTTTTTGCAGGCGCTCGGCCTCGGAGGTGGCGGCCTTGGCGGAAAGGGTCTCCGACTCCTCAATCAGCGGAAACACCACGTAAGCCTGGCGCCCCTTGGCAATCTCCGCCTTCATCAACTGGTAAGCCTGGGCAATCTGGGTGTGGGTGAACAGCACGGTCTTGATGGGGGTACGCCCCGGCGGCAATTCATCCAGCAGCGACACGTCCAGGTCGCCGTGCATGGTCATGGCCAGGGTGCGTGGAATGGGAGTGGCCGTCATGGTCAGCATCTCGGGATGGTTACCCTTGTCTTTCAGCAGGGTGCGCTGGCGCACCCCAAAGCGGTGCTGCTCATCCACCACCACCACGCCCAGGTTGGCAAATTCCACGTCTTCCTGAATGAGCGCATGGGTGCCCACCGCAATATGAATCTGGCCGTTCAGCAGGGCCTGGCGAAGCTCCCGACGCTCCTTCTGCCCGCTTTTGCCCACAAACAGGCCGGCCCGCAACCCCAAGGGGGTCAACCATTCCACGAACTTGCGGTAGTGCTGCTCGGCCAGGATTTCGGTCGGCGCCATCAGGGCTCCCTGGTAGCCGTTTTCCACGGCCCCCAGCAGGGTCAATGCCGCCACCACGGTTTTACCACTGCCAACATCCCCTTGCAGCAAACGGTACATAGGCTCACGAGAGGCTAGATCGGCGGAAATCTCCGAGAAAACCCGCTTTTGGGCATTGGTCAGCTCAAAGGGCAGTTGCCGGAGAAACTGCTCGGCATAGCCCCCGGCACGATAGGCCAGCGAAAGGCCCTTGACCGTGCGCTTGTAGTTTTGGCGCATCAGGGCCAGGCGCAGTTGCACGTAGAAAAGCTCATCAAAGACCAGCCGCTCCCGGGCCGCGGCGGCCTGCGGCATGTTATCGGGAAAGTGAATCTGGCGCAGGGCGTCCTGCAAGTCCATCAGGCCGTACTTGCGCTTGAGATCGGCGGGCATGGGATCGATGATGCTGGGCAGGTAATCCTGCAGGGCCTGGTGGATGGCCTTGCGCAGGAAGCGCAGGTTCAGCCCCTCGGTCAGCGGGTAGATGGGCACGATACGGCCCACGTGCAGGGAATCGGCCTCGCTGGCGCTGGCGGCATCCATGTAGCTCAGGATTTCCACCTGGGGCCGGTCGATAGTGAACATACGCTTGTAGCTGTCCACTTTCACCCGGCCAGACAGCATCACGTCGGCGCCCTTCACAAAACGGCCCTTGTAGCTTTCCAGCAAGGCCCGGTTGGACTTGCCGTAGAACCAGCTGGCCTGCACCGTGCCGGTTTCATCCGCCACGGTAATGCTGACAATGGACACCGGCTTGTTTTTAGCGTTGTAGGCATTAACCGACTTGATGGCGCCAATGACCGTCACCTCCTGGCCGGGGGACAGCTCGGCGATTTTTACCCGGTTGTTGTAGTCAAGATAGCGGCGGGGAAAGTAGTAGAGCAGATCCTCTACGCTGGCCACCCCAATCTGCTTGAGCAAGCCGGCCAGGCGGGGGCCTACGCCCTTAAGGTACTGCACTTCGAGATCATGAATATCCGTCTCCCGGCTGGCAGAGGGGGCGGTACTGGTTTTTCGCTGCATCAGCCCCCGGCCCTGGCTCTTTTCCAGGAAGGCCTCGATGGCTTCCAGGGCCTGGATGCGCCCGCCCAGATCCATGAACGGGTAGTTGCCAAAGCGTTTGCGCAGGCTGGCCAGCTCGGGGTTTTCTCCCAGGGACACCTGCATGAGGTCGCCCAGGGTCTCGCTGACGAAGCGAGAGAAGGTTTTTTTGCGGCCTTGCACATCGATATAGCGGTGCTCTTTTTCGATGGCCACCGCCTGCTTCAGGTCTTTCAGCTTCAGTTGGGCTTCTTCTATCGATAGCAAGGCGCCTGACCCCGATGACTCTCTCGTCCTGTGGCGTATTATATAATAGATGCAGGGCGTTTGGCTTGAAGCTTTGCGGTTTGCAAACGTCATTTGAACGCAAGCGTACGTTGGAGTGAACAACAGTGGCAGAGAGAGCAAACGATCGTGTTTCCCCGTCCTGGCTGAGGAGGGCGCTGGTATCCGGCCTGCTGGCCCTGATGCTGTCCACCGGCGGCGTGGCGGCCCAGGCACAGTCGCGCAACCCGGAGGCCTATCGCTACTACAACATGGGCATCCAGGCCTACAACCAGGGCAACGTCAACGAGGCCATCAAGCAGTTTCAACGGGCCACCCAGGCCGATCCCAACTATGCCAACGCGCACTTCAACCTGGGCTCGCTGTATTACCAGACCGGGCGCTACGACCAGGCCAAGGCCGCCTTTGAGCGATCCCTGGCGCTGGATCCCATGGACAGCAGCACCCGCTACAACCTGGCCCTGACGCTGGAAAAAATGCGCCAGTACGACCAGGCCATTGCCGTGCTGAACCGCATCCCGCCCGGCGATCCCAAGGGCGCGCTGGCCCAGGCCAAAATCAACGAGCTCCGTTCGCTGATGCCAAAGACGGTGCCCAATGGCCCCCAAATGCCCTACAATCCCATCGGCGCGCAGCCTCCACAAGCTGCCCCGCCCACCCAGCCGACCTCGCCCCCCACCAAGTCTCCCGAGGTGGACCCGGCCAAAATTGCGGTTGAGACTTTCTCTAAGGGATTTTCCGGGCCCACCGGCATGACCTTCGGGCCGGGCGGCTTTTTATACGTGTCCAGCTTTGTGGACAACCAGGTGTACAAAGTGGGCGCCGACGGCAACAAGGTAGTCTTTGCCAAGGGGGATCAAATTAAGGGCCCCATGGATATTGTTTACAACGACAAAACCAACGAACTTTACGTGGTCAATTACCTGCTGAATAACGTGGCCCGCATTTCGGCCACCGGCAAGGTTTCCACCCTGACCACCGGATTGCGGAAACCCTACAACCTGTTACTGGACACCCAAAACAACACCCTGTACGTGTCCGAGCAGGAAAACAACACCGTGGCCCGCATCAAACTGTATTAATCACCGGGTTCCAAAAAATAAAACCGGGAGGGCGACTCCCGGTTTTGTGATTTCCGTCCTGCCAGGCACCTGAACTGAAAGCCAGGCGCACAAGGCAATCCGGACTTTCACTCGGTATGACACAGTGCCTGCAAGCAGGCACTTCTCTTCCCCCTCCTTAGCGAATCTGTCAGTCGGCAGGACAAAAACTTTAGGTCTTCAATTATAAAAGCTGGCTTATTCATCCCATTTGCTCTCGCAATGCGGTAACATCCGTGCGTCAACACCCATCAGGGCCTCGAAAACTTCCTGTTGCGCTTCACGGCGCCATGCACTGCGGCGTTTCTGGCCGGCAACCCAAGCCGGAACTTGTGTCTGGTTCATTCAAGAACTCCTCCAATGCTTTAAAAAGTGCTCACATTCCTAATTCAGCAGAAAGACCGGTTGAAATCCGAACAGAAAATCTCCTAATTTATCCCAATTCCTCTTTTGCAATTCCCACTTGCTCTACAAGTGTGATATCCGGGCGCATAAAGGCCCCTGATACCGATCTTGTGTCAATTCTTTAAGCGTTTGTTACAAAAACAAAAACAGCCGCTGAGTCTCGGCGTTCCAGCGTTTCGAGCCCCGGAACATGTAAGGGCTTACATTTTTTCGGGCGCGGACACTCCCAATAACTGCAACGCCTGCGCCAGCGTTTTTTGCAGGGCCCGAATCAGCATGAGCCGCACCAGGGTCAATTCTTTGTGCGGCGTCAGGATGCGGCACACGTTGTAGAAGGAATGGAAGTTGGCGGCCAAATCCATGCCGTACTGGGTAATGAAATGCGGGGCCCGCATGCGTCCGGCATCCCGCACGGTCTGCTCGAACTGATCGAGGTGCAGGAGCAGGGTTTTCAGCACCTCCCGCTCCCGGGCATCTTCCATCGACTGCACCAGGGGAAGCAGGGCCCGGGCATCCACCCCGGCCTCGAAGGACGCCAATTCATCGGCCATCACGTAGGGCGGCGCCATTTCTCCCGTGTCCACGTTGGGTGCCGATTCCACGGCGTTGCGCAGGATGCTGCAACAACGGGCATGGGCATATTGCACGTAAAATACCGGGTTTTCGTTGCTGGCGCTGGCGGCCAGGTCCACGTCAAAATCCAGCGCGGAGTCGGCAGACTTGGACACCATCCAGAAACGGGTGGCATCCACCCCCTTGCGCACTTTCGCCTGCACGTCGGGCTCGTGCGAATTCAGAGGCTCATCGTCTTCCACCCCGCCAATGTCGCGAATGACGTCTTCCAGCGTCAACATCTTACGGCGCTTGCCCATGCGGGTCTTTTCGCCGCCCACAATGAGGTTGACCAGCTGGCCCAGCAGCACGTCGAAATGGGCCGGATCATGGCCTAGCGCCTGGATGGCGGCCCGCATGCGCGGAATGTAGCCATGATGGTCCGCCCCCCAAATGTTAAGAATGAGGTTGTAATGTTCCGGCCTGCGGAATTTATCGTCGTGGTAGGCAATGTCCGGCATCAGGTAGGTATAGGTGCCGTCGGCCTTTTTCAGCACCCGGTCTTTTTCATCGCCAAACGCGGTGGTTTTGAACCACAAGGCCCCGTCGGCCTGATAGGTGTAGCCCTGCTCGGCCAGGGTCTTCAGCGCCGCCTCAATGACGTTGCGACCGTACAGATATTCTTTTTCAGAGATCCAGTTGTCAAAGGACACCCCCAGCGCGCTCAGCAACCGCTGCTGCTCTTCCAGCATCAGGTCGCGGGCAAAGGCGATGGGTTCGGGCAGGCTGGCAAACGGATCGGCAGGTTGCTCGGCCACGAACTGCTCCCAGCCTTGCAGCAGCACTGGCGGATTGCCGGGGGCCTGCAGGTACTTCCGGGCCAGGTCAACCACGTATTCGCCCGGATAAGGCGGGCCTTCGCCCCAGGCGAGCGCCAGGCAGTCCGGGTTGGGCAGGCGGCCTTCCGCCTTCAGCAGTTCCAGAGCCCGCAGGGTGACGGAGCGGGCAATGTTGTGCATCTGCACGCCGGCATCGTTGATGTAGAACTCCGGGGTCACAAAGGCCCCGTTGTGACGGAACACCCGCACGATGGAATCGCCCAGCGCCGCCCAGCGGCCATGGCCAATGTGCAGGGGGCCGGTGGGGTTGGCGGAAACATACTCCAGCAGGATGCGCTGGTCAGCCATGCTGCGGTTGCGGCCCGGGGCTTCCTCGTGGATGCGGTCGGCCAGGGATTGCAGCAGCCGGGCGTCTTTCACCTTGAAGTTCAGGTAACCGCCGGCCACGGACGCTTCAAAGTCGCCCGAAGCCAGGTGGCCGTGCAGGGTTTCCGCAATTTTGGGCGGGGGCATCTTGGTGTGGCGGGCCAGGAACGACACGTTCACCGCGTAGTCGCCGTGTTCCGGGTTGCGGGGACGCTCCAGGCGCAGTCCGGCAAGCACCGCCTCATCGACGGCCAGGTCGTTCAGCTGGGGGGCGGTAAGGCGGAGGGCGTCGGCCAGTTGGCTGAGCAGGGAATCTCGAATCATAGCCATACACTTTAGCAAAAAAGCGCCGGCGGGCAACTGAGGGGGATCAGGCTGGGCGACCCAAGCCCCGCACCAAAACCGAAGCCCGGCTCTGATGGGCAGATCCAGGCTCCGTTCAAGAGGCCTGTCGACCATTCAAAAAAGCAAGCGTTAGGCAGGTAAAGGAAAAGCCCGCCTAGGATTCGTCAACCGGGCTTTGCAGTTTGCGGGGCAGCTTGCGGGAGCCGTCGGCAAGCGTCCCGCCGCCTTGTCCGTCCTCGTCACAGGCATCCAGGTCGTCGGAGGCAATGTAGGAAACTTTCAGCTCCAGTTCCGCCAGATGACGTCCGCCGGTGGAGAATTCGGTAATGGTATCGATGGCGATGGTCCAGACTTCCTCCTCGGTACCATCTTTTTTGTAAGACTGGATCTGGATGGAGTCGCTGTCCACGGAGAGCAGTTTTCCCTCGTAATAGCGGTTAAAGGCCCCCTGGCGCACAAAGACGAACCGCTTGACCAAAGGCAGCAATTTGGAATACATGCCGGTTCTCCCTTTTATCTCGCTCGCTTTTTCGTACCATCTCGTTGTTTTAAGTATATTACAGGGTTTTACCGAAATCAATGCTCCGAAACTCAGCCGTAACAAAAATTTTGGAGATTCCCGCCCTGAAAAACCCTTGGATCATGCCCCTCCGTAGAAATTGTACCGAAATATGAACCCGCGCCCCCGGGTCAATTGAACTTTTCTTTGATCTCTACCGTCAGATGCCTTACCGTTGAACTTAGTGAGCGTGGAGATACAAACGGCATGAAACCACAACGTCGAAACCGAAGTGTTTTTGCACGGTTTTTAATTCTAGCCCTGATGGCGGCCATGGTGTTGAGTGGTTGCCAGCAGACGGCAAAAGAACAAGCCATGGCCCCAGCCTCAGCCCCCATGGAAGCCGACCGGCTAGCGGCGCAGCAAGAGGGCCTGGCATCGGGTGCTGCCGGCAATGTGATGGCGGAACGCAAAGCCATGTCCGCCGCTGATTCCGTGGCCAACGCCCCCGCGGCTGTGGCCGGCGCGGCCACCCCCACCCAAACCGATGTACTGAAGCCCCAACTCATTCGGCGGGGGAATATCTCGCTGGAAGTGGAAAAGCTGAAGGAGGCCCTGGCCAAAATCAACGGGCTGGTGGCGGTAAACGGCGGCTACATTACCAACCAGTCGCTAAGTTACCAGGATGCCTCCGGTTCTTATCGCAGCGGGCAACTGGAAGTGCGGGTGCCCCAGCGAAACTTCGACAACTTCATGGAGCAACTGCAAGCCCTGGGCAAAACGCCCGGCCCCCAGATTTCCGCCGAAGACGTGGGCAAGCAGATGAACGACCTGCAGGCCACCATCCGCAACAAACAAAAGGAAGAGGAGCAGCTGCAGCAGATTATGAAGCGCTCCGGCAAGGTCAACGAGGTGCTGGAAGTGGCCCGCGAACTGGCCCGGGTGCGCGGCGAGATAGAACAGGCCCAAAGCTCGCTGCAGTACTACAAGGAACAGGTGGCCTATTCTACCGTGACCATCTATGTTTCCGAGAAAATCGTGGGCTCCCCCACCGAAGCCCGTCCAGGCTTTGGGGATACCCTGGTGAACGCATTCAAGTCCTCGGCGGGCTCCCTGTACAACTTTTTGCTGGGGCTGGCCGGGCTGCTCATTCACCTGGTAATCTTCGTGGTGCCGGTGCTGGCCGTGCTGGGGCTGCTGCTGTGGCTGGCTGGCAAGGCGGTGGGCAGGCTGGCCCTGCGTCCCGCCATAGAGTGCTGGCGGCGCAAGCGGGCCGAAGCGAAAGCCCAGCAGGATGCCCCAGCCCCATGCGGGAAGGGTGACGCCACGGACACCGAATCCCACAACTAGGACTGGCGCAGGGCGTCCGCGGAAATTACCACCCGGTCGCCCCGCCCGTCAAACTCGCCGCGGGCCAGGTATCTGGCCCCGGCAGTGTTATCGGGAACCTCGATGTCGGTGACCACATCAAAGCCGTTGTCCCGGAACTGGCTTTGGCCGGTCAGATCCAGGCGGCGATAAATCCGGTTCAGCAGCAATTTATCAAAAGGACGGCGTTCGGCCTGTCCCGGAAACGCGTCGTTAAAGGCCGCCAAATCCGCAAAAAACCCGCAGGGATTTTCATTTACATAATGTTCCACGCCGTTTAAAACCGGGCCGGAAAGCACGGCCAGGTTCAACCCTTGCAGCACCAGGGAAGACACCACCCTGGCGATGGCTTCCACGTATTGGCCGGCGGCATAATCCACCGCCTTCCGGAATTGTTCGGGGTCAAGACCCGGAATGCTAGCCGCCGCGGCCCGGTAGTCGGTCGCTATTTCGCCCTGCCCAGATTCCCGAAGCTGCTTACGCTGCCGGCAGCTGACGGTGGCCGGCAGTTTGCTGGTAAATTTGGCCAGCAGCCCGGGCAGGGAGGCGGCATCCTCCAGGGTCGTGCGCCGGCCCGGATCGAGGGTGCGACCCAGCTCGGACGAGCGGATACGCACATTACCATCGGCGTTATACTCCGCCATGGCCACGCCGAACCCGCCACCGGTGGCCATGTATACCAGGCTAAGGCCGGGGCGGAAAGCCTGCGGATGCTTGCGGGCGATCTGGTGCAGGGCTTCGCAGATGCCGCCCACCATGTCGTTGGCCACCTTCACCCGGCAGCCGGGCGCCACCGGCACGCCCAGATTGGCCAGCAACCCGGGCAAACGGGAAAAGTCAACCTGTTGCAGGCTGCGGCCCTGGGCATCCTTCAGGTTGGCCAGCACCGATACCACGCTGTCCAGGTTGGCCTGGCCGGGACAAAACGCGACAATGGAGCGCACCGTATCGCCATCCCCCAGCCGGGGCAGGCATTGCGCCCAGGCATCACGGATACGGCGGGCCATGCCTTCCAGCAGGTCGGTAGCGTCCCGAAAGCCGCCCGGCCACACAACGCCGCGGGTTACCGGACCCACGGCAGCGCCCCGGTCATCCATGGATCTCACTCGCAAATTGCCTTCGCGCTGGTTGCTGGCGCCCAGATCCAGCCCGAATTCGCTGCCAAAAAGCGGGCTTAGGCAAACCCGTGGCTGCAGTGCTGATAATAACGGCAAAATGGTCACAACCGTCCCCTTGCAACGGAAAGCTCTGTCTAACATGACACCGGGCCATATGTAAAATTGCCCGTCCCGCATCCGGCCATGGGTTAGCTCAACTATATCCAGTCGAGCAATTGACGCCTCCATGACGAGATGGAAAAATCAATACGACGGTTGGGCTAAGTCCCTGTCGCGGTGGACGCTTCCGGGGCCCCACAATATAATGTCGTTCGTAGTAGTAGTTTAGGTGGTGACAAAATATGATGAATCCGACAACAACCAATCACGTGGAGAGCGCCCTTATCCGGCTGGTGCTGGTTGAGGACTACAAGCTGGTCCGCATTGGCCTGCGCTCGGTACTGAACGAGGATCCCAGAATCGAGGTGGTGGGGGAAGCCGAAACCGGGGAGCAGGGACTGGACCTGGTGAAGCAGCTGAAGCCCGACCTGGTGGTGCTGGATTTGGGCCTGCCCGGCATGGACGGCATTGAGGTCTGCAAGCACATCAAGGCCTTTGACGACAACATCAAGGTGGTCATCCTGACCTCGCACGAGGTGGAGGAGGAAGTGCTGGCCGCTCTGTCGGCGGGTGCCAACGCCTATTGCCTGAAGGAAATCACCTCCAGCCGCCTGATTGAGGTGGTGAAATCGGTTTACGAAGGGGCCGCCTGGCTGGATCCAGCCATTGCCGGCATTGCCATGGAGATGTTCTCCTCCAGCAACGTGAAATCGCGGGCCTCCTCCTCGGCCAACCGTTCCGAACTGCAGTTAACCGAACGGGAAAGCCAGGTGCTCAGCCTGCTGGTGGAAGGCAAGAGCAATTCGGAAATTGCCGATGCGCTTTCCGTTAGCGTGCATACGGCCAAGGCCCACGTGTGCAGCATTTTGCAGAAGCTATCGGTTCATGACCGGGTGCAGGCCGCCGTGAAAGCGGTAAAAGAAAACCTGGTCTGAACGGGCCTTTCCCGCCCCCTTAAAGCCGGATGTAGCCGATGTCCCCAAATGCAGTGAATTGGAATGCTCAGCCCGCCCCAAAGCGGCTGATCATTCTGCGAGCCCTGCGGGAGCCCTGGCGGGGTAAGCATACAGGGCCGCAATTTACCCGCTTGGCTACCAACGCCCCGGGAGAGACAGCCACCCGCCAACCGAGGGGGTGTCACCCCGACCTCCTGTTTGAAATCGCGTTGAAATATCGCCAGAATGGGGCCTCGCAGGCACTCTGTATCCGTGCTAATGTAAAGAGCCCGCTGGCCGGGGCGTGCTTCCGCCGCTTGGGGGGCCATCCAGCACATTGACATTTGTTTTTACGCAGGCCGCCCGGCGAGCCGCATTGGGGAAGTCCCAAGGTTGCCAACCCTGACAACCCACCCCGTTTCAGCCCCAGACAGCGAGCCAACCGCCCAAGGCAGAAAGACAGCCCGAATTATCATGAGATCGAGAGCAAAAAACCAGCCACCCGTGCTGCTCATTGCCGACGATGACGCCGACGATCGCCTGATGGCCACCGAGGCCATGTTGCAAAGCCGCAACGGAACCCCGCTGCGGGTGCTGACCGTGGAAGACGGCGAAGAGCTGCTGGACTACCTGTACCTTCGCGGCAAGTATAAAAGCGGCCACTGGCCCCGGCCCGATCTCATCCTGATGGATTTGAACATGCCCCGCAAAAACGGCGCGGAAACCCTGAAGGAAATCAAGGCCGATCCCGCCATGCGGCACATTCCGGTCATCATTCTCACGTCCTCCGGGCAAACGGAGGACATCGACCTGAGCTATGATCTGGGTGTGAATTCATTTATCACCAAGCCCGTTACATTCGACGCACTGGTCAACACCATGCGAATTCTGGGGACATACTGGTTTGAAGTTGTCAGACTCCCTTCCGAAAAACAAGCCGGCTGAGACCGACCAGCCCCCCGTGCGGGTGCTGCTGGTGGACGATGATGAGGACGAGTACATCATTACCCGCCGCATCATCTCCGAAATTGTGGGCCGAAAACACATACTGGAATGGGTTTCTACCTATGACGCGGCCCTGGAGGTCATCTCCGAAAACCGCCACGACATTTACCTCATCGACTACCGACTGGACGACCGCACCGGCCTGGATTTGCTGCGCGAGGTAGTGGGCAACGGCTGCCGCTCCCCCATGATCCTGCTGACCGGACAAGAAGATCGCGCCGTGGACCTGGAGGCCATGAAGGCCGGGGCCTGGGACTACCTGGTGAAGGGGCGCATTGATGCCGCCGTGCTGGAGCGATCCATCCGCTACACCCTGGAGCACAAAAAGGTGCTGGACGTGCTGATGGAAAGCGAGCGCCAGCGCGAACGCTTTATTGCCACCCTAACCCACGATATGAAAACACCCATTAAAGCCGAGTTTCGGCTGTTTGAGCTGCTCCTGCAGGATCGCTTCGGGCCGCTGACCCCTGAACAGCGCGCCGTGGTACAGGAAATGCTGCATTCAAACCGCTACATGTACCAGATGGTGGACAACCTGCTTACCACCTTCCGCTTCGAGGAGGGCCACCTGGTGCTGCGCCTGGAGTTGACCGATCTCAACGAGCTCATCAGTTCCATCGTGTCGATTGACCTGAGTGGGCTAGCCCAGGATAAGGGGCAGAAGCTGGTGCTTGAAATGCAGGAAGGGCTCCCCCCGGTGCCCGTAGACGCCCTGGAGATCAAGCGGGTCATTTATAACCTGTTGCAGAACGCCATTACCTATACCCCCAAGGGAGGAAACATTATTGTATCCACCAGTTACAACCAGACCCACCTGTATGTCTCGGTACAGGATGACGGCCCCGGCATCGACGATACCCTGAAAGCCAACCTGTTTACTCCTTTTTCTACCAATTCCAAGCGATACCGCCACATAGGCACCGGCCTGGGGCTTTTTATCTGCCGCAAAATCGTGGAAGCCCATCAGGGCGAACTAACCCTGGAAAGTCGCCTGGGGGAGGGCAGCCGATTTACCTTCAGCCTTCCGCTGTTGCAGGACTTAAAAGTTCGCCCGGTCAATCTGTAAACGGCTTGTTTCAAAGAAGAACCAACGGATTGGTTGGCCTAAAAACCCGTGAACTGGAATTTACCGCCACCCCGAAATTACCCGATCGGTTAGTTTCCATTCCCTCGGTCGGGGAATAGGCGGCTATGCCCCGGGTTGGTATATTAAGTTTGTAGAGAGCAAAGTCCAAATCTCCCTTTTATCAATGTACTTCCATGCTTTACCCACTGAAAAGCTCCCTGACCATGCGTTTTGACAGCCCGCTGTAGTAGGCGAAGGAGATGACGGCCTGTCTTACGGCCATTGGGAAGGGAGCGCCTTGTTTTTTGCGGCACGGTTGGAGTGAAACACGCCATCAGTTACAGTCCGTTAATTCGACCATTACAGAGGAGTGAGAGACATGTCGATGTCGAATATCGAATATTCCGCCCTGAAAAAAAAGTCGGGGTTGCATAATTGGGGTTTCATGACGTCGAAAAGCGAGTTTGATTTCGACCTGGACGAACTGGAAACTGCCATGGACGCCGACGATTTGTATGAGCCCGACCTGGTGCACCAAAACCAGTTTGGTGAATATTACGCCCTGCAGGACAACGAGGAATAACGCCTGGCAAGCCATTACAACACGCATAGAGAGGGTTTTTGTATGTGGACACGCCATCACGCCCACGAGGAAAAAAAGGTGCTGAACTGGGACGATCTGCCCCCGGAGCCGGACGTCCACCAGGACTTGCCGGTGCCTGAAATCTGCGCCTACATGCGCAAGCTTTTGGATCGTTACGAGGAGTCGGAGTTCATCCAATACCTAGTGCTGCCCTCACCCATTGCGCTGTCCGGATTTTTCCACTGCAGCGAGCACCGGGTGATGGACGCCTTGCGCGAACTCCAGCGCCAGGGATATGAGTACGACGTGGCCGGCTTTGCAGGCCCCATCACCCTGTGGGATCCGCTGGTGCGGCGCAAAACCCGCCAGTCGGATGAACCCAGGCCGTGGCAGTTTTTCTATGAAACCCTGTTTAACCCCATCCGGCGCCCGCTGACAAGCTAGCGCAACCATTTAACACCTTAACCACCCGGAGATGCCGCTGATGCCAGGATTGTGTCAACCGCGCCACACCCCCGTGGCCGCCGCACTGAAGCAGGTGATTGCCTCCCATGCACTGACTGCGGGCGGGGGGTACTACTTTCTGCCTTCCATGATGACCCTGGGGGAAAGGCTGGATTGCTCTGCCCTGGAGGTGCACCTGGCCCTGCGGGAGCTACAAGGCCATGGCTACCGGTTCCTGGTGCTGGGGCCGGAGTCTCCCATTACCCTGTGGCGCATGCAGGCAGCCTGACCGATAGGCTAGGTGTGTGATGGAAAATGGCCGAACAGTCTAATTGTTTATATATTTTAAAAACATTATGATTCTCTGTGAATTGGGTTCTTCTTAACACCTCAGCCTCATCCACATAAAATCAGTTTCCTTTACGGACAGTCGGACACAGGGAGGGCCACTACCAAGGCCCGGCCTGACGGATGGCTCATTCAGCCCGCCTGCTCCGTAAAGGATTTTTTTTGCCTGCGTCGGCGGTGCTAGGCTTGCAGCCGCGCCAGGATATCGGCCAGCCCCCGGGCCAGTTCTTCCACGGCTTGCCGCTGGCGGGCGTCGGTCAGGTGGCCGGACTCGTCAAACAGCTGGTGGGCTTGTCCCACGGCCACCTGATCCGGCAAGACCAGCACCCCGATATTGCCCAGAATGGCCCGCACATGCACCAGGCCCCGCAAACCGCCCAGACGCCCCGGGGAGGCGCTGAGCAGGGCCGCCGTCTTGTTTCGGTAGGCGGCCAGGGGCGGCTCGTCGTCGGTTTCGGCGCGGGACACCCAGTCCAAGGTATTTTTGAGCAGCGGGGTAATGGTGCTGTTGTACTCCGGGCAGGCCAGCAACAGGCCGTCATGCTGCAAAAACAGGGCCTTCAGCTTTTTGGCATTTTCCGGCAGGCCGCTGGCCTCTTCCAGGTCGCCGTCATACAGCGGCAGGGGATAATCGGCCAGATCGATGAGGGTGACGTCCGCCCCGGCCTCGCGGGCCGCCTCCGCCGCCACGCGAAGGAGCTTCTTGTTGAACGACGCCTTGCGGGCACTGCCGGCGAAGGCCAGAATTTTAGGGGCCATGCGAATCTCCATCCTGCGGGTGAACCCCCAACAGTATAAGGCAAAAGTACGGCTCGCCCATGCTGGACGGCAACAAAAAAGCCCCGGTATAGCGTTCGGGGCTTTTTTGGTTTTTGTGGTTGTCGTTGAGGAGGTGTGTGTCGAGTACCGACTATTTCTGGGCCGCGGCGGCTTTCTTGTAGTTAGCCCCCGGAACGGTTTTCCAGTTGGCGGCCATAATCATTTTGTAGGCCTTCAGCGCGGTATCTTCGATTTCACCCAGCTCATCGGCTTGCATAATCAGGTTGCGCAGCGGCAGCAGGGCCTTGGCATCCTTGAGCATACCCAGGGCGGCAGCGGCGCCGGCACGAACCAGATCGTTTTCCTGGGCGTTTTCCAGGACTTCAATCAGGTGCGGTACGGCTTTTTTGTCGCCCAGTTTGCCGAGAGACTGCACCGCGTAGATGCGGACGTTGACCCACTCGTCGTTCAGAACGCCAATCAGGGCGTCGACGGCGGTAGCATCGCCCAGCTCACCCAGCGCGCGGGTGGCATCGCAGCGGACGTTGACTTTTTCGTGCTTCAGCGATTCGACGAGCGGCTTCACGGCGATGTTGCCAATTTCAATCAGCGCATCGGCGGCCGTCATGCAGACCTGGCTGTTGCTGTCGCTGAGGGCTTCAACCAGCGGGAGGACCACTTCCTCGCCGCCCAGACGGCCCAGAGCGCGAGCAGCGCGCACCCGCACATCCACGTTGCGATCTTCGCGGAGCGATTCGATCAGCGGCAGGGTCGCGGAAGCGTCACCCAGTTCGCCCAAAGCACGGGCGGCGTACAGACGTACGGAACCGTTCTTGTCGTTCTTCAGAACGTCAATAAGGGGTTCAACTGCTGCCGGATCTCCCATTTCCCCCAGCATACGGGCTGCGTTGTAGCGGGTCTTCTCGGACGGGCTGTTCTTTAGCTCATCGAGAAGCTCTTCAAAAGTCTTGGTTGCTTTTTCTTTTTTGGTGGTAGTAGCCATAATGGAACAATACCCTCCCGAAGTATGACCGTTACATAGCTACCTCCTTCCGGACATGGCGTGCCGCATGTCCCGTTGACTACAAATCTTTGGACCTTATTGACCCTTCATGTATATGAAAGTGATCCGGGCGATTTTTGTGTTAGTCGAGATAGGAATGTAAAGGCTTGTTACAGTTTGGTTAACGTTCTATTGCTTCCGTAGATTCAGTATCTTACCAGATATTGTTTTCTTTGGCATGTGGATTTCTCATTCGGGCAATTGTTTCAAGGGAAAATCTCCATCTTGACAACCTGTCATGGGGCGAGATTTTGCCCTTTCAGGCAGTCCGTTTTGCCTTCATATTACTTAATTTGTTTTTATATAAAAATCCGTTATTTAGCGTGGTTCTAGCTTTTGGCCCCTTTGACACTTTGGCCTCGAAAGGGTGACATGCCGTGTGTTTGTAATCACCGGATCGGCGGATCCGCGTTCACGTCGAAGGGTCTGGCATGCGGCAAGCAAGAAAGTTTGAGGCGGACGGTGAGGGATAAACCAGCCGACTGGGCATTCACCGCCAGGACTGGATGATCGCAAGCGGCTCCCCGGGCGGCAAAGCATGGACAATCTCGAGGCAAAACGGGCCCAGGCAAAGTAAGTGTAAAGCCGACGCCAAGCCCGCGGCTGAGGTAAACCCAGGCAGGAGCAGGGATTTTTCCCCTCCCTCGGCGGCCTTGTGAAGCCGGGCCCCGATCGTCTACAATCAGGAAGGAAACCGCCCCTGAAGCAAGACGAGGCTTCCCGCTATGACTCCCCAGTATTCGGCGCTCGAGAACAAGATTAAACTGATTGCGGTTTTTGCCTTCACCCTGGGCCTGATTGGGGTATTCCTGGCCATGAAGGTGCAGAATGCCCCCTGGAAAGCCCAGGCTGCCGGTTCGGAACAGTACATGTTCATGGGCATCCGGCACGTGCCCGCCGCGGAGATTCATCAGCTCATCCCGCAAAGCAAGGGCCGCCCTACCCTGATTGAGTTCCACTCCCGGCTGTGCCACGATTGTCGCCGCATGGCGCCGGTGCTGAGCAAGCTGGTAACCGCTTGCACCGGGGTCAACTTCCAGAAGTACGATATTCTGGAGGACAAACAAGCACACCCGGAAGTGTTCCGCAGCTTCAAGCCGGTTTCGGTGCCTATTTTGGTATTCGTGGACAGCCGGGGCAATACCCGGGACGTGCTCTACAACTACCAGGATCCCGCCGCCGTAAGCCGCAGCCTGGCCCTGATTTCCCCCCAAGTCAAAAGCGGCGCCTGCCAGCCGGCACCGTCCCAGGCGAAATAATGGACAGCCTGCAGGCCACGTTTTACCAGAGCCTGGGCGCGCACTCCTACACCGTTATCTTCCTGGCCTTCCTGGGCGGCGTGGCCAGCTCCCTGCTGCCTTGCGCCGTGGGCATGCTGCCGGTCATGGTGGGTTATGTGGGGGGCTACAGCCAGCAGTCCCGCTGGGCCCTGCTGGGGCAAATCCTGCTTTTCATGCTGGGCTTTGCGCTGGTGCTGACCGCCCTGGGCATTGCCGCCAGCCTGCTGGGCACGGCCATGGGCGCCATGGTGGGCGCTTATTGGTATTACATCCTGGGGGCGCTGGCCGTGGTGATGGGCCTGCAACTGCTGGAAGCCATCCACCTGCCGCTGCCCCAACTGGTCACCCGCATGCCGGAAACCACCGGCGGCAGGTTCCTGACCCCCTTGGTGCTGGGGCTGGCCTTTGGGGCGGCCACCTCGCCTTGCGGCACCCCGTTTCTCACCGGCATCCTGGGTTTCATCAGCAACGAGCAGAATTGGGTGCTGGGCGGGCTCAGCCTGTTTGCCTACGCGGTGGGGCAATCGATGATCCTGCTGGTGGCGGGCATTTTTACCGGCATTCTGAAGCAGATGGCCGCGTTGCGCAAGGTGGGCGCCTTTATCACCCGACTCAGCGGCGTGGTGTTCGTATTGGCCGGGCTGCTGCTGATTGCCCAGGGGGCCGGCTGGCTGGAGCCGCTGGCCTTCATCCGATGATCCGCGTCAGCGGGGGGCGTCTGCGGGGGCGGCAAATTGAATCCCCGCCCCGCGCCAAGGACATCCGCCCCACCACGGCCATGATCCGCGAATCGCTGTTCAGCCGCTTCCAAAAGGTGCTGCCGGGCTGTCGCTTTCTGGATTTGTTCGCGGGCAGCGGCATTATGGGCATTGAGGCCCTCAGCCGGGGGGCGGCCTTCGTGCTGGCGGTGGAAGCCGACCCGCAGCAGGCCCGTCGCATCCGCGAGCAGTATACCAAGCTGGGACTGGCTGAACAGGAGGCCAAAATTATTGCCCACGACGCCACCGCCCTGCTGGCCCGCCCCTGCCGGGAAGAGGGCTTTGACCTGGTATTTCTGGATCCGCCCTACGGCTTTGCCAAACTGGAAGTGCTGGTGCGCCTGCTGGAGGAACATGGCTGGCTGAAGCCCGGCGCCAGCGTTATTGTGGAGCACGGCAAGCGGGATGCCGACCTGCCCGGCTTTGTCCGCAAGGACTACGGGGATACCTCGGTTTCGGTGCGCACCGGCTGGACGGACTCGGGCAACACCTGAAACAGGATGATGCGTGATTCCATACGCTCAAACAAGGGCAGACGGGCTTGCAAAATCTTGGCCAGCTCGCCCAGCTTCACCACATCCACCTTCCAGCCGGCGTCCTGAATACGCAGGCGTTGCCGGATAGAGGGATCCAGCGCGTAATAGGCGTTCTCCCGGATGACACCGTAAACATCGCCGCCTGTGTCGGGCTGCCGCAGCAGGGCGGCCAGGGATTCCGGGCTGGAGAGGAACCGCACCCGCCCGGAGAGATCGGGGTTCAGGTAAAACAGCACCCGCTTCAGGTCGGGATGCCTGGAATAGATGAGCACTTCGCGGGGCGGAGGCACCTGACGTTCCAGCTCGGCAGCGAGCGTGGCCGGCACCGGACGATGCAGGATAGGCAAATACAAGCTTTTCACGCCCAGCAGAAAGACGATACAGGTCATAATCAGGGCAAACCCGGCCATATGCACCCGGCGGTTCTCGAACATAAAGTACAGCACCGTCCCCCCGGCCACCAGGATAACCGGCCCCGGCAGCAGCCACAGCTTCCACAGCGGGATGGGCTCCTCCAGCGGAATCTCGATACCCACGTGCAGCGCGGTCAGCAGGGCCTGCCCGGGGAAATGCCAATAGCCCAGCACGTAATCATCGGGCAGCACCTGGAAAATAAAGACGGTCAGCGCCACCGCCAACAGCATCAGCACCACAATGTAACCCCCCGTGGCGGCGTTGTAAGCCCGGGTGGTCTCACCCATCTCCAGGGCCCGGCCCAGGTAGTAGCCGGCCAACAGGGCCAGGGCCGGGTAGAAAGCCAGCATCACCGTGGGCTCCTGGAAGTGGGACAGCGAGTAGAAGCCCACCCCCACAAAGAACCACAACACCATCCACAGTAGCCAGGGACGGGTAGCCGCATCAATCTTGCGTTTCATGGGGGTATCCAGCCAGAAGGCCAGCAGAAACACCAGGTAGGGCAGGAAAGCTACTCCCGCCCGCCGGATATAGAAAAGCCAGTCCGGCTGCAAGGAGGCCCATATGCCCCGGCCCATCCACTGCTGGAAGGGCTGGATGAACAGGTAATCCAGAATCAGGCCGGAGTTGCCCTGGGCCATTGCCACCCCCACCAGCCATGGCAGGGGAATGATCAGCATTCCTGCCAGCACATAGGGCCACAACAGGGTGTTCAGGGCTTTCAGCGTCCCGGTGCGGGCCAGGAACACCACAAGCATCAGGGCCATGATCGCCACCATCATAGAACCTTTGAGCAACAGCATCAGGCCCAGGAGCACCCCGAAGGCCAGGGAATAAACCCGCACCTCCTCCCTCACGACATAGCGCCGGGTAGCCGCCGGGTGCCACTGGGCCACCAGCATGGTGTAGGCCAGCATCAGGCTGGTCACGGCAATATCGGCTGTGGATAGAACCGACTGGGTGAAGTATCCCCAGCAACTGCCCAGCACCAGGGCCGAAAACAAGGCCACGGTACGGCTGCGAAACACCACCACCCCGGTCATATAGGTCAGCCAGACCGCCAGCAGGGCGAACAAAATGGCCGGAAGCCGGGCCACCCACAAGCCGGGGCCCGCCAGCTTGAACAGCAGCGTGACCAGCCAGGTCCACAACGGGGCCCGCACCAGGTAGTCGTGCCCCTGCAGCACCGGAATCCAGAAGCCGCCCGCATGGGCGGTTTCCTTGGCCGCCTCCAAGTGGAACAGCTCGCTGTAAGGGTCAATTTCGAACACGCCGGCGTTCAGGGCAAAGGTGAGCACCAGGGCCGCCAGGGTGATGAACTCGGGCAGGAAGTCCCGCCAGCCGGGTGTGCGTGCCTCCGCATTATCTGCCATATGCTACCTTGAATGCTTTCATGCCGACCAGTCGCGGCCCATTATACTGAAGAAACATGCCGGGCCTCATAGCGGATTGGCCACCCCTTGCCCCGCCCGCGGGTGGGCCTTCAGATAGGCCCGCTTGAGCCGCTCGGTGCTGACGTGGGTGTATATCTGGGTGCTGCGGATGCTGACATGGCCCAGCAACTCTTGCACAATGCGCAAATCCACCCCATGGTTGAGCAAATGCGTGGCAAAGCTGTGCCGGAAGACGTGCGGGTGGATGGCTTTCTCGATGCCGGCGGCCTGGGCGGTTTCCAGCAGGATGCGCCGCACACTGCGCACGTTCAGCCGCCCGCCGTCCCGGTTCAAAAAAAGCGGGCGCTCCGGCGCGGGGGCTGTTTCCAGGCTCTCCCGGCGCAGCCGGTGCAGGTAGTGCTCCAGGCTGTCCAGGGCCTTTTTGCTGAGGAAGGCAATGCGCTGGCGCCCGCCCTTGCCCTGGATGAGCATCTCGGCCTGCTCGAAGTTGACATGCTCGCGGTTCAGGGCGGCCAGCTCCCCCACCCGGATGCCGGAAGTAAAGAGCACCTGGATGATGGCGCAGTTACGGGCCCTCAATAACGGGTTAGGCTCCTGTTCAGCCGCCACAAGCAGGCTGTCCACCTCGTCGGGGGAAAGAAACTCCGGCAGCCGCCGCTGCAGCTTGGGCCGGTGGAACACCACGGGCAGGCTGTGCTCGTCGAAGTAGCGCTCTTTCATCAAGAACTTGAAAAAGGTTTTAAGCGAGGAGGCCTTGCGGGCAATGCTGGTTTTGGAGAGCTGCCGCCCACCCAGGGCCGTCACGTAGCGGGCGGGCAAATCCAGCAACATCAGGGAGACATCGGCCATGTGCTCCGGTAACTCGGCAAGGTAACGGGGCAGCCACTCCAGAAAATCCCGAATATCGGCCTGGTAGGCCCGCTGGGTGTGCAGGGAAAGATTCCGGTTCACGTCCAGATAGCCGGAGAAGGCGGCAGCCCCCTCCTCAAAACGCTCCAGCAAAGGCATACTCTCTACCATATGCCTTTATTATAAAAGGTTTTCAGTTATAATAGGCGGTATTGTCGAATGGTTGGGGCCCCCCTGGCTGACTCCTCAAGAGACGTTATGTGTTTTTTTCGCAAAGTAAGGATGGATCGATGAGAAGACCCAAATCCCTGTTACTGGCCGTCGTACTGGCCGTTTCGGTTTTTATGGCCGGTTGCAACGCCAAAAATGCCATGGGCTCCGAAAAAGTGGCCACCGTCAACGGCACGGTCATTACCAAGGCGGAGTATGACAGCACCTACAACCAGTTTGAAAAAGATCTGGGCTTTGACATCAACAAGCTGGGCGCCAGCGAGCAGCAAAAGGCCCTGTTGCAGGAAACCCTGAAGCAGATGACCCTCAACAAGCTCATCCTGCAAACCCTGATTACCAACGAAGCCACCAAACAGGGCATCAGCATTTCCGACCAGGACGTGCAATCGTTCAAGGAACAAGAGCTGTTTTCCAAAAACCCCGGCATCAAGGACCAGTTCAAGGAATACCTGAGCCAGCACAACATGACCGAGGCCCAGTTTGACGACATGGTCAAGGAAAACCTGCTGCTCGAGCGCTTCATCGAGAAAGCCGCCGGCCCCCAAGTCCAGGTTTCCGAGAACGAAGTCAACGCCTTCTACAATGCCAACAAGGGGCAAATGAGCATGCCCGAGCAGGTAAAGGCCCGTCACATCCTGGTCAAGGCCATCGATCAGGAAATCAAGAAGGAACTGCGGGATAAAAACCCCCAGCTCAGCGAGGATGACCTGGAAAAAGCCGTGGCCGGAGAGAAGGCCAAGCGCAAGGCCAAGGCCGAGGAGCTGCTGAAGCAGGTGAAAAGCAACCCGGCCTCCTTTGCGGAGGTGGCCAAGGCGAATTCCGACGACCTGGGCTCCGGCAAGGCAGGCGGCGAGCTGGGCTATTTGATGGAACGCAACACCGACGCCGACTTCTGGGCCGCCATTACCCATAACCCGGTGGGCAAGCTGATTCCCAAGGTAATTAGCAGCCAGTTCGGCTACCACATTATTGATGTGCAGGAGCATAAGCCCGCCCACCTGCAAAGCCTGGGCGAGGCCAGCCCCAAAATCCGCAAGTACATGGAAGACCAGAAAAAGCAGGCCTGGCTGCAGGAATGGGCCAACCTGCAAAAAACCCAGGCCACTATCCAGATTGAGGAGGCCTACAAGCCCCACAATCCCCAACAGGACAAGGGCGCCATGCCCGGTGCGGGGCCGGATGCCGGCAATGGCCTGCCCGCACCCAAAAGCCAGGGCGCGAACGGCGGCAACTGATGGGAGAGGTCGTCTCTCGCGGCGAAATCGTGCAGAAACTGGCCCCTTTTCGGGGCCAGTCTGCTATTGTCACCACCAACGGGGTGTTCGACATCATGCATGTCGGCCACCTGCGCTATTTGCAGGCCTGCAAACAAGCCGGGCAGGTGCTGGTGGTTCTGGTCAACTCGGATAGCTCCGTGCGTCGGCTGAAAGGCCCACAGCGTCCCATTGTGCCGGAAGCCGACCGCATGGAACTGCTGGCCGGGCTGGGCTGCGTGGATTTCGTGGTGCCCTTCGAGGAGGACACCCCGGTGGCTTTGCTGAAGGAAATCCGCCCCGACATCCACGTCAAGGGCGCCCAATACAGCGAGGACACCCTGCCGGAGGCGGAAACCCTGCGCCGGCTGGGCACCGAGATTCGCTTTGCCCCTATGGTGGGAGGGCGCTCCACCACCAACATCATCGAAACCATCCAGCAGCGCCTGCAATCCACCGGAACCTAGCCATGCAGCAACTGGACGCCGTTACGCTCAAGCACCTGGCGCGCGAGCTGCATGAGTGGCTGGCCGGCGCCAAGGTGAGCAAGGTTCAGCACCCCTCCGGGCCGGAATTTCTGCTGACTTTCTGGGGCGGGCCACCCCGCCCGAACCACCACAACCTGCTGGTCATCAACCTGCAGCCTGAAAACCCTTTCTGCGCCCTGGTGGACAGCCATCGCAAGCAAACCCTGGTGGCCAACGAGTTTGAAAAGCCCACCGCGCTGTGCATGCTGCTTCGCAAGCACCTGAACGGGGCCAACCTGCTGGAAGCCCGTACCTTGCCGGGTGAGCGGGTGCTGGATCTGGTGTTCGAAAACTATAACGAGCTGGGCAACCGGGTGCGACTGGTGCTTTCCCTGGAGCTGATGGGCAAGCACAGTAACATGATTTTTTACGACGACGTCAGCCGGGACATTCTGGCCGTGGCCCACGGGGTAAGCGAGACCATGAGCAGCCACCGGGAACTGGCTGCGGGACTCCCCTACGCCCCGCCCCCGCCGGCAAGCGGCAAGCACCTGCTGGCCACCTTGACCCGCCAGGAGTTTTCGGGCATGCTGGCCCTCAAGCCGCCGGAAGAATCATCCGCCGCCTGGCTGAACCGGCATCTGGCAGGCTGGGGCCTGCGCATGCTGGAAGACACCCTGGCCCTGGACGCCCAGCCGGAAGCGGTTTTTGCCAATCTCATGCAGGTAGAGTCCGGGGAATTAATGTTTCCAGCACTTCATTCCTCAGAAGAACGCTTCACCATTGTGCGTCCGGACAACCCCCTCGCCTGGCAGCCGGCTGAAAGCGTCAACGCCCTGGTGGCCGATTGGTTTGGGCGGCGACTACTGGCCCGCCGGATGGATCAAAAGCGCAAGCAGCTGCTGTCCGCGATAGAAAAGCAGCAAAAACGGCTTGAAAAGCGGGAAAAAGAACTGATTCCCATTGAAGACGCCGAAATTGAGAGCCTGCAACAGACCGGCGATAGGCTACTGGCCGCCGTCAGCGCCCGGGAGGTACCTTCCGCGCCTACCGGACACAAGGGCAGCGTCACCCTCACCCGCTATGAGAGCGGAGAGCCTTGGCCTATCGATATTGACCCCTCCTGCGGCTGGGTGGAAAACGCCCAAATATACTACCGCCGGGCCAAAAAGGCCAAGGCCCGCCGGGAAGCCTACCAGCAGATGGTCAGCCAGCTGGATGCCGAAAAGACCTACCTGCTGGAACTGCGCCAATGGACGGAGCAGGCCGGATCGCTGGCGGATTTACAGGCGGTGGCCTCGGATTTGGCGGAGGCCGGGTACATGAAAGCCTCTACTGGGCCGGGTAAGCCTGCAAAAAAAGACAAAACCGCCGACGTGGCAGGTATTTTCTCGGTCATTTCCTCCGATGGGCTGGAAATTCTGGTGGGCAAAAGCGGACAAGCCAACGAGGCCATTGTGGGGAAGCTCTCCCGGGCCGATGACTGGTGGCTGCACGTGCACCAGATGCCCGGCTCGCACGTGCTCATCCGCACCGGGGGGCAGCCCGTGCCGGATCAGACCCTGCTGGAGGCTGCCACGCTGGCCGTCCACTTCAGCACCGCCCGAAACAGCCTAAACGTCCCGGTGGTATACACCGAATGCCGCTACGTGCGCAAGATTCCCCAGTCATACCCGGGCCATGTAAACTACCGGCAGGAAAAAACGGTGTTCATCACGCCGGATCCCGCCCTGCTGGATCGGCTGTTGCAGGCGGTGCCCGCCTAGGGCGACAAGGCAGGCGGGCTGCGGTATAATCTTGCCGTCTCATTCGGATTCAGAGGGAGCTGCCCATGCAGATTCAGGTCGCCACCGGCGATATTGCGAGCTATCAGGCCGATGCCATCATCGTGAACCTGTTTGAAGGGGTCACCGAACCCGGCGGGGGCACCGGCGCGGTGAACCAGGCCATGGGCGGGGCGCTGGCCGATGAGCTGCGGCACGGCGCCAGTTTCAAGGGCAAGCTGGGCGAAACCCTGGTGCTCCCCACCTATGGCAAGCTGCCCGCCCGCTACGTGGTGGTGGTGGGGCTGGGCAAGCCGGCGGATCTGAAATCGCTCCAGCTGCGCCGAGCTTCGGCGGCGGCGGTGCGGGCTTGCAAAAAGCTGAAAGTGAAACGCGTGGCGACGCTGCTGCACGGGGCGGGCATTGGCGGCTTCGAGGCGCAGGCCGCCTCCCGGTTACTGGCAGAAGGTGCTCTGCTGGGGCAGTACCAGTTCACGCTGCGCAAGGGCAAAAAGGCCCAGGAGGACGCCGACAAGCCCGTCGAGCTGGAAACCCTCACCATCGTGGAACACAGCGGCGAAAAAACCGGAGACATCGAAGCCGGGCTGAAGCTGGGCCAAGCCATCGCCGAACACACCAACCTGGCCCGGGATTGGGTCAATGACAGTGCCAACCACGTGACCCCCACCTTCCTGAAAGCGCAAGCAGAGGCCGTCCCCGGCCTGAAATTCCAGGCGCTGAGCTTTGAGGAAGCCCGCAAGATGGGCATGGGGCTATTTACCCTGGTGGCCCAGGGCAGCGAGCAGCCCGTCTTCATCCTGCACCTGGCCTACCAGCCCAAAACCCCCGCCACCAAAAAGGTGGCCCTGGTGGGCAAGGGCATCACCTTTGACAGCGGGGGTCTTTCGCTGAAGACCGCCGCCGGGATGGAGACCATGAAAATGGACATGGCCGGTGCCGCTGCCGTGCTGGCCGTTATGAAAGCCATCAGCGCGCTGGGCAACCTGCCGGTGGAGGTGCACGGCTTTGTGGCCGCCTGCGAGAACATGCCCAGCGGGCGATCCAGCAAGCCGGGCGATATTGTGACCGCCCTGAACGGCAAGACGGTGGAGGTGAACAATACCGACGCCGAGGGACGGCTCATTCTGGCCGATACCCTAACTTACGCCCAGCAGCAGTGCAGCCCGGACGAGATTATCGATTTGGCTACCCTGACAGGGGCCTGCATTATAGCCCTGGGCAAGGCCGCCGCGGGCATTATGGGCACCAACGACGACCTGATTGACCGTATTCGCAAAGCCGGCGAGGCGGCCGGGGAGAAGTTCTGGCAACTACCGCTTTATGACGAGTACAAGGACTACCTGAAAAGCGATGTGGCCGATCTCATCAATGCCGGGGCCAAAGGCGAAGCGGGTTCGCAGGCGGGCGGCATGTTCCTGAAGGAATTCGTGGACGACAACCGGGCCTGGGCCCACCTGGACATTGCCGGCCCGGCCATGACCAGCGCCGATTGCCCGGAAGTCCCCAAGGGTGGCACCGGCTTCGGTGTCAGAAGCCTGCTTTACTACCTGTACGGCCTGAACTAGCCCGCCCGGCAAGCACCGGCGGCAGGGCTAAAATTCCGGCGGATCGTGCCGATACCTTCCATGGCAATCCGCAGGAGTTTTTCATGAAACACAGAATTCTGGCTGTCCTGGTGACGGTCTGCCTGGCATCCGGGCCGGTGTGGGCCGATTGCGGGCAGCACCTATCAAACGCCAAAGCCGCGCTCAACGGCATGAAGCAAAAATCCCTGGCCCACCAAAAGCTGGATGCCCAGGCCTCGGCCATGCAGATCAAGGCGCACATTGACGCCATGACCCGCGAACAGTGCATGAGCGAAATGCAAGCCCTGATGCAATACATTGAAAGCGAGCAGCGTCAGTACCCGGATCCCCGCAGCAACCCCGGCGCTTACGAACAATAAGGCGGTGCCGTTGTCAAAAGAAAGCACCCGGCTGGCGAACCAACCGAGTGCATCGTCGTACCGCTCTCTATACCAAATCTAGTCGCCCTCAAGCGGGGTGGCGGGGTGCACGGTGCCCACGCTGTCAATGCGGATATGCAAACGATCCCCCACCCCCACCAGCACTTCCTGGCTGGGCCTGAAGCTGACATCCCCGGTCACCATCTGGTCGGAGCCGATCCGGGCCTGTGGTTCGCCCAGCACCCATTGCTTGCCCAGCTTGGTGCCCATCCAGCCGCCTTGCGCCGCGCGGTATTCGTTGCGCAGCGCCTCCAGGGAGCGATCCGGGTGGATGACAATCCCTTGCAGCTGATCGGCCCGCAGCACCCCGGTGGGCGAGGCGATGGAAGCGTTCACCGCGCGGTGCTCACCGGCGGGGGTCACCAGCTCGTTGAACTGAATGGCCACCTCGGCCATCTCGCCCTTGCGGTTGCGGTTATGGGAAAGCACCCGGGTAATTTCCCCGTTCAGCTTGCTGCCGGCAGGAGCCAAAACGGTGCCGTCCGCCGCCATCAGGGCATGATCGAGAATCAGCACCACCGGATCGCCGGGCCGGTTCAGCTCGGAGAAAAAGGCCTTGGCCACGGTGCCGGTCAGGGTTTCACCGGCAGGCAGGTTGATAGCCGCCGCGGTACCGGTGGTTTGCATGGGCGGGGTGGCCTGAGCCACGCCCGGGGTGTAGCCCATGGCAATTTCCCGGTTCTCGTAGAAGTTGTGCAACGAAGCCGCCACGTCAGCGCGGGTGGCCGGCTCCATGGGGCGCAGTTCATTGCCGTAGGCAGGGTTGTTTTCAAACAGATCGTACTTCAGGGCGGTAGCCACCTCGCGGCGGGCGTTGGCGGGAATTTCCCCGGCGTCGCTGTAAGCCGACAGAATCCGATCGGCCTCGACCTCGCTGACCAGGGGCTTGTTGATGGATCCGCCCAGGGCGGCCATCACCTCCACCCGCCGCACGGGGTTGGCAGGACGATACACCCCGGCGGGATACTCCCCAATCAGGGTTTGATCCGTAAAGTCGTTAAAACCCCACTGGTTTTTGTACACCTGGTTGACCCCCTTGAGCGTGCTGAGTTTGCTCTTGGGCATATCCAGGGTCTTGAGGGTCATTTGGGCGAAATCGGACCGGGTCAGCCAGGCATCCGGCTGGAACATGGTGGTGCCGTTCACGCCGGTCATCACGTTCATATCCGACATGGCGTTAATGTCGGACTGGGCCCAGTTGCCCTGCACATCGCTAAAATTGGCCGCAGCCGCACTGCCGGCCATTGCCAAGGTCAGGGCCAATGCAATCACACGATTTTTCATAATTTTCCTGCTCCTCTTTCGGTAACGATGTTAAACAAACACTGTGAACCGCTGTTGGCGTGCCGGCATAGTCCCGCGGGGCCTCCCCGAATTGCGCAGCATTCGGGCTATCCCATTCCCTGTCACGGCTTTCGGACTGTGCTCTCCTCTTTTAGTCCCATGGCCGCTTCCGGCCAGACGAACAGTCAGTTTAGCGGTTGACATACACAAGTTTTTCTTAGGTTAATGAAGAGAGGGGTGCAATTCAATTAGCCGATCAGGTAATGGCGGAAAGCCGCGACCTATCCTGCTTAACGCACGCCACACGCAATAACCCAACGGTTGGGTTGAACCCGGAACGGCATTGGTCGTCATGGGTGTTTCACCAGGCCATGGGGCTACGGTCGCGGTTGACAGGACAGGAAACGTCGACTAGGCTGAAAGCTTGCGGGTTGGAGTTAAACGGGTCAGTAAAGCGTTTGAGAGGATAGTGCAATGTTTGATCAGTTGCTGGCATCGGCCTTTGATTCGGGCGGCGAGGTCTTTGTGTACATGAAAGGCTTCAGCAGCCCCTTGCGGGGACGCATCCAGGATATCCAGGACGAGTTTTTCACGCTGTTCCAGAACGGAAAATTTGGCACCATCCTGTGGGCCTTCCGTTTCAGCGACATCCTTTCCTGCGGGTTGCTGGTAGGGCCACCCATCGGCGATCTGGCCGAGGTGGGCGCCGAAAGCAATGCCCCTACCGGCGAGCTACCCTACCGCAACGACTCCGACAACTAGCGGTATTTTCCCCACGCAAAAACAGGCGCCTATCAGGGCGCCTGCTTTTTTAATGCTGCTAAATTAGGCGTCTTACAGCTTGGCCAGGGGCAGGGTGCTCAGGATGCCGCCCAGGGCGCTGCCGATGGCGTTGTCAATGCGGCTGAAGTTATCGGCCACCGAGCTGAAGATATTCACCGCCGGTTGCACGAACGAACCCAACGCACTGCCAAGTCCACTGCCGAGCCCGCTGCCCAACAAACCTCCGCCAAGACCGCTACCGGTCGAGAAACCGCTGCCCAAGGCGGTGCCAGCGCCACCCGTCAGGGTGCTCTGGAAGGGATTAATCGCCGCCTGGGAAAATACCTGTGGCTGCTGCACGAAGGCCTGGGGCTGGACGAACGTTTGGGGTTGCGCCACCGCCTGGCCGCCCATGGCCGCCTGCAACATGGTAAACAGGGTCATCAATTGGCCCAGCATCTGCTGCTCGGGGGAGACCGCCGCCTGCCCAAAGCCGCCAAAGCCGCCGCCAAAACTGCTAAAACCGCCACCAAAGCCGCCAAAGCTGTTGCTGCCGGAGGGCAGCAAACCCAGCTTGCGAAGCTGGCTGGTGTACATAATCTGCGAAACAAAGTCGTTAATACCCGACACCGCGGAGCTGCCCGCCGTGGTCAGTCCGCCGCCGCCAAACAGGCCGCCGCCGGTCAAACCACCGCCGGTCAAACCGCCACCACCCAGACTGCCACCGACCACACCAAAGGAATTGGCCATGCTGCCCAGAGTATCCAGGCTGCTCCGACTGGCGGAAGTCAGCAGGCTGCTTTGGAAAGCGTTCTGGAACAGCCCAGGAATCTGTGCGGATAGTGACGACATGTAGATACTCGCTCTCTCGTAATACCTAACTAAATAAAAACAATCTATTGGTTTGAATTGCCTGACGTTAAGAATTTGTGACGTGGGCCGCTTGCTGGGGGTTAAGCCGCTTGCCCCTAACCTTTAGGAAGCCCCGGCAGCCGACGGAGGCGGGGCCGCGCGCAATCCATGATATCTGATAGGTTTTATTTTTATATACATCCGATTGTTTCGCGCGATATATATAAGAGAGAGAGGAAATGAGTCGCAAGCCACTCAGCCAGCGTCTTCTGGTTGCCGCCAATATGGCCTTGTTTGCCGTGCAATTGGTGCTGCTGGGCGTGCTGTTATGGCAGATGGGGTGGGATCTCAGCCTCTGGTGGAATGGGGGCAGTCCCTATCCCGTGGGGCATCACCCGGCCACGGTCATGGATTCCATTCAGTACTGGGGCAACAAACCCACCTTTGCGGTCTTTGTCTCGCTCTTTCTGGTGATGGCCTCGGCCACGGTCACGCTGCTGTTTCCGCGGTTCCGCAAGCTGGCCATTGCAATTGCCGGGGTGGCCATTGCCCGCCATCTTATCTGGCGCACTTTTTATACCCTCGATTTCGATAACCCGGCTTCGGCCTTTTTCGGCACGCTGCTGTATTTTGCCGAGCTCTACGGGATTATTTCGCTGGGCCTGGGCTTTTACCAGATGTACCGCCCGGTGTACCGGGAGCCTCCCGCCCCGCTGCTGGAAAAACCCTTCACCCCCAGCGTGGACATCCTGATTCCCACCTATACCGAACCCCTGGACGTGCTGTTCCGCACCATCGTGGGCTGCCAGAACATCGACTACCCTGCCAAGACGGTCTACATCCTGGATGACGGCAAACGCGAAGGAGTGCGCCAATTATGCCAGCGGCTGGGTTGCCGCTACATTCGGCGTCCCGACAACCGCCACGCCAAGGCCGGCAACCTGAATTACGCCCTGACCCAAACCACGGGCGATCTCATCGTGGTCTTCGATGCCGACCACGTCCCGCTGAAAACCTTCCTGCAACGCACGGTGCCCTATTTCCTGAACAGCGAGCTGGGCTTTGTGCAAACGCCCCAGCATTTTTCCACCATGGATCCCTTCCAGCGCAATTTAATTATGCAGCAGGAACTCTCCAACGAGCAGGATCTGTTTTACCACGTGGTGCTGCCCGGCATGGACGCCTTCGGCTCGGTCACATTCGCGGGCAGCGGCACGGTGTTTCGGCGCAAGGCCCTGGATGAAATCGGCGGCTTTGCGGTGGAAACCGTGACCGAGGATATGCACACCGGGCTGCGCCTGCATAACCGGGGCTGGAAGTCGTTTTACGTAAACGAGGATCTCTCCTCGGGTCTGGCCCCGGAGAATTTCGGCGACTTCCTGAACCAGCGCCTGCGCTGGGGGCGGGGCGCCACGCAGGTGTTTGTCATCGAAAACCCGCTGACTCAAAGCGGGCTCAGCCTCTCGCAAAAACTGTGCTATTTCAACAACCTGTGGTATTTCCTGCATGGGTTGCCCCGGGTGGTCTTTTTACTGTCCCCGCTGATTTACCTGCTGTTCGGGGTCATCGTCATCGACGCCAACTTCCTGGACGTGCTTAGCTATTACCTGAGCTTCGGGCTCATCTGCTCGATGACCTACATGATGGTGTCGGGGCGGGTGCGCCAGGTGCAGTGGGCCGAGCTGTACGAAACCGTGTTTTGCTTCTACCTGTCCATGGTCACCCTGTGGAGCTTTTTCAGCCCCTACAAGGCGCACTTCAAGGTAACCCCCAAGGGCGTCACCCAGAACCGCCTGTCTTTCGAGGCCATGGCCGTGCTGCCCCAGATCGTGATGCTGGCGCTGACCCTCACCGGGCTGGGGCTGGGCATCAGCAGGGCCCTGCACGACGGCGAAACCCTGGGCTATATTTGCTGGAACAGCCTGTGGGCAGGATATAACGGCATGCTGCTAAGTTGCGCCATTTTGTGCGCGGTAAACCGCCCCCAGCGGCGAGGCGGGCCTCGGGTAGACCGGGTCATCCCCGTGGAAGTCCTGGGCCCCCTGGGCAAAGTCAGTGGGCGCACGCTGAACATCAGCGAAAAAGGACTTTTCCTGTTGCTGAATGACCCGGTGCCGGTGCGCAGCGGGTTGCAGGTCAAATTGCTGGACTGGAGCCTGAACCGCCAGACCATGGTGCGCGGCAATGTGGTGCGCAGCCATATTACCGAGGAAGGCAAGCACTTTGTGGCCCTGGCCCTGCGGGATTTATCGCCGGATGATTGCAAGCACATGGTGCTGCACACCTTCACCGCGCCGGATACCTGGCAGGGCTTCCACCAGGTGCAGTCCACTTCCGACAGCATTATGAGCCTGGTCAAAACCCCGCTGCGCTGGTGCATGGCCCGGGAAATCCCCAACCGCCGCATCGATCCCCGCTTTCCCATGGAAACCGGCTGCGTGCTGGTGACCGAAAGCGACCTGCTGCTGGGCATTGGCCAGACCACGGAAATTTCGGAAATGGGTGCCTCCATCACGGTGCCCGCCCGCTATCCCATCCCCAGCCTGGGGGGCCTGAAGGTGCGCCTGACCTGGCCGGGCCGCCAGGGTGAAAAAGCCCGCGTGGTTGAGATGAAAGCCCGGGTCATTCGGCAACACGCCCTGAAAAACGGAGATATCAGCTACGGGGTGGTGTTTACCGACCCGGGCCAAAGCGAGCTGGCCAGCCTGCAAACCTTCCTGTACCATCCCGACATGCTCAAGGGGATGAAGCGGGTGTACGGGGCCCGCAACCTGCACGACGCGCGCTTCCGCCTGTGGAGCGCCCAGACCCAGGAACGCTGGAAGAACGTGCGCTTTATCCAGGCCGGCACCATCGAGAACCAGGGGCAATACGTGCCCTTCAACATCAACCTGGAGCGGGCCCCCTCCCTGACGGAAAACGTCATCCCGCTGAAGCGAGGAAAGTCTCCCTAGGGCGGCATCTCTCCCACCACCACCGGCTTTTGGGCGGGGCGGGCCAGCGCGTCGCGCAGGCGAGCCTCATCGACGACCGCCCCCGGGTAGTCTTGCAGGATTTTGGCAGTCACCGCCGCCACCGAAGGCATTCCCCGGTGAAACACGTCGGGGTAAACGATGACCCGCAGGCGGCTGCCCTCGGGTCGAATGAGCACCGGCTCGTAAATCACCTCCACCGGGGAACCGACCTCGACCAGCTCGAACAGCTTTTCGGCATCCGGCACCTTCAGGCGCACGCAGCCGTGCGAACTGAACTTGCCCACGGAAGACGGGTTGTCGGTGCCGTGCATGCCATATTCGCCCCCGGCCTTGCGGTAAAAGCCGATCCACCGGGTACCCAGGGGATTGTTGCCGCCCGGGGCGATACGCACCTGGCCGGCCCCCTTGTAGGGGTGCTCCCAGCCGGGATTGACCACCTTGCGCAATACCCGGAACTGGCCGATGGGCGTCATGTAACCGGGACGCCCCACCCCCACCGGAAACCACTGGATGAGCCGCTCCCCGGAAAACACCCACAAGGTGCGGGACGGAATGTTGATGACCACCCGGTTTTCCAGGGGGCTTGCACTCACCTGGGCCAGAACGCCCAGGGTGAGTGCAATGAAGGTGGCCAAAACGATGTTCAGGCAGCGATCGTTCGACATGCCCCCTCCCTGGCTACCAGAAGCCGCGTACCGGGGAGGAACGCTCCGGTTTTTGGCGCACGGCGGACGTTCCGGTGGTGGCCGGCATGGCATTCAGGGCCACCTGCTGCCGGGTAATCAGCTCCTCCAGGGCCACGTACTGCCGATCGGCCCCAATGGTACTGGATGCCAGCTGGTTACCGCCGGCATCCTGGATGAAATAGGCCACGGTGTGGGTGCCCTGAACCTGGGACAGGGTGTCTGCGTTAATGCTGACCACCTTTTGCTGGTTGTGGGGAATCACCACGTTCACGCCCAGATCCGGGGCCGAAAAGGTGAGATCTTTGTTGGAAAAGTTCAGGAACGTCAATTGCAGCGGGGTTCCCGGCAGCACGCTGACCGGCTCCACGTTGAAATCGCTGTTATACGGATCCAGCACAATTTCCTGGGTCACAATGTCCAGGGAAAAGGATGGCAGCGGCAGGCTCAGGCCCACCAGCGCGGCCAGGGCCAGCCCGCCCTTCAGTATTTTCTTCATGTCCATTCCCTCCTGCCCCAGGCCGGTAAAAAAGCCTGGGTGCGTTATCGCGTCACTTCAGAACCGGTGCGTTAAGTTAAATGGATCGCAATGTCACTTCAGTGTAGCGGATGACATGGGCTTTGATAATTTGCCATCCGGCTACTTTTCAGGCTAGCCAGGTGGTGAATGCGCCAGCCGGCTGAGCCATGGAGGTCACCCCCTCAAACCAAAAGCCGGGCAGGTAGCCCGGCTTTTTTAAATCTGTCGGCTCGAGCGAGCGTTACGCAACCCCGCCCGGTCGGATAAAAGACCCCCCAATCACCAGCGGCGGGCCCACCACATTCAGGTCGGGCGGATACTGCCCTGGCACCAGCGTGTAGTTGGGGAAAAACGGCGCCATGCCGCCATTCACCGCATCCCGGTTCAGCATGCCGGACTGGGTGGAAATGGGGCCCGGCATGACCGCATAATTGGGATCCACGCCCCAGGCGGCCCCCATGCCCCATGCAACCCAGTTGTTAAAGAAGGGGTCGCCCCCGGAATACGCAAACAAGGGGGTAATGCCGCCCGGTTGCGTCGCAAAGTTTGTGGGTATACCCGTTTGTATAAATGGCATATTCCTGAACTCCTGCCCTTACATTCGTGTCATCAAACCTTAAACCTGTATCCCTGCGGATCAGGCATGTGCCCATCCAAATATCCCTGTACATGTATAAAAACAATCAAATGGATTTTTGTGCTACGCGGGAGCGGAAAACAGTCCTTTTGTTAAGTTTGTAACGCCCCTGGGCCGCATTCCGCCCCCAGGCGGGGCCGGCTAACACAAAACCTTGATTGATTGTTTTTATACTTTCATAAAGGGGTAATGGGGACACAGGGGCAAGATCGCAATGAGTTTTGAAATTGATCCGGCCGCTTATAGCGGATCTTCCGGCATTTCGTCCGTCCATGGCGCGGGCGCAACCGATCCGCTCACCCGGCAGATGCGCCGGGCCGGGCACATGCAGGCCCACGATTCGGTGCATTTTTCCGGCAGTCATGGCCAGCGCAAAAAAAAGGGCTTCAGCCTGTTCAACGCGGTGAAGGAAACCGTCAAGGGCTTCTTCCGGCCCATCGCTGCCATCGTCCAGCACCCGGTGAAAGCCGCCCTGGCCATTGCCGGGGTGATGGCGCTGGCCGCCGTGGCGCCCGTCACCATTCCGGTGATGGTGGGCCTGGGCTTGGCCATGGGAGGCTTCCAGCTGGCCAAGGGGGCGGGCACCGCCATCAGCGCCTATAGCCGGGGCGATTACGCCGCTGCCGAAAAAGCCTTCGGGGACATTGGGGAAGGGGTCTTTGCCGTGGGCAGCTCCGCGCTGGGCGTGCGCCAGGCGGGGGCCATCGCCGCGGAATCCCGCGCCACCGCAGCCGGGCTGAAGGCCGCCGAAGGTCTGCAAGGCGCCGAACGGGCCGCCGCCATGAAAAACGTCATCAGCCAGGGCCTGGCCGAGGCGGAAAAAGTGCGCGCCGGCACCTGGACGGAAGCCCTGAAAGAAGTGGGCCGCACCTTCTCGCGCAAGAATTTTGAGACCTTCAAATACCAGTTTGCGCCCAAGCGGGTGAACTCCATTATGCAGGCCCAGTGGGATGATTTCACCGGGCTGTTCAAGAACGAGGCCAGCCTGGACGGGCTGAAACAGGCCCTGGGACGCGCTCCGGAAAAGCCCGGCTTTCTGGATAAGCTGCCTGGGCCCCTCCGCAACTTCCTGGGCAATTTATACGAGCGCTATGGCGCGCGCTACGCCCGGATGGCCCAGCATCCCAAGGCGCCCCAGACGCCGGATGAGATTAAAGCCGCCCTGGAGCGCGGGGAATCGCCCTACCAGGGCGTCACCCGGGATGCGGGCGAAATCTCGGCCCGGCGCAACGAGGCCACCGCCCGCATTCGCAAGGCCCAGCGCCTGATGGCCAAGCAAGACGCCACACCCGCCGAGCTGGCCGACGCCGCCGCCAACTACCGCAGCGGTTTGCTGGAGCGCCGCATGAACAATCTGCTGGCCCAGCTGAACCGCACCAAAAATCCCGCCAAGGCCGCCGAACTGGAGCAGGAGCTGCAAGCCATCGCCCGGGTGTGGGATCCGGTGCGCGCCAATACCACCCGGGGCATGGTGCAGGGCGATGCCCGCATGCAAAACGCGGCCCGCACCGGCATGCGCGTCCGCAACGAACAGCAGCGTCCCGATGCCGCACAAAGCCTGTGGGGACGGGTACGTGGCTTCTTTGAAGGGCTGTTTCACAACGGGATCAACCGCGAACAGGTGGAAACGGCGGTGCGCGGCTTTGAGCGCAACCACGAATCGCTCACCCCGTTCTACATCCAGACCGCGGCCAGCGACAACCGCTGAGCCGGCAGGCCAACCCGACAGGCGCCTTGGAGGGCGCCTGTTTTTTGCCGATTGGAACCCGCCCGTGCGGCGTGTACAATAGCGGTGTCCCCATCTTTGGAATGAGCCCCCATGCAAATCGAACGTCGCAAATCTCGCAAAATCCGGGTTGGTAACGTGGAAATTGGTGGAGACGCCCCCATCTCGGTTCAATCCATGCTCACCAACGACACCCGGGACGTGGAGGAGAGCGTGAGCCAGATTCGGCGCCTGGCCGACGCCGGCTGCGAAATCATCCGCCTGGCCGTGCCGGACAAGGAGGCCGCCGAAGCCCTGAAATCGATTGTGCCCCGCTCGCCCATCCCGGTGGTGGCCGACATTCATTTTGACTACCGGCTGGCCCTGATGGCCGCCGACAACGGGGTGCACTGCGTGCGCATCAACCCCGGCAACCAGCCCCGCAAGGAATTTATCCGCAAGGTGGTGGACAAGTGCAAGGAGCGCGACATCCCCATCCGCATCGGGGTCAACTCCGGCTCGGTGGAACCACCCATCAAGCAGCAATATCCCGACGACCTGGTGACCCAGCTGGTGGAGAGCGCCCTGCTGAATGCCCGCATTCTGGAGGAGGAGGACTTTTTCAACTTCAAGATTTCGGTGAAGGCCAGCGACCCCATGAAGATGGTGGCGGCCTACCGCCGCCTGGCCGCCCTGGTGAATTATCCCCTGCACCTGGGGGTGACCGAGGCCGGCACCCTGAAGCGAGGGCTGATAAAAACCTCGGTGGCCTTCGGGCTGCTGCTGGCGGAAGGCATCGGCGACACCATCCGGGTTTCGCTCACCGCCGACTCCATCGAGGAAGTGTTTGCCGGGCACGAAATTTTACGCAGCATGGGCCTCCGGCAATCCGGCTCCAACCTCATCAGTTGTCCTTCCTGCGGACGCTGCGAAGTGGATCTGCACGGGCTGGCCAACCAGGTGGAAAGCCTGATGGCCGAATACGATCGCAAGCACCCCGGAAAGTCGCTGGACGTGGCGGTGATGGGCTGCTTCGTGAACGGCCCCGGCGAGGCCGGCCACGCCGATATCGGCATTGCCGGCGGCATTGGGCAATATTACATTTTCAAGGGGGAAGAAAAAGTGATGCGGGTGCCCGAAGCCGATGCGCTGGAAAAATTCAAGGCGGAGCTGAAAAAGGCTTACGCCGAGCATGACCCCGCCCAGGCGCGCAACCGGGAAGCCAAGGGCCCCAACTGGCAAACCGCCACCCGCGATGCCGAAAAAGCCGCCTTGCAAGCCCACCTAGAAGAAAACCAGACGGTTTCCCAGCCTTAGAGGCCGGAAGTCTCAAGTTTTTCAGCAATTTACCGATATCACCCATGTTAAGAGGGTTCAGGGTAATGAAACGACCGGGACAAAGCATGGGCGAATACGGCCTGGCCCTGGCACTGATGGGCGTGGTCGGAATGATTGCCGTCACGCAATTTGGCGGCGCCTTGCACCAATCCGTTTCCCAAACCAGCCACGCCGTCTCCGCTGCCGTGGACGGGGCCATCCAATCCACCCGGCAGCAAATGTGCCGCATGGTTGGTTGCAAGCCTTCGCCGTGAAGGGTCAGCCAACCGGCTCGGGTTGCAGCTCAGCCGCCAGGTGGCGCAGTTGTTTGCGGGCCCGCTTGACCTCGTAGGCCGGGGCCTGCCAAATTTTGCCCATGGAATCCCGCACGCAGAAACCGTGCTTAATTTCCACCAGCCGGGGATGGGCCGCCGGGAAGTAAAACTCCGCCAGCTCCCGGGCATTCAGGGTGCGCGGCATGGGATTGAGGGCATCGGGGCGAATGGCTTCGAACTCGATGCGCAGGAGGCCTTTGCGGAAGTACCCGAAGTCGCGCACCACCACGGGTTCCTTGCCCACATTGGAAACCACCGCCCGCAGGCCGGGACGTCCCTCCCGAATCTCGGTGAACAGCTCAATTTTGAGCCGCCCCTGGCGGGATTTTTCCTTGCGCAGATCCCACCAGATGTCCAGCAGCTTGTAGCAAAAGGTCAGCAAAATGGCCGTCATGCTGAGGATGATGCTGAAGGTGCCCACCGGCTCTGTTTGCCAGAGGTGCTCCAGGAAATCGGCGGCGTAGTAGGGGTCGAATTCGTAGCCCAGGAATGCATACGACATGACAAGACGGCTCCGCGGAATGGCTGGGTGAACGGGATCCATCTTACCCCAGCCCGATTGTTTTTTGAAGCCGATCGTTTTGCGGGGCGTATCGTCCCATGCCAGAAGGCGGAAGCTGTTGCCTCCGCCTTCCGAAACCTACCTGCTTTGTACTCTTTACTCAATCACCTGCTAGACCGTCACGGTGCCTTCCGGCTGAGCCTGCGGTAGGGTAAAGATACCCCGCTGCTGGTCCACATACTCCTGGAACCCTTCCTCGTCGGAAGCCACGTTGCGTTCCTGGGCGATTTTTTCACGCAGCTCCTGGGCAATTTCCTCGATGGTCTTGCCTTCAGCCAGTTGCTGGTCGATATAGTCCAGGTCCTTGGTGGTCAGACCGTGCCAGGCCGGGTTGCCGGGGTCGATGCTGCCAAACATCAGCTCGTGGCTGTGCTCGGCAATGCCTTTGTAGCCCTGGCCGCCGGAGGTGGTCTCGTAGGCGGAGAGTTCATCGTTGGTCAACACGCCATCGTGGTTGGTGTCGGCCTGATTGAAGTTGGTTTTCAGGTCTTGCACCGCCTTGGCGTTGACTTCGGGCGTTTCGGTCACGTCGCCTTCGCTGTCATCGCCTTCTTCTTCGCTGCCCGGAATGTTGTCCAGCAGGAAGTCGAAGTAGCGTCCGGCCCATCCGGCGAACTTCTCGCCGAAGCTGGCAAAGATGCGATCCACGTGGCTGCCGCCGTTGCCGGCATCCTGGTCGCCGCCGCCACCGCCCTGGCCGCCGCCACCGGGGATGGGATCCCCTTCGTCGTCGTAGCCGGGCAGGTTGCCGTTGCCGCCACCGTTGTTATCCACGTCACCCTGGCCGCCGTCGCCGCTATCACCGGTACCGCCGCCATTGTCGCCATCGTGGCCGGGGCAGTGACAGTGGCCGCCGCCGTTGTTATCCACGTCGCCGTCGCCACCGTTGTTATCCACATCGCCGTCGCCACCGTTGTTATCCACATCGCCGTCGCCACCGTTGTTATCCACATCGCCGTCGCCGCCGTTGTTATCCACATCGCCGTCGCCGCCGTTGTTGTTGCAGTGGCCGCCATCATTGTCGTTGTCCACATCGGCATCGGCGTCGCCATCTTCCACCACGTCGCCATCTTCATCCACGTGGCCAATCACGTTGCCGTTTTCATCCACCACGCGGCCATCGCCGGTCACGACCACGGTGCTGGTCTTGCCGTCGCCGTCATCGCGGGTGTAGATGCGGTTGCCATCAGAATCCGGCTCGCCTTCTTGCCAGCCTTCGCCTTCCAGCACCACGGTGTCGTTCTCATCGGTCACCACCAGGGTGTTGTTGCCCTTGCCGTCGATGCGCACGGTATCGGTGCCGTCTTCATCGTCGGTGTCGATGAGGGTGGTGTTGTCTTCGCCATCCACGGAGATTTCGTCATCGCCTTCGCCCGCGGTAATGGCGGAGTTGTTGTTGTCGCCGTCGATTTCGGTCTCGTCGTCGCCTTCGCCCAGATCCGCGATGACCTGGTTGCCGTCGCCGTCCACCTCAAGCTCGTCGTCGCCTTTGCCGCCTTCAACCGCAATGAAGTTGTCATCGCCGTCCACGTTCAGCTCATCGTCACCATCGCCCAGGCGCCCGCCGATGATGTTGAAGTCGCCATCCACGTTGACCTCGTCATCGCCCTTGCCGGTAGCCAGGTAGCCGTAGTTGCCGTCGCCATCGATGTTGACTTCATCCTTGCCCTTGCCGGTGCGGACATCGAAGACGTTAAAGTTGCCTTTCACGCCCACTTTATCGGCGCCGCCGCCAGTGCTGGCAATCAGGCGGTTGTAATCGCCGTCCACGGTCACGTTTTCTTTGCCGCCACCACCGGCCACGGTGTACTCGTTGCCATCGCCTTTCAGGTTGGCGTTGAACTGGGTATCGGCATTGGCCTTGCCGTTGGAGTTGAATTGAAATTTGTTGCCGTTGCCGTTGGTGGTGACGTTGTTTTGACCGTTGCCATAAGTCACGGTGCCCTGGTTGTTGTCACCGGTCACGGTGGTGGTGTTGTCGCCAGCCTTCATGCCGATTTTCAGGTCGGTGTTACCGCTGCCCTTGAAGTCCACGGTATCGTTGCCGCCGGCGCCATAAATGGCGGTAGCCTTGGTGTTCTCCGCGGTGACGGTAAGGTTGTCATTGCCGCCCTTGGCGTTGACGGTGGCCCCATCGGTGCCCTTGGCAATATCAATTTTCTTGGTATCCGCCTGCTGGGTACCTTTGTATACTGGAGAACCACTATTCAAATTGACTGAAGACATTGAACTCTACTCCTACTACTTCTACTACCTAACACTCTCTAAACTTCAGACATCTGCTACCTTGATTACCCGTACATATCCAGAAAGACTGAGCTGTTTGAACTGGAACTTAGCAATGATCCGCCCGTTCCACCAAAACCTTGGGGTCGACCGCCGATAATGGTGCCGCCCGTGTTGGCATTGACCATCCGAATGCCGTTTTGCGCCAGATACGAACTGGGCGGCACCGGTAATTGCAGAAAATCCGCATTGGCCATTGCTAACTGACTCCTCCATCCGGGTGCTCCTTCTGGAAGGGAAAGAACACCACACCATTTGTCTTAACCACTACTCAAAAGAACAAGTCTTATGAAAATAAAAACAATTTATGACTCGGAATTGCGCGAAAAATTAAAACAAATTTAAGAATGGGGCCAAGACGATTGGCGCCGTAGGGCACTTTAGTGTCCTGAGGGCTATAGCGCGTTGGCCGGCAAGGACGGACGGTGGAAAAAGTGGTTCAACTCGTTTTTGGAAATGGTATGGGCAATGGGGCGTCCGTGCGGGCAGGTCCAGGGCAGGCGGCAAGCCAGCCAGCGGCGAATCACCGCATCCATCTCAAAGGCCTCCAGCGGATCGCCGGCCCGTACCGCGCTGTGGCACGACAGCGTGGCAATCAGGTGATCGAGATCCAGGGCCATGCGCCCGGTCTCCTCCAACTGGGTCAGCAGGCCCTCAAAGCACGCGCCGGGATTTTGCAGCCCATCCCGCCCGGCATAAATCAGGGGCAGGCCGGTTAATTGCACCCCATGGCCGTTTTCATCCACCGCGTACAAAAATCCCAGCCGGGCAAAATCATCGCAGTGGCGCTCCAGCAATTCCCGCTGGGCCGGGCCCACGGCCACCGGCACCGGCATCACCAGGTGCTGGATATCCGGCGCCTCGCCGGTGAGGTTCAGGGTCAGCGCCTCAAAGAATGTCCGTTCGCTGGCAATGTGCTGATCCACCACCATCAGCCCCTGGGCGGTTTCCAGCAAAATATAGGTATTGAAAAGCTGCCCGATGACTTTGAACGCCGGCAAGCCGGACGACGCACCCAAATCCGCCTCCGCCAGGACAGCCTCCCCCACCGGCGCCGGGAGGCCCTGGGACGCATCAGGGGCGGGGCGGTAAAAATCCAGCACGGCTTGCGAAGGCACCGGCCCGGAGCGGAAAGCCGGGGGCGGCAAGGCGGGTCGGGAGGCCAACCCACCGGGCCGGGAGACGAAAGCCCCCGAATGGGCCATGCCGGGTTCACCCGACGGCACGGGATAGGCCGGCTCGAACGACAGGCCATGGCGCTCCAGCGCAGCGCGGATGCCCTGGCGCACGAAGGCAAAAATGGTGTTGCCGCTGGCATAACGCACCTCCCGCTTGGCCGGGTGCACGTTCACGTCCACCTGCCGCGGGGGCATATTGATAAACAGCACGCACAGCGGGTACTTGTCGTGGGGCAGAAGGGATTCGTAGGCGGCCTCAATGGCCTTTTGCAGCAGGGGGCAGCGCACGTGCCGCCCGTTGACGAACGTCACCATCCAGCGCCGGGCGCTTTTCATGAACCCCGGCGTAGAGGCATATCCCGCCAGCGACAGGCCGGCCTCGCCGTCCTCGAAGGCAATCGGCACCAGGGTCACCTGTTCCCGCTTCAGGTTGAACACCTCCTCCATGGCCTGCTTCAACTCGCCGCTGCCGGAGGTTTTAAGCGCCTCGCGATCGTTCAGCCGGAGGGAAAAGCGCACCTCGGGATGGGACAGGGCCAGGTACTGCACCGCCTCTTCAATGTGACCCAGCTCGGTGGCGGCCCGCTTCAGGAATTTCAGGCGGGCTGGGGTGTTGTAAAACAGCTCGGCCACTTCCATCACCGTGCCCGGGGCACAGCCCGTCTCGGTAATCTGCGGGTTACCCTCGGCATCCAGGGTAATGCGGTGGCCCTTTTCGCTATCCGGGGTACGGGTCAGGCAGGTCAGCCGGGAAATCGCCCCGATGCTGGCCAGGGCCTCCCCCCGGAATCCCAAAGTCTGGATGCAGTCCAGATCGGCCTCGTCGGCTATCTTGCTGGTGGCGTGGTTGAAAAAGGCCAGCGCCGCGTTTTCCGCGGTCATGCCGGAGCCGTTATCGGCCACCCGGATGTTCCGGCCCTCGGCGGAAACCGCAATCTCGATGCGGGTAGCGCCCGCGTCCAGGGCGTTTTCCACCAGCTCCTTCACCACGGAGGCTGGCCTCTCTACCACTTCCCCCGCCGCGATGCGGTTCACCACATGGGGCGGCAGGATACGAATCGGACGTTCGCTCATAGGGCCATTATAAAAAACCGCCCCCGGTTCCGCAGGCTTTTCCCAGGAACTGTTACATTCCGGCCCAGAGGGCTTTCAATTCCTGATACAAGGCCCGCTCCCGCTCGGAGGGCTGCTCGGGGATGACCGCCCTCACCCGCACCAGCAGGTCGCCCCGGGATTTGCCGTCCCGCGAAGGCAGCCCCTGGCCCTTCAGCCGCAGCATGCGGCCCGGCTGGGTGCCGGCGGGAATTTTCAGGGACACGTTGCCGCCCAGAGTGGGCACGGTGGTTTCGGTGCCCAGCACCAGGTCGGGCACCGGCACGGGGGCCTCGTACAGCAGGTTCAGCTCGTCCTCAAGCTTAAAATGGGGATGCTTGCGGTATTGAACCACCAGCAGCAGGTCGCCGCGCCGGCCACCCCGGCCAGAACGGCCCTCCCCGGCCAGGCGAATCTTGCCGCCCTCCTTCACCCCCTTGGGCACGTTGACGGTCAGGCGCTTGCCCCCGGGGCTCAGCACCGTTTTCTCGGTCCCGGCGGCCACTTCTTCCAGGTCGAGGGGCAGGGACTGCTGAATATTCAGCTCCTCCCGGGGCTGTGCTTCCGGGGCCCGGCCAGCCCGACGCCCGGCGCCCCCGAATTGCTCCGCCCAGCCGAAATCCGGTTGGGCCTGCTGATAGGTGTAGCCGCCCCCGCCAGGATACCCATGGCCGGCCAGCCCGCCGAACAGGGCATCGAAAAAGCTGGAAAACCCGCCAAAGCGCTCGCCGAAATCGAAACCGCCCAGGTCGTTCAGGTTGACGGTGGTGTAGCCCTCCCAGCCGGGCGGCGGGGTAAAGCTTTGGCCCTGGCGCCAGTTGGAGCCCAGGCTGTCGTACATACGGCGCTTTTCGGGGTCTTTCAGAACCTCGTAGGCCTCGTTGATGTCCTTGAACTTGTCACCGGCCTGGGGATTCACGTCCGGGTGGTACTCCCGGGCCAGCTTGCGGTAGGCCGAGCGGATCGCCTTCTCGTCGGCATCCCGTGACACACCCAGAATTTTATAGTAATCCTTGTATTCAACCGCCATGGCACCGGCTCACTTTGCTGCGCTACCCTTTTCAGTCATTTTTATTATAAGGCGGGGGAGATCGGGCGCTGGAGATTTTTAAGGATGAATTAATTTTTAACCGGGTCAGCGACCGGCAAACCGCCTGGCGCAGCCCGGACGGGCTGATGCATGCCGGAACAGCCCGGCTGACGATGAATGGCCCGCTTTTTCAGTACGCCTGGCTGGGCAGTCGCCCGGTCGCGCTGGACGATGTACAGGGAATGCTGAGGTTTGCCGAACAGGCCGATACGGGACTGCCCTTGCTGCTGGGCGCCTCCTGCAAGGGCTTTGCCGTGTGCCCGCAAGCCGAGCGGGACGGGGTGGTGTTTTACGCCGGCGCCTACCGCCGCCAGCTGGAAACCCTGAAACACCAGGGCATACAACTGGTCAGCCTGCTGGCAGGCACTGCGGTGGGCGGTACCTACCTGATGCATGGGCTGGTGGCCCCTATCCGGCTGGCCATGGACGGCACGGCTTTTTACGACACGGTGTATCCCGGTCGGTGCGTTGCGCTGGAAGCTGCCCAAAACCAGGGGCTGGTCACCCGCATTGTGCTGCCGGAGGAGCTGATGGAAACGCTAAGTGAGGCCCTGTTTGGCTTGCCGCAGCCATAAAGCGGGTTGAGGCTTTACATAAGGAAAGCCCGAATTTGTTTAAAGCCATGGTTCCCGCTACAATAGCAAGCATATCGTGGAATGGATTTACCTGGAGGCCCAGACCCCTGATGAAGCAGGCAATTCAACTTGTCCTTCCGGCGCTCGTGGCGCTTGCCCTGTGCGTAAGCGTGCCGCAGGCAGCCCGGGCAGCGGACGACAGTAGCTGGAACCCCAAGAGCTGGTTCTCGCATGAGGAGTCCTCGCAGCAGAAAGCGCAAAAGCAACAGAAGCTTTCCGCCGAGCAAGCCATGAAACAGCGGCTGCAGGAGGCCAAGGAAAAGGCCGAGGCGGCCAGAATCCGGGCGGAACAGGCGATGAACGAGGCCGAGGCAGCCCAGAAAGAGCTGCAAAAGGTTCAGCGTGAGGCGGATCAGTTGGCCGGGAAACGTTCCAAGAAGGCCCATCAAAAGCGCCAGCGGGAAAGCAAGCCGGTTGCCCAAACTGCGCCATCAAAGCCGGCGCAGCAGGCCACTGAAACCCCGTCGGACAAGAAAAGCGACTGGAACCCCAAAAACTGGTTCTCCGGCAGCGAAAGCGAAAAGCAAGCCTCTGCCGACACCACAACCACCGATGCCAAGTCCGCCGGCAAGCTGCCTGAAAACGTGGAGAACTGGACGCCCGCCATGCTGAAAACCAAGGCGGTGCAGGTCTCCACGGAAAAGGGCAACATCTTTTTCGAACTGTACCCGGATGAAGCCCCCATCACCGTGCGCAATTTCGTGAAGCTGATCAACCAGCACTTTTACGACAACTTCAACATGAAGTTCCACCGGGTCATTCCGGGCTTCGTAATACAGACCGGCGACCCCACCGGCACCGGGGCGGGCGGCTCCAAGGAGCGCATCCCGCTGGAAGTGAAGAATAAGCTGACCCATGACGCCAAGGGCGTGGTGGCCATGGCCCGCGGCCCGGATCCCAACAGCGCCTCCAGCCAGTTCTACATTACCCTGGCCCCGGAAGAATCGCTGGACGGCAAGTACGCCATCTTTGGCCGGGTCATTGCCGGCCTGGACGTGCTGGACAAGATCGAAAAAGGCGACATGCTCTATGGCGTCTCGTTGGTGGACATGAACACCGTCACCCGCGACGCTGCGCCGGAGAAAAAAGGCATGTTCGGAATGTTCGGCAGCAAGTAGCCTCCCAGCCAACCCTCAACAAAAAACCGGGCTTTACGGCCCGGTTTTTTGTCGCCGCGCGCTGAAAAACCCCCGCAGCAATTGCCCGCACTCGGCTTCCATCACCCCGCCCAGCACCGGCAGGGCCGGGCTGTCGGTCAGCATCGCCATGGCCGACCCGCAGGCGCCCATCACCGGATCGTAGGCCCCAAAAACCACCCGGCCCACCCGGGCCTGCATAATGGCTGCCGCGCACATGGGGCAGGGCTCCAGGGTGACGTACAGGGTCGTATCGTTCAGCCGCCAGTTGCCCAAGGCCGCCGCGCCCCATTGCAGAGCCAGCATTTCGGCATGGGCCACCGGGTTGTTGTCCAGCTCCCGCTGGTTGTAAGCCTCGGCAATCACCTGGTTGTCGTACACCAGAACGGCTCCCACGGGGACATCCACCGGCAATGCCTTGCGGGCCGCTTGCAGGGCAAGGGTCATGTACTGCTCATGAAGATTGGCCATGGGATGGGTGGGGTTTCGACCGTTCGGATGATAACGTGCGTTGCGTAATTTTCTAAAATGATTACTATGCCAGTAAAAGAGATGAGCCCATAAGAGTATAGTCGAGGTGTGGACAGGGATGGATAATCAGTTTCAGAATCAGTTCCAGCAGAACCAATTCCACTATATCATTGCCCCGCAACCCATGGTAGCAAGCGACGGCCTGGTGGGCATTGCCGGAATGCGGCGACTGGAAATGCAGCACCTGGGCCCCCAAATCCACCAGTATTCGCAGCCCAAGGGGGTTTTTTCCCGCCTGAAGGATGCCTTGTTGAACCTGGTGACCGAAGAAGTGGAAACCAGCGCCAGCCAGCCTTCCGCACCCGGGGCTGATGATCGCCCCATCGGGCTCTCCCAGCTTTCGCGGCAGACTTTCCAGGCCAGCCATACCGCCGGGCAGACCATCTTCAAGCGGGGCCGGGTGCTGAACGACTACCGCTTCAGCCAGCTGGTGGATCGCCAGGGCTACTAGCTCCCTTCAAGGCGTTTGCCAGCCGCTGCCGGTGTTCACGTAGCATTGCCCCATGTTGCCGCCGGTTTGACAGATGGTATTGGCGTCCTGGCGGGTAATTTCTGCCGCAATGGGCATGGTGGGGTTGGCCACAATCTCTTCAAATGGAATGTCCAGCGGCACGCTGGTGCTGATATCCATAATCTGCTGGGCCTGGGCGTCAATAATGGCCTTGGCGGTCTGCATAGCCGGATCGTTGGGGTTCTGCGCAAAAGCAACCTGCACATCCTGCCAGGCCTGGCTGAACTCAGCGGTGCCGGTGGTCATCAGGCTCTTGTTGTTGCCCATATTAATGCTGTAGCCCATTCCCGTCATAAAATCGGTCTGTGGATCGTACTGGCCGGTGGCCAGATAGCCGGTGGTGTTCTTGTACTCGTCCGCCGTCTGCCTCAGATAGCTGGAGAGATCGTGCCCTTCATTGGCCAGCTTGGTAATTTTGGCCACCAGGTCCGGATCCGCCCCGGATTCTTGCAGTTTTTGCGCAATCTGTTGCAGTACCAGGGACAGGGCCTGGGTCTCCTGGCTTCCCAGGCCGCCAGAAGTGCTGCTTTTACCGGCGCTGGTAACGGGAATGGTCACGCACATGCCGGTATCGAAGCACACCTGCTGCTGACCGGACTGCATAGGGGGCAAGGTAGAGGCGGAATCCCACAGGTTCTGGGGCAACACCCCATACTGGGCATTGCCGGCGCTCTTGATGTTACCGGTCAGATCGGCTTTCAGGGCCGCCAGGCTGGTATTTAAGCCCCCACCCAGCGCGTAGATAACGCCAATGCTGGCAACCAGGATTAAAACCCCAATAAACCCGTACTCCGTCAATGTATTGCCGCGATATGAACGCATGCGCATGCCCTGTTGCTCAAAGAAGATATCGGCAAGCCCAGGCCCGACTGAAGCTTACTTTAAGATTTATATACACCCTGCCGGGCGGAATTGAGACCTGCGAATACCACCCAACAGGTCCGCTAGGGCGTTTGCCAACCGCTTGCGGTGTTCACATAGCACTTTCCAATATTGCCGCCGGTTTGGCAGATGGTGTTAGCGTCCTGGCGGGTCACCTGGGCGGCAATCTCCATGTTGGGATCGGCTTGCAACTGCTCCACCGTAATATTCGTGGGAACGCTGCCGGAAATATTCACAATTTCCTGCGCCTGGTAATCGATAATTTGCTTGGCAAGCTGCAACTTCGGATCGTTGGGGCTCTGTGCGAAGGCGGCCTGCACATCCTGCCAGGCCTGGTTAAATTGACCGTTCAGGAAAGAAAGCTTGTCGCTGCCATACAGCGAGGAGCGCATGGTCTGGATTGTAGAATCGGAGACCGGCTGGCCGGCATGCGACTGGAAGTAATCGGTAGCACTGTTGTAGCGGTTGGAGATGCTTTTAATCATGGTGGCGTTTTGATGCCCCTTGTTGGCCAGCGCGGTGATCTTGGCCACCAGCCCGGGATCGGCGCCTTGCGCTTCCAGTTGCCGGGCCACCCGCAAGATGAGGTTTGCCAGGGCCTCAACATCATCGCTGCCCAGGCCACCCGCCGTATTGCTGACGCCCCCCTGAATATAAGGCATATTCAGGCACAGGCCGCCTTCAAAGCACACCGGCGTTTCCCCGGCCCCGGGCGGAGGCAACTGGGCCGCGGCCTCCTGGAGCGATGGGGGGAGCCCTCCCGGCTTGGCTTGCTGGGCGCTGTCCACGTGGCCCAGCAGATCCGCCTTCAGGCCATTCAGGCCGTTGTCCAACCCGCCGGCCAGCACGAAAAGCACCCCCACCGACGCCACCAGAACCAGGGCGCCCACCAAGCCATATTCGGTCAAGGCATTGCCCCGAATTGCCTTCAGTTGACAGAACAGCCCGCGCATAATGCCTCGTTACGGTACTTCAAAAATCGACCGCCTTCCGCAATCCCTGAACCTTTCCTTAAGATTTATTTACCCCCTCCCGGGCGGAATTGAGACCTGCGGATACCACCCGGCAGGTCCGCTAGGGCGTTTGCCAGCCGCTGCCGGTGTTCACGTAGCATTGCCCCATGTTGCCGCCGGTTTGGCAGATGGTGTTGGCGTCCTGGTGGGTGACGTTGGCCATCATATCCAGGCCGGGGTCAGCCGCCAGCTGGGAATAATCGATATTATCCCGGGTCACGCTGTCGCTGATATTGACAATTTCCCGGGCCTGGACATCAATAATGGCCTTGGCCAGGGTCAGGGAGGGACTGGGAGCGGCCCTGGCAATTTCCGACTGCACATCCCACCAGGCCTGCTGGAACTCCCGCGTGCGCGAACTGATATTTGCCTGGTTGGTGGTAATGGACAGGTTGAAGTCGTTGCCGAAATTCATGCCCGGGTTGTTTGGATTGGCCTGCAAATAGTCAACCTTCGTCCGGTAATCCTGGGCCGTCACCCGCAGTGAGTTGGAAACCCCATGGCCACGGTTGGCCAGGGCCGTAATTTTAGCCACCAGCCCGGGATCGGCGCCTTCGGCCTCCAACTGCCGGGCCAGCAACCACAGCATGTTGGCAATGGCCTCCACTTCATCGCTCCCCAAACCGCCCGCCGTGGTTACCTGGCCGCCGCTGATGATAGGCATGTTCAGGCAAAATCCGGCCTGGAAGCATACCTGTTTTTGCTGGGCCCCGGCGGAGGACAGCAAACCGGCGTTATCCCAGAGGCTTTCGGGAAGCGGGCCAAAGGCCGCCGTTTCGGAAGCCGTGATATTGGCTTTCAGGTCGTTCTTCAGGGAGGCCATCGACAGGTTGAAATTCCCCCCTATCATATAGATGACCCCCAGGCTGCCCAGCAGCACAATACCGGCAATCAGGGCATACTCGCTTAAGGCATTGGCGCAACAGCCCCTTCGCTTTGCTGATGAACGACGCATAAACCCTCGATTTCAACAAAGTCAGTATCGGCCTGGCACGCCATGACTGAAGGTTCTTTTAAGAATGATTAACCCGCCACCTGGAACGCAAGGACCCGGGCTCCGCGTTGGCACGGCCCAGCCTAATCGTACTCGTACAAATATTTTCGCCAGTGCTCGTACTCGCACTGGCTGATGTGGTGCTGCTTGGAAAGCTCGAAATGGATGAAGTTGAAGGGCCGGCATGGCTTGCTGGCCAGGGTATAACCCGCCTCCTTGGGGGTGCGGGATCCCTTGGCCACGTTGCAGCGCAGGCAAGCCACGGTCACGTTGTCCCAGGTATCCTTGCCTCCCCGGGAGCGGGGAATGATATGGTCGATGGTGAGATCGGACTTGCGCCCGCAATACTGGCAGGTGTAATTGTCTCGGTGCATGATGTTGCGGCGGGTCAGGGGAATTTCCTTGTGCGGGATCTTCACGTAATACAACAGCCGGATGACCAGGGGCAACGGCACTTCCGGCGCCAGCATCTTGCCGTTGCGCTCGACTGTTTCCGCTTTCCCCTTGATGAGAAGGATGATGGCCCGGCGCCAATCACAAATGTGCAATGGCTCGTAGGATGAGTTTAACAGCAGGACTTTGCTCAATGAGTCGCCCCTCTCTGCTATCAAGCATATATAAACAATCTTATCTTTTATCCTGAAAATTGTCTACAGGCCGGGCTTTTCTAATGCTTCAAAAAGTAAAGAATCGTTACATCCGCCCGAGTCCAGCCCATTTTTCCACACCGGGCCAGATGCGTCGGCCCCCCGGGCAGCTCGGCCTTATTTCCAACCTGCGTTCCCTGGCGGCCCGCCTGATTGTTGCAAGTTGTAAAATTCCAGGCCCATCCATTCAACTTTCCCGCCCCGGGGTCGAAGAGTGCCCTAGAAGTGAAGTCCGAAACCCGAAGGGGACAACAGAGAGGATAGATTCATGCGTAGAGTTTCCAAAGGACAAGGCATTATTGAATATTGCGGCGCGCTGATTCTGGCCGCCGTCCTGGTGGCAGCGGTAATGTCGACCGGCGTGGACGGCATCGTGAACCTGTTCACCAACATCGTGGGCGAAGTGGGCGACATGCTGCGCTCGTTCCTGCAGTAAGTTCCCTTCATCCACTGTCATCCCGCCACACCCTGGTTATCGGGCGTGGCGGGATGCGCTCTTTACGGGTCGCTCAGCGTCACCTTGCGCCCATCCGCCCCGGCCTTGTCGAACAACACCGGAATGCGACCCTCCCGCACGTGACGGGCAAAGTCAAAGGGCACATCGCGCAGTAGCGTATGCACATCGCTCCAGCCGTTCACCACCCGGTGGCGGTGGCGCCCCTGGGCCATCTCGCTTAAAAACTGCCGGGTTTGGGCCAAATCGTAGCCGCGCTTCAGGCTGGGCATGCGAAAAAAGCCCCAGCGATCCGGCTTGACCGGGCGATGCCTGTTAATGGCTTCCTGGGCCTTGGGGTCGTGATCGATCAGGGTAATGAGCTCGGCGGGGGTGGGCACTTTCAGAATCTGGACGGCGCCGTTGGGGGCAATCAGCAGAATATGGCCGGTCAGCACCTGGGAATAGCCCACATGCTCCAGCCCCCTGGCCCGGAAAAATCCCAGGCTGATTCCGTTGGAAGGCTGCCAGTCGCCGGTCAGTCCCCGGGCCTTCTCCACCGCCCGCGCCGAAAGCTGGCGCAGCACGTCGTTAAGCTGCACGAAGGCTTCCATGGCATTGGCTGCCGGGGGAAGCTGGCCCAAAATCTCCAGGGCCACCACCGCCAGGGCCCCGTTGGTGGACTGAAGCCGCATGTTTTTGCGGTCCGGGTCAAAGCGGTTCAGGGCGGGCGGAATGCCCATGCACCCCTCCAGGGCAAAGGGCGCCAGGATCTTTTTCACCAGGGGCAGCTCGGCTTGCAGGTCACGCCGCTCGTAGGCATCCAGCAATTCGGCCACCCGGGCCTGCCAGGGGGAGTCTTGCCGGGTAAGGGAAATAAGCCGGGGCAACGACAGCTTGTAGCGAGCCCTTGGGCTCCCGCCCGCAAAGGTGACGCGATGCGGTGCCCCAGGCCGGGGCGCCACCACGGGCGGGCGCGTGGGGATAACGGGGCTGGAAACGCCGATGGGAAAAAGGGACAAGGCGACCACTCCAGACAGGGGCTTGCCAGAATGAAACCCAACCCTGAATGGAGATTGCCGGAACCGATTTAAAGATCCCGACCCAGCGGATCGAAACAGGAGCAACGGACGGAAGAAGATGGAAGCCGTGAACTGGATACTCGAAAGCGGAGCCCTCCCCCCACCCCATTGCGCCCTGGCCCAGGCCGGAGGCAAGGCATGGTCGCTGCTGCAGTTGCAAGCGGCGGGGTTTCGGGTGCCCCCCTTTTTTGTCATCCGGGCGGATGCCCTGCCCTGCGGGCCGGACGGTATACCGGTCATGACGCCCGGCTTGCAGGAGGCCCTGCAACAGGCCTTGCACCGCCTGTGCCCTAGCGGAGAAACCGTGGCGGTGCGCTCGTCGGGCATAATGGAAGACGGGAGCAGGCAATCGTTCGCCGGCCAGTTTGAAAGCTACCTGGGGATCTCCCCCGGCCAGGTGGCGGAAACAGTACAAGCGGTGTGGCGCTCCGCCCAAAGCCAACGCGTGGGCGTGTATGCCGAAGGTGCCGGCCAGGCAGTATTTCCGGCGGTCATTGTGCAACGCATGGTTAATGCCGACAGCGCCGGGGTGGCTTTCTCCAGCGACCCGGTCAGCGGGCAGCGCATGGCAGTGACCGTGGGCGCCGTGTATGGGCTGGGGAGCGCGCTGGTTTCGGGGGAGTGCGATGCCGACAGCTGGCGGTTCTCCCACACCGGCAAGCGGCTGGAAAGCCAGGTGGCCCTCAAGAAGCTTGCCCACCGCCTGGATCCGGCCTCGGGGCAGGTGGTAAGCCTGCCCGTCCCGGAGCCCTACAACGCCAAGCCTGCCCTGGAAGAAGCACAAGCCGCCGAAGTCGCCCAGCTGGCCGTGCGGGCGGCGGATTACTTCCAGTGCCCTCAGGATATTGAGTGGGCCTTTGAGCAAGGACAGCTTTACCTGCTGCAATCCCGCCCCCTGACCACCCTGCACCGCCTGCCCGACCCGGACGCCACCCTGCATTACTGGGACAACAGCCAGCTGATTGACTGTTACAGCGGCACCACCACCCCGCTTACCTGGAGCTTCGCCCGCCGCTTTTACCTGGCCTACTACCTGCAACTGTTCCGGCTGTTTGGCGATCCGAGACAACCCGAGTCCCAGGTGCGTCCCCACCTGGAGCACGCCCTGGGCTTTATCCGCCACCGCATTTACTACAACATGAGCCGGCTGGAACCGGTTTACCGGCATATCCCGGATGCCCGCAACCTGGCCTGGCAAGGGGTAAAAGCCCTGCCCGGACAGATGGCCGGGTTATGGCGGCTATGGCAACCCTTTCGGCGGCGAGAGGCCGACATCCGGGAATTCTACGCCAACACCCGCCGACTGCTGCAAATTGGCACCAGCAAGCGGCCCAACCTGAACCTGCTACGCGCGGACCAATTGGCCCAGTACTACGAAGACCTGGAGGGCCTGCTGCGCTTTGAGTGGCAGGCCGTGGTGGCCAACGATCACCTGGCCAACCTGTTTCATGAGTGGCTGTGCCGGGCGGTGCGACGCTGGTGCAACGACCCGGCAGCCACCCTGGTAAACGACCTGCTTTGCGGGGAAACCGGCATTGTCAGCCTGGAGCCGGGGCTACGCATCCAGGCCATGGCCGAAACGGCAGCCAGGCAACCGGAACTGGTGGGCGTGCTGGCCGGCGGCAACCTGGATGCGATTCGTATGGCCCTGCCCCACTGCCCCGAGCTGGCCGCCCAATTGCAATTGTACTGGGATGACTTCGGGGATCGCTGCCCCGAAGACCTCAAGCTGGAAAGCGCCCCGGTCTCCGAAAACCCCCTGCCCCTCTATCGGCAAATTGCCATGCTGGCCGGGCAAGCCGATCGCCCGGGGCGGGAAGACGTGCAAACCCTCAGGCTGGCCGCCGAAGCGCGGTTGCGCATCCTGGCCGGCAAACACCCGGCGCGGCGCCTCATCCTGGGCTGGCTGCTGGGGCATACCCGGCGGATTATCAAGGATCGGGAAAACATGCGCTTTGAGATGACCCGCATGATGGGCCGCATCCGGCAGATTTTCCTGGCCCTGGGCCGCAAGTTCAAAGACGAGGGCTGGCTGGGCGATCCCCGGGACGTGTTTTACCTGACCGTGGAAGAGGTGCTGGGCACCGTGTACGGCACCACGGCCAGCGGGGATCTAGCGGCCCTGGTTGCCCAGCGCCGGGCCGAAGCCGGGCAAGCCGAGCATCTTACCGCGCCCGCCATGCGGTTTACCACCCGGGGAATGGTGGCTGCCGGCAATGCCCTGGACGCCGTGGAGGGAGAGGAGGCCGGCCCGGCGCCCGAGGAGCACGCCCCAGGCGAAAGCGTAAAAGGACAAGGTTGCTGCCCGGGGGTAGTGCGGGGAAGGGTACGGCGGGTGTTGGATCCGGCCAATGCCCACCTGGAGAAAGGGGAAATTCTGGTGGCTGAACGCAGCGACCCGGGCTGGGTGGTGTTGTTTCCCGCCGCGACAGGACTGCTGTTTGAGCACGGGCATGCGCTGTGCCATGCGGCCATCGTGGCCCGGGAAATGGGGCTTCCCACCGTGGTGGCCCTGGCCGGGCTGACCCGCTGGCTCAACGACGGGGACTGGGTGGAAATGGACGGGCGCCTGGGCACGGTGCGCAAAATAGCCCCACCCCAAGCCTGAATAGCTGGCTATTCCTGATGAGCCGCGCCTTTTACGAGGGCGCCTCCCCGGCTTTTGTAACGAGTTCGAAATAAAAAAGATATACAAAAGCAATCCTGCATTGGGTCTGGTTTTTATTAAAGTATGAATATTCACCCCCGGTGAATCGCAAACAACAGACTCCGAGCAGGCACTGATCCCCAGAGGCGGTGCCTGTTTTTTCGTCTGCCTGCCGGGCATTTCCCAGATGTAACGGATTGTGATCAGTCCGACCCAAACAGGCAATTTCAGGTTAATAAATTTGTTTATTTAACTGAAGGCTTTATTTCATAGGCGACGGTTAAGAGAGAATCTCAGGAGAGCAGAAGAATGATTGCAGTACGTGACTGGCCCCCGTTTCGGCCCATTCCTACCGTAAATACCGGTACCTACATGAACGTCATCCAGGAAGCAGACAGCACCCAAGGCACTGGCCGCCGTGACGGCGCCCTCTCCCGGGACGAGCTTTCCAGCTACCGCAACAACCTGCAACAGCAGGTGCAAATCTGGTCCTGGTGGGGCCAGCTGTTTGGCGGGTTCGGCTTCTGGGGAGACCTCATCAACAAGCAGGTCCAGCAAATGCAGCAAAAGCTGGATGCCGCCAACGTGATGATGGACAACTTTGGCGCCTTTGCCAACAACGACCGCAACTTCAATTCCATTTCCTTCAACGATGTCTGGAACGTGGCCAACCGCGACGGCAACGCGGCCACCATCGCCAGCAGCGACCTGAACACCCCCATCCTGTTCCGGGGTGGGCTGGAGCCGGAACCGCTGCCCGTGAACCAGGCCGGCGTGGCTGGCACCACCACCCCCAACCTGCCGGATTAATCAGAGCAAGGTCAAGAGTAGAGGCTCCGCGGTGCGGGGCCTCTGCCGCTTAGAAAGCCCCTCCCCCGGCCCCAAAAATCCATCCCTCCATCGGCTAATCTGCGAAATTACACCATCGCCCGATGCCCCATCGCAAGCTCGCCGGTTACGATAGGCTCCAGAAAGCAGTTTCTCGTACCCCAGGAGGTTTTTGCGATGGCTTACCGATACAAACCGCTTTTAAGCCTGGCCCTGGCGGCAAGCACCTTGGCTTCCACGAGCCTGATGGCGATGGAACCGGCCCAGGCCGCCCATTGCTGGTACGACAAGCATGACCGCAAGCACTGCGACAATGGCCGCCACTACAGCCAGGACGGTCGCTACTATTACGACGATCACCGCCACTCGTGGTTTGACACCCGGACCGGCAAAATTGTGAAAGGCGGCCTGGTGGGGGCGGGTATCGGCGCGGGCAGCGCCCTGTTGTTTGACAAATCCGTCGGCAAATCCGCCGTGCTGGGCGCCGGCATCGGCGCGGGCGTCCAGGCCATCCGATACAGCCGTTTCCTGAATCGTGATTAGAGGCGCTTTGGTTCGCGTTCGTTTTGTTTCCTATTGCCTATCCATATCACTGCATCAGAGACAGCAAGATAGCCAACTTGCTGTCTTTTCCTTTGGGCCCGTGGGCGAAGACCCGCGTTAACCGGCCTTCTGGGCGGCGGTGTAGACGCGAATCCATTCCTCCAGCCAGCGGTTGGCCTCCACCAGGGATTTCCAGTCCATGCGTTCCCGCTTGGTGTGTGCTTCCTCAATGTGCGGGCCAATCAGGGCCGCGTCAAACTGTTCGCCGTCGGCATTCTTCTTCAGGGCGAGAATACTGGCCTGCGCGGCGGCATGCACCGGCCCCACGGATACTTGGGGCTTTTCCGGCAGGTTCTGGGCCGCCTGGCGTCCCCACCCCGGAATGGGAGAATTGGGATCCGCCTCCCAGGCCGGGTATTCCTCGTTGGCGGTCATTTCAATCTTCAGCTGGTTGTTGGGCCGCCAGGGGGCATAAGCCTGGCGGAACTCGGCCTGCACCTGCTCCACGATGGCACGGATTTTGGCCAGGGCTTCCTCCTGGGCCTTGGCGTCGAAGCTGCGCATCATGATGCCCACATGGGCGGTTTCGGGGATGGCGTTGTAGGCGCTGCCCCCGTTGGTTACCCCGATATTCCAGGACAGCAGGGGCATGTCCTTGATGGTGGGATGCGGAATCTGCATGCCGGTGCCGATGCGGCGGGCCACCTCGTTGGCCACCAGGATGGCGTTCACCGGGCCGGCGGCAGCGATGTTTTCGCCCGAATGGCCGCCCTCGATGTTGGAGACGTTGATATCCACCTGCACGCTGCTGGCCAGGCCGGTGGTTACTTTAAAGGGCGCAAACTCATCCACCACCAGCACGTGCTTGGCCTTGAACTGGCTGGTATCCAGTGTTTTCAGAGACTCGCAGCTGCTTTCCTCATCAGGGGAGAAGATAATCTCCAGCGGCGCATGTGGAATGGGCGCCAGGGCCTTGCCCGGGGTGGCCGGCTGGGCCTGTGGCCGTGGCAGCAGAGCCGCCAGGCGGTTCAGCAGGTTGGCGATACGATCGATGAGCCGGGCCAGGGGTTGGCGAGCGGCCAGCTTCTGGGCCAGGGGCCATTGCCGGAAGCGATCGCCCCAGGACGCCGGCGGGGCCGCGGTGGCCGGAATCTCTGAAAAGCCTTGCAGGCGGGCCACGGTGTTCATGATCATGGCCACCCCGCCCTTGTCATCGGAGCCCAGCGTGGTGGTGCCGTCCGTGCCGATGAATTCCCGTCCGTCCCGTTGCAGGAACACCGGGGTCACCGGGCGGGCCGGATCGCTTTTATCGCCGGCCACCATGTCGAGGTGGGCGGTCAGCATGAGCGGCTTGGCGTTCTCGTAGCCCGGAGAGCCGGGCACCCGCACGACCAGCGAGCCGTTGGGCTCCACCCGGATGTCGGTAACGCCCATGGCCTTGAATTTATCGATGACGTAGTGCTGGATCTTTTTCATCTGGCTTTCCACCACCGGGGCGAAACGCGGATCGGCCTGCGGGGTGGGGGTGGGAATATCGATAAGATCCAGGAAGGTGCGCATCACCGGGTATTCGGCGGCCAGCTTTTCCAGCTTCTGCCGGTCGGCGGCGGCATTGGATCCGAACGGAACGAGGTGTCCTGCCGGCTTGAAACGCGCGGCGGCAACGGGTTGAATCATACGCTTCTCCTGTCCCCCCTGTGGCTGTGTTGGGACCATGATACAAAAACCGGGCCCGGCTGCAAATTGCCGTTTAACCGGTCAGGCAGCCGCGCCGGCAAAATAGTGGGACAATGAAAGGAAATGATGCCTCCCATGCTTGAGAACGCCAGCCAGTGGTTCGGCACCGATACCCGGGTGCTGGGCTTTTACACGGCGATGGCCCTGGGCATTTACGCCCTGCTGGGGGCCTTCATCTGGCTTAAGCCCCTGGAAGCAGCCAAAAAGCCCTATCTCACATGGTTCATCCTGCTGCCGGCCTATTTCATCCCCCTGTGGCTGGGCCGGGAAGCCTGGATTATTGCCGTGGCGCTGTATTCTATTTATGGCTTCAAGGAATTTGCCAAGGCCACCGGGCTGTACAAAGAAAAACCCTACATGCTGCTGACCGATCTGGCCATGATTGCCCTGGCCTTGGCCAGCCTGGCCCGGGATTACGGCATGTTCATGGCCATCCCCATTTGGGGTGTGGCACTGATTACCACCGTGCCCATCTTTCGCAACCGCTACGAGGGGGCCATCCAACACATGGCGCTCTCCGTCATCGGGCTGGTGTACTTTGGCTGGTTCCTGGGGCACCTGGGGTTCCTGGCCAACGCGGCCTATGGCGTGGGCTACCTGGTGTTCGTGCTGATGACCACCCAGTTCAACGACGCCCTGGCTTTCTTGTGGGGCAAGCTGCTGGGTAAAACCCGCTGGACCCGGCTCTCTCCCAACAAAACCGTGGAGGGATCCCTTCTGGCCCTGGCTTCCAGCGTAGCCATCACCTTTTTAAGCTGGCCCATCGCCTTTCCCCATTTTGAAGGCTGGCTGGTGCTGAGCATGGGGCTGCTGGTGGGGGCAGGGGGCCAGGTGGGCGACCTGGTGATGAGCACCTTCAAGCGCGATCTGGGGGTAAAGGATTTTGGCACGCTGCTGCCCGGACATGGCGGCATTCTGGATCGCATCGACAGCCTGGTATGGGTGGCGCCCCTGTTTTTCCACCTGGCCCGCTATTTTCACGGGGGCTTCGGGCATTAATGTGACGGTTGCCCAAACTGTCACAATTGCGGACAGTTGACGGGACAATCCCGCCTAAAATGTCACAAGAAGCAACACAAGCAGGGGCCAAGGATGCAGTTCCAGTATTGTCACACCGAAGATTTCGGCCAGCCTCTGAAAAAAAAGCTGGGCATGTACCCCCGGGTACCGGATCTGACCTGGGATACCTGCCGCCGGCTGGGCGGATGGCTGGGCTGGACGGCCATGAGAACCCAGTTTCGCATGCAGGTCCACGGCGCCTGGCCGAATGATCCCCGGGTGGCGGTGGTGGCCAACCACCAGTCCCACCTGGACACCCTGGCCATCTTATCCTGCATGCCGCCCCGCGTGCGCTTGCAGGTGGCGGTGCTGGCGGCGGAGGACTATTTTTTCTCCCACACCTGGAAAGCCCTGGCCGCTGCGCTGCTGTCACAGGGTGTGGCGTTCGACCGCCTGCACCGCACGGCCATGCGGGCCTGGCACAGAGACCTCCACGCGCTGAAACGGGGCTGGATCCTGTTCTACCCCAGCGGCTCGCGCAAATCGAACCAGCTGCAGGAGGGCCTGTTGCGCCTGCTGCTGAAGGCGGGGTGGACCATCCTGCCGGTGCGCCTGGATGGCACCGGGGAGGCCTGGCCGCCCGGCTCCCCGCTATGGCGTCCGTTCAAGACAATCAAGGTCTCCCTCAAAGAGCCCTATCGGGGGGATAATATAGAGGAGTTGATGCAAAAGCTTGAGAGGGAGCTGAACCATGAGCGAACCTGAATCGGGAAAGCCCCACGTGCCGGATCACCCGCCCATCAAGCCGGATCTCGGGCTTTACCAATGCAAGTACTGGCTGCGGGGCATCCTGCGGCATATCCCGGGCCTCGCCCACCTGAACCCTAACGTCTTATCCCTGCTGGCCTTCGTACCCGGGCTGCTGGCGGCCTGGTTCCTCTTTTCCGCCCAGTGGGGCTGGGCCATGGCCGCCATCGTGGCCCGCATGGTTCTGAACACCCTGGACGGACTGGTGGCCGAGGAGTTTGGCAAGCAAAGCCATCTGGGCGGCTACCTGAACCGGGTGCCGGGCGAATTCACCGACCTGCTGATTGTGGTGGGCCTGTTTCCGCATGGGCCTTTTCCGGGCGGGTTTTTCCTGATTGTACTGGTGGGCTGGGTGCAGATTTTCGGGATGCTGGGCGTGCTGGCGGGGGGCTCCACCCAATCGGTAGGCCCCTGCGGGCAAACCGACCGGCTGGTAATCATCCTGGTGGGCAGCCTGCTTTGCCTGCTGGGTCTGGAATCCATGGCCGTGTGGGGATGGATTATCAACCTGATGGTGGCCGGTTGCATCCTGACCATTGGCCTGCGCATTTATCGCTCGGTGCATGAGCTGGAAGACCTGGACGAACCGCCGCTGGAAGACGAGGCCGAGGAGACGGCGCCCGGGGACGGCGGATTGCCCCCGGCATGATTTACCTGAATTACGCGGGACTGGCCCGGCTGCCGGTGCGGGCCTTTTTGGCCAGCCTGTTTGCCCCGGAACTGCTGGGCAACGTGCGGGTGCCCCAGTGGATGGCCCAGGTCAAGCGGCTGAAGGGGCAAATTGCCGAGTGGCTGGGCTGCGAAGCAGATCAGGTGGCCCTGATGCCCAACACCAGCCTGGGCCTAATGGGCGCCGCCTACGCCCTGAACTGGCGGCCCGGCGATGTGGCCTTGTACGCCGCCCGGGATTTTCCCGCCAACACCCTGCCCTGGGAAAACCTGGCCCGCTTTGGGGTGGAGGCCCGCCCTGTCGCGGACTGGTCAGCGCCCTGGCCGGATAAAACCCGTCTGGTAGCCGTTTCCACCGTCAATTTCACCACCGGCAACGAGCAGCCCTGGCGGGAAGTGGTTCAACGCGCCCATCGCCATGGGCTGTGGACCTGCGTGGACGCCATCCAGTCCGCGGGGGTAAAGCCATCCTGGGTGCCGGAAATCGACTTCTGGTGCTGCGGGGCCCAAAAATGGCTGGTTTCTGGAACCGGAATCGCCATCATGGTGCTGAGCCGACGGGCACTGGCGGAATTGCAGCCTCCCTTTCCCAACTGGCTGGGCCTCAACGATCCCCCCGATCCCGCCTCGGGCCGAAACCCCACCGCCCGGGGCTGGGAAGTAGGCGGGGTAGGCCCGGGAGCCGTAGCCCGCCTGTCCAGCAACCTGGACTTTTTCAAACGGTACGGTTGGGAAAACGTGACCGCCGAGGTGAAAACGCGCCGGGACTTCCTGCACGAGCAACTGCTGGAAATCGGCTGGCCGGTGGTGTCGGATCCCACCCGCTGGTCGGGCATCGTGTCCTTTGATCCGGGACGGGACGCCGAAGGGCAAAGCAAAGCCGACCGGATTGTGCAGGACGGCTACCGGCACAGGATTGTCACCATCCGCCGGGGCGACCTGGTGCGCCTTTCGCCCCACTTGTTCAATTCAATGGGTCAGTTGCGGAAAGTGTCACACTGGCTATCGAAGTGTTACATCGATTACCGCTAAGATCCGATCATCAGCAACAGGAGTCCCACTAATGGCCGCCCCATGCCACCCCGACCCTTTTTTAGCCACCCCAGGCTTCCGCCTGAAATACCCCTTGATGAAACTGGCCCTGCAAACGGTGGGCCGCCTGAGCCATGGCATCCGCCTGGGCTGGCGCACGGGCTTCGATTCGGGGGTGATGCTAGAGTATGTCTACCAGAACCGTCCCCAAGGCATTACCCCGCTGGGGCGCCTCATCGACCGCCATTTCCTGGCCCACCCGGTGTGGGAGGGGGTGCGCTCCCGGCGACACATGCTGATAGGGCAACTTAGGCAAGCCGTTGCCCGCTACGAGCAGCCCGTGGTGTTTGACCTGGCAGCGGGGGTAGGCTCCTATCTCTTTGCTTTGGAGGCCGGGGAAGCCCAGTTGGTAGCCGGCGACTTTGAACCGGAAGCCGTGCGCCTGGGAGAAACCAAAGCCCGCCGCCTGGGCCGCACCGATATTCGGTTTGCGCCCAGCGATGCCTTCGACCGGGGGAGGCTGGCCACGCAAAGGGCGGATATTATAGTTTCCTCCGGATTTTTCGATATCCTGACCAGGAACGAAGATATCCGGACGGTGCTGGCCAACGGCTCCGCCATTACCCGCCCCGGTGCCCGGTGGGTCTTTACCATCCAGGAACACCACCCGGATTTACGCCTGCTGAAGGAAACTATGGTCGATTTGCACAAACAAGCCTGGGAACTGGTGCCGCGCCGCGCCGAAACCCTGGTTGAATGGGCCGACGAACTGGGGTGGAGCCTGGAAACCCTGGAGCGCAACCAGTATTTTGCCGTCGGCACCCTGCTGCGCCGGGAGGAGAGCCTGCCATGGCGCTGAGCAACCAGCCCTTTTATCGCAAAGCCACCGAGCGGGACGATCATGCCTTCCTCCTGCTGCATGGCCTGGGGGGTGGGGTTTACGAGATGTCACTGATTGGGGATCGCCTGCATGCGCTGGGCTACTCGGTAAAGGGCATCAATTATCCCGGCCACGACACGCCGGCCCCCCGCATGCCGGTTTCGCGCTGGGAGGACTGGTATGCCCATGTGGAGCAAGAATACCGCCACCTGGCCGAAGAGCACGCCCACGTCAGCGTGGTGGGCTTTTCCACCGGCTGCCTGCTGGGCCTGCACCTGGCCGCCCATTACCCGGTACACCGCCAGGTGCTGCTGGCCCCCTTCCTGAAGGTACGCCACGAGTGGTACTTTGGAGCCCAGCCAGAAACCTACGTGCGCGCAATCGGCCACCTGGTGCCGGACATTCCCCGGATAAAGCTGCCCATCAACGATCCGGACATGGTTGCCATGGCGCACGAGGCGGCCTACTTCCGTACCTTCAATATCGGGGCGGTTAAAAGCGCCCTGGAGCTGATTGACCTGGTACACACCGAAATGGACCGGGTGCAAGCACCCACCCTGATTATCCATTCCCGGAAAGATTCGGTGGTTTGCCCCACCAGCGTGGATATCCTGGCGGAAAAACTCCCGGCCCCCAAGGAAATTTGCTGGCTCAGCGATTCGGATCATGTGATTTGCCTGGACGTGGAACGCGAGCAGGTTTTCTCCCGCATCGAGGCGTTCGTTTCGCCGTGAGCGCCCCGGTTCAGATCGCCTGGGTTTCAGGCGCCAGCGGTTTTTGGGGACGGAAGATTATCCTGGCCCTGCTGCGGCGTGGCTGGCAGGTAATAGCTCTCAGCCGAACCGAACCCCTGGCCCTGATGCAATGGGCAGAGGCACAGGGTCACTCACTTCGCTGGCAGCCATTCGATTTGGCCCGGCCCGACTGGCAGGCCCTGGAGGCTTTACCCACACCTGGCGCGGCGTTTCACTGCGCGGCCTGCCTTGATGAAAGCGACTTTGCCGGTATGGTCACAGTCAACGTCATCCACGGCATCCAGCTGCTGGAAACCATAATCACCCGCATGCGGGTGGAAGGCCGAGGCCGGCTGGGCGTGCTGCTGGGGCAGAACGGACGGCTGGGCCTGCCCGGGCTGGCCCCGTTCAGCGCCACCCAGGGCGCCCTGTGGACCTGGGCCGAGGGAACGCAGCGTGAGCTAAAAGGCTGCCAAATTGCAATCAGCCTGGTTTTTCCGCCCCGGGCCCCCTCGGCCTTGCAGCAGCAATTGGCCCGTCACCTGAATCACCCACCCCGGCCCAAGGTTCCCAAAACCGCCGACCCGCTGGTGGCAGGCGTGCTGGCCGGAAAAAGGCGGGTAGGCCGAAAGCCCTGGCTGGCCGCCCTGGCCATGCTGGCCGGTTGATTACCTCCCCGCCTCATGGCTCGCCTGCCAAGCAGGCTCCAGAAGGCCGGGATTGAAATAAATACACGCAAGGGCCCCAAACAGCAGGCATAAAAAGATGATTTGCAGAATTTCCAGGTGTCTGCCCGACAGCGTGTTCAGTCCGGGCAACCCAACCGATTGCCCGCCCAGGGCGGAGGCAAAAAACATGCCGCACGCCTTGCAATAGGTATCGCCAGCGGCGGCGGGGCCGGCACATCGGGGGCATGGAAAATTCACGCGGTGGGCGGCTCTCTGCTTACCTTCGGAAACCAAAAAACCGGACTGTCCTCATGCTAGCGCATTGCCCCGGGCGTTGCCAGCCATGATCGTTCGGTTTGTTACAGCGGATGCGCCGCCACCCGGGCATGCGGCATTAGCCGCCCGAGCGATGGCAAGAGGGCGCGGGCCCTTTAGCATAAAGGGCACCCACCCGACATGGAGATTGGTGCCCTATGGGACTGACGGAATACCAGGCCAGGCGGCGGTTTGACAAAACCCCGGAGCCCGAAGGAAAAGGCGCCCCCGCCCCGCATGCCGGGCTGAATTTTGTGGTGCAAAAGCATGCGGCCAGCCACCTGCACTATGACTTCCGCCTGGAGCTGGACGGGGTGCTGAAAAGCTGGGCCGTGCCCAAGGGGCCCTCCCTGAACCCGCGGGATCGCAGGCTGGCCTTGCAGGTGGAAGACCATCCCCTGGACTACCGCACCTTCGAGGGGGTAATTCCCGAGGGCAACTACGGCGCGGGCACGGTGATGGTGTGGGATGCGGGTACCTACGCCACCGCCCCCGACGGCAGCCGGGCGGAAAGTGAACGGGCACTGCGGGAGGGCTTGACCACAGGCCATGTTCGCCTGTTTCTGAACGGCCAAAAGCTGCGGGGCGCATTCTCCCTGGTCAGGCTGAAGCATCGGCAAACCGATAGCCGGGACAACCGCTGGCTGCTCATCAAACACCCGGATGACGCCGCCCGCAACGAGGATATCCGCCGACAAAACACCTCCACGCTCAGCGGACGAACGCTGGGGGAAATCCACGCCCAGGAAAGTCCCAGCGTCCATGGCCCCACTACCCACGGCAACGACGGCTTGCAAGCCTGGGATCGGGATTTTGAGCAGGCATCCCCGCCTGGCAAACACCCTGCGCCCGGGGGCCGATCTGGGCGCAAGGCTTGACTTGGCCGCCTGCCTGGCGCATAGTCTGGGGCAAGGAATCAGGAGAGCGCCATGATTCTGCAGATTATCAAGGGCCTGTTCTACCGGCCCGGTCGCAGCAACAAGAGGAAATCCAACGTGAACGAGCCGTTTGAAGTGCGCGCCAGCCACCTGCTGGTGGACAGCAAGGAGCAAGCCGAGCAGTGCCGCGAAGAGATTCTGGCCGGCAAAAGCTTTGCCCAGGTGGCCAAGGAAGTATCGAAGTGCCCGTCGGGTTCGCAAGGCGGAGATCTGGGCTACTTCACCCGGGGCCGGATGGTAGCCCCGTTTGAGAATGCCGCCTTTTCCCTGCCGGTAGGCGAGCTGTCCGAGCCGATCCAGACCCAGTTCGGCTGGCACCTCATTACGGTCACCGACCAGAAAAACTAAGTTCGACTACAACCTGCAATACGTGCGATTGCATGGAAAAACCCATCCATTGCCGGTATCCCTGTTGGGTAATACCTCTTTCTACAAGTGGATACCGACTTTAGCCAGCAACTCCTTGATGGCCTTGATAAACGGATCTTCGTCATCGCCGCCGCTGCCGCCGCCGCCTCGCTTGCCGCTGTCCCACCGGCTCAACCGTTGTTGATCGCGCATGGCCTGGCTGGCCGGAACCCACTCCACGCTACCGTCGTGTCGACGCCGCCCCACCAGGCCTTCCCGCTGACCGTTGCGGCCAAAGCGGAGTTCATCCGGGGCATTCGTCCCCACGGGGGCATGAACCGGGGAAACCGGGGCCCGCAACGGGCCTGCTGCGCTAAAATTAGGTCTAATCGCCGTCATGGCGCTACTCACTCCAAAAAAAACCACGTCGCATAAAAACCCTTCAAGGCCCTTTTGTGCCAGCGGGATTTTTTGGCGGCTACAGGGCACTTCGGGGATCGAAATGCTCCCGCAGGGCTTCACCCAGCAAATTCAGGGCCACCATGGTGACAAAAATCATCAGGGCCGGGAACAACAACATATGGGGCGCGACCCGTACCAGCTGCCAGCCCTCGCTGGCCAGGGTTCCCCAGCTGGATAGCGGCGGCTCCACCCCCAGCCCGATGAAGCTGAGCGTGGATTCGGTCAGGATGGCCCGCGGCACCGTAATGGTCGCGGTCAACACCATCATGCCGGACAGGTTGGGCAGGAAATGCCGGATAACCAAGCCCTGCCACGAGCCCCCCAGGCTGTGATAGGCCTCAATAAACTCCTCCCGACACAGGAACAGGATCTGCCCCCGGATGATGCGGGCCGTATCCGGCCAGCTGAACAGGGACAGAGCCAGCACCAGGCTAAGCACGCTGCGGCCCAGGAACACGCTGAACAGAATGACAATCATCAGGCCCGGCAGCGAATAGATGATGTCGATCAGGCGCATCAACAGGTTATCCAGCGGGCGTCCCTCGGACATGGCCGCGGCAATCCCGTAAAGCGTCCCAATAATAACCGAAACCCCCGCCGTGGCCAGGCCAATCAGCAGCGAAATACGGGCACCCACCGCTACCCGGCTGAACAGATCGCGGCCCAGGTCATCGGTGCCGAACCAGTGCTGAGCGCTCAGGGGGGTGAGGGGCCAGGGCGAAAGGGTGGGCAAGTCGGGGCGAATGAGCGTGGGATCCGGGCCCAGCCAAGGCCCCAGCAGCGCCAAGCCCAGCACCACCAGCAGTATCCCCAGGCTAAAAAGCAGCCCAGGTGAATGTTTCGACGCGGCCCGCCTCCCACAGACCCCGCTCATGCCTTGGCCCCTTCCCGCAGGCGGGGATCGAGCAGGCCGTAAGCAATATCGGTGAGCATGTTGAAGACAATCAAGGCCACGCTATACACAATGGTGATGCCCATCACCAGGGTGTAGTCCCGGTTGGTGACCGCTGTGACAAAATGCCGCCCCAGCCCGGGAACCGCAAAGATATACTCCACCGCGAAAGAGCCCGTTATTACCGCCGCCGCCACCGGGCCCAGAACGGAAACCAGCGGCAAAAGAGAGTTCCGCAGAATGTGGCGCAGGGCAATCACCGGCTCCGGCAGGCCCGCACTGCGCTTGATCAGCACGAAGCTTTTGCTGCGGGTTTCTTTTACCGCGCTGCGAATCAGCATAAAGGCATAGGCAAAGGGCATCAGGGACAGCGACAACACCGGCAAAACATAATGGCGGGGGCTCTCCAGCGTGGCGGCGGGCAACACATTCAGCCAGAGGGCGAACACCAGTACCAGCAGGCCGCCAAAGATAAACAGCGGCGTGGAAATGCTGGCCACCCCCACCACTGAAAGCAGGGCATCCACAAAGCGGTTTCGGCTGAGCCCCGCCACCGCGCCCAGCAGAATGCCCAGGAACACCCCAATGGCCAGGGCCATGCCGCCCAGGATGACGGATGTGCGGGTGGCCTCCGCCACGATGTCATTCACCGAGCGGGACTTGAACTTGAAAGAGGGGCCCAGATCGCCGCGCAGGATACCACCCATGTAGATGAGGTACTGCCGGAACAACGGCTGATCCAAATGATAGCGGGCCTCGATGTTGGCCTTGATGGCGGGGGGCAACTGGCGCTCCTGGTCGAACGGCCCGCCGGGCATGACGCGCAGCAGCACGAAAGTCAGGCTGATGACCGCAAACAGGGTCAGCGCCGCCCCCAGCAATCGTTTGAAGATGAATCCAGGCATACTCCCATTGTACCGCTTCAGCGGGTGTAGGTTTTGGGCAGGCGCACCCGCAAGGCGCACATCAACTCGTAGGGAATGGTTTGGGCCTTGCCGGCCCAGTCGTCCAGCCAGATGGCCTGGCCGCCGTCCTCGCCGATCAGGGTGATGGTGTCGCCAATGGCCGCCTGCGGACAGGCGGTGATATCGAACATGACCTGATCCATGGTGATGGTGCCCACCTGCGGGATGCGCACCCCGCCCAGCAAGCCCTCGATACGGTTGGAGAGCACGCGGGGAATGCCGTCGGCATAGCCCAGGGGCAGGGTGGCGATGCGGGTGGGGCGATCCGCCGGGGTATGGTAGGTATGGCCGTAGCTGATACCGGTGCCGGGCGGCACATCCTGGATGTGCATGATACGGGCTTTCAGCGACATGGCCGGCTTCAGCGGACACCCCGCCAGCGCCTCGTAGCCATAGAAGGCATAGCCAAGGCGAAGCAGGTTGTTGGGGGTTTCAAACCCATAGCCCAGGGCCGCATAACCCGTATTGCCAATGTGCACGTAGCGGGGCAGGAGCTCAACTTGTCGGCACACCGCCTGCCAGCGGGCCAGTTGCTGGCGGGTCAGGGCCTCGTCGTGGCTGTCGGCCAGGTGGCTGAAAATGCCTTCCACCTGGATATACTCCAGTGCCTGGCAGTGGCGGATGAATTCGGCGGCCTGCTCCCAGCCGATACCGATGCGGTGCATGCCGGTATCCACTTTAATGTGCACTTTGACCGGCTTGCGGGTCAGCGGGAAGGCTTTTTCAAGGCTAAACAGGTGGTGGCGGTCGAACACGGTAAGCTGGATATCATAGTTGGCCGCCGTCTGTACCGCCCAGTCCGGCACCGTACCAATAACCAGCACCGGCAGCTTAATACCGGCCTCCCGAATGTGGATGGCCTCGTCGATGGCTGCCACCCCGGCCATGGAAACCCCGGACGCCTCCAGCGTGGGCAGCACCATCACCGCTCCATGCCCGTAGGCATCGGCCTTGACAATGGCCATCAGGTCTACATGGGCGGGCACTTGGCGCCGAAAGGCCCGCGCGTTGCCTTCGATGGCGTCCAGGTTTACTTCCACCCAGGCGTCGCGCCGGGTTTGCATCGGCAGGTTGCGTAACGATTTCATCACGGGGGCTTTCTAATCGGGCCGGCTCGGGGTATGGTGCCCATGGGCGTGGTATTCTTGTTTTATTGTAGCGAAAGCCACCCCAAAAAAACGGATTCCAATGAGCCTGCCTTTTGACGAACTGGACAATCCGCCCCAGGAAAAGATTGCCGTCATCGGCTGCGGCAACTGGGGACGCAACCTGGTGCGCAACTTCCACAACCTGGGCTTTCTCTACGCCATCTGCGACCTGAACGTGGAGGCGCTGAAGGACATGCAGCGCCAGTACCGGGTGAAGGTCACCAACCGCTTCGAGGACATTTTTACCGACCCTTTTATTGACGGGGTGGTTATTTCCACGCCCAGCCACACCCATTACCCGTTGGCCCGGGAGGCGCTCCTGAACGGCAAGCACGTCTACGTGGAAAAGCCGGTGGCCACCAGCTCGGAACAAACCCTGGAGCTCTACAACCTGGCCAACGACCTGGGCCGTGTGCTGATGGTGGGGCACCTGCTGCTGTATCATCCGGCCATCAACCGCCTGCGCCAGCTAATTCAGGAGGGCTACCTGGGACAGATCAAGAGCGTGGCCAGCGACCGCCTGAACACCAACAAGCTTCGCCCGGACAAAAGCGTCATCTGGGATTTGGCGCCGCACGACGTGTCCATGCTGGCCTACCTGATTGACCAGGAGCCGGAGGATATCGTCTCGGTCATCGGCTACCAAAGCCGGGAAGACGGCCTGGTAGATGACGCCCACCTGGATCTGGTGTTTCCCAACGACGTGGCCGGGCATATCCACATCAGCTGGGTGCATCCGGTGAAGCAGGTGAAGCTGGTGGTGCGGGGCACCGAGCGTTCGGCGGTAATTGACGACACCCAGGGCGAAAACAAGCTGCAGATCTTCAAAAAAGACGACATGGCCACCCCCATCGAGGAATACCCGGAATACATGGAGATTGAGCCGCTGAAGCTGGAGTGCCAGCACTTCATCAACTGTATCCGTTACGGGCACAATCCCCGTTCTGATGGCATGAACGGCTACAATGTGGTCAAAGTGCTGGAAGCCGCCGAGCGCAAGATGGAGATGATTCCGGTCTGACCACGGAGGCTGTGGAGATGCAACAGATCCGCTACCGCAGATGGCAATGGCTTCTGGTCTTGGCTGGTTTGTGGATTGGCATGGCGTCATGTCCGGCGGCGGAACGCGCGCAGGACTTTCAGAACTGGGATGTGGTCACCCTGACCGTACCCCTGGAGCCCCAAAAAAAACTGTTGGGCTATATGGAAGTACAACCCCGCGTGGGGCAAGACTTCAGCGCCATCCTGGTACGACCCGCCATAGGCTATCAAGTGCATCCCCGGGTCTCGGTGTGGCAGGGCTACGCCTGGACACCGGTTTTTGTGCCGGCGTATCGCAACGAAAACCGGCTGTTCCAACAGGTGGTAATGAACCATGAATTGAAAAAGCTGAAGGTAATTAACCGCACCCGCCTGGAACAACGGTTCATCCAGGACACCCGGGAAACTTCCGTGCGCGGCAGGCACATGGTTCGGCTGATGCTGCCCCTGGACAAGGGGCAGCGCTGGTCTGCCGTCTTGCAAGAGGAGCTGTTCATCAATTTCAACTCGGTGGATAACGGCCCCCAGGCGGGATTTGACCAGAACCGGGCCTTTGCGGGCATCCACCGCATGCTGGGCAACCATGCCAACGCGGAACTAGGTTACATGAACGGCTATCTGAACCAGGAAACCATCCCGGACCGCGTGGTGCATGCGCTGGTTTTTACCCTCAATGTCCAAATAAAGTAGCTCCATTCACTTTCTTCAGCGCATTTAGCATCAATATCAAGTAAGACGGTTTTATACGGGCATCCGTGCAAGTTCGATTTCTGGGATATCGCTATGTCTGTTCAACTCAATCGCCGGCCTTCCTCAGATTTTCAGTTTGCAGCCCCCTGGAGCCCCCCACACGTTCTCTCAACCCGGACCCCATTTGGGTCTGACGCCGTATCTCTTCACTTTAGAGCAGCCTTCCCCGCACGATTGCAGCAAAATAAGGACTGTGTCCCAACGCCGCCAGCCGTGGTTCAGCGAATGATGGCTCTGGCAGGTATAAAAGCCAGAATGAAGGTTCTGGAACCCTCTGCCGGAACGGGGAACATTGCCAAAGAGCTCCGTAAAGTGTTTGGTATCGACCTGCGCCTGATAGAATTCGACGCCGAACTGAGAGAAATGCTGCGCGGTAAAGGCTATAACGTAATTGGCAATGACTTTCTGGCACTTAACCAACCTGGTTTCTATGATCGCATCCTAATGAACCCACCCTTTAGTAACAACCAGTGCATTACCCACATCAAACATGCCTACGATCAATTAAAACCTGGTGGCAAACTGGTGGCCGTGGTGCCCTGGTATGTAGCCGAGCCTAATAGTGGGCCTACATTTAATTTCCACCGAAAATGGCTCCAGAGGCAGCATATCGAGCATCAATTCGAACAACTTGACCTCCATGCCTTCGACGCTGAGGAATGCCATTTGGAACGTCCTCTCCCCGCGTACCTGCTCACGATTAGCAAGGCAAAATAAGATCTGGCCCATCTTACACTGCCGGGTTGCTCTCAATAATGATGAGGCGAAACATCTTGCCCCGGCTAAGCAAATGGCCCGGTTCAGGCCCGTTAGATTAGCCATCACCTTGAATAGCGTAAAGAAGAGGAAACGAACGCGCCATGCATGTCCCCCACTTCGGACGGGTCTCCTTCAGCATCCAGGGGCCGTCGTCCCAGCCCTATTTCATTGCCTCGGTGTTTGCCCCGCTGGACGAGGCGGCAGACGACCAGGTGTTCATCCAGGGCAGCAGCATTGCCTTTCAAAGCAAAACGGCCCAGGCACTCACCCACGCGGTGCTGCAAAAGGGCAATCAGGCCGATATTGCCCAAGACGAGGCTCTTTTAAGGAAAAAACTACTGCAGGTGTATGCGGAAATTGGCCAGGACGCCAAGCTTGCCCCGCCGGCGTTCAACTGGCAACATCCCCTGGCCAGCCTGTCCCTACTGGCCAGCCACCGGCTTTACCGCAAGGAGCGGGCCCTTTACCAGGCACATGCGCCTTTGGTGAAGGAAAAACTGGCGGCCCCCGCCGATGAATTCGGCCCCAAAAAGCATGTCATCGGCCACAGCCAGCAGGAATTTGCCCGCGCCGTGGAGGTTTGGTACAAGCTGCCGCCCGCCTAAGCGGCGCACCCCACGGAAAGCGCCCGCCGATAGAAGTTTTCCCAGCCTTTAGCGGCCAATATGAGAAAGAAGGTTTGACGTGGGCCGTCTTTGGTGTAAAAAAGAATCCTGTGAATCCCCCTGTTGATATTCCAACGGGGTTCACTATAAAATGAAACCTGTTTTCCGGGCGATGCGGGAGTAATTCAGTGGTAGAATGCTTCCTTGCCAAGGAAGATGTCGCGAGTTCGAATCTCGTCTCCCGCTCCATCTTTTCATCGCCCGGAAAACTGCTTTTTAGAAGCTTTTTAAAATTGATACAACGTTGTATACCGTAGGAATGGGCTGGAAAACAGACGCATGAAAGTAGAAGTCGAAAAAAACGAAGCGCACCTTGCAACCATTAATCTTGAGATTCCGGCTGATCAGGCCACCCAGGAGTACAATAAAGCCTGGAAGCGCCTGGGCCAGCGTCTGAACATTCCCGGCTTCCGCCGCGGCAAGGCGCCCCGTGCCATTGTGGAAAAGACCGTCGGCATCGACCGCATCAAGCAGGAAGCCATGGATCGCCTGTTCCCGCATGTATTTGCCGATGCCATCAGCGAGCATCAGCTGGACATTGTGGCCCCGCCCCAAATTGAATCCCTGAAGTTCGACCTGAACGAGGGCATCCGGGTGAAGGCCTCCGTGGAACTGCGTCCCGAGGCTAAACTGGGTGAGTTGGGCGGCTTTAGCGTGGATGTGCCCGAGTATAAGCTGCCCGACGATGCCGAAGAAAAAGAACTGCAAGCCATCGTGGAGCGCATGACCACCCTGGAAGCCGTGGTGGATCGCGCCGCCGAGGCCACCGACATCGTGACCATCGATTTTACCGGTTATGTGAACAACGAGCAGATTCGCGGGGGATCCGCCAAGAACTACCGCCTGGATCTGGCCGACAACAACTTTATTGAAGGCTTTGCCGAGCAGCTGGTGGGCCACAAGATTGGGGAAGAGTTTGGCATCAACGTGACTTTCCCGCAGGACTACCACGACAATGCCCTGGCCGGCAAGCCCGCCGAGTTCCGCATCAAGATTAACGAGATTAACAAGAAGGTGGTGCCCGAACTGAGCGACGAAGTGGCCAAGAAAGTGGGCCCCTTCGAGAATGTCGAGCAGCTGAAAGAAGAAGTGCGCCGCCTGCTGAAGGAAAACGTGGAGCAGGAAATGACCTACCGCAAGCAGAAGGCCGTGGTGGAATACGTCCTGCAGCACGCCGAAGTGGAAATTCCGGATGCCATGGTGAACCGGGAAGCCCGACTGCTGATGGAAGAGGTGCAGCAGCGCCTGAAAGCCCAAGGGCTGGACTGGAACAAGTTCGTGGATGCCGAAGGGCACGAAAGCACCTGGGAAAACCTGCGTGAGGAAGCCACCAAGCGTATCAAGACCAGCCTGGTGTTTGGCGCCATCGCCAAGCAGGAAGGCCTGCAGGTACAGGAAGACGAATTCTCCAGCATGGTGGGGCAGATGGCCCAGATGCGCGGAATCGACGAAAAGCAGGTGATGCGCCAGCTGGCCAACAACTTCCAGGCGGCGCAAGCCCTGTCCGACCAGATTCTCAGCCAGAAAATCGTGGACTACCTGATGGAGCGCGCCAATTTTAACTACGTGCCCGAGGAAGTCGCGGAAAAAGCTGAAAAAGCGAAGAGTGAGGGTGGCTCAGGCGCGGCCAACGAGCCGGCGGCTGTCGCGGCGGCTATCTCCGGCGAAGAGTTTGACGTTTTGGAAGACGAAGATTAGACTAGATACAGTGAGTCTTAGGCTCTCCGTGTCTGTAGAACGTTTGTGTTTTGAGCTGAGTGAAAGAGGCACAACAGATGTTGTATTACCCGAAATATGATCCGTCCAAGATTACGCCGGACATGATTGCGCAGGATCCCTCCGCCTACATGCCCATCGTAATTGAGCAGTCCAGCCGCGGCGAGCGCTCCTTCGACATTTTCTCCCGCCTGCTGAGAGAGCGGATTGTGTTTCTGGGCACCCCCATCGACGACATGGTGGCCAACCTCATCGTGGCCCAATTGCTGCTGCTCGATTCGGAAAACCCCGAAAAAGACATCATGCTCTACATCAACAGTCCGGGCGGCTCGGTAACCGCCGGCTTCGCCATTTACGACACCATGAAGCACATCCGTGCCGACGTGGCCACCATCTGCCTGGGCCAGGCCGCCTCAATGGGCGCCTTCCTGCTGTCTTCCGGCACCCCCGGCAAGCGGATGGCCCTGCCGCATTCGCGCATCCTGATTCACCAGCCCCTGGGCGGCGCGCAAGGCCAGGCCACCGATATCGAAATCCAGGCCGCCGAGATTAACCGCATGAAAAAGCTGCTGAACGAAATCCTGGCCTCCAACACCGGCCAGAGCATCAAGAAGATTGAGCGTGATACCGATCGCGACTACATCATGTCGGCGGAAGAAGGCGTGGCCTACGGCATGGTGGACAAGGTCATCACGAAGGCCGAGGAAGCCGGCGTTAACAAGTAGTATAATGAAACATGGAATGGGGACGCCCGTCTTTAATGACGCGTGTCTGAACCTCAGATTGGAGGGCTAGCAATGGCCAAGCACGAAGATAGCCGCCTGAAGTGTTCGTTTTGCGGCAAAAGCCAGGATCAAGTCAAGAAGCTGATTGCCGGTCCTGAGGTCTATATTTGCGACGAGTGCGTCGACCTTTGCAACGAGATCCTGGATGAGGAGTTCTTTGAAGCCGAGGAAGGCGAAAAGAGCTCGGCCCTGCCCGAAATTTCCAAGGTTCCCAAGCCTAAAGAAATCAACGCGTTCCTGGACGACCACATTGTGGGGCAGGATGACGCCAAGCGCATCCTCTCGGTGGCGGTCTACAACCACTACAAACGGGTCAACCACAACATGGCCAACAAGGACAAGGACGCCAAGGATGTGGTGGAAATCCAGAAAAGCAACATCCTGCTGATTGGCCCCACGGGTTGCGGCAAAACCCTGCTGGCCCAAACCCTTGCTAAGTTTCTGGAAGTGCCCTTCGCCGTGGCCGACGCCACCACCCTGACCGAAGCCGGCTACGTGGGCGACGATGTGGAGAACATCCTGCTGCGCCTGTACCAGGCCGCCGACTACGACGCGGCCAAGGCCGAACGGGGCATCGTGTACATTGATGAAATCGACAAGATTGCCCGCAAGTCCGAAAACCCCAGCATCACCCGCGATGTTTCGGGCGAGGGCGTGCAGCAGGCCCTGCTGAAGATGATTGAAGGCACGGTGGCCAACGTCCCCCCGCAAGGCGGACGCAAGCACCCGCACCAGGAGTTCATCCAGATCGATACCAGCAACATCCTGTTCATCTGCGGCGGGGCGTTCATTGGGCTGGACAAAATCGTGGAAGGCCGGGTCAACTCCGGCAAATCCGTGGGCTTTGGCGCTACCGCGCCCAAATCCCTCTACGAGCGCGACCTGGAAGCCGCCCGCCTGCTGAAGCAACTGCAGCCGGACGACCTCATCAAGTTCGGCATGATCCCGGAATTCATAGGCCGGGTGCCGGTGACCGCCGTGCTGGACCCGCTGGACGAAGAGGCGCTCATCAAAATTCTGACCGAGCCCAAGAACGCCATCTTCAAGCAGTACCGCGAGCTGATGGCCATGGACAACGTGGAGCTGGTGTTTGGCGAAGGTGTGGCCCAGGCCATTGCCAAGGAGGCCATCAAGCGCAAGACCGGCGCCCGGGCGCTGCGCTCCATCGTGGAGGAATTAATGCTGCCCGTCATGTTCGAGGCTCCCTCCCGCGAGGACCTGAAGGTGTTCGAACTGACCCCGGAAATGGTGGAAAAGAAAAACGCCGCCGAAGTGGTGAAATTGCCCGACAAAAAACCCAAGGGCGAGATCGCCTAAAGCACCCTAAAATTATAAAAATACCCCGATTCGCCCTCGGGGTATTTTTTTATTTTGTTAAGAAGCGGCAATACTGCATGTTTCTCCCAAAACCGGCTCAGCTCGCAAATTATCGGCATTGTCGTAATTATAAAAATAGTGTTCAATAAAAGTGCCGGGCAACTTTTTCGGCTGAGGGGGTTTAATGCCCGCGCTGGGTACATTAGTACTAAAAGGGAGAGAAAGTTACGATGAACGTCCGTTTTGGGGCCACCCATTTTTTCAATACGCGGGTCATTGGGCCCAGCCAGGCGCGGGAACTTCAGGGAAAAGCCCTGGGCAATCCACACAACACCCTTCGCAAGATCGGTGATGTGTTGATTGTGGACACCGGCAGGGCCAACCTGGAATCCGCCGCCGACCGCGAACTGGTCAAGCTGGGCGAAAGCATGTCCCAGGGCATGGACAACGGCAAGAAAACCCGCCTGCGTGGTGTGTACGAGCACACCGAGACCACCGGGGAGAGCCTGCACGAGCTGGGCACCTCCGCCGGCATGATTGAAAAGGCGGGACGCAAAATTACCCCGTTTCACGACATCATGAGCATCTGAAGCAGGGACGTTTCCCGTTCACCCCGCCTGTGCCATACTGTTGATTGTGCTTTTCTGGAAAATCGAAGAAAAGGGCAATTGTACTCATGGCAAGATCCTCTACAATAAGGGATGAGAGAGATCAGCGTGGGCGGGAAGGAAACCGTTCCTTGAACATCAACCCTACCGAAGCCAGGCTTTTCGGCTTTCCCATTCACCTGGTGGACCTGACGGACGGTCAGGCCCAGGTGGAGCAGGCCATTCTGGAGCACCGCAACTTCCACGTGGTCACCCTGAACCCGGAAATGCTGATGGCCGGCGAGAAAGACCCGGAGCTGGGCCGCATCCTGAAAAAGGCGGACCTGGTGCTGCCGGATGGCGCGGGGGTGGTGTGGGCCTTGCGGCGCCGGGGGTATCCTATCCGGCGGCTTCCGGGCATCGAGTTTGCCGAGAACCTGCTGCGCTGGGCCAGTGGCATTGGCTACCGGGTAGCCCTTGTGGGAGCCACCCAGGAGGCGCTGGATCTGGCGGTAGGCACCCTGAAACAGCGGTATGACGGCATTAAAATCGTGTACGCCCACCACGGGTTTTTCAAAAACGCCGGGGAAGAGCAATCGGTGGCCGAAGCCTGCGCGGCCAGCAATCCCCACCTGCTGCTGGTGGCGCTGGGGGTGCCCCGCCAGGAGAAATGGATTGACCGCTACCGGGATCTCTTCCATGGCACCACGTTTGTGGGCATCGGCGGCAGCCTGGACGTGTGGAGCGGCAAGACCCAGCGGGCGCCCCGGCTGATGCGGGCCCTGAACCTGGAGTGGTTGTATCGAATTGCAACAGAACCCTGGCGCATTCGCCGCACCTATAAAAGTTTGCCCTTGTTTGTAGTAAAAGTGTGGTTATCCCGTGACCCACACTGAAGCAACGAGCGGCAGACCCCATGATGACTTTACCTTCCCAAGGCACCCAATCCGAGTCCCGCGAAACCACCGGCCCTTGCAGCCTGAACATCCCTGAGCTGAAGAAGCTGGCCGCCAAGCTGCGGATCGACATCATCGACATGATTTACCAGGCCCAATCCGGCCACCCGGGCAGCTCGCTATCCTGCATCGACCTGCTGGTAAACATCTGGTTCGCCCACCTGAAGTGGGATCCCGCCAACGACCAGTGGCCCGAGCGCGATCGCTTCATCATGTCCAAGGGGCACGGGGCGCCCGCCTATTACGCCACCCTCATGCAGGCCGGCTACATTCCCTGGGAGGAATTGGGCACCCTGCGCAAGATTCACACCAACCTGCAGGGCCACCCGGCGTCGCGCTACATCAAGGGCTGCGACATTTCCACCGGCTCGCTGGGCCAGGGGCTCTCCTGCGGGGTAGGCATGGCGCTGGGCAACCGGCTAAACGGCATCAACTCCCGCGTGATTGTGCTGATGGGCGACGGGGAATGCCAGGAAGGCAACGTGTGGGAAGCCGTACTGAGCGCCGCGCACCATAAAGTCAGCCGGGTGACGGCCATCGTGGATCGCAATCACCTGCAAATCGACGGGGATACCGAGAAAATCAAGCGGCTGGGTCAGCTGGGGCCCAAGTTCGCGGCTTTCGAATGGAACGTGATTGAAATCGACGGCCACGACTACCCGCAAATCCAGGAGGCCCTGAAGCAGGCCGATCGCTATGCCGAAACCACCGATCGCCCCACCGCCATCATCGCCAACACGGTGAAGGGCAAGGGGGTCAGCTTTATGGAAAACCAGGCCGGCTGGCACGGCAAGGCCCCCAACGAAGAGCAGTACAAAATGGCCCACAGCGAACTGGTGGCCGCCCACGCCGAGCTGGAAGCCCAGTTGTAAGACTTTGAGGTAGACATTATGGCCACCATCAACCTTGAAAAACCGGAAAAGAAAGCCCTGCGGAACCAATACGGGGAAACCCTGGCCGCCCTGGGCGCCGTAAACCCCGATATCGTGGTGCTGGATGCGGATCTGGCCTGCTCCACCCAAACCAAGATGTTCGCCGACAAGTTCCCCGAGCGGTTCTTTAACCAGGGCATTTCCGAGCAAGACCTGATTAATACCGCCGCCGGCTTGTCCACCACCGGAAAAATCCCGTTTTGCAGCACCTTTGCCCTGTTTGCCGCCGGCAAGGGCTGGGACCAGATTCGCAACACGGTGTGCTACAGCAACCTGAACGTGAAAATCGCCCCCACCCACAGCGGCCTTAGCCTGGGCGAGGACGGGGCCAGCCACCAGAGCATCGAAGACATCGCCCTGATGCGGGTGATTCCCGGCATGACCGTGGTGGTGCCCTCGGATGCGGTGGAAACCGACCGCGTGGTGCGCTGGGCCGCGGAATACGTGGGGCCGGTCTACATTCGGCTGGTGCGCCCCAACTGCCCCATCATCCATGACGAAAGCTACCGCCTGGAGCCCGGCAAGATTCGGGTGGAGCGCGAGGGTGCGGACATCACCCTGGTGGGTACCGGCGAAACCGTTTACCATGCCCTGCTGGCCGCCGAGCGCCTGCAAAAAGACCATGGCATCAACGCCGAAGTGCTAAACGTGGTCTTCATCAAGCCGTTCGACACCGAAACGCTTGTGGCCAGCGCCCGCAAAACCGGCAAAGTCATCACCGCCGAAAGCCACCAGGTCATTGCCGGCCTGGGCGGCGCCGTCTGCGAGGAACTCAGCCAGCATCACCCCACCCCGGTGCGTCGCCTGGGCACCCAGGACCGCTTCGGGCAAAGCGGGGATCCCGGCCTGCTGTTCAAGGAGTACGGCATCGACTGGGAGGCCATCTACAACGAGACGTTACACTGGTTGAAACCATAATCACTGTCATCACCGACTGTGTGTGAATAGAGAAGGGGATACTGATATGTCCATCACCGCCATGGGGCCCAAGTTTCAGGGACTGGGCCTGTACGTGACGCCGGATTCCAACCGCGTCAGCTGGGCAGCCTTTTCATCCAAGGGGAACGCCATTGGGCGAGACGAAATCCAGCTCACCGTGCATAACATTCAAAACGGCCTGAGCCTGGAAGAGATGGCCCACCCCGATTTTCCCTTGCAGATTACCTACAGCCTGGGGCATGCCCCGGCAGTGGGCGCCCTGGCCGACATGCTGGATAACCCCGCCACCCGAGCCACCGAAGAAAGCCGGGCCGCTGCCGTAAAGGCCCTGGAAGCGGTGCAAAGCCTGCCGATTGACGCCCAGGGCCTGACGGGCCGCAGCTGGAGAAACATCACCCCGCAAAACGCCCTGAAATGGATGCGAAGCGGGTTAACCCAAACCATTGAAACCGCCAAAACCCAGGCGTTGACCCATCACGCCAACGTCTACCTGCAGGGGCCCCATGGGGAACGCCTGGTAGGGAACCTGGAAGACGGCGAGCTGACCAGGGCCATGCGGGAATCGCGCTTTTACGAGGCCAAAAAGACCTGGCCCGAAATCTACGTGGATCCCGCCAAAGAAACCTTATTTAAACTCAACCACCAGGAGGGTTCCCCCATAAGCCAGTGGTGGCGCCATTTGCGAACCCTCAGGCCCACCATCAAGCCGCTGACCGAGGAAATCAAGGCCTGGCCGCAAACCGAAGTGCGGTCTGCCTCCTTGTCGCTCAAGGGCTAGAGGAAGACCAGGCGTTTTCCCGCCGCCCCCGCAAGTTGAAACCAGGGCTGTTTATTGTACAATGGCCCTTGTTGAGACCTGACATTGGGGGACTTTGAGGTTGGGTTTGGAATTGTCGCGCGCCCGCCTGCCTGGATGGCCGCTTCGCAGCCCTGCGCCCTGGGGCGGGGAGCCCCGTGGGCATGCTTCCCTGCGCGCAGCCTTGCCGCGCCCGGATCGGGTTCACTTTGGGCAAAAGCCCTACGAAGCCCTGTACCAGGAGGTCGCCCTTACCCCAGAGCAGGCCCCCACTGCGCGGCTGATTGAAGAAATCTCCCGGGCCAGCCGGCTGGATAGCCCGGATCGCTTCCTGGCCGTCCTGCAAAGCCCCCATTACGTTGTGCTCACCCGCATCAAGGGACGCGACAGCTTCCACACCCCGTTTACGGATTTGTTCATGCGCCTGGACAACCACCGGGCCCGGGAAAAACTGATTAAGGCCCTGGAAACCACCGCCTGGCAACCGCCCTCCATGACAGCCAGAAGCAACGCGCTGCTGGTTCTATGCGATCTGTATTTTGGTACCCTCCGCCCGGGCGGGCGGCTGGCCAAGGCGGCGCCGGGACGCCGGCAACGCCAGCTGCAGGCCCAACTGCTGGCCGTGTTCTCCCGCTTCATGAATCCCGCCAACGGCCAGCCGGAGCTATCCTGGCAGTTGCAGCGGCAATTGCGCATCCACTGGCTGCAATTTGTGACGGGCCAGACATGGAAACCCGACTCCGCCTTTCAGGATGCAGACGGGCTGGCCACCCGGCGCCAGATTGTGCCCCTGCTCACCCGCATTCTGCCCGCCATGGCCGCCCGGCCCCCGGCAAACCCGGCCCTGCTGCGAAAGCTGGAGGCCGCCCTGCTGGACGAAACCCCGCAACCCCTGCGGGAGATGAGCCGCAGCCGGGAACTGGTGCGGTTAATCCCCGAATGGGGCCGGCTGGTGGGCTTTGACAACGTGCAACACAGCGATCAGCACTTTAACCTGGCGGAACACTCCCTGAATGCGGTCATGCATGCCCGCCGCTCGCCCTATTTCCAGCAGCTCAGCCCCCGGGAGCAGCGCCTGGCCATGTTTGCCACCCTGTTGCACGATATCGGTAAGGAAACCGGGCCGGGAAACCTGCATTGCCTGATTGCCGTAGATCGCCCGCACCCGGCCAAGTCGGAGATGATTGCCGCCCAAGTGCTCCCTGCGCTGGGGTTCAGCCCGGAGGAAACCGCCACGGTGTGCCGGCTGATTCTCTACCACCAGGTGCTGGGCACCCTTTGCACCCGCAATCCCAAGCCCCCGGACGAGGGCCAGCTGGAGCAGCTTGCCGCCCTCATCCCCACGCCTGCCGAACTGGTCATGCTGCAAGCCCTGACCGAAGGCGACATCCGCAGCGTAAAAAGGGACAGTGCCTGGTTTACCCCGGAAATTGCCGGGCGTCTGCGGGACTATGGCGGCATGATTGATGCCCGCATCCGACGCAACCGCGCCCAGGACTTCGTGGTGCCCCATCAGGATCCCCTGGCCGTGCTGGCCGCGCTGTGGCAAAAGCGCACCGACCTGAACAGCCGCCTTGACGAAAGCCTGGACGCCCTGTTGCAAGGCATGGCATTCTCGTATCGCCGGGTGGGGCTGGCCATGCGGGAGGGGGTTTTCGTGTTCCGTCCGCCCAGCGGGGACAAAACTCCCTGGCTGGCCATGGACGCCCGGGACGCCAACCTGGATGCCCTCACCAGCCGTGGAAATCGATTGCAAGACGGGATGTTCGACCACACGCTCCATCAGCTGCACCTGTGGAAGCCGGCTGACTTTGCCCACAGCCGCCTGCCCTACGGCTTTTTGGTAGAAGTAGACCCCCAGGATGTGGCCTACGCCGGGGATCGGGCGATTCTGGGCGCCGGCGCCACGGATGCCCGCCCCGCCCTGCTGGATACCGATCATGCCTACCGGCAGATTGTCAGCGGGCAAACCCAGCAGGACGCCTTTACCCGGCTATGGGCCGCCCGGCTGCAACCGGACAAGCCCAACCCCGCCGAAGTCCCCAACCCGGTGGTGCTGGCCGTGCGCCCCCACATCCGGGCCCTGTATTACCGCCAGAAAAAGACCGGCGACCCCATCCGCCTGCCCCGGGAGCTGTTGCGCTTAGCGGCGGCCAACGGCTGGCCGATTGCTCTGTTCCAGCCCTGACATCCTCCGGATGCAGAAGGCGCCCGCCACAAAAAAACGGTAGAATCGGGTTATCGCACCCCAGAGCAACGTAAGCAACAGGCGGGCCCGGCTGGATGCTTGAAACCGTGGAAGGCATAAAAACCCTGGTGGAGGCGGCTTTCAGGCCGTTTCTGTTTCCGCTGCTGGGAGGCGAGCGGATTTTCTGGCTTTACCTGGGCTCGGCGCTGGTGATTGCCCTGGTGGCTTACCTGCGCATGCCCCGGGCCAAGCCGCTCAGCCTGGGCGGATTTTTTTCCTATGCCTTTCCAGGCTCGGTGTATGGCCATCCCTCGGCCTGGGTGGACTATCAGTATTTCATCCTCAACAGCCTGGTGCTGTTTCTGGTCATTTTTCCCCTGACCGCCGCCATTTCGCCGGTCATCTCCAGCGCGGTGCAGGATTTGTGCCTGCTGTGGAAGGTGCCGGAAGTGTTTGCCCCCAGCCCCATTGCCGTGAGCCTGCTGTACACCGTGTGCCTGGCCCTGGTGGGGGACTTTGCGGTATTTTACGCCCACTATCTGCAGCACCGCATTCCGTGGATGTGGGAGTTTCACAAGGCCCACCACTCTGCCGAGGTGCTGACTCCCATCACGGTGTACCGCATGCATCCCTTTGACGACCTGCTGGCCCTGGCTTTCAGCATGACCGTGACCGGGCTGGTGGATGGCATCTTTCAATCCCTGGTGGCCGGGCCTTTCGGGATGATTTCGGTATTCAACCTGAACCTGCTCTTGTTTGCCTTCTACTTTGTGGGCTACAACCTGCGCCATTCCCACATTTGGGTGGATTACGGGCCGGTGGCCGACCAGGTGTTCATCAGCCCCGCCCAGCACCAGATTCACCACAGCACCGATCCCCGCCACTTCGACAAGAACATGGGCTTCATCTTTGCCTTCTGGGACCGCATGTTCGGCACGCTGTACGTGCCCCAGGGGCGGGAGCACCTGGAATTCGGCCTGAACCGGGAGGGGGAGCACAAAGCCTACCACTCCGTGGCCACCCTGTACCTGAGGCCCTTCGCCAGGATTTGGGCCCAGCTGAAAACGATTGACCCGGTGCCGGTGGCGATTTTGCTGATGTTTACCGCCGGGCTGGCCTGGATGTGCACCGGGCCGGTGGTGAAATACGACCCCCGCAGCGTGATGATGGAGGAGCTGACCTCGCCGGAGGTTAAAGGGCGCATTGCCCAGGGCGATACCACGGTGATTGTGCCCACCGGGGGCCTGGAGCAGAACGGCCCCCATATGGTGCTGGGCAAGCACAACTATGTGGTGCGCTATACCGCCCGCCGCATCGCCGAACTGAACGGCCACACGCTGGTGGCCCCGGTCATTCCCTATTCTCCCGCCGGCGAAATCGAGCCTCCCAGCAGCCACATGCGTTTTTCAGGCAGCATTAGCCTGCCGGAGCCCGCGTTTGAAGCAATCCTGGAAGCCGCCGCCCGCAGCCTGAAACAGCATGGGTTCAAAAAAATCTGCTTTGTGGGCGATCATGGCTGGAGCCAGGCCGCCCAGGCCAAAGTAGCCGAGAAGTTGAGCCGCGAATGGCGCCAAGACGGCGTACTGGTGATGCAGGTGGGTGATTATTACTACAAGAACGGGCAAAACGCCCGCCTGCTGCTTTCGGGCAAGTCGCCCGCCGACATTGGCGAGCATGCCGGCATGCGGGACACCTCCGAACTATGGCGGGTCTACCCGGAAGGCATCCGCAAGGCCCTGCGTCAAAAAGGGGACAGTAAAACCTTCGCCACCCTGGGGGTCAGCGGCAACCCCGGCCTGGCCTCGGCGGAGCTGGGGGAAACACTGCTGGAAATGAAAATCCGGGCGGCGGTGCGACAAATTCAGGCCGCCGGGGCAGCAGGGGCGGGCTAGGCAAAGCTCAGGCGGCAGCTTGTTCGCCGGGGTTTTCAAGGTGCAGGGCCCGGGAAACCTCAGGCTTGCGCAGCTTCCAGATAGCCCCGTCCAGGATGAAATGGTGCAGGTTGAGGAAGCAGGTCATCACCGCGCTCATCAGGCCAAAGCTGCCGGCGCCGACCAGGGTCAGCAGGATGGGCACACCCAAAAACAGGGCGGCTCCCACCAGGGCCTGGGTGCGATAATATCGACCAAACTGTCGGCTCCGCAGGTACGCCATGGCCGATACAGCTTCCCCGTCGGATTTCAGCCACTCCTTGTAATCGCAATAAACGGTCACCACCAGGTATTGCAGGCAATGAAAAAAGGGCACCACCACCCAAAACGCCGGATGGTGGCTGCTGAAGGCAAACCACACCAGATGGGCGGCCAGAATCATGTGCACCGCAAAGGGCACCGGCCTGCCCCACACCTTGCGGGCAAATAGCGTGAGCCCTCCATAGCCTGCCAGCGACAGGCACACCAGCACAAACAGCGCCTGGGTCAGCACCGGCGGACAGCCCAGCACGGGCAGGGTAATGCCAAACATGGCCATGGGCTTGTGGCCGGGGGTATGCATCCAGGCCAGGGCGTAAAACAGGGCCAGGTAGATGGGCCACACCAGAGCCCGTCGGGCCCAGCCGTTCAGCCGCAAGCCGGATTTGCCCGCAAAAATCATGGCCACCCCAAAGGCCTGGCCGGAATAATGCCAGCCCGAATAACTGATATACGCCAGAACCAGCCAAGGGAGCCATGTTTGGTGGTATATCACCCCAAAGGTACACAATATGGCCAGGATAACGGGGGCCACAATCGCCTCAAATCGGTATTTACGCACTTCATCCGGTCTGGGGTACACCCGGTAATAGGTGGCGGCGTAGTGCGGGTAATTCACCAGCACGTTGCCGGCCACGGTCAGCTTGATGAGGGCATCGGAGGCATCCCCCGTCACGCCCAGCAAGAGGAAAGGCACGAAGGCCGCAATGGACAAGCCCCCCAGGCAAAGCATATCCAGCCAGGGGCTGAAAAACCAGATGCCGGCGGGCGAGGCCGGGGCCTGCGGGTGGGCTGTGGACATACCGTGCGCTTCCTACCAACGTCTTCTCATGGAAACTGTCGGCCAAACCAGGCCAAGCTTTAATTGAGAAAACACGCCTTTGCGGGGATCAATTTGAAAGCTTCAGCCGCGTTTTTCAGGAAGTCTTCCCTGACACCCTGGGGCATCCCCCGGGCAGGCAAGATCCCATCACCCTCCTTCACCTTCGATTAGCCCCTGACAAGGAGATTCCCATGATTGGAAGCACCTATTTTGCAGCGACCGCCGCGCGGTTTGGCGCCCGGAAAAGTTCCGACCACCTGGATGAGCGGGCGCTGGCAAAACTGGACAAAATTAAAGATGGCACCGAGACGAATCCGGGGATTGCCTTTGGCCGCCATGGCGGGCTGACTTTCACCGCGCCCCGTCCACACACCACCACCCAGGTCACCTATACCTGCACGGTGAACGCCGAGGGCAAGGTGTCGCATACCACCATTAATGGTGCCGCCAGTGGCAACAACGTGGCCGCCTTTGCCCTGAACAAGCTGCTGATTGGCCAAGGCAACCCCAAGGACTAGCGCCCACAACACTATTCCCAACTTAAAAAGACGGCCCGTTCCAATGCGGTCGTCTTTTTTTGGCCTGCGCTTGCCCCACCCCACGTTCCTGCCTGGGCCAAAGTGGTGTCGAGGGGGGGACTTGAACCCCCACGGATTGCTCCACACGCCCCTCAAACGTGCGCGTCTACCGGTTCCGCCACCCCGACACGGGTTTGGGTGCAATCATCATAGTTTCAAAGCGGACCCCTTGTCAAACGGATGCAGACAAATGGCTTCCCCCAAAATAACGCGCCTCCGGCCCGCAGGTGCTCAGCCTCCGCCCATGCCAAAACCCACCGCCTGGTTGACGTTGGTGGTCACCACGTTGGCGGCGGCTGAAAAGAAGTTGCTGAAAGATTGACCGAAAAAGCTGAGCGCCACCAGGCAAAAGACCGTGACCAAGGCCAGGATCAGGGCGTATTCCGGCAGGGATACCCCCGGGCAACGATGGCGGACGGTGCGGGAAAGGGTTTTCATGCAAGCAGGCTCTGATGGCGCGGACACGAAAACACCAGGCAGGGCGAACCCGCCTGGTGTTTCTGGAAATCGGGGTCTAGCCGCCCATCCCGGGGCCGGCGGCCACCTGGTTGATGGCTCCGGACAGGTTGTTCAACATGGTGGTGATGCTGCCGCCCAGCAATTGCAGGGCCGCGATACAGAACACCGCCACCAGGGCCAGAATCAGGCCGTATTCAGCCAGTGACTGACCTTTTTCGCGCTTCTTGCGGGAGGCCATCCAAACTTGCAGCGCCACGAATTGTTTAATCATGCTTCTATCCCTCTTACATTGGACTACACAACTTGACTACTCAGGAAAATCTGTCAGTTCGTACTGCTCAAACTTCTCTTATATTTTCAATATATAATCCATCCCACCTCGATACATCACCCGGGGGGGTGAAAAATTTAAAAAACAAGCAGCAGGCCACCCCTCCCACAGGGGAGGGCTTCCCCCGCAGAGCCCAGGCAGAAAAGGCTCCTGTCAAGGGCCTCCCTGGCACTCATTCCAGAACACCGCACTGCCAAAGCATTTACACCCAAAACAGCCCCTTAAAAACGTATCACCCGCCTTGGGCAAGACGGGTGATAGCAGGTGCTGAGATCAGGAACGATTAAGGTTTTACCGCAGCTTTCAGTGCTTTCACCGGTGCGGCGACGGTGTCCAGAAGCCCCTTGTTGAAGGTCTTCAGGCAATCCTTGAAGATGGCTTTGCTTTGGCCCACCAGCTTTTCGTTTTTCATGCGGCTGAAGGTCAGCAGGGCCAGCAGGGCGGTCAGCATGCCGACCATACCCACGCACAGCTCCAGCGGCCCCATCAGCAGGGCTTCCTGCACCCGCTTCAGGCGTTTCTGGTGGCGGGTTTCCTCCGGCAGCGGCGGCGCGGTCAGTTCGTTGACCGGATTGAGTTCGTTCAGCTCGGGCAGCGGCTCGGCCACGGGCTGGCTGGCCGGCAGCACCGGGTTCAGGCTCGGGGCCACCGCGGGAGCGCTCAGCCGGGGGGCCAGCGCGCTGGTTCCCGCCAGTTCGGGCTGCGGTTGCGAATTGTACAGCTTGTCCAGCTGAGCCACCGCCTGCTTGTATTCGATCTGGCGGATCTGCTCCACCTCGCTGCCCCCGTCAAAGCGGCGCTTGTTGTATTTCAGAATAATCGAAGTCTTTTGCTGTTTCCGTTCCATCCCCAGTACTCCTTATTGTTCCCTATCGTGCCCTGATCGTTCAACCCAGCGTTAAGTAAAACCCCGTCTAACCCAGCCTCTTCGGGGTTCATTCTCTTTGAAGTTGTTTACCAGCCTAGGTCTCACCCTGTGTTTGCATAAAAACAAACATTCAGATTTTTGTGTCAGCTTTGTGAAGGATTTTTAAACAACCGGCCGCCCGGCCCGCGGGAACGGCAAAAGCAGGGGCGAACCGGCCTAGAGCATGGCCAGCGGCTCGCGCAGGTTCAGAAACAGTGCCAGCAGCACCTGGGCCTCGTTGGTTTTGGCCCGCAGCATGCGGATGGCCTCATCCAGGGGCAACTGGGCGGCCCGGTAGCGGGCAAAGGCGGCGGCATCCGGGGTGCCGTACAAAAAGCGGGAACGCAGGTACAGCTGGAAAAGCTCCAGCGCCTGCTCCAGGCTGAGGCCTTGTTCGGCCACGAAAAACTGCTCAAACTCGCCGGCGGCCTGGTACACATCCGGCATGCCCCGGCGAAAGCCCAGGATAAATCCCTCCAACCAGGCCTGGTAAACATCCGGCACCGCCCCATAGGCCGCCGTGCAGGCCGAGGCATAGGGGATCACCTGGCAGCGGGAGACGATGGTTTCCAGCAACTGCTCCTCGGTTTCGGCAATAAAGAAAAACAGGGTGTTGGGCAACGGTTCTTCCAGGGTTTTCAGGAAGCGGTTGGCCGAGGCCGCGTTGAACAGCTTGCGCTCCAGGGGACGAATGTGAAAGCTCTTGTCCTCGTTGGCCTTTAGGGCGCGCCATTCGTAGGGGGCCACCACATCGGACGGCATGCTGGCCGGCAATTCCTCGGCGTCGGTAAAAATAATGACCCGCTTGTGCTTGGAGGACAGCCCCAGCTGGGCCAGCAGGCGCTCAATCTGCTCGGTCTTGATTTGAGTGGGGGTGGTGGCCTTTTTGGCCAGCTTTTCCAGGGCCTCGGGGTCGAGATCCTCGCCGGTTTCCGACACCTGGTAGGTCAGCCGGGAAAGGGTGGTGACCGCCGGGTGCGAGTTGTTCAGAATCCACTTGCAGTCGGTGCACTCGCCGCATGCCTCGCCGGCAGACGGGGGGTTCTGGCAGTTCAGCACCTGGGCAATGCACAGGGCCAGGCGATACATTTCCCCGTAGGCGCGCCCTTTTAACACGTAGGCATGCGCCAAGCGTTGGTTTTCCAGGGCTTCCTTGAAAAAGCGGTGGGCCAGCGGGCGCTCGGCTTGGGCAACGGCGTGCATGCGTTCAGGCTCCCATCAGCATTTCAAAGGCCAGACGGCCTTCCAGCTCACCGGTTTTCATTTTCCACTCCAGCTCGGTGGCCATGGACTTCAGCCGCTCCAGCCGGCGGAAGGGAATGCGCCCGAACTCCTGCAGGTCTTTTTTGACCTTGAAGGGGTGCTTTTTGGTGCGATCGGCGATTTCCTGCTCGGAAAACCCCATTTGCTGCCAGTAGCGCATCTGGAAGATGCCGCCCAGCCAGCTTTGGGTCAGGCCAAAAAGCTGCATGGGGTGCTGGCGCAGGAACAATTCGTCCAACGTGGCGAAGACTTCCGCCCGCTCGCGGTCATGCAGCCAGTCGCCCAGCATCTGGAAGGTGTTTTCGTTGTGGCTGGACAGGATCTGCACATCGGCGGGGGTCACCGGGCGGTTGCCGGCAAAGACGGCCAGTTTTTCAATCTCGCTCATCACCGGGCGGATGGACACCCCCAGGTTTTCCACCAGCATGGCCACCGCCTGGGGCTGGATGGCGATTTCCTGCTTGCGGCACTCCTGCAGCACGGCCTGCACGGCATCATCGGTTTTCCAGAAGGGAAACTGCTTGAACTCTTTCAGATCCAGCGGCACGTTTTTGCCGGAAGTCAGCCACTTGGCGAACTTCACGGTCTTGTTCACCTTGGTGCTATAGAAGAAGATATGCTTGCCTTCGTCGTGGTGGGCCAGCAACTCGCACAGCTCGGCCAGCTGCTTTTCATCGGCGCTGCTGTCGGCGGCCTTGTGCAGGAAGTCGAAATCGCGGATTTCGATCAGGGTTTTCCCGCCCAGGTTGAAGGTGACCGCCCCAATGGTCTCCAGCACCTCGCCAATGTCCGGCTTTTCCAGCAGCTTATAGCCCAGGCCGCCCATTTCGGGGTTGATGACGGATTGTCGCAGGCGCCGGGCCTCCTGCGACAGCAGGTATTCCTCATCACCGTAGTACAGCGAGATGCTCACGGGGTGGGTCTAACCTCTCCCGCCCGCCCGGGACTGCCGGTTTGAAGCGGCGGGCTTTTCCTCTATGATAGTCCCCATCTTAGACCGTTTAAGGGCCCGTTTCAAATGAATGTTGCGCAACTCGGCACTTCGTTACAAACGCCCCTCATTGCCCTGCTAACCGACTTTGGCCAGCGGGACGGCTTTGTGGGGGTGATGAAGGGGGTCATCCACGGCATTTTGAAGGGGCCGGTCTCCATTGTGGATCTCTCGCACGACGTCGATCGGCACAACATCTGGCATGCTGCCTGGGTGCTGGGCAGCGCGGTGCCTTACTTTCCACGCGACAGTGTGTTTTGCTGCGTGGTGGACCCGAATGTTGGCCATCCGGCGCAAGCCAAGTTGCTGGCCATCTGGCCGGATCGATGGCAGTTCTTCGTGGCCCCCGATAACGGCCTGCTGACCCCGGTGTTTCAGCGGGCCGGCAAAAACCTGCACGTGCGCCGCATTGAGAACCAGTCCATCTTCAACCCGGCCAGCCAGACCTTCCACGGGCGGGATATCTATGCGCCCACCGCGGCCTATCTGGCCAACGCCCTCAGCCGGCGCTACCTGGACGACTTCCTGAACCTGATTGGCCCGGTGACCCGGGAGTTCCAGATGCTGGACTGGCATGAGCCCACCCGCCGTCCGGGCCCGGACGGCACCGCCCTGGTGGGACAAATTGTGCACAGCGATATTTTCGGAAACCTGATCACCAACATTCCCTCATCCTGGCTGACCCCCGGGCAAAACCTGCGGGTAGGCCTGGGCACGGCGGAACCCTTCCACAGCCGCCTGGCCCTCTCTTACACCGAAGGGGGCGGCTTTGAGGATGCCCCCCTGTTTGTCATCCCCTCCAGCGGAGGCACCTTGGAAATCAGCAAGTGCCAGGCCAGCGCCGCCCATGTAACCGGGGCCAAACCGGGGGACGCCGTTACCCTGCTGCTGTCTTGATTGTCCTGTGGATGGACGGGCTTTCAGATTAAGAACATATAAAGAACCTCTAAAAAATCGATTAAGGAGAGGTTAGTTTTTTGGGCGGAGAAGATAAAGACGGCGGGCGATCTTTAACAATCGGGGGCCATGCGAAAAAGGCTTAATCCGCCGTATATCAATGCATTTTCGCCTACCCCGGGCCGAAAGCTGATCATTTTCTTAAAAAACGAGTTAAAGAAAATGTTTTTTCAGGCGCTTTTTGGGTACGCTGGCACGCATTGGGCAAATTGCCCCCCCTCCAAAAATCAAGTATAAGTTTAGGTAATCAAATCAGCTCGACGACGTGGAGAGTTAAGATCAATGACATCGTCACCCCTGAGTCTCGACAACATCAAGTTCCACCTGATCTGGAACAAGGATTTCAGCTTCAACCGTGAAAACCAGACCGTTTCACTCCACGAGCTGATTGAGTTTCTGATTGAGTCGCTGGAAGACGCCGACAAGGTGAACGCCAACAAGGCCGAGAACCTGCTGACCCGCATTGGCACCCCCGCCGTGCCCTACCTGGTGCAGGGGCTGAAGTCGGCCAACAAGACCGTCAAATCCGTGTGCGCGATGGCGCTGATTCGCATCGGCAAGCCGGCGGTCGAGGAAATCAAGGAATTTTACGTGCGCAACGCCGCCCGCCCGCGTCTCCGCTGGGTGGCCGAGTTCATCCTGGGCGAGCTCTACGAAGAGCTGCCGGCCCTGGAAGCATACGATCTGGAGCAAAGCAGCAAGGTTCTGCAATTCAGCAAGGCGGTATAACCGCCGGGCCACTGCCCAGGCTCTTCATAAGCGTCTGAAAATCATCTCTACAAACGACTTTTCTAACAAAAATAACCCCCTTTTCCAAAAGAAGAGGGGTTTTTTATTGCCCGCGCCGTCGGGGCCCCATGCGTTTAATGCGCTACTGTACGAAAACAGGGGCCTTTCGGTTATAATGAAACCCTCAATCTCGGGTTTTACGCTGTTTCACAGGAGATTACACATATGGCATCCTCTCAACCCCAAGCCGATGGCTACGTGGTAGCCGTGTTGGGCGCCACCGGGCTGGTCGGCACCCACCTGATGCAGATTCTGGAAGAACGCAACTTTCCGGTGAAACGCCTGAAACCCCTGGCCAGCAAGCGTACTGCGGGCTCCATCGTCACCTTTATGGGCGAGGAACTGACCGTAGAAGAGGCCACCCCGGAAGCCTTCGAGGGGGTGGACATCGTGCTGGCCTCGGCGGGCGGCTCGGTCAGCGAAAAGCTGGTGCCCGAAGCGGTGAAGCGGGGCTGCGTGGTCATCGACAACACCAGCTGCTTCCGCATGGATCCCCAGGTGCCCCTGGTGGTGGCCGGGGTGAATGACGAGGACTGCGCCTGGCACAACGGCATTATCGCCAACCCCAACTGCTCCACCATGCAGCTGATGCCGGTCTTCAAGGCCCTGGACGAAGCCTTCGGGCTGGAGCGGGCCATTGTGAGCACTTACCAGTCGGTCAGCGGCGCGGGCAAGGAGGGCATGGATGAACTGCTGGACACCACCCGCGACGTGTTCGCCATGATGGACGGCCAGCCCACCGGCCCCCGGCAGGAGGCCGAGGCGCCCCAGGCCCGGGTGTTTGCCCGGCCCATCGCCTTTAACCTGGTGGCCCAGATTGACCAGTTCGTGGAAAGCGACGACGCCACCAACGGCTATACCAAGGAAGAGATTAAGGTGGTAAACGAGAGCCGCAAGATTCTGCACCGCCCGGACCTGAAAGTGACCTGCACCGCAGTGCGCGTGCCGGTGATGGTGGGCCACAGCGAGGCGGCCACCCTGGATTTCCGCCAGCCGGTCTCCCCCCAGCAAGCCATTGCCGTGCTGAAGAAAGTGCCGGACGTGGTGGTGCGGGAGCGCCAGCAAGACTTTCCCACCCCGGTGGAAGCCACCGGCAAGGACCCGGTGTACGTGGGCCGCATCCGCCGCGATACCTCCAACCCGGAGCGCGGCCTGAACCTGTGGGTGGTGGCCGACAACCTGCGCATCGGCGCCGCGCTGAACGCCGTGCGCCTGGCGGAAGTCATTGCCCGCAACGGCTGGGTCAAGCCCCAGGCCCAGCGCCAAACGGTTCCGGTCTAGGTTTTAGTGACAGACAGAGGTAACGCCCATGCCCAACTTAACCGCAGAACTCATCCCCGCGATGGTGACGCCCTTCAAGCGGGACGAATCCATCGACTTTGAGCGGGCCGAGCAGCTGGCCGTCTATCTGGCCGACAACGGCTGCGACGGGATTCTCGTCAACGGCACCACCGGGGAAGCCCCCACGCTGAGCTTTGACGAAAAGATGGAGCTGGCGAAGGTGGTGAAAAACGCCGTGCGCGGAAAGAACGTGCAGATCCTCAGCGGCGTGGGCTCCAACAATACCGAAAAAAGCGTGGAAGAAGCCCGCAAGATGGCCTCCCTGGGGCTGGACGGCCTGCTGGTGGTAGTGCCATACTACAACAAGCCCTCCCAGCGCGGCATGATGGAGCACTTCCGGCGCATCGCCCAGGCCGTGGACACCGAGATCGTCATCTACAACATCCCCAGCCGCTCCGTGGTGCTGATGAGCCCGGACACCATGGCCGCCCTGCACGAGCAGTGCCCCAACATCGTGGGGGTGAAACAAAGCCACCCCGACATGGACCAGGTCAGCGAAATCACCGCCAAGCTGCCTTCGGATACCTGGCACACCTGGTGCGGGGACGACACCCTGACCGTGCCCATGATCAGCTGCGGCGCGCATGGCACCTTCAGCGTGCTGGCGCACCTGACCGGCAACCTGCTGCGGGAGATGATCCAGGCCGCCAAGGCCGGCGATCGAGAGCGGGCCCTGAAGCTGCACCTGAAGCAACTGAACCTGGGACGGGAAATCTTCTTCCTGCCCAACCCCACGGTCATCAAAACCTGCCTGGCCCGCCTGGGCATGATGGAAGAGGTCTTCCGGGCCCCCATGGTGCCCGCCGACGACGCCGAGATGGCCCGCATCGAAAAAATCCTGGACGAGTACAAGGCCCTGGTGCCCGGCAAACCCACGCTGGTGTCCTAGCCGCTCGGCGGAATTCCGGGGGTTCGTAACAAAAACGGCTGCCACCGGCCATGCCGGGGCATGTTTGCGCTACACTGTGGGCGTTCATCACCGGGTCGCGCATCCGGCCAATGGGTTTATTGAAAGTCAGCAGAGGAGCGGGATTATGAACGTGCAATTCGGGGGAATTTACCGGCTGGAGCGCCACAAGCAATCCGGGCCCTTTGTGGAGTACCGCCATCCGTCGTATTTTAACGAGGCGCTGGCCATCCAGACCTTGAAGGAGCTAAGAAAGGCCAACCCGGAAACCGCCTACTTCGTGGCGGCCAACGCAGGCACGTTCATCTTTCGCAATGACGGCCACGGAGACCACTTCACCCGCTTTTCGGAGCTGCTCAAACCCCTGCAAGCGGATGGACTGCGTAAGACCGGCGGTTTCAGCACCAGCGTTTACCACCCGCTCATCAGCAACCCCTTTATGACCCAGGCCCTGGAAACCATCCAGAGCCTGGTTGGCATGGTCAACGAAGGCCAGCACGGCAGCGTGAAGGTGAAATACAGCCTGGAAAAGCGGGCCAACCGCTTTAATAGTGCCCAATGGGCCAATGCCGCCGCGGAACCCGGCTCCGAGCGGGTGCGCTCCGCCATTCACATCGAAAGCATCGAGGAAACCGCCTCTTAAGTCAAACGCCCCGACGGTAACCGGGGCGTTTCAGACGTCTTTGCCAGCGCGTTTGGCGCCGGGATAGTCCTGTGGGCGGGTATAGAAGGGATGCATCATCCCGCGCAGGGTGGCTTCCAGATCGCCCGAGACGTTCAGCAGGAAGACGTTGGCATACTCGCTGACATCCAGCATCTCCTGCAGCACGGCCTGGATGTTGGGCCACAGCGATACCTCCCACTCGTGCTCGGCTCCCTCGGGCATGCGGATGGCAATGGCCGGCTTCAGGGATTCCGGGCCAAAGGCCACCTCAAACACGTAGGCATGGTCAATCAGCGGCTCGTTATGCCTGAAAACATCCCGCAGCCGGTCACTGACAAATTCCGACAGGCTGTTGGTGGCAGAAATGCGCATATCGGCGCCGGGTTCTATCTTCAGCTCCCCGGGTTTGCGATTGGGAGGAGGCAACAAACCTTCGGCCAGGTACGAAAACTCCGCCTGCCCAATTTCCCCGCCATAGGGGCCCGCCACGTTCAGGATCACGAAATCGAGGCGGGCTTTCAGCACGTGCCCACACAGCACCGGGAAAGGAATGCCCACGTACTCCCCATCAAACTCGGGGGTATGGCCCATCCACTGGGAAAGGGTGTTCTCGCTGGTGAAAACCGGTACGCCCAGCTCACCCTGGGCGTTCTCCAGCGCCATCAGCGGCACCCCGGAAGACACATCCGTACCAGCGGGCACAGGAAGCAACACCATGCTTTTCAGCAGCTTTTCATAAAACGCCATCTGCAACGGGTGACGCTGATCTTCAGGCGTATCCCCGATTCGGCGCAGCATGCCCTCCAGCTGCGCGCCATCCAGCCGGTAGCCTTGGCGTTGGCCCGACTGCGCGGCGAAGGGATTTCTGAAGAAACGTCCCAAGTGTTCAAGCATCTAGGTTGTCACTTCCGTCCGAATATTACCCACAAGGGAAATATCGTCCGGCCCCTCTGTTCCCTAAAGGTTACTTTAAGAAATATTTACTTTATTATGACAAACAATCGAACGGGATTCCAGCACAAAATCCAGGATTTCCCGTAGCGCCCCCTCCCCACCGTTGCGGTTTGAAACCAGCTCGGCCATATCCAGCACCTCCCGCGCCGCATCCGCAGGGCAGCAAGCCAAGCCGCATGCCTGCATGCAAGGGATATCGGGCAGATCGTCCCCCACGTAGGCCACTTCATGCCAGGCCAGGCCAAGCTCCGCAACCAGGGCCTCCAGCGCGGGCAGCTTGGTGCGGGTGTTTTGAATCACATGCTGGATGCCCAGCTCGCTGGCCCGACGGGTTACCATCACCGACTCGCGCGCCGTAATGATGGCCAGCTGCAAGCCGGCCCGCACCGCCGATGAAATGCCCAGGCCATCCTTCACGTTAAACGCCTTAATCTCCTCCCCCGCCGAGGTGTAGGTAATCTTGCCATCGGTCAGCACGCCGTCCACATCCAGGACGACCAGGCGAATGGCGGCGGCGCGTTCAATCAGGTTGGTCATGGTGCCCCCATTGTACCGCGTTGGAACCGACGAATCGATTGCCGGGCATGTTTGGTGTATGGTAAAGCAACGCAAGGGGTTATAAGGGGTTTCGGGGAATGCTGCATTTTCCCGCCGGACGTGCCGGCACCATCCATTCGTCGGGCCTGCGCCCGCAAGCACAAACCCAGGCACCGCAATTCGGGGCGCTGTATCCCGCCAACCGGGACTTCCCCGAGGATCGCTTCTATCCGCCCAAGCCCAACCGGGCGGTGCTGTGGACGGCCAAGCAGCTGGCCCACTGGCTGGGCGCCCGGCCCATGGACTTCGAGCTGAAAATCTCCAGGGCGGATCGCGACCGGCTGCGGGCCCTGGTCAAAGGGCCCGACAGCGTGATTGTCACCCCCAACCACGCCCACCTGCTGGACGTGCTGAGCATTCTGGAGCTATCCCGCCAGACCCAGGTGAACTTTGTGGCTATTGGGGCCATCGAACTGTTTGAGCGCCGGGCCTTTGGCAAGACCGTCACCCTGAGCGGCTCGCTATTGCAACGGCTGGGCATCTTCTCGGTGAACCGGGGGGCCAAGGACAAGTCCCTCAGCCTGAACACCGCCAAACAAGTGGTGCAGGCCGGGGAGTATCCCTTCATGATTTTCCCGGAAGGGCATGTCTCCTGGACCAACCAGGAGATCACCCCGCTGAAGCACGGGGCCGCCCACACGGCCATTAGCGTGGTGCGCAACGGCAAAAACGTGCAGGTGGTGCCGCTGGCTTTCTTCTATGACAACCAGGGCGACCTGCCCCGCCGCATCCTTGAGCACATGGACGCCCTGGAGCGCCTGATTACCCCGCGCCTGGAGGCCCGGGGCATTAGCGTTCCGCCCCTGACGCCGGACATGTCCGCCGTGGATCGTATCCACCGGCTGCTGGGCCTGATGGTCTCGGAGCGGGAACTGCAATACGGCCTGGCGGTTCAGCCCCACGGGGATCCCTACGTCCGCCTGGAAAGCCTGAAACAGCAGGTGCTGGAGCGCCTGGAGCGGCAATACCTGGGCACGGTGCGCTCCGGAACCACCGAAATCCGGGCCCGTCGGTTGATTGGCGCCGTCAGCGGCCAACGCCGCGATGCCCGCAACGCCCTGGCCGCCACTCCCAAAACCGGCTGGCCGAAACGGCAGGATAAAGCCCAAAAACAGGCTTACGAAACCCAAAACGCGCGCTGGGCAAAAGACATCGACACCCTGGGCCAGCTCATGCAGCTGAGCATGTACCCGGCGGATTACCTGGACGGTGGCGACCCGAACCGCATGATTGAAACCCTGTTCAAGGTTGATCGCGACCTGAACCAGGGTAAAGAGCCCGCATTTTACCGGTTCTGGCGACATGTGACCGCGCACGTCAAGGTGGGCGAACCCATTGACGTGGCCCGGTTTCTGTCCAGCCAGGAGATTGCCCGCCTAAGCGACGACGACCTGGTGGAGCAGGCCCTCAGCGGAAAAATCCAGGCCGCCTTGCAGGCGGAAATCGATCGGATGGCTGGGGAGGTCAACGCCGGCAAGGGACTCGCCCGCTAGCCCGCAGCCATCCGTACCCTTGCCTTTAGCCTGGGATGGCTTTGGGTTACAATGGCCCCTATGAGAAACGTGTTGGTTATGATTCTGGCCGGCGGTCAGGGAACGCGGTTGTTTCCCCTGACGGCTGATCGCGCCAAGCCGGCGGTGCCCTTTGGGGGCAAGTACCGCATCATCGATTTCGTCATCAACAACTTCGTCAACTCCGAGTTGTACAAAATTAAAGTGCTCACCCAGTTCAAGTCGGACTCGCTGAACCAGCACATTGCCCGCTGCTGGCCCATGCCGCCCTTCCTGAACCAGTACGTGGAGCTGGTGCCCGCGCAAATGCGCATCAGCAGCGAGTGGTACCGGGGCACCGCGGATGCCATCTATCAGAACCTCAACCTGATTTACGACGAAATGCCTGATTTGGTCTGCGTGTTCGGCGGCGACCACATTTACCGCATGGACGTGGGGCAAATGATTGATTACCACAAGCGCCAGTCCGCCGACCTGACCATTGCGGCCATTCCGGTGCCGGTAAAGGACGCCAGCGAATTCGGGGTGATTGAGGTGGACAGCATGTTCCGGGTGACCGGCTGGCAGGAAAAGCCGGAAAATCCCAAGGAGATTCCCGGGCGCCCCGGCTGGGCGCTGGCTTCCATGGGCAACTACGTCTTTAACCGCGACGTGCTGGTGGAAGAGCTGGTTGAGGACGCCGCAAAAGAAGATTCCGCCCACGACTTCGGCAAAAACGTCATCCTGAACATGATTGAAAAGGGACGCCGGGTGTTTGTGTACGACTTCGCCACCAACACGGTGCCCGGCCAGAACGAGGAAGAGCGGGGCTACTGGCGGGACGTGGGCACCATCGACGCCTACTGGGAGGCCAACATGGACCTGGTGGAAATCAAGCCCGTCTTCAACCTGTACAACAAGGGTTGGCCGCTCAAAACCTACTCCTACCAGGCCCCGCCCGCCAAATACGTGTTCAACGACGAGGAACGGCGCGGTTTTGCCACCGACTCGATTGTTTCCGACGGCTGCATCATCAGCGGGGGGCGCCTGGTGCGCTGCGTGCTGTCGCCCTACTGCCGGGTCAACAGCTTTTCGCTGGTGGAGGAATCCATTTTGATGCACGGGGTGAACGTGGGCCGCCACGCCAAGATTCGCAGGGCCATCATCGACAAGGGGGTGGACATTCCCCCGCACACCCGCATCGGCTACAACAAAGAGGAAGACGAGGCCCGCGGCTTCTACGTATCGGAGGGCGGCATTACCGTGGTGCCTAAGGGCGCCGTCATCCCGGCCACCAAGACCGCTCCCGCCGACAGCGTCCGGGCTTAGGACGCACCTGTCGGGGTGAACGTCCTGACCAGCAGGGCGGTCATTCGACGCAAAGTGTCCCGCATGTCCTTCAACGGCGCGGCGCTGTTAAGCACCACGTCGGCATGGGCCTTGGTGGGCTCCACATGGCGCTCATGCTCGGCCATGCCGCGCTCAAACATGGCGCGACCGGCATCGTTGTCCAGGTTGCGCTCCGGGGCGCGGGCCCACCAGCGGGTGGCCCGGGTTTCGTAATCGGCGGAAACAAAGACTTTCAGGTCAAACAGCTTGCGCAACGGCTCCGGTACCAGGGTAAATAACCCTTCGGCCACCACAAAAGGGGCGGGCACCTTCAGATCGTACCCCTTACGGCGGCTGCAGTCGCTAAAATCATACTTGGGAGCACGCACGGCCTGGCCGTTTTTAAGGCGGGCCAGGTTGCGGGCCGCCTTGTTCAGGGAAACCGTATCCGGGATATCCAGGTTGGTCTCACGGAAAAACCGCTCGCCGCCAAGCTGTTTGTATTGCCGGGACATATCCCGGTAATAGTTATCCAGCTCAATCTCCTCGGTAACAGGCCCCTGCTTGCGCTGACGCCATCCAAACAACCGATTGGCCTGCCGGGGAAACATTTTGAGCCATTCATTCTTGATGGTGGTCTTGCCGGAAGCCGTCCCGCCCGCCATGCCGATCATGAAGGGCACCGGCGTAGAGGCGCCGCTGGCCGCCTGCCGTTGCAGGAACGTCCGGGCGGAGGCCATGAGCTGCGGCAGGCGCACGGTTTCCAGCACGGGCACGGGATGAGCCTGGCGATCCCAGGCAATCAACTGGTTCCAGCCCAGCTCGTAGCCGGCCAGCTTCCCTTCAAGGTCGGCTGAACGTTTGGGCGCCGCCATTCCAAAATGCGGGCGCGCAGGCATCAAAGCACTCAGGCGCATGGTGTCCCCTCGACTGTCCTCACAAACAGGGCCATTGTATTGCAAAGCCCTTGTTTATTCAAGGTTGGGCCAGTCCCGCCCCGCGCATGGGTTTCTTGCCGCCGGGGCGTCTTTTTGGTATGGTGGCGCTATTCAGAGGGATTAACCGAGGGGGAACGATCCAGAATGTCGATGGGGATTGGCCTGCCATGGGGCGGGCAAAACGTAGTCCGGGCGCAGGCCTTGTTTGGTCGGCAAAAAAGCCATGTGCCGCGCGTCGATCCGCAACTCATGAGTCTGTTCCGGGCCGTACCCAAGTCGGAGCTGCATATGCACCTCTCCGGCAGCGCCCCCATTCACCTGATTCGCCAATTCATGCGGGAGTCCGGAATGCCCGAAGATGAAATCCGCCGCCAGACCATACTCAAAAACTACTATGACGACCTCGACGACTTCCTGGCCACCTATTACAAGGTGCCTGCCCAGGTAAAAACCCCGGACCACTTCCGCCGGGCCAGCCGGGCCATCGTGCAGCAGGCCGCCAACGAGAACGTGCAGTACCTGGAAATCCGCAGCAGCATCCTTTCCAAGGGCGGGGCCACCCCGCAAGACATCGTGGAAGCCATTGAGGCCGGCATTAAGGAAGGCCAGGCATGGGCCAGACAGGCCCGGGGCATTGACATGAACGTGGGTCTCATCGTGCTGGCCCAGCGGGCCGGCACGCCGGAGCAATCGCTGGAAAGCGCCAAGCTGGCCGTGGAACTGGCCAAGCGCCCGGGCTCGCTCATCCGGGGCTTCGATCTCGCCGGCAGCGAAGGGCAGCATACCGTGCTGAAGCACGCCGAGGCCCTACGCTACGTGAAAAGGCACGGCATGAAGCTGACCGTGCATGCGGGCGAAACCCCCAACTCCCAGGGCATGTCCGGGGTGGATTCCATCAAGGCCGCCCGCAAGCTGGGCGCAGATCGCATTGGGCATGGCCTGCAACTCATCAACGACCCCAAACTAATGGATCAATTCGTGAAAAAGAAAATCCCGGTGGAAATTTGCCCCTGGAGCAACGTGCAAATTAACGCCGTGCAAGGCTTTGAAAACCACCCGCTGCCCCAGTTCCTGCAAAACCGGGTCAACGTCAGCCTGAGCACCGACAACCGCATGATGTCCAAAATTACCCTGACCCAGCAACTGGCCCAATTGTGGGCCAACCACGTGGTTACCTGCTGGGAACAGGTCAAAACCCTCAGCCTGAACGGGGTGCGGGGCGCCTTCATCCCCGCCGGGGAAAAGCGCAGGCTGCTCAACCGCTTCAACCGCCAGTTCGCCCAGCTGGAGCAAACCTACCGGGATGTCATCAACCAATACTTCTGCCAAACCTGCACGCACCCCAAGCTGCAAGCCGCCCCAGCGGCCAGGCAAGCCTAAGGCGGCCTGATGAGGCTCCTGGAATCGCTGCGGGCAAACGCGTTTTTGACCCGCATCCCCGCCACACCAGCCCTTACCCTGGAAGCGGCCCACCCCCCATGCCGGTTCGGAGCCTTGCCGGGCGATCAATTCAGCCGCCAAACCTTCGACACCCTGGCCCTCCTGGAAACCCGGGGCGACGTCTCGGAAGGTTTCCGCAAGCAGGTGGCCCGGGTGCTGTCGGAAACCTTCAGCCCCAAAGAGCTGCGCACGCTGAAAGAGAACGGCTACCGGTTCTTTTGCGCGGAAACGGTGGAAACCGTGGTGCCTTCCCGAAACCCGCCCCGCATCGTGGTGCGCGGCGCCAATGGAAAGCCCGCCACGCCCGCACCGGATACCTTCCAGGTTGAGGTCGGGCTGTTCTATACCCCACCGCAAAGCCCGGAGACCAAGTACATCATCGTGGCCGAGTACTACAAAAACCCCTATACCGGGGAGCGCCACCCGGCGCCGCCCGTAGACAGCACGCTGGCCGAAGAGGTGAGCCATGCCATCGACCACCTGTACCGTAAGGTCTCTTACGAGGAGGCTTTCGTGCAGGCTTACCGCGAGGATCTGGCCCGGCTGTCAGATGCCGACCGCCTGAAGCTCTCGGAAGCCTGGTGTACCCCCCTGGAAGCCCTGGATAGCCGCGACCTGCAAGGGGAAATCTTCGCCTCGCTGCTGGGCACCCACAAGCAGGGCCGCACCCTGGACCGGGATTTCCCGGTGCTGGAAAAATTCCCCCGCAGCCTGAAGTTTGTGGTGGAAGACTTTCTGCCCCACCGGGGCGGCAAGTACCCGGTGCGGGATCCCAACGCGCACAAGCTCCCCCGAAAAATCCCGGTCAAAACCCGCAGCTCCTCCTGATTTTCCCGTCAAAAACGACACCACACCCCCGCCCCGGTCAGCCCACCCAGGAATTTTTGCCCCCCTGAGCACTTTTTTATATTCAGGGGATTTAAAGTCAGCAAGCAAGCACATGGTTTCCATGGCAATTCAAGTGGGTCATTCGTCGTTGATGGCGCCGTTCTTCCCCCAGGGCGCCCGCATCCAGGCTGCCCGGTTTGGCAGTTTTTTGCCCCTAGGCGCTTCCAGGTCAGGCCACCGGATGGCTAGCCTTTATTTTGGCGGCCAGGCGCAGGAGCATTCCCCCTGCCCGCAGGTTCAGGAGCAAAATGCAGCCCTCCACCGTCAGGTTGCTCGCCTGGAGGGACGGGTACAGCGCAAGAAAATCCAGATCCAGGGCATCCGACAGGCGCTTTACAGCGATCCCCTCACCCAAATCCCCAACCGGGCCTTTTTCAACAAGGTGGCCGCCCCCATCTACTGCCGGGCGGTCAAGCAAAGGCAGCCGCTCACCCTCATCCTGACCGACCTGGACCGCTTCAAGGGCATTAACGACACCTACGGGCATGACGCCGGCGACGAGGCCCTGCGCCGTTTCGCCCGGGCACTGGAACGGGCGGTGGGCGATGAGGGCACCGTGTTCCGCCTGGGAGGCGACGAATTCGTGGTGTTGCTGCCGGAAACCTCCAACCGGCGGGCCCACAAATTCACCGCCCGCATCAAAGCCGAAGTGAAGCGGGAGCGATTCAACTGGCCGGGGGCGGATCATCCCATCCAGCTGGGCGTCAGCCAGGGGGTGGTGACCATGATCCGCGGGCGGGGCGAAAACCCCCAGCGGGTCAATTCGGCGGAAGACATGAAAACCCTGGCCGATAGCCTGATGTACCAGGCCAAGCAGTCCGCCAGGCAGGCCAATACCCGCAACCCCATTAGTTACGGGGTTGTGGAGCACGAACAACGCTAGGCATGACCGACCGCATGCGGCAAGCGAAAGCAGGCAGCTACTGGATGAAGCCCAGCTTGCGCAGCACCCACAGCATGGGGTCGTAGTAGCGATCCACCACCCGCTCTTTCAGCGGAATGATGGCGTTGTCGGTAATATGGATCTCTTCCGGGCAGACCTCGGTGCAGCACTTGGTGATGTTGCACAGGCCCACGCCCGCGGTGTCCTTGATGAAGGGGACGCGGTCGGCCCGGTCCATGGGATGCATTTCCAGCCCGGCCAGGCGCACCATGAAGCGCGGCCCGTAGAACAGGTCCTTGCGATCGTGGTTGCGCAGCACGTGGCAGACATCCTGGCACAGAAAGCACTCGATGCACTTGCGGAATTCCTGCACCCGGTCCACATCCTCCTGGTAGTAGGTCCAGGCGTCGCTGTTTTCATCCGGCGGGGTGAAGGGCTTGATGGTCTTGTTCACCGCAAAGTTCCAGGACACGTCGGTCACCAGGTCGCGGATGGTGGGGAAGGTGGCCAGGGGACGCACTTCCACCGGCTGGCCGAGATCGAGGTGGTCCAGGCGGGCCTTGCACATCAGGGTGGGCTTGCCGTTCACCTCGGCGCTGCAGGAGCCGCACTTGGCCGCCTTGCAGTTCCAGCGCACGGCCAGATCCGGGGACTGGTAGCCCTGGATGTAGTGCATGGCGTCCAGCACCACCATGCCCGATTCCACGGGCACCTGGTACTCTTTCAGCTCCCCGCCGTTGGCATCGCCGCGAAACACGCGGAACGTGGCCGTCTTTTGTCCGGTCGCATGCGCCATTACTTCGCCTCCTCCGCACTAAAGAGCTTTTTCAGCTCGTCGGGCATCTCGGGCAGGGCATCCTGCCGCAGTTTCATCTGGCCGTTGTCCTGCCAGACGACGTTGTTCTGCTTCGACCACACCGGGCTGTATTCCGGGAAGTCCTCCCGGGTGTGGCCGCCCCGGCTCTCCTCGCGGGCCAGGGCCGCCCGGGCAATGGCGCGGGACACGGTGATCATGGACTTGAGATCGTTGGCCAGGTGCCAGCCGGGGTTAAACTGGATAGAGCCTTCCACCGACACGTTGTCCACGCGCGGCTGCAAGGCGTCGAGTTCGGCCACGGCGCTTTCCAGATCGGCCCGGTTGCGCACGATGCCCACCTTGTTCTGCATGACTTCCTGCAGCGCGCGGTGCACTTCGTAGGGGCCCTCGCCCTTGCGGTCGAATGGCGCGGTCAGGGCATCGGCAGCCGCCTTGACTTGCGCGTCATCGAAGCCGGCCTGGCCGTCGAAGGCGCGCACGTAGTCGGCAGCACCCATACCAGCCCGGCGGCCAAACACCAGCAGGTCGGAAAGCGAGTTGCCACCCAGGCGGTTGGCCCCATGCATGCCGCCTGCCACCTCGCCCGCGGCAAAGAGGCCGGGCACGGTGGTCATGGCCGTTTCGGCATCCACCCGCACGCCGCCCATGATGTAGTGCATGGTGGGGCCCACTTCCATGGGGCCCGCGGTGATGTCCACATCGGCCAGTTCCTTGAACTGGTGGTACATGCTGGGCAGTTTTTTCTTGACCCGCTCAGCGTTCTGGTAGCTGATGTCAAGGAACACCCCGCCATGCGGGCTGCCCCGGCCTTCCTGCACCTCGCGGTGGATGGCCTTGGCCACGTTATCCCGGGTGGACAGCTCCGGCGGACGACGATCGCTGGTTTTGTGACCAGAGACGGTGGCCTCCACCCAGCGCTTGGCCTCGGCCTCGTCAGCGGCGTACTCGTTGCGCAGGTTGTCGGGCAGGTACTTCCACATAAAGCGCTCGCCCTTGTTGTTGGTGAGGATCCCGCCCTCGCCGCGCACGCCTTCGGTCACCAGGATGCCCCGCACGCCGGGAGGCCAAACCATGCCGGTGGGGTGGAACTGCACAAACTCCATGTCGATGAGTTCCGCGCCCGCATGATAGGCCAGCGACTGGCCATCTCCGGTGTATTCCCAGGAGTTGGACGTCACTTTCCAGGCCTTGCCCACGCCGCCGGTGGCCAGGATCACGGCCTTGGTCTTGAAGACCACGAAGCGACCGCTTTCCCGCCAGTATCCGAAGGCGCCGGTTACCCGGCCATCTCCATCCTTAAGGAGTTGGGTAATGGTGCATTCCATATAAACGTCGATGCCGGAATGCACGCCCTTGTCCTGAAGGGTGCGAATCAGCTCCAGGCCGGTACGGTCGCCCACGTGCGCCAGGCGCTTGTAGGTGTGGCCGCCAAAGGCCCGCTGGTTGATCTTCCCTTCCCTGGTGCGATCGAACACCGCACCCCATTGCTCTAGCTCCCGAATTCTGTCCGGCGCTTCCTGGGCATGAATTTGTGCCATGCGCCACTGGTTCAGGAATTTGCCGCCCTTCATGGTGTCCTTGAAGTGCGTCTTCCAGTCATCCAGCTTGTCCACGTTGGCCAAGGCCGCCGCCGCACCGCCTTCCGCCATTACGGTGTGGGCCTTGCCCAGCAGCGATTTACAGATGAGGCCCACGGAAAGTCCCTGGGCGGAGGCCTCAATGGCGGCCCGCAGGCCGGCCCCACCGGCGCCAATGACAATCACGTCATGCGTATGGGTTTCGTAAGAAGTTGTCATAGTGCGATAAACCTTACCCTTCTACCACCAGGCCCAATGCCAGCTCAACAGTACCGGATCCTGCCACACGCCCATAGAGCACATCCGCACGTAGAAATCGGCAAAGCCGACCGAAAAGAGGCTCATCCAGGCAAATTCCATGTGGTGGGCATTCAGGATGCTCTGGCGCTGGAAGGCGTGGTGGCGTTCCGCGCCCATGGGGCAGGTGGAGAAGCAATCGACCTGCCCGCCCAGGATATGCCGGTAGGAATGGCAGCCGAAAGTATACAAGGACAGCAGCAGCACATTAACGCCCAGCACGATGGAGCCCAGCCCTACCCGCAGGGTGGTCCAGTCGATGTGCTTTTCAAGCCCGGCACCCTGGGCCGCAAACAGGGCCACAAAGGCATCCCAGCCCAGAATGAGGATGAACAGGGCCGCCACGTAGAAAAAGTAGCGGTGCAGGTTTTGCAGCACCATGGGGAAGACCTTTTCGCCCATGTAACGCTTGCCGGTGCCCAGCAGGGCAATCAGCGGGCTTTTCACCCCGGTGTCCACCGCACAGGCCGCAGGCGCCGTAAAGAAGGAGCGGTAATAGGCCTTGCGGTAGTAGTAGCAAGTAGCCCGGAACCCCGCCGGCGCCCACAGAATGAACAGACCCGGGGTAATCACCCAGTAACCCGCGTTGTTGATGAACTGCTCCGCCGTCAGCCCAATCTTGGGGCCCACCAGGTGGATAATTTCGTAAATGTTGGGGGAGAAAAACGGGGAAAGATAGTTGGTTCCCTGCAAAGTGTAGTAGGGTTGACTCACCGGGCCGGGATTAAAGGCCGCCCAGGTGGCGTAAACAACAAAACCACCCAGCCCCAGGAACGTGAGTAACGGGGCCAGCTGCCAGTTGTCCTTGCGCTGGGTGCCCTGATTCACTGTCGAATTTGTGGCCACGCGATGCTTCCTTATTCAATCAGTTGAGCGGGCCGGACGTTTTAAGCAAAAAACAGCCAGCCGCTTTTCCATCTTAGGATAAGCATGCCGCGGGGTCTGTGATTTCTCTCAATTAGCCCAGCCGCAAACCCGGGATGCGAATCTCCCGGCCCACCGCCGGAAGGCCCGGCTTAATGCGGAATGTGGGCGCCCTGCTCCCGCAGCCCGGCCAGCACCTGCTCGTCGGAACCGGCGGCAACGGCGATTTTCTGGAAAGTCTCGGCGTCCACCCCCAGCTTGGCCAGGCAGGCGCGGTCCATGGGGCAGGGGTATTCCAGGTCGTAGGCATCAATCTGCCCGGCGGCCTCCAGGCGGGCCTTGTCGATCATGCGGGCCAGCCAGGGGATGCCACCCACAGTCAGGTTTCCGCTTCTCGGTACCGGCATGGTCCAATCCTCCAATCACTTGCTTTGCAACCATCTTAGCGGAAAGGGGATCGGCAATCCATTCCCTACCCCGTCAATAAGCTCTATAATAGTGATATGTTCCGCTTCATCAAAAACCGGCTGGTGCCGGGCGCCCGTGCCTTGGAGGTCGGCAAGAACTTCAGCATCCCCCTGGACGCATGGGCCACGACAGGAGAGAGAGACGCCATCCTGGCCTCATCCGGGATGGGAAAGTCTTATTTAACCGGGGTTTTGATTGAAGAAACCTTGGAAACCGGGGGGCTGGTGTGCATCATCGACCCAGAAGGGGAGCATTTCACCCTGGCTGCCCGCTACCCCATGATGATTATCGGCGGCGAGCACGGCAGCCTGCCCATGGAAGAGGAGGCCATCGACCTGTACGTGGAAGCCATGCTGCAAAACCGGCTGTCGGCGGTGTTCGATCTCTCGGAGTTTTTGGACGAGGAGCAACAACACCTGTACGGGCTGATTGCCGACGCCCTGTTCGTGGCGGAGCAAAAGTACCGCACCAAGCTGCGACTGGTGGTGGAGGAGGCGCAAATTTACGCGCCCCAGCGCATGGCCGCCACCTCGACCAAGCGCAGCAAGAAACGCAGCATCGACCCGGTGCAGGCCTCGCAGAAAATCGCCAAGCGGGGCCGCAAGCGGGCCATCGACAGCCTGTGGGCCACCCAGCGACCGGCCAGCCTGAACAAGGACATTCTCAGCCAGTGCAACCGCTTCTGGTTCGGGGGGATTACCTCCGAGCAGGACTATAAAGCCATCAAGCCCTTCCTCAACGAGGCGGGCATCACCTTCCAGGCCATCAAGGCGTTGAAACCCGGGGAATTTTATTACTTCGGCAAGGGCAGCACCCAGCTAATCAAGGTGCGCAAACGGCATTGCAAGCACGCCGGGGCCACCCCGGAGGCGGGCATCAATTTTACCGCCGCCGAGGACAGCTCCCTGGAAACCGCCCTCAAGGCCCTGGCCGGCGAAGTGAACCGCCGGGCCATCCAGCGGCGGGAGGAGGAGTCAGAAGTCAACCGGCTGAAGGCGGTAATCAAGGATTTAGAAGCCGAAAACCGCAAGCTGCAGCAAGAGTTGAACGAGGAACGCCTGGCCACCAAGGTGATTGACCGGCTGGGCGCCACCCCGGTCACCCCCAAGACCCGCAAATCCCGGCTGGCCGATCTGGCCCCCCCCGGCCCGGAGAAAATCTACCTGGATTGACCCCGCAAGCTGCGCAACGCCCGGGCAACCGGGACATCCCCAACCGGCTTGAGGGGCCCATCGGAAATGGGTTAAAATTTTAAGCAGCCGGGCGAGTGGCGAAATGGTAGACGCGCTGGTCTTAGGAGCCAGTACAGCAATGTGTGTGGGTTCAAGTCCCACCTCGCCCAGGCTCTATGAAGGGGGCTGGGCCGACGGCGTTTTTTCGCGGGACGGGTTTTGCCGCGCCCAGAACTGCGGGGCATGCCCCGCGCCGGCATCCCTAAAAGCAATGGGCTACCGGTTTTTTCGCCCCGGCGCCCCGGTTTTGGCAGCAAGGCGCCAGCCAGACAAAAGGGGATAGTGTCACTAGCACAAAAACCGAAATCCTGGTTTTTATATCTTTGGACACTTTTTCTGCGTGAGGGGAAACAAGGAGAGAAGGATGCTATATGCCATGCGGCAAGGCATTGCGCCTGCCGTTCATTCCGCTGCCGGGCGGCTGCCATCGGCATCGCCACGGCTTGTTTACTTTGGCGAAAACCTGGACCAGGCCAAATTAAGCACGGCCAGGCCCAAAAAGAAAAAGCCCAATCCCATCCTGCGGTTGGCCGCCGTGGCGGCCTTCGCCCTGGTCAGCATGTTTGGCGGAGTACGGGGCATACCCGCCGCCAGCGCGGCCAGCCTGCCCATCAGCCAGGGAACGCCCATCACCCAGGTGGTGGAAGCCCCCAACTACGGCTATTTCAATGTCCAGGCGGAGGATGTGCACATTAACGTGCACGTGGTCGACTCGGCGGATGACATTCCCATTCCCGCCGAGGGAAGCCGGCAGTATGTGATTGAGGCGGCGGACAACCCGCTGGTGTCAAGGGAAACGCACGACTACGTCAACCAGCAGCTGCAAGTCATCCACCAGGCCGGCTACGTGGGAAACGTCTACGTGGTCATCGCCCCGGATATTGCCGGCAACGCCCAGGTGTTGGCCCAGCAAATCAACCAGCGGCTCAACCCGGCGGGGGACGGGGCGGTCATCCTGCTGAACGCCCGGGAGTTGCGGGGAAACCACGCCAACATCCGCCACGACTGGACGTCCATCTCGATGATGTGCACCTCCAACGGCAAAACCACCACCTGCACGCCCATCATCATCCACCACACCGACTACAACATCCAACCCAATATGCTGGAAGTGACCCAGGGGCCCAACATGTTTGCGAATCTGGCCGCCCAGATTGAGCGTTCGGGAGGCCATTACAACAACGCCGACGTGCAGGCCCAGGCCGAAAAAATTCAGCAGGCGATGCGGGAAAATCCACAGGAGACAACCCGGCAGCTGGCGGAATATTTTGCCACTGGCATCCAGGCAAGCCGCAACGATCAGGCCTATACCCTGTACCAGGGCGACTACGACGCCGCGCTGCGCAGCATGGCCGATACCTTCGCCAGCCTGTACCGGGATCCGGTCTACCGCTACCTGCAACACCAGGCCGATCAGCAACACCTGCAAGAAATCATGATTAAAGTGGGCATCGGCATGGGCGGGGCCGCTGCCGTGGGTGGGGCCATTTATGTAATCAAGCGCAAGCTGGATGGTGATTAAACCCATCCCCAGACAATTTACCCTGGATGAACCCTAGTGCATAACCCCGGGCCGGTGCTTGCATCGGCCCTTTTCATTTGCGCCATTTGCGCCCAGGCGCGGGGGACAAATTTATTTTAAAAACAATCCAGTTTACAAAGCCCTACAATGGCTGAAGCAGGGCGGTGTTCTTTTTACAATGGGAGGACTTTTTGAAGGGGATTGGCTGCCCGGCGGCCAAACAAGTCTGACACTGGGGGTTTTCTGATGGATATTTCGTTTCTGCCCAACCGTCCCGCCGTTAGTTTCGGGGCAAGGCGCCCGCAACCGGCGCCGGTTGCCGCCAGCTTGCCCAGCCTGAGGAACGGCCCGGCGACCGACGTCTTTTTTAGCGGGCGCAAGGCGTTTCAGTATCCCGCCGAACTCAACATGGTGCACAAGCTGGTGAGCCTGGGCACCGATCCGGCCACCCGCAACCGGGTGGGCTTCCGGGTCAGCCGCCATTTTTCCCCGGACGGCAAGGATCATGACACTACCTACGCCCAGATGCTGGATAAAATCCAGCGCACGGCGGCGGGTTTCCGCAAGATGGGCCTGGACGGCAAGCGCATTGCCGTGGCCGAAACCAACACCCTGGATTACCTGAGCACCTATTACGGCGGCCTGGCCGTGGGGGCCACCATGCTGCCCATCAACCTGCTGGCCATGCAGGATGAATACACCAAAATCGCCAACCTGGCCCATATGGTGGGCGGCACCCAAAGCGACGCCTACGTGTTTGGCAGCGATTCCCTGTTCAAGCCCATGTACGGCTTCCAAAAAATTCTGTCCCTCAGAAAACCCTTGCTACGCAACGTGGCCGAACGTTACGCCCAGGGGCTTCCAGCCAAAAACCCCCTGCATAAGCTGCTTTACAAGGTACTTGACAAGAGCATGCGGGAAAAAGTGGCAGAAGGCGTGCACAAGCTACAGCAATCCGGGGTGACGGTGACCGAGGCACACCGCGCCGAGCTGCTGGCCCAGGCAAAATCGGATTTCGCCACCCTGTTTGAGCGCCTGCCCCAGAACTTGCGGCTAATTACGCCCGAGGACAAATCCAAAATGCGACGCCTGAAGCCGCTTTCTGTGGGCGATATGGCCCTGAATCCCAAGCCCGACAGCATTTCGGATGTTATATTCACTTCGGGCACCTCCGGCAACCCCAAGGGCGTGGCCCTGACCCACCAGAACCTGGTGTTTACAGCCACTTCGCTGAACCAGGCCGTGGAAAACATCCTGAAGCCGGATGACGTGATGCTGGTGGGCCTGCCGCTGTTCCACATTTTCGGCAAGGCGGTGCAACTGACCGGCATTTACCGGGGCACCCAAATGGTGATGCTACCTTCTCTGCGCGCCGCCATTGCCGATCTGGACAAGGTGAGCCAGACCATTCGCGATTACAAGGTCACGGTGCTGCCGTCCGTGCCCATCTTCCTGGAAAAGCTGGTGGCCCACGCCAACAGCCACCCGCAAACCCGCCAGGCGCTGCAGCAAATCCGGGTGGTCATCAGCGGCGGCGCCCCCCTGAAAAAGGAAACCTACGACGCGCTGAAAGCCATCAACCCGCATATGCAGATTCTGGAGGGCTACGGCTCTTCGGAGGGCGGCATCAACATGCTGAACATGACCGGCGAGCCCGGCTTTGTAGGCAGCGAACTGCCCGGCGTGGAAGTGAAGATGATTGAAACCGATACCCGCCATGCCTTTTACGGCGCCAGCAAGATGAGCGGCGAAGGGGAAATCCTGGTGCGCTCGCCGGGTGTCTCGCCCGGTTACGTGGCCGGCACGCTGGACGAAGGCGAAACGGGCGATGAGCACGGGCTGGTTTCCCTGAGCGACAAGGACGGCTGGTACCACACGGGCGATCAGGGCAACCGGCAAACCCGGCTGCGGGCGGGCGCCAAGCCCGGCGACTTTGGCAGCCTGGTGCTGGGCCCCATGCAGATTATTGGCCGCGAGAGCAACTTCATCAAGGACTCGGGCGGCGAACGGCGCGATCCCGGCGAGTTTGAAAAGGCGGTGCGTACCGCCGAGCCCCGGGTGCTGGATGCCATGGCCGTGCCCTACCGCCCGGATCGGGAAACCGAAAAATCGGTGGTGGTGGCGGTGACCGAAGATCCCCGCCTGGGCGAAGAGGACATCAAGCAGGCCATGGGCCGCATGGTGGAATCCGGTAAGCTGGCCGGGGCGCTGATTCCCAAGCACATCATCGTGCTGCGGCGCAGCTCGCTGCCGGAGGCGTTCAAGAACGACTTCAAGCGGGAGGCAGGTTACAAGGTCGCCCGGGACTTCGTTAGCCAGGCGGTGGCCCAGGGACTGGTGGATTTGCAGGACAAAACCACCGCCCAGCGGGAGCAAACCCGGGTACAAGATGCCCAAGCCCTGCAAACCTTTGCCGAGAACTACCGCTACCACGGATAAGTGCCGGTTTTCCAGGACGCTGGCCGATGCGGGTGCCACCGGGACGGGCCGGGGCAATCGCGGGACGCCCGGCGGTTTTTTGAAGATCAGCCCCGGCTTGACGCCGCGACTCTGATTGCACTATTTTGTAGTAATGTTTTTACGGGTCTGTCCAGGCCTTTTGACAACGCGAAACGGAGTTTACCCCACCATGTCTACCCCTCAGGAATTGAAAGCCACGGAACGGGATACCACTTTGACCCCTCGCCAGCTGCGTGCGGCGGGCTACATCCCGGCAACCCTTTACGGTAAAGGCGTTGAGTCCCAGTCCATCCAGGTTCGCGCCCACGAATTCACCCAGCTGAGCCTGCAAGGCCACAAGGAATTCACCCTCACCGGTCTGGGCCCCGAGCGGGTGGTTCGTACCCAGCAACTGCAAGTGGAACCGGTTTCCCGCAAACCCATTTCCATTGAGTTTTACCAGCTAAGCCCGCAGGGCAGCACCGGGAACCAGCCCAAGGCTGCCAAGAAGCCGGCTGAAAAACCGGCCAAAGCCGAAAAACCGGTTGAAGAGGCCGCTCCCGAAGCCGAAACCGTTCTGACCGGCGCCTAGAACAACAGCCCCGCCGCCAGTTGACGGGCCCCCAGCGGATCGATACCCGCCAGGATGGCTGCGCGCACGGTCATATCATGGGTTCCCAGGCGGGCATCCAGAATACCGAAGGGATCGTTGGGATTAAAGCCGCCCTGGCCCAAGAAGGGATTGAAAAATCCGGGCGAATTAAAGCCAGAGCCCCCCAGGTTGAGGCCAAAAGGATTTTGCTGAAAAGCCAACTGCTGCTGCTGTAACAAAATCTGGTAGCGCAGGTACTGTTCCAACAGGGCCAGGGTATCCCCGCCACCCTGCGCGGCGGGCGCCTGGTTGACCGGCGTGGCGGTGGGTTCGCCATAAACCGCGGTCATATCAATGGGTTTGCCGATGGGAATGCGCCAGGCGCTGCTGCCGGGACCATTGTCCTCCAGGTTGTTGTCCCTCAGCACCTGGGCCACCAGGCGCTGGAACTCAGCCGGAGAGGCGTCGGGGCGCGCCTTGCGCACCATCGACTCGATGGTTTCACCCTTTTGAATCGGAATGATGGTTGGCATGGTGACTCACTCCTGGATGCATGGTTTCCAGTCACTGCATTGGAATACGCTTTACCGGGAAGGGATGGGAGTAAGCAGGCAGTCCTAGGCCGTAATGCCCAGGTTGCCCAGAATGACGCTGGGGTTGGCAAAGGGCAGCACGTCCCCGCCGGACAGACCGAAGGTGAACGAGGCCGTTTGCGCGGCCAGGCTGCGGGCATTCAGCGGATCGATGCCCGCCAGGCCGATGGCACGCGTGGTGGTGGGATTCAAGCCGCCGCCCAACACGCCGATACTTTGCAGATAGGCGTCCAGGCCGCCGCCAAACGGATTGGTGCCGCCACCTTGGCCAAACAGGCCGCCGCCAAAGGGGTTAAAGCCGAATCCACCACCCTGGCCGAACAAACCGCCGCCCTGGCCAAACAGGCCGGCAAACAGGCCGCCGAATCCGCCGCCCCCTTGGCCACCCAGGCCCAGGAAATACAAGAGAGACGGATCGAGGGTGCCGGTTTGCAGTTGCATGCGGATGTACTGCTCCAGCAGGGTAAGCAAATCGTTGCCGCCCTGGGCCGCAGGCGCGGTGTTTTGCGGGGTAGGCGCCGCCGGTGCGGGCGCTGGAGCCGGTGCAGGTGCAGGCGCGGGGGCCGGTGCCGGAGCTGGTGCGGGCGCAGGGGCTCCCACGGTACCCCCCGCCGTTCCGCCGGGAAGCCCTTGGGAAGGTGGGGTAATCGGCGCAGCGCCCGGGGGCAGGTTAATCATATCCTGCGTAATGGTCAGGGTATCGCCAGGATGCAGGCCCTTGCCGCCGTTTTGCTCTTGCAGCTGCTCGACTACCTTCACAACATCCGCCGGCTTGGCGTTCAATTGTTGCGCAATCCGGTAATAGCTATCGCCGGGTTGAACGGTATACGTTCCTGGGGATGGTGCAGACATCTCTCTCGCTCTTACTTGCTAGTGAATAGGGAAGAATGAATATATCTCTCTAATAAAATAAAAACAGTCAGTAAGACGGGATTGCCTTTTCCTCTGCAAGTATTACAAATTGTTGCTAGCCAGCCTTTTCAGGGATCCGCCAAGGTGCGGAAAAACCGGAATGCGGTCAGTGACCTATTTAACCGGCCTGCACTACCGGGGTTCTCTCCAAGTCAGCAATTAAGCGGTTATGCCCAGGTTGCCCAGAATGACGCTGGGGTTGGCGAAAGGTAACACGTCTCCGCCGGCCAGACCGAAGGTGAACGAGGCCGTTTGCGCGGCCAGGCTGCGGGCATTCAGGGGGTCGATTCCCGCCAGGCCGATGGCCTTGCTGGTGGTGGGGCTCAGGCCACCACCCAGGATACCAATGCTTTGCAGGTAGGCGTCCAGGCCGCCGCCAAACGGATTGGTGCCGCCACCCTGGCCAAACAGACCGCCACCCTGGCCAAACAGGCCGCCACCTTGACCAAACAAGCCCGAAAACAGGCCGCCAAATCCACCACCGCCTTGGCCTCCCAGGCCCAGCAACAGCAGCAGGGTCGGATCGAGGGTGCCGGTTTGCAGCTGCATGCGGATGTACTGCTCCAGCAGGGCCAGCAAATCGTTGCCGCCCTGGGCCGCAGGCGCGGTATTTTGTGGCGTGGGCGCCGGGTTATCAGCCTTGGGCTGTTCCGCCTTGGGTTCCGGCTCCGGCTTGGGCTCCACGATGGCCGTCTTGGCCGTGGCGGCCGTCTTGCCACCGGTCGGGGCGCCGCCGCCTGCGGCGGACAAATCAAGCTCGCGACCCACCTGAATCCTTCTGGCCGAATCCCAGGTTTCGCCATTGGCATCCAAAACCGCCTGGGTCTTTTTCTGAATCTCGGCGTTACTGGCCCCCGGATTGCGCGCAGCAACCAGGCCCCAAATGGTATCGCCGGATTGGACTGTCACGGAATTGGACGACATGCGAACGCCTTCTCTCTCAAATGCAAAATGGGATGCCTAAGAAAATTCAAACTGCGATAGAAAATGGGTAGATTAAAATCCTCTCTCTAAAAAAATAAAAACAATTTATTGTGAGGGATTGCCTGACCGGGATCGATTGTAAAGGGATTGTGACGCGGAAGAAAATAAAAACCCGGAAGTCAGGCAGACTCCGGGCTAGGGCAGGCAATTATCACCTTATCAGTCGCAGTTAGGATATATAGGCAGGCAAATGGTCAGAGTAAAATCACGGCCAGACCGGCGGCAAACTGACCCAGCAGTTCCGGCCTGAACAGGATGGAGGCCGGACACAGGATGGGCAGTAACAGCAGGCCAAGGCCCACACCTTGGATGGCGACGGACAAGCCCTCCAGCGACTTTTGCTGGGCCTGGGGCTTGAACAGGTTCGCCACGTCTTTGAGATTGGGCAGTTGCTGGTTGATGAGCACCGTCTCGGCCACCTTGCTGTAGGGCGACTCGGTACCGGTCAGCTTCTGCATCAGTGCCACTTTTTGTTGCGGGTTCATCTGTTTGACCGTCTCGGCCAGGGCCTGGAGCTCGGCCTGCTTTTCGGCCTGCGCCTCCAGACTGACGCGAAACGGCAGCTTGCCGGTGACCGCCTGGAAGAAGGCCGCGGCATTGGCCTTGCGATCCTCGGAAGTGGTCAGCAGTTCGGCCAGCCGATCGGAAGCCTGGGCCGCCTTGGACTGACCCTCGGAGGAATCTCCCGCGGACTGGAAGACGTCGGCGTTAGGGCCGTTCTGAACCTTCGGCACATCGACCGGCGCCTGGGGCTGCGCGGCAAAGATCAGCCTGGCAGGCAGGGTTTTTTGCGATTGTTGCGGCGCTAAAACTTGCGGCCTGTCTAACTGGACCACCATCGGCTTCCCGTATCCCCCGGTCAATTCAACATTCATTCCAATCAACAGAAACTATTGTATCTGAGATTTCTCAGGATTAAAAATAGAAATATAAACAACTATTTCCAGATTACCTCTTTTAAAGCATAACAGTAGGCCACATGCCTTATTTACAATCTGCAATCATTCGTCGATCGAAATTTGACAAAAAATTTTCAGCCCGTAATACAGTCAAGACGGGCGTTTTCCATGTTTTTATTTACTTGGTTCTCATCACGCATTATCGTTTTAATAGCCTTTTTCGGAATCTGGAGGAGTGAGGATGTCCGGGGTACATCCGCTCGGTCCCATGCCGCATACCAATCGCCCAAACCCGTCAGGGTATGGTTCCGCCGGCGCGGGCAATGCGGTTGACCCCTTGCAGGGGGCCCAACCCATGGTTCAGCTTTCCGGGGGGCAGGGCGGGGGAGGCTGCCTGGCCTGCATTGGCCTGCAAACCGGCCTGATTCCCCGGGCCGAGCTGGATCGCATCAAGGCGGAAAGCTTCGCCAAAATTATGGCCCACGAGCAGGCCCATGCCTCGGCAGCCGGGGCCTTTGGGGGCGGCATCCACATAGAATACGACGCCAACGGCATTGCGGTGGGCGGGCATGTGCCCATCATGATCCCGGAACTGGACCCGGCCAACCCGGCGCAGAGCCTGCGCAACTACATGCAGGTGCGCGCCGCCGCGCTGGCCCCCGGGGCGGATGCCTCCGGGCAGGATCTCTCGGTGGCCGCCCAGGCCGCCAGCCTGATGGGCCAGGCCCAGGTGGCCATGCAGAACAAGCAGCGTTTCGATCGCCAGCTGGCCGCGCTGGGCCTTTCGCCCGGCCAACTGCACCAGGGCGTCCGTCCCGATCAACTCAATGCGAACCCGCTCAACCCGCGGCGACCCGGGCTTGCCGGCCAAAACGCCGGCTTCAACCCGTTTTTGCCCACGCCCCCGGTGCCGCCACCCGGCTAAGGGCTAGAAAATCTTGATCTTGCGGTCGGCGGGGTTGAGGAACTTGGTGATGTTGTGGCGGAACAGCAGGTTCACCTCGCCCACAGGGCCATTCCGCTGCTTGGCGATGATGATGTCGGCGGTGCCGGGGCGGTCGGACTCCTTGTTGTAGTACTCGTCCCGGTAGATGAACATGACCAGGTCGGCGTCTTGCTCGATGGAGCCGGATTCCCGCAGGTCGCTCAGCATGGGCTTTTTATCCTGGCGGCTTTCCACCGAACGGGACAGCTGCGACAGCGCGATGACCGGCACCCGCAGCTCCCGGGCCAGGCCCTTCAGGCCCCGCGAGATTTGGGACACCTCCTGCACCCGGTTGTCGCTGGAACCGCCGCCCGGGCCTTCCATCAACTGCAGGTAGTCAATCATGATAAGGCCCAGCTCGCCGCCCACATCGGCCTGCACCTTGCGGGCTTTCGCCCGCATCTCCATCACGGTCATGCCCGGGGTGTCGTCGATGAAGATGGGCGCATCGCCCAGCTTGCTCATGCCCTGGGCAATCTTGGCAAAGTCGGCTTCGCTAATCTCGCCGGTGCGGATGCGCTGGGCGTCGATCTCGGCTTCCGCGCACAGCATCCGCAGCACCAGCTGCTCCTTGCTCATCTCCAGGCTGAACACCAGCACCGGCTTGTTTTCGCGCAGGGCAACGTGCGAGACGATGTTGAGCGAGAAGGCGGTTTTACCCATGGAAGGACGGGCCGCCAGAATGATGAGATCAGACTTCTGGAAGCCTGATGTGTAGTTGTCCAGGTCGTAGAAGCCGCTGGCCACCCCCATCAGGCTGCCTTTATTGGAGTGCCGATCCTCGATCTGATCGAAGGTGGCGGGCAGGATATCCTTGATGTGGGTCAGATCGTTGGGCAAGCCCTGCTGGGCCAGCTCAAAGACCATCTGCTGGGCATGATCGATGGCCTCTTCGGCCTCGGTGCTTTCGTAGCCGCTGCAGGCAATCTCGTTGCCGGCCATAATCAGCTCCCGCAGCAGGGCCTTGTTTTTCAGCTGCTTGGCGTAATAAACGATGTTTTCGGCGGTGCTGGAGCTAAGGGCCAGCGCGTTGACGTAGTCCCGCCCGCCGGCGGCCTCCAGCTCGCCCTTGTCGCTCAGGGCCTCCGAAACCGTGATGATGTCGATGGGCTCGCTCTGGTTGAACAGGTCGATCATGGCCTGGAAGATCAGCTGGTGGGCTTGCCGGTAGAAGCACTTGGGCGACACCAGCTCCACCACCTTGTTGATGGCTTCCGGGACAATCAGAATGGCCCCCAGAAGGGCCTGCTCGGCTTCGAGGCTCTGCGGCGGGATCCGGGGCTCAAGGAGCGCCAGGGTCGGGTCGCTGAGATCCGCGCTGTCGGCGAAGGCTTTCTTGGAGGCCATGGGTACTCTAACTCTCTATGCTTTGTGGGTTTTCTCTATCTTCTTTCGTACCGGGAGCATCGTTTCTGCTTGAATCTATTGTAACGGTGAACGCATGAGAGGAAAAGCCGCGCAGCCTGCATCTGCAGCCGCATGCCCGCTAACCCCTTTCCACTTTCCTGCGTCGGACTCGCCGTTGGGAGGATTATCATACGCAAACCCATGCCAGGGCACAACCATGACTTGTTGTTGTTACGGCAATAGTTTTACAAACATGCCGAAAACCCTTGGCATATAATGCTTTTACCCATGACACAGAAAGGATCCCCATGCCAAAGCTTGTCGTAGAACGCATGTACTGGCTGCCCTATTGCAGCACTTGCCTGAAAGCCCAGCAATACCTGCTGGAGCACGGCGCCACAATCAAAAAAGAAATTAACGTGAAAGAAGAAAAGGTCTCCCGCTCGGAACTGGAAGAACTGGCCCAGGGCCTGGGCGGGGTGGAGAACCTGTTCTCCAAACGGGCCATGAAATACCGGGCCTGGGGCCTGCACGAAAAAACACTCTCGGAAGAAGACATGTACCGCTACATGCAGGAGGAATACACCTTCATCAAGCGCCCGGTCATTGTGACCGCCGATGGCAAGGTGCTGGCCGGCTTCTCCGCCAAGCAATACGCGGCCCTGTTCTGAGCCTTCCCCGGTATCGCCCCCAGTGCCCCGGCCAGGCGGTCGGGGCATTTTCGTCGCCGGCCAGTGAATCAAAGCCCGGCGTGCCGATGCGCGCCAAAAAAAAGGCCAGGTTTTGAGGCCTGGCAATTCAAGTGGGTTTCATATAAGTAGTGAGGGGGAAAATTAAGCTTTCGTCTCAGCCTTGGGGCTGGCTATTTGTGGTTTTGCGGGACGTAAGGAGAAAGAAAAGGTTTGGTGGCGAGTGATTTTAGTTGAGTCCTACTTACGTCAGTTAGTAGTATAAAAAATCCTCAAAATTAAAATCAACCTAACTTCGGTTAGTAATACCGAAAGTGATACATTTCTTAACAATTGCCCTGAAAACCCGCGCTACGAGGAAGCTCTTTAAGACCCGTAATTTGCTACACAAATACACGGTTTCACCCCACTCCTCCTAAAACATAGGAGTATATACTCAAGGATCACAATATTTACAAACATAATCCTTGTAATCGTCAAAGGCATAGGGCACCACCACCGGCCCCGGCAACCCAATGCCATGCACGCCCTTGAGAAAGATGCGCCGGGCCACGGGATGCTTGTCGTAGGCCAGGATTTCGGCCCCTTCAATCACCGCCGCCTGCCCCTGGCGGTTGGAAATTTCCACGTGCTTGTCGTCCACCCAGCGCCAGGTGCACTGTTTACACACCCGGTTGTTGGTAAGGTAAAGGTCGTAGTACTTCAATCCCCCCGCCATGGCCGGTAGGCCCAGCATACCGCCCACCAGGGCGATGCCGGAGATCCAGGCCAGCGTTCGTCGTTTATCCATACTTACAGCTTAGGCCACCCGGGGCCGTTGTCATCCGGCAACCGCCTGATTCTGCAAAAAGCCGTCCAGCTCATCGGCAATGCGGCGCAGCACCGGGTCATGCACCAGATCATGCCAGGCCCGGGGAAACACGGTGAGCTGCTTGTTGGCATGGGGGAACTTGTTGAAGGCGTCCTGGATGGCCGTTACGTCCACCAGATCATCGTTTTGGGTGGCATACACCCGCACCGGCACGTCGATTTTGGACACGCAGTGGCTCCGCACCTCGAACATCAGGCGAAACATCTGGAGATAGCGCCCCAGGTTCAACTTGTCCACCTTGTCGGTGGCGGCCAGCTTCTCCTTCACCACCTCCCGCTGCAGCCGGCTAAAGCCGGGGCCGGAAGGCAGGGCCGGCACATCGGGCTCCTCGCGCAAGGGCACGTCGCCAGCCCCCTGGCGGTGCATCAGTTTTTCGGTGACCAGTCCCTTCAGGGCGCTGGCATAAATTTTAAACCCGATTTTATCCGGGTGGGGCTTGAAGGCCGGGGACAGCAGGGTCAGGCTCTTCAGCCCGGCGGGCTTGTCACTGGCCATACGGCAGGAAAGCAAGGCACCCAGGCTCAGCGCCATGACATGCACGTTGTTGCCGTGCCGCTGTGCCAGCTCGTTAACCGCTTCGCGCACCTGGGACACCATTGGCTCCATGTTCCGAAAGCGGGCCACGGAATCCTCGTTCTGCCCGATTTCGGGGATATCGATGCCGTACACCACGGCCTGGCTGCCAAAGGCCCGCTTCATCATCTCTTCTGCCAAGGGAGCCATCCATGCGCTGCGGCCACCCAGGCCATGCACCAGCAGGATGGAGGGTGCCCTGCGGTTGGCGGCGGGAGGCTCGCTGCCCGAAGGCCACCATTGCCGCAAGCGAACCGTCACCCCGTTGCGTTGCACCTGAAAGGTACGGCTGGGCGGCGCCACCGACGGGCGGTCGCCGAAAGTGACCCGGTCCGGGGCAGGCATGGGCCAGGCGGCAGCCCTGCCGGAACGTCGGGTAACGGGCAAAAAGTCGGGTTGGCCGGCAAATTTCGGCCCGGAAACAGACATGAGCATCAAGGATGACCCCTTACATAGACCCCTGGGAAATCGATACGCGGTGTATTGTAACCAAAACAAAACCCGGCCACCAATTGAGCGGGCGCCCGCAAAGCCCCCCGCACGGAAAAGCGCCCGCAAGCCGCAAAAAAAGCCTCGGCATTCGCCAACACGCGGCCCGGGGCCGGGTTTGCGAGGACGGGATTCCGTGGTATCCTTGGCAAGTCTGCCCCCACTCGTTTGGGGCGCACTATTGATTTCCGGGTATGCAGATCATAGAATACTCACTCTGATTCAAACCCCCAGCGGAGATAAGTTCACATGCGAGAAGCCATTCACCCCGAGTACCACAAGGTTGGCGCGGTCTGCGTTTGCGGCAACGTGATCCAAACCGGCTCCACCCTGTCCGAAATTCGCCTCGATGTCTGCAGCGCGTGCCATCCGTTCTATACGGGCACCCAGAAGATTATGGACACCGAAGGCCGCGTGGACAAGTTCAAAAAGCGCTACGAAGGCAAAGCCCAACCCAAGAAAGAGAAAAAGGTGCAGGCGGTTGGCGACGAAGGCCAGGGCAAGCGCAACAAGAAAGACCAGGCCGTGGCCGTGCTGGAATCTCCCGAAGTGGAGCAAAGCGCCGGCAAGACCGAAGTGAAAACCAACTTTACCCTGCAAGACGGCACCAAGGTGTCTGTGGAAGCGGAAATTAAGGTGGAAGGCAGCCTGAACGTTCAAGGCCAGCCCGAAACCCGCATCAGCCAGACCGAGAACAAGGTAGAAGTAAAAACCTGGTTTGAGCTGAACGACGGCACCGAAGTGGAAGTGGAAGGCGAGCTGAAGCTGCTGGGCAGCGATGCGGAAGCCGGCGAGGCCCGCACCGAGCAGGAAGGTGGCGAAGCCGAAGTGAAACGCGTCTTCGCCCTGAAAAGCGGCCTGAAACTGGAAGCCGAGTGCGAGATTGAAGTGCGCGGCGGCAAGGCCCTGCAAGGCAAGCCTGCCGTGAACATCGAATCCAAGGACAACGAGCTGGAACTGAAGCTGAACTTCGAGCTGGAAGACGGCACCCGGCTTGAAATCGAAAGCGAAATCGAATTCGAACAGTAGCACCCACAAAGACAACCGGCACCGCTGCCCTAGCGCTCTGCCGGTTGTCTTTTGTTATGATGGAACCACGCTCCCCCCGGATCCGACTCCTTTAACCAACACCCCAAAAAGGATTACCAACCCATGGACGCTATGGAAAGCCTGCTTGAGAAACTGCGCGAGGTGGAAGTGACTTACCACCAGCTGGGCGACATGCTGTCGGATCCGGCGGTGCTGGGCAATTCCAGCAGGCTGCAGGAGATTTCCAAGAAGCGGGCCTCGCTGGAAGAAACCATCGAGGTGTTCGACGCCTGGAAACAAGCCCGGCAAGACCTGCAAGACTCCCAGGAGCTGCTGCGGGAGGAGAACGACCCCGACATGCGGGACTTTTTGTCCGGGGAGATCAACCGCCTGGAAACCCAGCTGGAAGAACTGGCCGGACGGCTACAAATTTTGCTGCTGCCCCGGGATCCCAACGATGAGAAAGACATCATGCTGGAGATCCGGGCCGGGGCCGGCGGCGATGAGGCCAACATCTTTGTGGGAGACCTGATGCGCATGTACCTGCGCTACGCCTCCAGCGTGGGCTGGCAAACCCAGGTAATGAGCAAGAGCGAAAACGAGATTGGCGGCTACAGCGAAGTGATCATCCAGGTGAAGGGCGACAGCGTGTACAGCCGGCTGAAGTACGAGTCCGGGGTGCACCGGGTGCAACGGGTGCCTGTGACCGAATCGCAGGGCCGCATCCACACCAGCACGGCCACCGTGGCGGTGATGCCCGAGGTGGAGGACGTGAACATCGAAATCCGCCCTGAGGACATCGAGATTATCACCGCCCGCAGCGGCGGCGCCGGCGGCCAGAACGTCAACAAGGTGGAAACCGCCGTGCGGCTGTTCCACAAACCCTCGGGCATCCAGATTCATATGACCGAAGAGCGTTCCCAGTTGCAAAACCGGGAAAAAGCCATGGCCCTGCTCAAAATCAAGCTGTTCGATATGGAACAGCAAAAGCAGAACAAGGAGATTGCCGATTTGCGCCGCTCGCAGGTGGGCACCGGCGACCGCAGCGAACGCATCCGCACCTACAACTATCCCCAGGATCGGGTCACCGACCACCGCATCGGCCAGAACTTCCCGCTGACCCCCATCATCGACGGGGATATCGAACCGGTCATCCAGGCATTGCTTTTGGCCGACCAAAAGGCCAAAATGGAAAAACTGGCCGAAACGTCGGTCGTCTAGTCTTTTTATTCCAATAAGGGTCGGCGCGGGGCGGAACAGGCCCCGCATCAGAAAAGCCATTCCATGAACACCACATCCCTACAAGCCAACACCAGCGACCGTATCCAGGATGCGCTGTACGCCTTTACCCGCAGCCAGATCCTGTTTTCGGCCATCGATCTGGATATTTTCACCAGCATCGCCCGGGGCCACGACACGCTGGAAGCCCTGCAAAAGGCCACGGGCCTGAGCCAACGGGGACTGCGCATGCTGCTGAACGGGCTGGTGGGCATCGGCTTTCTGCACAAGCTGCCGGATGAAAGCTACATGCTGCCCCCGGACGTTACCAAGTTCCTGGTGAAGGGCACCGAAGAGTACATTGGGGGCATGGTGCACCACTGCAAACGGCTTTACGAGAACTGGGAGCTGCTAACCGACGCGGTGCGCAACGGACAACCCGTGGGCGGCGCCCAAAGCCTGGCCCAGCTGGAAACCTACTTTGCCGAGCTGGTGAAGGGACTCTACGTCTCCAACTATCCCACCGCCCAGAAGCTGGCCAGCCTGCTGGGCATTGGCCGTACCCACCGCCAGCTTTCAATCCTGGACGTGGCCGGGGGCTCGGCGGTGTGGTCCATTGCCATGCTGGAAAAGGACCCAGACAGCCAAGCCACGGTGCTGGATTTCCCCACCGTGATTCACGTGGCCGAGGAGTACGTAGCCCTGCACGGCCTGCAAGATCGCTACCACTACCTGCCCGGTGACCTGGAAGCCTTGGAGTTACCCCCAGCGCAGTTCGACATCGCGGTGCTGGCCAACATCTGCCATGCCCTGGGGCCGGTGGCTACCCAGAACGTCTTTTTCAACCTGGCCAAAACCCTCAAACCCGGAGGGCGCCTTGCCATTGTGGACTTCGTGCCGGACGCCACCCGCTCCCAGCCCGGCTGGCCGTTAATTTTTGGTGTGAATATGCTGATCACCACGCCGGAGGGAGACGTGTTTACCGCCGACGAGTACCGCCAATGGCTGGAGCAGGCCGGTTTTGCCTCCATCCAGGTTGAGGAGATCGAAAGCGAAGTCACGGCCATCATCGCCGTCCGCTAGCCCGGCACTGCCTTCTGCTTTTCGCCCGGTGGGGGAGAGAACTGCCCGCTCTCTATCCGTGAAAGTGATGTGAGGAGTGAGGAAAGCTTCGCTAAGGATGGGTGGAAGGAAAGGAAAAGGGGAAGGTGATGAGCATTGGGAATGGGTTAGCTAGAAGATGAGGTCAAGTAGCCGGCCCGCACCGCCTGGCTTGGGGTGATGGCCCAGCGTGATGGGAGAGAATACGGGGGGTTCGATTTCGGGAGGGGTGACTTCCTTGTCGCGACGGGTACGGTGGCCGTAGCCCGGATCCGCGGGCAGATCGGGCCGGCGGGCGGTATCCACGACGATGCCGGGTACCACAATCACACTGGCTTGGCGACGCTTGCCGCCATCCACTTCTTGCTTGCGAGGAGTATGGCCCAAAAGGCCGAATGTGACGGTCATGGTGAGGTCCTCCGACCTACTAACTGAGGTTGGTATGAATATAGACCAACCGTTTTTTAATTTCAACCTAACTTTAGTTAGTAGTATTTATCATTTTTATAACAATTATTCCAGAAGCCGGGCCCCACCCGGTGGAGTTGCCTGCGGCAGTAGTCTCTCCGCCGAAAAAAACAAGTTATGGCTGAACTTAAAATTTGTTCGCATTGACGCCCCCGGCCCCCCCTTTTGCCGACACCGGCGGCAAGCTAGTGTTTCAGCCCGAACACGCCCTTTCAGCGCATCCGTTGGTGGCCGGATTATTAAAGGTTTGTTAATACTAACTCAAGTTAGGTTGACTTCCGATCCTGTTTATTAATAATAGTGTTTAAATCTTGTTATGGTCGGATAAGAGGGCAGATGCCATGAACATTGCCGACAGAATCTTCCACATTGGGGGCTCGGAGCGCAAGCACAGCCGGCAAGGCGAACCCGAAATGCCGCGGGTACACTTCCCCCAGGAAGAAGAACTGAACGGTGGCCTCTATATTGCCCCCAACGTGCTGAAAGAGCTGATTGGGGACTGCGAGGAAAAAACCGGCAAAGCCGGCAAACGGCTTTACCTGGTTGGTTAACAACTAACGATACTTGTCGATAGAAATCCACGAACGATTGCCCCGGGCCGCCCGGCGGTGATGTTTTTACCCACGAAATCACACCCGGACTTACCCCTTCCTTAACCTTCGTATCATCTGAATTGTCTCGTGCCAGGAGCCGTTCCCCCCGGGACGGCTCTTTTTTGCGGGGCCTTTTGCCTTTGTTGTGCATGCCGTCCGGGAATGTTACACTAGCCTCAAAAGGCGTTTCGAGCCGGTGTGGCGAAATGGTAGACGCAGTCGACTCAAAATCGACCGCCGCAAGGCATGTCAGTTCGACTCTGACCACCGGCACCACCCATCCCCAAGGGCGGCTGTTTTATTGTCCAGGCCTGTAGAGGGCGTGAGAGGTTAAACCCAAATGAACCGTGCAAGCCGAGTTTTCCTGGTGCTGTTTTTGCTTGGCGCGCTGACATCCGGCGCACAGGCCCAATACGACAAGGGGGCGTCGGATACCCAGCAGTGGGGACAATCCGTGGAAGGTTAATGGCAGGATTCCGGCCAGGCCCAAACCGACGTGGACATCCAGAAGCAAAAAGAATGGGAGGAGATGCAGGCCAAGCAACAGGCCGACACGCCGCCTCAGGATAGCAACAGCTACTACCAGGCTCCTCCCGTAAACGGGCAGTACCAGGATCCCAGCCCCATGAACACGCTTATCCAGAGCATCCCCGGGGCCATCCAGCAGATGTGGCCGTCTAACGGTAAGCCGTCCCAGCCCATGCCTTCGCAACCCGCCTATTCGGGATCCAGCCGCCCGTTACCCATGAATCCGGGTTACCCGCCACAGACGCTGCAAACCGGGCAACCTCTCGGCACCCCCCCAGTGGTGCAGAACCCCGGCCAACCCCTGAACCAGAACTACTGGATCCAGAATCTGCTGGATCGCGTTTCGGCCCTGGAAGCCCAATGCCAGCGCTGCTGCGTCAAAACCTATGCCTCCCCGTCCACCATGGGGCCGCGCAAGACATTTTCTGGCCGGCATGTGGCCCTGAAGGGGCTGACCGGAATAAAGGTCGAAAGCAAATCGACCGTCATGGTCTTTTCTTCGGCTTATTTCCGCTTCCCAGGCGGAGGGTACAACGCGGCGCTGGAGTCCTCTCTGTATCGCTACGTGGGCCCCGGCCAGGCGCAGCCGGCCATCCGAAAGTCGCTTACCCCCATGAACGTCAATTTGCAGACAATCACCAGCAACGGCAAAACCGTTAACACGGTATGGACGCTGCACAACGTACTGACCGCCAAGGCCGTGGAGCCGGGCGAATATTATGTGTACATGAACGTGGTTCCCAACCCATTGATTCCAAGCAGCGAACTGCGCACCAGCGCCATTCGGGAAGTGGTGCCGGGCGATTTGACCGTGCTGGTCATCCCGGAGCCGCCGGAAACCGGATCGCCCTAGCGCCCCGGACAGGATGGGCCGTCGATTGCCGGGCCGCAACCCAAACCAGTCCACCTCCGCATGGGGCAAGGGGCTGCATGAGCCGGCATCGGAAACCGCCCACCGCACATACAGGCTGGAAGGTATAAACCGGAGGCCCTAGCCTTCCAGGGCGCCCAGGTTGGGAGCGCCTCCCGCCACGTAGGCGGAATGGAGCAGGGCCGCGGTCATTTCGGCGGCCTGGTTCATCTGCTGCTGGATGATGGGCGACCAGGCCGCGCGCAGTTTTTCCAGATACTTCGCCTTGTTGATGCCGAAAATAAGAAAGCGCCGGGACTCGCTGCGGGCCCTGGCATCGGCCTGCACCAGATCAAACACCTTCATATAGCACGCTTCCAGCCCGCCAGCCAACAGGCGCTTGATTTCAGGCAGGCTCAAAGCCTCCGGCTCAAAGCGGCGGGTGGCCCGGCTGCGGTGGAACTGATCCCGCCAGGCCGTAAAATCCTGGCGATGGCGGCTATCGCTGTAAAGCAGGCCATCAATGGCAAAATGGGCCGACCGCGCCGGGGCGGGAATTTCCCAGTCGTAATAGGTATCGTGCATGGGCTGGTACAAATCGGCCACAAAGTGCGAAAGCTGCCCGGCCAGCTCAGTCAGGCGGTAGGTCAGGCGGTAGCGATCCTCGCCTTCCATCTTCTGGTTGCGCTTTAGCTGATCCTGGCGCTGGCGAATCTCTGCGAAGGTCTGCACCATGGCCTGGTAATGATCCACAACCGACTGGTAAACGTTGGCTTGCCCGGCGGCCCCCAGGGCATCCAGCCGCTCCGGGGTCAGGGGTTCCGCCACAAGCCGTTCGCCCAGCCGCTTGCGGGCCTGGGCGTCAAAGGCCCGGCGCACCTTGAAAAAAGGCATGCGATCGAAGCGGCCCCGCTGCTCAAAGCCCTCCTGCCAGAGCCTTTCCAGGTAGAGAAAGTGGGGTGGCCCCTTGCGGCTGAATTCTTCATCCTCCCGCTGCGAAAAATAATCCACCCGAAAGGCGTTCTTTTGCAGAAAATTCTGCAAGCCGGACTGGGGAAGCAGGCCGGTGGCCTCCTCCTGGATGGCGCTGTGGGCGGTGTTGATCCACCCGAATCGAAGCGATGAAATCAAGGGGTTAACCTTTGAGTGATGGAAACACAAACAGGGTGATGACGGCGGAAGCATTCCGGTGGGATGCTACCTGAAAAACGTGGCTGAAAGCTGTGTTTGAACCAATAGCCCGCGGGTTGTTACAATCCTTCACCCGCCGCCCGGCATGCCTGCCGGGGCGGCTGGCCCATGCGGGGGGCGGTGAGGACGGCTAGCCGTCCTCACCCGGGGCATGGGTGGAATGGAAGATTTCCATGGTTTCCCGGGCCGCGCCGGTAGGCTTGGCCTCATGCAGCTTGGCAAGCGAAGCCTTGTCGAAGGTCGTGGCCCCGCCCCGCTTAATCACTTCCTGGATAGTTTTCAGCGGGTTGCGGAAGGGATCGTTTTCGTTGTGGTCCGCCGCCTCGAAGTCGGTTTCAATCTTGCGGTGGGCGTTAATGGCCTCTTCCGCCTTCTGCAACACCGCCTCCTTGGAGCCAAACACCTCGGTCAGGTATTTTTCCACCGCATCGCGGGTAATCACCTTGTTGGGGCCTACCAGGATGGCGTCTATCAAGCCCTTGGGACCATAGAACAGGGATTCCACCGGGTTCAACCAGGTGTCGGTGCGGAAGTCGGCGGCCACATCCTCGTAGGGACGTCCGGTGGCCTTGGCTACGATGCGCTGGTAGGTTTCGGTGGCCTGGTTCAGCCCAGCGGCATTGGCCAGGTAATAAGGGCCCGGCAGGTTTCCCGGCACCCCGTTGGCCTGGTGAATCATCACCCGCGCCCCAGGAGTGGCCAGACGCACGCCGGTGGCGCTGCTCAGCGTCCAGGAGCCGCAGCTGGAGGCCATCCCGTAGGCAATCACGTCGGTTTTCACCCCGCGTGCCGCCGCCATGGCCATGGCGTCCCGGATTTCCTGCCCGGCAATCACCGCGCCGCCCGGACTGTTCACCAGCAGGCGGATGGGGGTCTTGTCGCCGGACTTCGCTTTTTCCTGGGTCAGGTAACGGATGGCGTTGACGATTTTTTCGGAGGTATCCACCCCGAAGCCGGAGGACAGGTTGATGAAGTCGCCAATCAGCACCGAACGCAACCCGGCGGGCACGTTCTCCAGCAGGTAGGCATCCGGCACGGGCTTGCCCTTCTTGTCCTCAATCTTGATCTTGCCGGGCACGTCGTCAATGCTCTGGATGCCGCTGGGGCCCTGCAGGTTGATGGTGAATTTCTTGGGTTCCTTGGGCTCCTCAGGCTCGGGGGGCTGGTAGGTGGGATTGCCCGATTCGGCCTCGGCGGGCTGGGTGGCTTTTTGTTTCTCCTTGGCCTTGGCTTCCTTGGCTTTTGCCTTGGCCTTACTGGCCTTAAGGGAGGTGAAAGGCGCCAGCTCCTCCTTGGGCAGCGCGGCGGGGTACACCTCGCTTAAGGGGCGGGTGGGTAGGAGGTCGATGTTGTCCAGGTTGCGGTTGAACAGGTCTTTCTTCTTGTCGGTATCGATGCCGTGCTCGGCGTAATACTGGTCGAGGTCGGGCCGGGTAATCACCCGGTCGTGGCCCACCAGGATGTAGTCGATGAGGCCGTTTTTGCCGTAGGCCAGCGCGGCCAGCGAGGTCAGCCCCTTGCCGCTTTGCAGGTCTCGGTTCACCTGCTCCCGGGAGTCGACCCCGGCCCGGTGCATGACCAGCCATTCCAGGTCACGCAGGTAGCCGGCATACAGGCGGGCGTAGTTCTGGGTGTCGTCGTTGCCCTTGCGGGTGCCGAAGATGCTTTCGATGGGCCCCAGATCCAGCTCGGCGCCCACGGTCATGAACCGCTTGCCGGTTGCCGATGCCAGCGCCCGCAGGGCGGAAGGGCCCGCATAATGGGTAATGACAATATCGGTGGGCCGATCCAGAAAGGTCATCACGTCGCCCAGGGCGGCCTGATCCATATAGCTGTAGCCGTCGGCCCCATGGGCGTTCAGTTGCAGCTTGACCGAGCCTTTGTCCGCCCTGCCCTTGGCAATGTGCTGAAAGAGCAGGCCGTGCAAAATTTTGGCCACCACCCGGGCATTCAGGGGGGTGTCCACCCGCATCTCCACATGGCGATCGGAGAGCACCGCACTGCCAAACCGGGGTGAACGAGCCCCAAACAGGGCCGCTCCCCGTAGCGCGCTGGCCTGCGCGGAGGTCATGCCAGAGACTTGAGGCTGGCTCGTCGGCTGCGGCAGGGCGGACATTGCCGAAAATTTAGGCTTTCCGGGCACAGAAAACAATGACAAAGCCGAAAGACGGTCATGAATCGAGACCATGCGTTGGTTTCCCCTTCAACAAAAATGCGTCGTAAACCCTTTGCTTTAAAAGCAGCGCTTTATAAAAATCACTCAACCCAAAAAGTTGCGTGACCCACCCTTTTATACCACAGTCGTACATCCCCTGCCGATCGGGAGCCCGGGCGAGGCTTTCGCCAATTGGGCGCCCCATCCGGTAAGCGTCCCGCCTGAGAGCGTAAAATCGCAATTTGGGGAAGGTTTTTCAAAGTAGACAATCCTTAAATACGCCTGATAACCGCTTTACTGCTTTTTAAAAACAAGTTTTTCAAGCCCCTGGACAATTTCAGGCGATTCATTAATAATTCTTCATATCGTAAGCTGATCGATAAACAAGCGTGGATGACTACCAACGTGGCTACCACGAACCCAACGTAAAAAGGTCCTCTCCCAGAGAGGGCCTTTTTGTCATAGCCGGCCAGACAAGTTAGCGCAGAGCCCTACCCTGGCCGGCTGTTGAATGGTCAAACGCCCGTTGGGCCGCTAGGATGGAAACCGCCATAGGCAATAAAGGGAGGAGGGTATGAAACGCACCGTAACCATCACCCTGGATGCCGACACCGCCGCGTTTCTGGAACTGAGCCGGGCGCAAACGGGCATTGACGACACCAGCGCCTTTATAAATACGTTATTGCGGCACGAACGGTTTCGCCAGGGCTATGCGGCCCGCAGCAGCACGGATCCACAGGACAGCACCGCCACCCCGCTTTCACAAAAATACCGAGAACATTACGGGGTGTGGCCCAACCCGCACTTTTAACCGCAAAAAAGCCCGGTGCCAAGCGCCGGGCTTTTTAGTGGGAGGGTTAGACCCTAGTGATGATGGCCGTTCGGGCCGTGGGGATGGCCATGGGACAGCTCATCCTGCGAAGCCTCGCGCACGTTGGTAATTTCTACCTCGAAGGTCAGCACCTGGCCGGCCAGCGGGTGGTTGGCGTCCAGGGTAATCTGGTCGGTATCCACGCTGACGATGCGGGCATTCAGGATGCCTTCCGGGGAATGCAGGCTGACCATCATGCCGGCCTGCACGGACTGGCCGCCAAACTGCTCGGTGGGCAGGGAAAACAGCAGATCCTGGTTGGGTTGGCCGTAGCCTTCCTCGGGCTGAACGGTCACGCGCTTCTTGTCACCGGGCTTCAGGCCTTCCAGCTCTTTTTCCAGGCCCGGGATGATGTTCTGGTGACCTTGCAGGTACTCCAGCGGCTCACCATTGGAGGCATCCACCACATTACCGGCCTGATCGGTGAGGACATAATTCATGGAAACGACCATATCGCGGGTAACGGTATTGGCGGCCATAAACGTTTCTCCTTTGCGGTTATGAAAGCATCAGCTTACCAGGGGCATTGGCCGATGGCAAGCGGAACACTGGCAAGCCAAAGCCAGCAAGCTGCCCGAAAGCCGGCCCAACCAGCCATTGCCGGGGGCCGACCCGGCGCAAGCTGTGCCATAAGCCCGACCCGGGCGTAAGATATGGCTACCCGGGTAATTTTATCACCGGATCCGTTCGGCTACCCTGATAGGCACCAACAGAAGGGAGGAACGGCTATGATACTGAAAAACGCGGTGAAAAACCTGGGCAACGGCACATCCCAAACCCTGTCGGGCATGACCCAAGAGCTGCGGGAAAACATCAGCCTCGATCTGGGCCGCACCGACAACCGGCTGATTTATGGCGCCACGCTGGGCTCCATTGCGCTGTCCCTGTTTATGACCCGAAAAGACAGCAAATGGGCCACCTTTACCGGCCTGTGGGCCCCCACCATCCTGGCCCTGGGCATTTTGCTAAAGGAAAACAAGCTGCTGAAACTGGAACAGCAAAAGTTGCTGGGCACGCGCTAAACCTGGCTCCACCCGAAAAAGGCCGCAGTCCAAGCGTTGCGGCTTTTTTTGGGACGTGGTTCAGAACAGGCCGTCCAGCCGGAAGGAATAACCCACCCCCACCAACAGCTCCTCGATATCGTTGGAAACGGCATGGCCAAACCGCATGTCAAACTGCTGCCGCGGGGTGGGCTTGTAGGTCATGGCGTAATGCAGCATGTTGCCGGCCTTGCCCTGGGCGTTAAAGTTACCCCGGTACTCCACCAGGGCGCCGAACTTCTCGGTAAACTGATGGGCCAACACCAGGGTGGGGGTAAAGCCGAAGGTCATGCCGTCGGCATGCACCACCTCGAATTCCAGGTTCCCCCCAATCTCGGTCTTTGGGGTCAGCGGGCGGGCCCAAAGCAGGGTCAACGAACCCTCCACCACCTGGGAAGACAGCCGATCGGCGCCGGTGGGAATCACCACCATCGGCATCAGGGCCAGCTCGAACCCGCCGTGGGTGCCCAGCTCCTTTTTAAAGCCCGCCTCCATGTCACCCGCGCCACTGGCGGTTTCATCGCCGCGCTGCCACAGCATGGGCGGTACCACGTAGCGCAGTTCGGCCCCATGGCCAATGCCTACCCGCACCAGGGTTTCCGGCACCAGCCAGGTGCGGGTGCCGTCTTCACGAAACCACAGGGCCCCGTTTTCCACCTGCAGGCTGCCCCGGGGCACCGCAAACGGGGTCTCGGTAAAGTCGGGCCGATCGGTCTGGATGGGCTGAATTGCGGCAACCTGGGGCGCGGCCTGCGGATCCAGCTGCACTGGGGCCAGATCCTCGGCCCAGGCGACCACGCCCAGCATCCAAAGCGCCAGCAGGCTGAAAAGTGCGGTCAGGCGGCTTGCAAAGGCCATCAAGCGAATGCCCCATGTGCGGACGGCTGCCCGGTGGGGCGCTTTGTCCAAACGACTGCCAGGAGGGAAGTGGAGCGGGCGACGAGGCTCGAACTCGCGACCTCAGGCTTGGGAAGCCGGCGCTCTACCAACTGAGCTACACCCGCATACGCAATACCCAGGGTACCCGAGTCCGGGCCGGCCCGCAAGAGGATCCCTTCGGATTGTGTTAAAGTAGGCACACCCCCAAACCGGATCCCCGCATGTTCGCCGTAGTCAACATTGACAAACCCCAGGGCATGACCAGTCACGACGTCGTGGCCCGGCTTCGCCGCATCTATGGCCTGAAAAAAGTGGGCCACATGGGTACGCTCGACCCCATGGCTACCGGGGTCTTGCCGGTTTGCCTGGGACAGGCCACCCGACTTATTGAATATTTCCCCACCGACAAGGCCTACCGGGCGGAAATCACCCTGGGACGCACCACCACCACCCTGGATGCCGAGGGAGACACTGTTAGTGAGCCGGGCTGCCAGGGCGTGGATCTCTCCCCGGAGCGCATCGAGGCTGTACTGTCCGGCTTTCGAGGCACCATCCATCAGCAGGTGCCTCTTTATTCCGCCGTGCATGTGAAGGGTAAAAAGCTGTATGAACTGGCTCGCCAGGGCCGAACCGCCGATCTGCCCACCCGCGAAGTGACCATCCACCGCCTGGAGCGGATAGGCGCTGGCCCCCTGGAATACGCCGGCGATGGGCCCACGCTGGTGGTTGAGGTGGCTTGCAGCAGCGGCACCTACATCCGCTCGCTGGCCCGGGACATTGGGGAGACCCTGGGCTGTGGCGCTTACCTTTCGGGCCTGGCGCGCACGGAACATGGCCGCTTCCGGCTGGCGGACGCGGTTTCGCTGGATACCCTGCGAGACAGCGCCCAGCCAGCAAATTACCTGCTGAACCCGGTGGACTACCTGGACATGCCGGCTTTGCAACTGGATGAGGCGGAAACCCGCCAGCTGGATAACGGCATGAAAATAGCCCCCCCATCGGCGGGCGGCGGCGTGGCCCTCAAGCTGAAGCCCAACGCCCTGTACCTGGCCATGCACGGGGAGCGCCCGGTGGGGGTCACCCGCTACGAAGCCGGACGCCTGCGCCCGCTGAAGATCTTCCCGGCCTGAAGGCCGCCCCGGACAAATTCCTCTTTTTAGCACAAAAAACAAAAATATGGGTTTTATGCCTGTGGATAGATTGCCCATGGGGCAGATGACAGGCAATGGGTTTTTGGGAGGAACGGCATGGAACAGGTTACTTTCGGGCTAGGCGGGGGCCACGGCGCATCGGGCGGACATAGCATCGACCCGCAACAGGCTTATATCAGCAAGTTGCTAGCCGAATCGATGGGGCATGGCGGCGGCCACGACAGCTTCAACGCCCATGGCAGCGAAGGCGGCCACGGGGCAGCCTCCAAAAGCAGCAATCCGCTGGTGCAGCTGGCCGTGCTGGCCATTGGCGGCTTTGCGGCCTGGAAAATGGGCCTGGGCCGCATGGTCGGCAAGCTCAGCCGGGTATATAAACAGTTTGGCCTCAAGGGCTCGCTGGAATTCGTCCGGCGCAAGCTGGGCTTCCTGGGCAGCTCCAAGGTGGCCAAGACCGTCGCTGATGGTGTCAAGCAAGCCGCCACCTGATCGCTTTCGGGGCAACATTCAAAAAGCACCGCTGTTTCGGCGGTGCTTTTTTGCTTTTTGACGCGCTATTGCTAAATGAAGGTCTTTTCGTAGCTGTAGAGGTTGTGCACGCCGCCTTCCACCTGCGCGGCATGGGTGCGCTTCTCGAAGGCCAGCCGGTTGCCGTACAGGGCCGCGTGCAAATCGGCCACGCTGCGCACGCCCAGGTCTTGCAGGCCATGCTTGACCCCCTGGGTGAGGTACGGCAGGAAACGGGTAATGGAGCCCTTGTCCACCACCGCGCCGCTGACACCCTGGGCCACGCGGACCTTATCGCCCTCGCTGAAGTAGCGCTTGGCGCTGCCTTTTTTCATGGCCTCCAGGGAGCCCATGCCCCGGTATTTTTTCAGGCGGATGCCGTCCTGGTAGAAGTATTCGCCGGGGGCTTCCTCGGTGCCGGCCAGCATGCTGCCCATCATCACGGTGGAAGCACCCAGGGCCAGGGCCTTGATGATATGTCCGATACTGGAGATGCCCCCGTCGGCAATGACCGGCACACCGTATTCCCGGGCATACAAGGCGGTCTTGTACACGGCGGTGGCCTGGGGGCGTCCGCAGGCCATCACTTCCTGGGTGGTACAAATGGAACCCACCCCCATGCCAATGCGCAGCCCGTCCACCCCGGCTTCAATCAGGTTTTTGGCCTGGCTCTGGGTGACGATGTTGCCGCCCACCACTTCCAGGTGGTCGTAACGGTTCTTGATGTACTCGATCATGGCAACCTGGAACACCGAATCGCCTTGGGAGGAGTCGAGAATCACCAGGTCCACCCCCGCTTCCACCAGGGCGTCCAAGCGCTCCCGATCTTCCGGGCGGGTGCCGATGGCTGCCCCCACCAGCAGCTGCTTGTTGTCCGGGTTTTTGGAGGCTTGCGGATAATCGCGGTTTTTCTTCAGGTCGTTTCGGGAAATCAGCGCCACCAGCTCGTAGTTGCCGTTGACAATGGGCAGCTTGCCCTTTTTGCTTTCCTTCAGAATCTGGTTGGCCTCTTCCAGCGAGCAGCCTTCGCGGCCCACGATGAGATCGGTGGTCATCACCTCCCGCAGGGGAATGTTGCGGTCCTGGATGAAGTCGGTGTCCCGGTTGGTGACGATGCCCAGCAGTTTGGAGCCCATCCTGCCCTCCTCGGTAATGGGCACGCCGGAGAAGTTGAATTTTTTCTTGATTTCATCGATGTCCCGGATGGTATGGTCGGGCCGCAGGGTCAGCGGGTCGGTGATGAAGCCGTTTTTGTAGCGCTTCACCTTGGCCACTTCGTCGCGCTGCTCCTCGATGGAATTGTTGTAGTGGATGATGCCCATCCCGCCCATCAGGGCCATGCTGATGGCCATGGCCGACTCGGTCACGGTATCCATGGGCGAGCTGACCAGGGGGGTCTTTAATTTGATGCGGCGGGAAATTTGGGTATCCAGGGCCACGTCGTCCGCCGAAAAGTCGATATGCCCGGGCAGCAGGATGAAGTCGTCATAGGTGTAGCCAGTGCCGGGAACGAAGAACTGGGCGGCGCTCATGCCGTCCATGGGAGCGTCCTGGTGGGTGATGGGACTATCCGCAGGGGGATTGAGGGGAGTCATGACGGCGTCCTTTCGGGGTTGCGGTTTCCGGTTATCCTACCATACGGGGCGATGGCTGCAAATATCCGGCGTCTGCCGCTAAAAAACCCGGGAGCAACCCTGAATTGCTTTTTGCCGGCAACTGGTTTTTTAAGCGTTTTTGCCGTACAATGCTGAGCCTGGAAACGGCAAGAGGGTCTTGAAGGGGATTGAAATGAGCATTGCGCCGATTCGTACAGGATTTGCCGGCATGCCACCCGCCCGGCAACATCCGGTGACACCCGCCCTGCAGCCGGTGGCCGGTATGCCGCGCTTTGGATCGAACACGGCACCGCCAAGGCAAGAATCCTCATTTGCGCAACGGGTGCGTGCCCTGTATGATCGGGCCATCCATCTGAAAAGCCGTATTTCCCAAGCTTATGGTGTGTTGATGTCTGACGAACAAAGGAAACCCACGATGCCTACCGCGACTGAAATGCCTCAGACCGCCGGCGCCACCCGGCAGGAAAAGGACTCCCTTGGTTACAAGGACGTGCCGGCTGATGCCTACTACGGCATCCAGGCCCTGCGCGGCAAAGAGAACTTCCCCATTTCCGGGCTCACCCTGCCCCTGCTGATGCCGGAGCAGATTCGGGCCTTCGGCTGGATCAAGAAGGCCGCCGCCAAGACCAACATGGAACTGGGCCTGCTGCACAAGGATTCTGCCCAGAACAAGGCCATCGGCGAAGCGCTGATGCAGGCCGCCGATGAAATGATTGCCGGAAAATTCGACAAAGAATTTATCGTGGACGTGTACCAGGGCGGCACCGGCACTTCCAACCACATGAACGCCAACGAGATTCTGGCCAACCGCGCCACCGAGCTGCTGGGCGGCAAGAAGGGCGAGTACCTGGTCAACCCCAACGATCACGCCAACTACGGGCAATCCACCAACGACGTGACCCCCACCGTGATGCGCCTGACCTTCCTGACCATGCACGGGCCGCTGGTGCAGTCGCTGAAAACCTTTGAGGACGCCCTGCGCCGCAAGGCCGAGGAGTTTAAAACCGTCCTGATCCCGGGACGCACCCACATGCAGGATGCCGTGCCCCTGACCCTGGGCCAGCAGTTTGGCGCCTACGCCAACGCCATTGCCGACGCCCGGGAAAACGTGGAACACGCCAGCCAGCGCCTGCACAACATTGGCCTGGGGGCCTCCGCCCTGGGCACCGGGCTGAACACCCACCCCAAATACCGGGAAACCGTCACCAAGTACCTGGCCGAATACTCGGGCTTCCCGCTGAAGCAGGCCAAGGACTACTTCCAGGCCACCAGCAGCTTCGGGCTGTTTGGCGACTACTCCGCCGCCCTGCGCAGCGTGGCGCTGGAGCTGGAAAAAATCGCCCACGACATCAAACTTTATTCCATGGGCCCCCGCACCGGGCTGGCGGAAATCAGCATTCCCGACTGGCAGCCGGGTTCCTCCATCATGCCCGGCAAGGTCAACCCCATCTACCCGGAGCTGATGGACCAGCTCTCCTACATTGTGCAGGGCAACGACCACACCATCGCTCTCGCGGTGCAAAACGGCCAGCTGCAACTGAACGTGATGATGCCCACCATCCTGCTGAAGATGACCGAATCCATGCGCATCCTCACCAACGCGCTGCCGGTTTTCGCCGAAAAGCTGGTGGACGGCATCCAGGCCAACGAGGCCGTCGCCATGGATCGCCTGCAAAACAGCGCCCAGATGGTGACCGCCCTGAACCCCTATATTGGCTACGCGCAAGCCGCCGAAGTGGCCAAAAAGGTGAACAAGGAAGGCAAGACCGTCCGCCAGGCCCTGGCCGAGCTGAACGTGAAAGACAAGGAAGGCAACCCGCTGACCGAAGCCCAGCTGGATGAAATCCTGTCCGCCGAGGCCATGACCCAGCCGCCCAAAAAATAGGCGTTCACAATGCGAAAACCCGCCCCAGGCAACTTCTGGGGCGGGTTTTTTGCACGCAAGCCCCGCTATTGTTACCACAATTGTCTAAAAAAACTAGCCAGCCTAAGCAATCCCCCCGCTTGAGCGGCTTTACAGATCTATCTGAAGAGGAAAAGCTTTTTGACCCTCGGCGTTCCGTCGGTCGGGCACTGTTTAGTTTTTGAAGATTGGATTGAAGGGAAGATTTCATGTTGGGTTCTATTCAGGATGGGATTGCCGGTGCCGTGGCACTGCCGCGCCCCAAAGCACAACCGCAAGCACAACCGGCCTTTACCGGCTCCGCTCGGCCCGCCCCCATGCAGGCACTGACGGCCACCCAGGCCAGCGCACTCAAAAGCACGATGCTGTTTGGCGCCAGCCAGCCGGAAAAAATCACCTACGAGCATGTGAAAACCCTGCAAGACCCTATTTTGGGAGAAATTCAGGTGTACAAGTTCTCCAACGGGATGGAGTTCTACGGCATCAAGCGGGATGACGTGCCCCTGGTCTCCTACGGGGAGCTGGTCAAAACCGGCTCGGCCAACGAAACGGCCAAAACCAACGGGGCCTCCCACTTCCTGGAGCACCTCATCTTCAAGGGCACCAAGAACCTGAAGCCGGGCGAGGCCGACCGCATATTGGAAGGGCTGGGCGCCGGGCTGAACGCCTTTACCTGGCTGGATGAAACCTTCTACTACGTTTACGACATGCCCAAAGAAGCCCTGGGCGAAGCCATCCGGGTCTGGGCCGAGCTGCTGTCGGATCCGGCCATCCCGCAGGAGGAGCTGGATCGCGAGCGCCATGCCGTGGCCGAGGAAATTCGCCGGGACAAGCAGGATCCCGAAGGCCGGGTATTTGAAAACCTGCTGGCCAGCGTATGGCCGGAAAGCCGCTCCAAGTGGCCAACCCTGGGGCCCATGGCCAACATCCTTACCGAAAAGCCCCGGAACGGAAAGACCCATCACCTGACCCGCGACCAGATCCTGCGTTTCGTCAACCATTTTTACGATCCTTCCAACCGGGCCATCGTGGTGGTGGGCGATTTTGACCTGAAAGAGACCCTGGACCGGGTGGCCCACGAGCATGAAATCCGGCCCTTCAAGGGCAAAAAAGCCTTCCGCACGCCCAAACCGCTGCGCCCCGGCCAGGTGCCCACCGATACCCTGGTGCGGCACGAGACCGAGGTGGCCCAACTGATGCTGGGCTTCAACGGCCCGGCCCGCAACGTGCCCGACAGCGAGAAAAAGCTGGCCGCGCTGGAACTGCTCAGCGCAATCCTGGGCCAGGGCGGCAGCTCCCGCCTGCACCGGGCCCTGGTGGAAAATCCCCAGAAGCGCCTGGCCACCGACGTGGGCATGGGCACCTACGTGCACAAGAACGACAACATGGTTTACCTGCAGGCCCAGATTCAGCCGGAGGACATGGAGGCAGCCCGTGCGGCCATCCGCGCGGTCATCCAGGACGTGGTCGACAACGGGGTCAGCGAGCGTGAGCTGGCCAAGGCCGTGAAGATGAAAAAACGGGGCAGCGCCGCCGTCATAGAGCAGCAACGCCAGCTGATGTCGGATCTGGCCATCAAGATTGCCCAGGGCCGCCTGGAAGACAGCTACGGCGCCCGCATCGAGAAATACTTCTCCCAGATCACCCCGGCAGACATCCAGGCCGTGGCGCGGGAGTTCCTGCATGCGGATGCCGAGCGCTCCGCCGCCCTGGTGCCCCGGGACTTCCAGGGGCCGGCCTCCAACAAAGCCACCGGGCGTCCCCGCGCCGTGCAATTTGGCGGCAAACTGAGCGAGAAAGACAAGGCCGTAACCCTGCCCGGCGGCACCGAGGTGGTTGTGCGCGAAAAGCCCGGCAACATCAATACCGCCATCACCATCCTGGTGAAAGGCGGTCGTCGCCTGGACACCGTGCCGGGCGAACTGACCGTGCTGGCCGACATGCTGCAGCGGGGCACTCAAAACCAGACCGCCGTGGAACTGAACGAGCGGCTGGATGAGGAAGGCATCTCGTTCGGCACGGAAGCCTACGGCGACTCGCTGGAGCTGAACTTCCAGAGCCTTTCCGAGGACAAGGGCAAACTGCTGGCCTTTATCGGCGAACTGTTATCCAGCCCCGCCTTCCGCCAGGACGACCTGAACTTTGTGCGGGACAAGATACGGGATGATTACAAGAGCACCGTGGCCACCAAACCGCCCGTCGTAGCCGCCGATATGCTGCAGCAGGAGCTGTACGGGGCAAACAGCCCCTACGCCTACGGACGCCAATCCACGGCCATGCTCTTCCGCCTGGACGAAATCACACCCCGGCACCTGGAGCAAGCCTTCCAGAAAGTCTTCACCCAGCCCAACCTGACCATTTCGGGCGTGGGCGACATTACCCTGGACGAGCTGTCGGCGGCGGCCAGCGGCTGGGTTGGCCATCTGCCGGATACCCCGGTCGAGCCCCCCGCGCCCCCCCAACGATCGCTCAGCCAAAGCAAAGTGGTCACCCGCAGCAAGGAAGGGCTGAAGCAAAGCGAGATCTTCCGGGGGTGGAAGGCGCCCGATATCCATGCCGAAGACCGGGTACCCTTGCTGGTACTGAATTACATCCTTAGCGGCGGCATGACGGCGCGCCTGTTCCAGACCTTCCGGGAAGGGGCCGAAAAAGCCCTTTGCTATTCGGTCAGTTCGCGCTACACCCCAGCAGATCGGGGCGGGGACTTCCGCTTCTACATTGGTACGGATCCCAAAAACACCCGTCTGGTGATGGATATGTTCCAGAACGAGGTGAAAAAGCTGATGGACGAACCCGTGACCGGCACCGAGCTGAAGACCGCCAAGCTGCAACTGAAAAGCGGCATGCTGTCGAAGGCCCAATCCACCATGGGCGTGGCGGACTACCTGGCCACCCACCGGGCCCTGAACGTGCTGTCGCACGAAGAACTGCTTGAGGCCATCGACCAGGTCACCCCGGCGCAACTGCAGGCCGTGGCCCGGAAATACCTGGGCCAACCCTCTACCACCGTGGTGCTAGCTCCCCGGGCAGACCTGGAAGCGGCGGGACTTCCCGTGAACGGCTCTCAACCCCTGGACTACTAGCTTAAGGGGTTGAGGGCATAATTTCCGGCGCAGAAGCCGGCGGCCCGGAAGCGGAGTCCGGTGTTTCCGCCAGCGGCTGTGGCGGCAATGGGCGGTTTTCGATGCCCAGGTAGATGCGCTGGCCTCGGTCGGCGACGGCCTCAAAGCAAAACCAGAACATGCCCCAGTCAAAGCTGCGCGGATCGCTTTTGTGCCCGGTGATATCCACCTGCGCATGGGTGGTGATGCGCTCCCGGGGAATGCCCAGCCTGACCGCAATCCAGGCCAGGGATTTGTACTGGGCCTCGGTGTAACCGCTATGCGTGAGCCCCTGGCCCCCGGCGTTGATGCAGGCCTTGCCCACCGGCTCCCGGCACCAGTAGCCGTCCGGGGGTGATTCCAGCTCGACCTGGAAGGCGAAGTGGTTGACGGTCGGGGTGCCATAACCGCTGGGGTCCCATTCATCCAGAGGATCGTGCGGGTCTACTTTGCGGCTGCGCAAGGGATCCCAGGGCATTTCCTTGAACTTGGAGCGCCCGGCGGTATAGGCGGTTCGATCCGGGGGCACCATCCAGATAATGCGGCCATCCCGGGGAATAAAGGCGTGGAAGCTGGCCGCATAGCCCGGCGCGTTCACCCTGGAGGCCACCCATTCGGCGGATTGCGCGGTTTCGTGAATGACCAGAATGGGCTGGTGGCTGGTTTTGCGGGGTTCGTATTTGTGGGCATCGATGGTGATTTGTTCTTGCGCCGGCTCATCGAAGGCCCAGGGCGGGTTTTCCTGCGCAAAAGCAGGCAGGGATAACCCCAGGCAGGCCATTAGAATGCCAAACACCGAAACTAACGTATGTAACCGCATCAAAAACACCTCACTTAGCTTATTTTAACCTTGTTTTGACCCTGGCGGAAGCCGGGTTGCGCAAATATGCATTAAAATAAAAGTATGGCAGTGCGATAGAGGGAAAGAGAGCGCCTGATATGAGTGGTTCGTTATTGCGCACCAAGCCGGTTCAGCGCATTTTGGAAGAAGCGACCGAACACCAGGGCGGGCTAAAGCGGGTGCTGACCGCCGTGGATCTGACCGCTATCGGCGTAGGCGCCATTATTGGCGCGGGTATTTTTGTGCTGACCGGCACCGCGGCCCGGGACGCCGCCGGCCCGGCCATCATGCTGTCTTACGTGTTTGCCGGGGTGGCCTGCATTTTGGCAGCCCTTTGCTACGCGGAATTTTCCACCCGCCTGCCCATTTCCGGCTCTGCCTACACCTATGCCTACGCCACGGTGGGGGAATTATTCGCCTGGATCATCGGATGGGATTTAATTCTGGAATACACCATCGGGGCGTCCACCGTGGCCCTGGGCTGGACGCATTACCTGGACGAATTCGTGAAGGGCTTTGGGCTCACCCTGCCCACATGGATTTTGGCCCTGGATGTGGGCCTGCCCCGACCAGTTAACGTGGCCGCCGTGCTATTAATCGCCCTGCTTACGACCTTGCTGTGTATCGGCATCAAGGAATCCTCCCGCTTTAACGCGGTGATGGTGGCGATTAAACTGGCCGTGGTGCTGTTTGTCATTTTTGCCGGACTCAACTGGGTGCAGCCCGCCAACTGGCACCCGTTCCTGCCTTACGGCGTGGGCGGAATTTTCCAGGGGGCCGCGCTCATCTTTTTTGCCTATATCGGTTTCGACGCGGTCTCAACCGCCGCTGAGGAGGTAAAGGATCCGCAACGGGATTTGCCCATCGGCATCATCGCCTCACTGCTGATTTGCACCCTGCTGTATGTGGCCGTATCGGCAGTCATCACCGGCATGGTGCCCTACAGCCAGATTGATCCCGGAGCCCCCCTGGCCGCGGCTTTCGGGGCGGTAGGCAACACCCTGGCCCAGCGGCTGATTGGGCTGGGAGGCTTTGTGGGACTGACCACCGTGGTGCTAATCCTGCTGCTGTCACAGCCCCGCATCTACTTTGCCATGGCCCGCGATGGCCTGCTGCCGGGATGGTTTTCGCACATCCACCCCCGCTTCCGGACCCCCTTCAACGCCACCGTGCTGACCGGCCTGGTGGCCGCGCTGATGGCCGCCGTGGTACCCATGGAAGACCTGCACCACATGGTCAGCATCGGCACCCTGTTTGCCTTTGTGGTGGTCTCCGGGGCGGTGCTGATTATACGCTACAAGGATCCGCAAAATCCGGCCCCCGGCGTGAATCGGGTGTTACAACTGGTGGTGGGGCTGGTGCTGCTGTGCTTTGCCATTAAACACGACTTTACCCAGCCGCTGCACATTGGCCACCTGTTCACCAATCCTCCCTACGTCCTTCAGCTGCCGGCGCCTATCCTGCATGGGTTGCATTTCAACCTGCTGGGCATGCCGGTTCACACCACCTGCGCCACCATGACCGTAGCGCTCCTTGCCCTGGTCATTTTATGGAGGCCGGTAATTAGCCTCTTTCGCAGCCGGGCAACCGACATACCCACCACATTCAAGGCGCCCGGCCTGCCCCTGCTGCCCATCCTGGCCATGGCCGGCAATATCTACATGATGGTCAACCTCAGCCTGGAGGCCTGGTTGCGCCTGTTTGTGTGGCTGGCGGTGGGAATGTGCATTTATGCGTTTTACGGACGATCCCACAGCAAGCTGGCCTCCGACGATTCACACGCCTGAATGTAACGGGCTCTTAATTAGATTGGACACGGATGGACACCGTGGCTTGAATCGCGACCATGTCTGTGAATAATATACGAATTACCTCACACCTTTGACCCTCGTTTCGCAATTTAGGGGCCCCTCATGACGGGAATTCAACCGAAAGTCCAGTTTGGCGGCATTTATGTCGTTTCCCGCGAGAAATCGGAATTGTACCGCGAGCGTTTCGGCCATGTCTGGGACGGCGCCGCCCCCATCGAAGAATGGTTTCAGGTCATGGACGTGTTCACCCGCCCGTTGAGCGTTGAAACCCTGCTCACCCGGGTGCCCATCGGGGTGGAAAACGCCGCCAGCAAAATGGAACCCCTGCCGGATGGGCGCACCCTCATCATTACCGACGATGGCGGGGTGGACGACATCAAGAAGCTGCACGAATTTGGCGGCGACAACTGGTCCAACTTCACCAACCAAATCCTGGCCGACCCTACCCTACACATTTTCCGGCAAATATACGGCTGGTTCCTGGAAAAGCAGGAAGCGGAAGAACGGCAGCGCGGCATCACCCCCGGCGGGGAAGGCAGCCGAATCCACTATATTGGCTAACCAGGCATTTTACAGAGGGTTTCCAGCCAGTGGGCCTCATGGGCAGGCAGGGTGGGGGCGACACGTTCGACGATGGCCCGGTTGTACTCGGCCAACCAGCTTTTCTGGGCCGGGTTCAGGGCTGAAAAATCGGTCAACCGGGGATCGAAGGGAATGTAAATAAGAGATTCAAAACCGTACCAGCCGGGCTCCCGCTCCACGCACAGGTACAGGTTCTCCAGGCGGATGCCTCCCCAGCCAGGTTCGTAGTAACCGGGCTCGATGCTGGTAATCATGCCCGGCTGAAACGCCTTGGCAGCCTGCTTGTGGATGCCGTTGGGGCCTTCATGCACGTTCAGGAAGGCTCCCACCCCGTGCCCGGTTCCGTGGCCGTAGTCTATGCCCGCCTGCCACAGGGGAGCGCGGGTGATTCCATCCAGGCGGGCGCCCTCAGTGCCCTTGGGAAACCGCTGCATGGCGCAATCGATGTGGGCCTTCAGCACGTCGGTGAAGCGGCGGATTTGCAGGGCATCCGGCTGTCCCACGATGAGGGTGCGGGTATCATCGGTGGTGCCGGCAAAATCGGCCCCGTAAAACTGGCAACCCGAGTCGATCAGGAACAGTTCGCCCGGCTCCAGCCTTTTGTCCGCGCTGGGGGTGCCATAGTGCACAATGGAGGCGTTGACCCCCGCCCCAGAGATGGTGTTGAAGCTGAGGCCGAAAAAGCCCTCTTCCTGGGCATATAAATCCTCGATAGCCTGGCGAAAGCTGTCCTCCGTGACTGGATGGCCGGCTTTCAACTGCTGCTCCAGCCAGTACCAGGCCCGGATTTTTCCCCGGCTGGCCTTCAGGTTGGCGGTACGCATGCCGGCAATCTCGGCGGCGTTTTTCACCGCCTTCAGCAGTTCGACCGGATGCTCGGCCTCTACCGGCAGCCCCTCCTGGGACTGTACCAGCTGCACGGTGCCCAGGGTGGTTTGGCCAGCAGCCACCAGCACCCGCTGACCCGACGACAACCCCGACAGTGCCGAGACATAATCGGCATAAGGCCGCACCCCCACGCCCGCCGACTGCAACGCCGCCATGGCCTCGGGCCGGATGCGGGTGGCATCGGTAAACAGCAGGGCCTCATCGGGGGTTATCAAGGCATAGGCGATAAAGACCGGGTTATAGGGAATGTCTTGCCCCCGCAGGTTGAAAAGCCAGGCTACCTGATCCAGCTTGGTCAGCGGCAACACGGTGGCTCCCGCCTCCGCCATGCGCTTGCGCACCTCGGCCAGCTTGGCAGCAGTGGCCTGGCCGGTAATGGATTCAGGCAGGGCAAACACTTCGGAACACAGCGTGGGCGGGGCATCGGCCCACAGGGCGTCCACCAGGTTTCCGGCCACCGGCACCAGTTGCACCGCCGTATTTTTAAACGCCTTTTCAAAGGCCTGGTACTGCTGCCAGGTCAGGGTGAAGGGATCGAAACCCAGCCGGAAGGCGCAGGCCGAACCGGCCAGGTGGCGGATCTTCTCGATAAGGGAAGGCTCCCCCTCCAGCCCCAGGCGGCTAATGTGGATGTGCCGGGTGGAAACCTCGTAGCCCGCCTGCTCGTGGTAGCGGGAATCCACAAAAACCCAGGCCTCGTGGACGCCCACCAAAAAGTCGCCCGCCGATCCGCTGAAGCCGCTGGCCCATTCCCGCCGCTTTCGGTTCTCCGGCAGGTACTCGTTGATGTGTTCGTCCACGGAGGGGATGAGATAGGCATCAATGGCGTGCCTGGACAACTGCTGGCGCAGGGCGGCCAGGCGTTCCGCGGCGGCGCGGTCCTTGGCGCTGGAATCGATCACGGTGGACACGGGCGTTCTCCTGACCTGACTGTATGGTCATTATAGCCTTTTTCAGGCGGCCACAGGAGCGCCCGTCCCTAGCGGGCCAGGGCGTAGCAGCTGGCCAGCTTGCGTGCGGCCAGTTGTCCGGCAAGGGAACACAGGGCGATAAAACCCAGGCTGACCAGCATGCAGCCGGCCAGGGAGGGCATCAGGGAAAACATGAGCTCGTCGGGGCCGTGGGCCTTCAGTTGCAGAACCAGATCCAGGCAGGCCTGGGGGCCGGGATGCTCGGAAAGCAGGCGGTTGATATCCACATAGCGGGACAGGGTGTCTTTCAGCAGGTTCCAGGATGGAGAGAACAGGCTGCCTACGGATACGGCCAGGGTACGGCCCAGCCATTCCAGCTGCTGGCGAGAGAGCGACACGATGGTTTCTTCGAGAAAGGCTTTCAGCATGGTGGTAATCGGGTTCCGGAAAAACTGTGACGGCTTGCTTGAGGTTGCAGGCATAAAGCTCCCTCAAGCCCATGGCGTGCGGGCTTGTTACGAAATATGAAATCCAGGCGCTCCCGCGCCACGCCCACCGGCATGAGAATGGACGCGGTCGGGATATAATATAGGCTGGAAAGGCAATTTGTAGCGCTTCAGCCGCCTGTACGGCCCGGCCATAAGGACACCCCACCTTGGGAGACGAGAATAAACAGTTTGAGGCCACGCCTCAGAAGCTTAAAAAAGCCCGCGAGCAGGGCCAGGTCTTCAAGAGCAAGGATTTATCCGGGGCGGTCTTCCTGATGGCCATGATCTTGCTGCTCATCAACATGGCGCCCATTATCTGGAAGGAGGTGGCGGGGCTTTTTATCCTCATCTTCGAGCAGATTCCCAACAAAACCATCGAAAACATCGGCTGGCAGTACCTGGCCATCCTGACCCTGAAGGCCCTGGTGCTGCTCATCGGGCCGTTTCTGCTAATTGCCGCCCTGGTGGCCATTGCCGGGGACTTTTTCCAGGTCGGGGCCTTGTTTACCACCAAGGCCATCGAGCCCAAATTCGACAAGCTGAACCCGGTGAAGGGCTTCAAGAACATTTTTTCCCAGCGCACGCTGGTGGAGCTGGTAAAAAACATCATCAAGATGCTGATATTGGGCTGGGTAGCCTACCTGGTGTTCCAGAAGTACCTGAACCACCTGCTGCTGGCCGGGGCCAGCGAAAACATCTTTGCCATCCTGGGCATCCTGGGGCAATTGGTGATGCAGTTTGTGATGTATGCCGGCATTGCCTTTCTGGCCATCGGCATGGCCGACTTTTTGTTCCAGCGCTGGAAATTCATGCAGGATCAGAAAATGTCCTTCAAGGAGCTGAAAGACGAGTTCAAGAACACCGAAGGCGACCCCATGATCAAGGCGGCGCTTCGCCAGCGGCGCATGCAGATGCTGCAGCGCTCGATGCTGGAGGCCGTTCCTACGGCTGATGTAGTTACCACCAACCCGATACACATTGCCGTTGCCTTAAAGTATAATGCTGAAGTAATGGAAGCTCCCCGTGTGGTAGCCAAGGGAACCGAACTGTTTGCAGAACAGATCAAGCAAATTGCACAGGAGCATGGTGTGCCGGTGGTGGAAAACCCCGTGGTCGCCCGGGCCCTGTTCAGGCTGGTGGACATCGATCAGGAGATTCCTCCCGACCTCTACCAGGCAGTGGCGGAGATCCTTATGGCCGCCTGGCGCATCAAGGGAGAAGCCCCTCCCCTTCGCGGACAGCTTCCACAATAGTATTAACGACAGGTTTGCAGCGTGACCTCACCCAAGAAAATGCCCGGCAAAGTGAATATTGCCAAATACCTGCCCCTGGTGGAGCGGGTGGCCAAGGTGGAATACCGCCGCATTCCCTCGCACATGGTGGATTACGAGGAGCTGGTGAGCATTGGGGCCATCGCCATCCAGGCCCTGCTGCGCAACAAGACCGAAGAAGAGATTGAAAAGCTGAATACGTCGTACATGGCCACCGCCACCCGCTGGGCCATCCGCAACGAGCTGCGTTCCCGCTACAAGTGGTACACCCTGAAGCACAACAAGGGGCCTGAGGAAGAGGAAACCGACAGCGACGCCCCCGCTCCCGCCGAAGGCGCCGCCGCAGAGGAAGGCACCCCCCAGCCGGAAACCGTGCGGGAGGCCATTTACGAGACCATCCTTTCCATCGAGAGCATCCAGGAAGGCTCCGACGGGGACGCCCCCTACGATTTCATCAGCGACGGCTCGGCCACGCCGGAAGAATCGCTGGAAATCGTGGAACTGGGCCGGGCCATCAAGAAAGCCATCGAAAGCCTGCCCCCCAAGGATCGCACCATCATGGAATACCGTTTTTACCGTAACATGCAGGTGAAAGACATTGCCGCCATGGTGGGTCTTTCCAGTTCCCGAATCACACGCATTGTCCAGGCGTCCCTGAACCAGGTGCGCGACTACCTCAGGGACAACAACCACCTCGAATAACAGCTTCCGCCGACCTGAGCGGCGTTTACAGGTTCCATTGCTTCCATGACCAAACCCTCCCTCAAACTCACGGTAATCATCCTTGCCATTGTGGCGGCGGTAGCCGGTGTGGCCTCCTTTGCCAACCTCTGGCCGGCCTCCCAGCAGATTACCCTGCCCGGCGAACTGGAAGCACGGGAAATCAAGAACGCTTCCCGCTTTGGGGGACGGGTCAAACAGGTGCTGGTGAAGGAAGGCGACATGGTGGAAAAGGGCCAGCTGCTGATTGTCTTTGATGACGTGGAGCTGGAAGCCAAAATTGCTGAAGCCAAGGCAGCTTTAAGCCAGGCCATGGCCCAGGAAAAGCTGCTGGCCAAAGGGGCCGACGTGGCCCAGGTGCGCCAGGCCGGATCTGCGGTGCAACAGGCCCAGCAACGGCTGGAGATCCTGTCGCGGGGCGCCCGGCCCGAAGAGGTCGTCCAGGCCGAAAGCAAGCTGAAATCGGCGGAAACCGCTGCCCAGCAAGCTCAAGAGCAGTTCACCAATGCCAAGGTTATGCTGGATGAGGGCATTATCTCCCGCCAAAAGTACGACAGCCTGCAGCAGGCAATGGCAGTGGCCCAGAGCAACCTGGAAGCCGCCCGGGCCACGGTTAAAATGATGAAGTCCGGCGCCCGCAGCGAAGACAAAAAGATTGCGCAATCCCAGCTGGCTGCTGCCAAGGCTCAGTACCAGCAGGTGCTTAACGGAGCCAAGCCCGAAGAAGTGAGCATAGCCAGCGCCGACGTGGAGAAGGCCCGCAGTGCCCTGGCCGCCCTGGAAGCCCAGCGCGACGAGTACCGCATCCGGGCGCCCTTCCCGGGCAACGTCAGCGTGGTGGGCGTCTCGGAGGGCGAACTGGTGGGCCCCGGGCGGCCCGTCATGACCATCATCGACTATTCCAACCTGTGGACCGATGTGTACGTACCAGAATCCCGCCTGTCGATGGTGGAGCTGGGCAAGCCGGTCAGCATCCGGTCGCGCTCCTACCGCAACCTGGAATTCAAGGGCCAGGTGGCCGCTATCAACCCCAAAAGCGAGTTCATCCCCAACACCGGCGGCAGCACCAGCACGGAGGAAGCCACGTTCCGGGTGAAAGTCTCCGTGGAACCCCGGGATGCCGCGGGCAAAGTGCGCCTGTACCCGGGCATGAATGTGGACGTGGTGATTAAAAAGTAAAGCACCGGCGGCATGCACTGCCCGGTTTTGCCGCTTTTCAGGTATGATGTGGGGCACTAACCCGTCCATCCCCGATATGGCTGAACCTGTCATCAAAACCGAGAACCTGGTGCGCGTCTTTGGCGAGAAAATCGCCGTGGATCACCTGAACCTGAGCATTGACAAGGGGGAAATCTTCGGCTTCCTGGGCCCCAACGGCTCGGGAAAGTCCACCACCATCAAGATGCTGTGCGGACTGCTGGCCCCAACCTCCGGGCAGGCCTGGGTGGCCGGCTTGAACGTCATTGAAGAGCCCGAGCAAATCCGGGCCAAGATTGGCTACATGCCGCAAAAGTTCAGCCTGTACGAGGACTTGACCGTTACCGAAAATATCGACTTTTACGCCGAGCTGTATGGGGTGAAGGGAGAGTACGCCAAGCGCCGCAAGCAGCAGGTGATAGAGCTGGTGGGTATTGGGAAGTACCAAAAATTCCTGGCCAGGCAGCTTTCCGGCGGGTGGAAGCAGAGGCTGGCCCTGTGCTGCGCGCTGGTGCATGAGCCGGAAATTATCTTCCTGGATGAGCCCACCGCCTCGATGGATCCGGTAGCCCGCCGGGGGTTGTGGGATTTGCTGTTCACGCTGGCCAGCAGCGGGGTCACATTGTTTGTCACCACCCACTACATGGATGAAGCCGAGCGCTGCAGCAGCGTGGGCTACATCTACAACTCCCACCTGGTGTTGTGCGGCGGGCCGGATGAATTGAAGCAGGCCCGGGAAATCATCAGCCAGGGCAAAGTACGCCTGGAGGTGATCTGCCGTCCGCTGGTAAAAACCTTCAACCTGGCTAAGGCGCTTCCCTACGTGCGCGATGTTACCATCTTCGGCCAGGCCCTGCACGTGGTCAGCGACCGGCTGGATGCCGCCAGCCGCATCCAGGCCGACCTGAAGGACAGCGGGGTGGAAATCCAGGGCCTGCGGGAGATTCCCCCCTCGCTGGAGGACGTGTTCGTGACCCTCACCAAGGCCCGCATGGACGAAGAAGACCGCCAGCTGCATGCCCAGGCCCCTATTGAGGAGGCCTTGGTATAAATGACAAGCGGCAAGCAGTTTTTCGGTTTCACCTGGCCGGGCATCCATTCCATCTTCCGCAAGGAAATCATCCAGCTGCTGCGAGATCCCTACCTGGTGGCCTTTATCATCACCCTGCCCATCATCCAGCTGCTGGTCACGGGCCTGGCCGTTCAGCGGGATCTCAAGCACATCCCCACGGTGGTGGCCAACTACGATAACCGCCAGGCCTCGTTTGAGCTGCTGCGTGACTTCCAAAACAGCACCCTGTTTGACGTCAGCCACGTGGTGGGCTCCGAAGACCAGGTAATGAAAGCAGTGCGCAAGGGCACCTACCGGGTAGGCATCATCATTCCGCCGGATTTCTCGGAGAACGTGCTGTCGGGGCGCCAGACCGCGGAAGTGAACGTGGTCATCGACGGCACCCACGGCAATATCGCCAAAACCATCGTGAACGGCGCCCGGCTGATTGTGGCCAACCACGCCCGGCGCATGGTGGAAACCTATAACATCGGCAACGAGCTGGCCGGCGCCGGTCTGGTGGAGATGAACCCCAAGGTGCTCTACAATCCCAGCATGTCGTCCTCCTACTTCCTGGTGCCGGCCATTCTGGCCATCGTCATGCATATGCTGACCATCCTGTTTACCAGCTTTGCCATCGTGCGGGAGCGTGAGAACGGCACCCTGGAGCAGCTAATGGTCACTCCCGTCCGGGTCAGCGACCTGATGATGGGCAAAGTGCTGCCGTATGCGGCCATCGGCTTCCTGGACATGCTGCTGACCCTGGCCGTCATGGTGTGGTTCTTCGATATCAGCATTACCGGCAGCTTCTGGTACCTGTGCTTTGCCTCGGTCATCTTCATTCTCACCTCGCTGGGCATGGGGCTGCTCATTTCCACGCTGAGCCGCACCCAGGTGCAGGCCATCCAGCTGACGGTGGCCATCTTTTTGCCCAGCCTGCTTTTGACCGGCTTTGTCTTCCCGCTGGAACCCATGCCCTGGTTCATCAAAATCATCAGCTACTCGCTGCCGCTGACCTACTACCTGGAAATCATCCGGGGGGTGGTGATTAAGGGCATCGGCGGCTCGGAACTGTGGCTGCAAACCGCCGTCATCTCCGCCATGGCCGTGCTGATGCTGGGGGCCAGCATTTTGCGGTTCAGAAAGCAGATTGCCTAGAAAGGACGTATGGCATTGAAAGCACAGCCTTTTCTCTGGAGCACCCTGGGCGTTGCCGGGCTGGCCTTGCTGCTGGCGCAGCCCGCCATGGCCGAGGGGCCGACCCTGCCCAACATGTCCGGCTCGGTGCAGAAGCGGGAGTTCGCCGATTCGGTGCCGCTGCTCTCGGAAATCCAGCAACTGGCCTGGAAGGAAAACGAGGGCAAGAAGATTGGCTTACATGAAGTGCTGGATCGCACCCTGGAGCATGACGTCCGCATTCGGCAAGCCCGAATTGAATTGAAAGCCGCCAAAAAGCAGCCCCCTGTGCTGCCCAACGTACTGACGCTTTTGAACCCGCTGGATCTGGCCAACCTGAAACAGGCCAGCGACGCCAACATAGAGGCGGCCAACTTTCATGAGCAGAGCATCACCCAAAAGGCCCTGTTGGACAATGCCCGCCTGTACGCGGCCCTGAACGACGCCTGGCTGAACCGGCACCTGGCCTACCAGGCCATGGAGCAGGCCAAGCGCCAGCTGAAAACCGCCCAGGAACGGTTTTTCTCCGGGGAGGCCAACCGCTTTGAAGTCACCAAAACCGAGATTGCCCTGATTGACGCTTACCGTAAAACCCTGGAGGCCAACAACCTGTACATAGCTGCCTCCAGTGCCCTGGCCACCGCCCTGGAGCTGGACAGCGAACAGCTTTTGCTGCCTGAAGATGCCACGCTGAAGGAAGGGGAGTCTCCCCGCCCCCTGACCCTGCTGACGGCCAACCCCAATCCCCGGGAGGCGGTGGCCGCGGCCATCGAGAACCGGCCCGACCTGCGGGAACTGAACGCCCGGCACAAGGCCCTGGAAAAGCTGGCGGATGGCTCCCCCCGCACGGAGGCCCTGCAGCACAAGGCCGAAGCCGATATCCTGGAGCTGAAACTGGATCAGGCCACCCTGGCCGCCAAGGCCGCAGTGCAAAAAGCCCTGGCCGATTACCGGCTAGCCTGGCAAAGCCTGGATATGGCCAACCAGCAGCTCAAGCTGGCCGAGCAGTTTGTGCACCAGCTGGAAGTCAGCCAGGAGGCTGGCTTCAGCAGCACCCAGGACGTGCTGGACGGGCAGCTGGAACTGTCCCGCGCCCGGGCTAGCCAGGTACGGGCCATCCTGCAACATAACTTGGCCCAAATGCAGTTGCTGGCAGAAATGGGCGTTTTGCGGGCCCTCTAAGCGATAAACCCCGCCGCCGTCGCGACAGGGTTATCCAAAGCTTGCGGAAACAGGGCGGGCGCCTAGTTCAGGCTGTGCCAGGGCACCAGTTCGGCCCACACATCCTGGTTCACGCGGCCAATTTCGCGACGCTGCACGGTGGTAATCATGAAGATGTGCTTCAGGTACATAATTTCGGCCTGGATCACGGGGTCCACTTTCACGCGGTTCTTTTCCGGTTCGCTCATAATGCCCAGTGTGAGGGACATTTCCAATTCTGTCATTCTCTGCCTCTCTCTCTTTTACTCAACTTCGTTCAGTATCAACATCAACGAACACACCTACCTGAGTTACTTACGTATTCTAAAAAAAACAATTTTCAAGCTGAAATTGCCTGTCCTCCCAAAATGTTTACGAAGGCGTTACCTTACCGTCAGCCCGCTCCCCGTGGGCATAGGCTCCGGCCCACGCCCATGCAAAAAGGCCCTGCCGGAATGGCAGGGCCTTGGTATGCGTTTCCCTTCGATTTAGCCGGATTCCGGGCTGGCCAAGGGTATGGAGCCCGGGCCCAGCTCCGCCATATCCGGGGTTTCACACTCCCCGGCATCCAGCACGTAGATATACTGGATCATTTGCAGGGCCATGCGCTGCTGCACCTCGTAAGGCAGCAGCTTCAACACCTCCAGCAGCCGCCGCGACTGCACATCCAGCTTTTGGCGGAACCGGGAGGGGAACATAAACCGCACCCGGTCTTCCTGGGTTCTCAGGATGTCGCTGTCCAGCAGGTTTTCACTTTCCAGCTGGTGGAAAATATAGCGGGCGGTCAACTCCTGGTGCGTGCGGCTGGCGTTTTGCAGCAGGCTCACGGCCATGGATAGCGTCGGATCGTTGTCGTACCAGCGATGGTTCATTGAAACGAAGACTCCCTCACGCCTACATTCGCATTGGTTTGCCCAAACAGCGGCTACTGGCTTTATCGAATGTTGCGGGCAGAAGTTTAACGAAACGGGAGGATTGCGGCCCATTTCGTAACATTTTGAAACCTTAGCGCCGCCGCGCTAAAGCCCCTCGTTGATCTCCATTTTCTCCCGCAGCACGGTCAGCGCGTTGAAGTTGGTCAGGTTGTAATGCACGGGGGAAATGGAAACCATGTTGTTGCGGATGGCCTCCACGTCCGAGCTTTCCGACTCCCCGGTATCAATCACCTCGCCGGCCAGCCAGTAGTAAACGCCGCCCCGGGGATCCACCCGCTTTTCGTAGGTGTCGGTGTACATACGGGTGCCCAGCTCCGTAATTTTGATGCCGGCCATATGGTGCAGGGACACCGCCGGGATGTTGATATTGAGAATGCTGCGAGAGGGAATGCCCGACTCCATGGCCCGGGGCAGAAAGTTATAGATGAACTCGGCCCCGTGGGAGAAGTCTGCCAGTTTTTCAAAACCGTTGACCAGCGACACGGCCATACTGGGCAAGCCGTTAATGGCCCCTTCCAGCGCGGCGCTGACCGTACCGGAGTACAGCACGTCGGATCCCAGGTTGGGGCCGTGGTTAATGCCGGAGACCACCACGTCAATCTGCACGTCCAGCAGGGCGTTCAGGGCCAGCTTGACGCAATCGCTGGGGGTGCCGCTCACCGCGTAGGCCTTGGCCACCGGATAAGGCAGCGAGACTTCCTCAATGCGGATGGGCTTGTGCAGGGTGAGCGCATGGCCGGTGGCGCTGCGTTCGCGATCGGGGGCCACCACGTACACTTCATATCGCTGGGAAAGCTTCTGGGCCAGGGTCAGTATGCCGTTGGCATGGATCCCATCGTCATTAGAGATCAGGATTTTCATAGCATTATTGTACGCCCATTCCTCCGGATTGGGGGATGAGGTCGATCAACTAGCGAACCCGGCCACGGGCCTTGGCCATGGTGGCCTCGATGGCCTCCGTGGTGCGGGGGGCCTGCTCGGAAAGGTTCTCGTAGCCGTCATCGGTTACCAGAATGTCGTCCTCGATGCGCACCCCGATGCCCCACCACTTGGGATCGATGCCTTCCTGGCGGCCCACCTGGGGATCGATATAAATGCCGGGCTCCACGCTGAACACCATGCCCGGGCGCAGCGGCAGGGTTTGGCCGGGGCGGGAGGTCTCGCCGGTTTTCTGCTTGGGCACCACGTCATGCACGTCCATACCCATCATGTGGCTGGTGCCGTGCATAAAGTACTTGAAGTAGGCCTTGTCCCGAATCAGCGCATCCACGTCGCCTTTCAGGATGCCCAGATCGACCAGCCCCTGGGTAATCACCCGCACGCTGTTTTCGTGAATCTCCTTCAGGGTCATGCCGGGGCGCACCATACGGATGCCGGAGTCCTGGGCTTTCAGCACCAGGTCGTAGATGGCCTTTTGCTCGGGGGTAAACTTGCCGGAAATGGGCCAGGTGCGGGTCACATCGGCGGTATAGTATCCGTATTCGGCACCCGCATCCACCAGTTCCAGGTCACCGGGTTTCACAAAGTCGGTATTGGTAACGTAATGCAGCACGCACCCGTTGGCGCCGCCCCCGGCAATGCTGCTGTAACCATTGCGCACCGCCCCGTGCCGGCGGAAGCCATGCTCCACCTCGGCCTGGATCTCGCCCTCGTTGCGGCCCGCCGCCCGGGCGGGGTGGGCGTCCACCTGGGCCGGTGACAGCTGGGTGCGGCGCATGGCATTGATGTGGCTGAGCGCGGAGATTTCGCAAGCCCGGCGCATCAGGGCCTGTTCGTAGGGGGTTTTAACGAGCCGCATCTCGTTAATCACCGCCTCGGGGTCGAAGCCCTGTCCTGCGGGCGGGATAAGGCGGCTCACCAGGGGGGCTAAACGCTCCTCCAGACGGGAGACCACTTTTGCCACCGCCGGGTGCAGCTGCTTCAGGGCTTCAAACACGGTGGAAAGCTTTTGCCAGAACTGTTGCAGGGTACTCCCCCCCACGGAGGCGGCTTTCTGCACGCGGGCATTCAGCCCCGGGTTGGCCACGGCGGGCAGCACGCTCACCTGGCCGCCGTGTTTAGCCACATCGGCCAGCACGGTATCCAGGTCGGTGTTGTTGAAGGCCTGATCGGCGCCGTACTTGGCCAGGGCCCCCTCCGTACCGGCGCGCTTGCCGTTCCAGGTTTCCCGGGCGGGATCGCGGGGCGGCACCACCAGAGTGAATGCGGGGCGTCCGGGCACGTTGGACAGGATAGCCACCGAATCCGGCTCATCAAAGCCGGTCAGGTAATAAAAGTTGCTCTCCTGGCGGAAGGGATGGTCTACATCGCCGTTACGCAATACATTAGCGGCCCCCGGCACGATAACCGTGCTGTTGGGCGGCAACTGGGCCAGGAATTGCCGGCGGCGATCGGCGTGGAATTCCGCATTGAAGGGGGGTGGGCCAAACCGGGGAAACGAGGCCAGGTAAGCGGCCACTTCCGGGTTTTTGCTACCATGCCGGGGCGCAGTGGGCTGGGCGCTAAAGTGGACGGCATCCCGAGCTGTGCCCAAATGCTGCCCCAGCATGGGCCGGGATGGCTGTAGCCCTTGAAAATGCACGAATGGCCGGCTTCCCACCAACATAGGCAATCCCCTTCAATTCAAATGAATACCCGAAAGTGCGGCCATTGTAATACAAACGCCTCCCACTGAAAAGCGGACGAAGGCGGCTTGTTACAAAGGCCGGGAAGGGGGAAACCTAGCCGATGATGGCGGCCATCACCGCTTTCTGGGCATGCAGGCGGTTTTCGGCCTGCTCAAAAATCACGTCGGCAAAGCGCTCCAGGGCCTCCTCGGTGATCTCCTCGCCCCGGTGGGCAGGCAGGCAGTGCAACACGAAGGCATCGGGGCGCGCCACAGCCAGCACGTCGCTGTTCACCTGATAGTTCTTGAACACCGCCTTGCGGGCTTCGGCCTCGGCCTCCTGGCCCATGCTGGCCCACACATCGGTATACAACACGGTGGCATCCTTGCAGGCTTCCTTGACATCCTCGATGACCGCCACCGAAGAGCCGTGCCGCTGGGCAAAACCCTTGGCCTGCGCCAGCACTTCGGCCTTGGGATGGTAGCCGGCAGGGCAGGCAATGGCCACGTCCATGCCCACCAAGGCGCAGCCCAGAAGCAGGCTGTGGGCCATGTTGTTGCCGTCCCCGATATAAACCAGCTTGTGGCCCTTGAAGCTGCCCACCCGCTCCTGCACGGTCAGCAGGTCGGCCAGCACCTGGCAGGGGTGGTGCTCGTCGGTCAGGCCGTTAATCACCGGCACGCTGGACCACTGGGCCAGCTCATCCACGTCGCTCTGGGCAAAGGTACGGATCATGATGCCGTCCACGTAGCGGGCCAGGGTGCGGGCGGTATCGGCAATGGTTTCCCGCACGCCCAGGTTGATTTCTTCCTTGCGCAGCATGATGGGATGGGCACCCAGGTCGAAGATGCCCACTTCAAAGCTGACCCGGGTGCGGTTGGAGGGCTTTTCAAAGTACATGGCCACGCTTTTGCCTTCCAGCAGGCGATGGGGCTGGTTCTCGCGCTTCATGCGCTTGAGTTCGCGGGCCAGGGCCAGCAGCTCCAGCAGTTCATCCCCGGTATAATCTCCCAGCGTCAAAAAATCGCGCCCCTTGTAGTGGGCGGGAACCAAACGGGAATCGATTTGCGTGGCCATGGGGACCCTCTCCTTCGCAACAGTTCTGACGGGCGCTATCTTACCCGAAAAGCGGCCCGGAATAAACGGGCTTTACTTGTTATTACAGGTCATTGAAAGAACTAAATTTTGAAAATATTATTGGCTGAGTTTACTCAATCAATAAGGAATGGTTATGACTGATCACTTGAATGCATTAAAGACCTTACATGTTGATAAGCCAGAATACACGACACAACCACAAGTTGAAAACCGTTACCACATAGATAACACCTCACGTTCTACACAAGCCAAAAATACACTTTCCATTATCGCCATCGTATTAGCCGTTTGCTTTGCAGGCTTTCAACAGATTCAAATTGCTGAATTGAGAACCCAGCTGAGTTTTTATGCGGATGATATTCGTAAAGGAGATCTGAACCAGCGCTTGTACAAAGTTGAAAACGAACTCCATGCCTCAAATATTCAAGATGAACAAATCAAGGCCAAAATTGGCTACCTAGAAAACAATCTTCAAGCTCTGAATGAACAAGCTCAAGAAATTGTTAGCGAACTCAAGGCCAACTCGCGCGCTTCTGCCGCAATACACAAGGCCGAGGCTGAGGCTTCATCTGCAAGTGATGATATCGGAGGAATTATTACCTTGTTCAAACTGCTATCCGCACTCTGACATATCGCTTGGCTGTCCACCGTATTATAATAAGAGCCCGCACGGCCCGCATGGCGGAAGCCTTGCCGTTACAGTCAAACTAGAGTGGTCGGTACCTCATGTCAGCAATGATCAATGTTCAGCTCCCGGATGGTTCGCAAAAAAGCCTGCCCCAAGGCGCAACTGCCTATGACCTGGCCGCCTCCATCGGTCCCGGTCTGGCCAAAGCCGCCATGGCCTCGGTCATCAACAACCAGGTGCGCGATCTGCGAACTCCCCTGAAGGACGGCGATCAGGTGCGGCTGCTGACCGTCCGCGATCCCGAATCGCTGGAAGTGCTGCGCCATTCGGCCTCGCACGTACTGGCCCAGGCCGTCACCAAGCTGTGGCCAGGCACCAAGGTGGCCACCGGCCCGGCCATCGAGACCGGCTTCTACTACGACCTGGACATCCCCGGCCACAAGCTCACCCCCGAAGACTTCCCCAAGATTGAGGCCGAGATGGAGCGCATCGTGAAGGCCGGGCAGGTGTTCGAGCGCCAGGTGCTGGCCGATACCGACAAGGCCCTGGCCGAATTCAAGCAGCAGGGCGAGCGCTACAAGGCGGAGATTTTGGAAAAGTACAAGGACGCCCCGGAAACCACCATTTACGTGAACAAGGATCCCCAAAGCGGGGAGCAAATCTGGTTTGATTTGTGCGAAGGCCCGCATGTGCCGGATACTTCCTGGATCAAGGCCTTTAAAATCCTCAGCGTGGCGGGTGCTTACTGGCGCGGGGACGCCAATAACCCCATGCTGCAGCGGGTATACGCCACCGCCTTTTGGGACAAAAAGGACGTGGAAAACTACCTGAAACAGCTGGAGGAAGCCGAAAAACGCGATCACCGCAAGCTGGCGAAAGAATACGACCTGTTCTCCATTGAGGAGGAGGTTGGATCCGGGCTGATTCTGTGGCATCCCAACCTGGCTACGGTGCGCGAAGAGCTGGAGAACTACTGGCGCAAGGAACACCGCAAGCGAGGCTACGATTTGGTGTACACTCCGCACCTGGCCAAGCGCGATTTATGGGATATTTCCGGCCACACCGGCTTTTACATGGACAACATGTACACCATGGAAATCGATGAGCAGGAATACATCGTCAAGCCGATGAACTGCCCGATGCATGTGCTGATTTACAAGGGCAAGATCCGCAGCTACCGCGATTTACCGCTGCGGCTCAGCGAGCTGGGCACCGTCTACCGCTACGAGAAATCCGGCACCATGCACGGACTCAGCCGGGTGCGGGGCTTTACCCAGGACGATGCCCACCTGTTCTGCCGGGCCGACCAGATCCAGGCCGAGATCGTGGGGGTCATCAAGTTTGTGGACCACACCCTCAAGCTCTTCGACATGGACTTCGAGGTGGAGCTCTCCACCCGTCCCGAAAAATTCGTGGGCGAAGTGGCAGTATGGGATCAGGCGGAAGCCGCCCTGCGGGCTGCCCTGGAGGAATACGGCCTGCAATACCAGGTAAACGAAGGGGATGGCGCCTTCTATGGCCCCAAAATCGATTTCAAGCTGAAGGATGCCATTGGCCGCACCTGGCAATGCTCCACCGTGCAGCTGGATTTCAACCTGCCCGAACGCTTCGACCTGAAGTACACCGATAGCGACGGCCAGCCCAAGCGGCCCACCATGATTCACCGGGCCATTTTTGGCTCCATGGAGCGTTTCGCCGGCACGCTCATCGAGCACTATGCAGGCGCCTTCCCCACCTGGATGGCCCCATTGCAGGTGGCCATTTTGCCCATCGGTGATCAGCACCTGGATTACGCCCGGCAAGTAGCCGACCGGCTGTGTTCGGAGATGGTGCGCGCCAAGGTGGACACCTCCGGCGACGATATCCGGGCCAAGATTCGCGAAGCCCAGCTGGCCAAGGTGCCCTACATGCTGGTCATCGGCGACCGGGAAATGCAAAACGGGGAAGTGGCGGTGCGCAGCCGGAACCGGGGAGACCTGGGCGCCGTCTCATTGGATGAGTTCATGTCGCAACTGCTGGGGGAAATCCGCAGCTACGGCAAGGAAACGGTCACCCTGCCCCAGAAGGCGGTCAGTTAACGGAGGCTTTCCATGCACAAGCGCTGGTTTATCCTGGGCATCGCCTGGATAGTGCTGGTTTACGCGTGGCTTCCAGCCGCCATGGCCCAGACCAACCCGCACCCCAAGGCGGTTTCTGCCGGGAAGCAGCTTTTAAAAAGCAACTGGGAAGCCTATAAATACCGCTTCATCCAGGCGGATGGGCGGGTGATTGACTACAACGCCAATATCTCCACTTCGGAAGGCCAATCCTATGCCATGCTGCGGGCTGTGTGGATGCGGGACAAAGACACTTTCGATCGCACCTACAAATGGGCCAAGGACAACCTGCAAATTCCCCGGGGTGACCATCTTTTCTCCTGGAAGTGGGGCGAGCGGGCCGACCACAGCTGGGGCCCGCTGGATCAGATATCTGCCAGCGACGCCGACCAGGACATTGCGCTGGCGCTGCTGATGGCGGCGGAAATCTGGCAAAATCCCGCCTACAAAGACGAAGCCCTGCTGATTCTGGGCGATCTGTGGGACAAGCTCACCATCAACACACCGCTGGGCCGGGTGCTGCTGCCGGGAGACTGGCCGGAACTCCGCCAGGTGCGCCACAAGACCTATCAGATTAACCCTTCCTATTTTGCCCCGTACGCCTACCGGGTATTTGCGCAGGAAGACCCTGACCACGACTGGCAGGAGCTGGTGGATACGTCGTATGAAATCATCGAGCGGGCCATGGGGCAGACCACTACCCACCTGCCGCCGGACTGGGTGGAGATTTCGCAGGACGGGGACGCGGTAAAGCTGTATACCGAGCCTGCCGATCCCCGCAGCGATTATGGCTATGAAGCCATCCGGGTGTACTGGCGGGTGGCCCTGGATGCCATGCTGAATCCCGCTGATAAGCGCCCCGCCCGCATTATGGCCATGCCAAACCTGCTGCCCCGCTACTGGAAAATCCGGCAAGACGTACCCATTTCCTTTACCTGGGATGGCATCCCCCGCAAGGAGGGCCTGGAATCCGGAGCGGCTTACGGTGCCAGCCTGCCCAGCTTTTACCAGCAGGATCGTGCCGTGGCCGAGCAGGTGGTGCTGCGCAAGATTCTGCCCAGCCTGCGTCCCGGCGGCCCCTGGAACACCGACAAGGATTATTACAGCCAGAACTGGTTGTGGTTTGGCCTGGCCCTGCACGAAGCTTACGGCGAAAACACCGTGTTTTCCGGGCGCACCCCCCAGCTGAAAAACCTGATGAAACTGATGCTGCTGGATGGGGTTGCTTATTAGCGACCTGCCGGCAGTCGGGGCACAATTCCGCGGGCTTGCGTTTTTATAGCGTCAAAGCCCGACCAATCACCCTTCAAAGACTTATGTTTGTCCCTTCTGTCTCGCTGGCCATGTTGTTGCCGCAACATGGCCCGATTACCCCAAAGCAGCCTCACTTTTCGGCGAGCCAGCCTCCTCTTTTCCGCCCGGAGGCTGACCGAGTCGAACTGGAGCAGGGTGCGCTGCCCAATTGCCAACTGCTTGCCGTACTGTTGGGCATGTCCAGAAAGCCCCTGACCGCCCGGATCCTGGACGGCATGATTGCCCCGCAGCCCGACGGCAGCTTCCAGGTTACCTTTGAGGGCAAGGCGCCCATCCGCATCACCCCGGATGAGCTGGAGCACGAGTTTGAGCGGAGAGTGAAAGCCTCGCCCCAGCTCCCCTTGGGGGAGGAGGTTCAATTAAGTGAGGATGAAAGAGTCCGGGCACTGTATGACCAGGGATTGTTGCCGGCCCATGCCACCGCCGATACGGGAATCCGCATTTTGGAACTGGCCTATGCCAAGCTAGAGAAACGGGAAAACCCGGCCCTTTATCCCAATATCCCCGATTCCAAAGCGATCCTGGTTTATCGACATCCCAATTACCACCAGAATATTGTGGCGGTGCTTGAGGCATTCCTGAAACAGAAAAACTGGACCATCGAACGGCTTTTGGTCAGCCGGTTCAGCCTGAACAGCACCCTGGACCAACTGGCCAGTACCGCCCCGAAGGGTTTGCTGTTCCTCAACACCTGGGCCCAGGGGCGGGGAGGGGAGCGCACAGCCTACCTGGAAGCCGGCATGCTGCTCAAAAAAGGCCACTCCTACTTTGTGGAGCGTATCAACCCCAGCCAGCGCACCGTGCTGTTACGCGATCCGCAAAACAGCCGCATTGGGCTGGAGGTGCCCTATGACGAGCTTCCCTCCATCGGCAGGCACTTCATAGTGGCCCAACCGACCGCCTAGCCGGCGCTAACGGCGAATGGGGAAAATGCCGCTGTACTTGGCCCACAGGTAATCCACAAAGTACTGGGCGTTCAGGGGCTCGTTGCACACGCGACGCACAATGGTTTCGGCGGTTTCGCTCTTGCCGACGCGGTGGATCTTGGTGTTCAACCACTGCTTGAGGCCCAACAAACGGCCCTGGGCAATCTGGGCTTCCAGATCCGGCATGTCTTGTCGGGCCTTGGCAAAAAACTGCGCCGCATAGAGATTTCCCAGCGTGTAGGTTGGGAAATAGCCGAAGGAGCCGTGCGACCAATGGATGTCCTGCAAGCAGCCCTCGGCATCATTGGCCGGGGTAATGCCTAGGTACTCCTGCATCTTGGCGTTCCAGGCGTCGGGAATTTCCTCCACCTTCATGCCGCCCTCGATAATGGCCTTTTCTATCTCGTAACGCACCAGGATGTGCAGGTTATAGGTCACCTCGTCGGACTCCACCCGGATAAAAGAGGGCTGCACCAGGTTAATGGCGTGGTAAAACTGCTCGGCAGTGGCCTGGACAAGTGGAGAGCCCGGAAACGCCTTTTGCAGCCGGGGGAAATAATGGCTCCAAAAGGCCAGGGAGCGTCCCACCTGGTTTTCCCACATGCGCGATTGCGACTCGTGAATCCCCAGGGAGGTGCCTTCTGCCAGCGGGGTGCGGCTGAAGGCCGGATCGATGCCCTGCTCGTACATGCCATGGCCGCCTTCGTGCATGGAGGAGGAGAGGGCCGAAAACACGTCGCTTTCGTTGATGCGGGTGGTCAGTCGCACGTCGCCAAAGCTAGATCCGGAACTGAAGGGGTGGGCAGACAAGTCCAGCCGGCCCGCCTCGAAATCGAAGCCCATTTCCGCCAGCACCTGGCGGGAAAATTCCATTTGCTGGTCGGCGGGATAGTGCCCATGGTTAAGAAACCGGGTATCGGGCCGGTAGCCGGAATCCATAATGGCTTTCAGCAGGGGCACGATTTCCGATTTCAGCTTGGCAAACAGCGGATCCAGTTGCTTAACAGTCAAGTCCTGCTCGTACTCATCCAGCAGGGCGTCATAGGGGGAGTCTTGGTAGCCCAGGGCATCCGCCATGCGTCGGTTCAGGTCAATAATGCGGGACAAGACGGGCGCAAACCTGGAAAAACGCTTCTGCTGTCGAGCCTCCACCCAGATGCTGTGGGCTTCCGCGGTGGTTTCCACCAGGTCTTCCAGCAACTGCACCGGCACCTTGCGACGCTTATCGTAGGTGCGGCCCACCTCCCGCACCAGGGCCTGCTGAAAGCCGTCCAGACGCTCAAACGCCTCGGGACGGCGCAGTTCCTGCATATGCCGGTCCATTTCCTCATTCACCAGCATGTTCTGGGAAAGCCGGGCCAGGGTGGCCATCTGCTTGGCCCGCATGGGAGCGCCCTTGTCGGGCATGTAGGTTTCCAGGTCCCAGCCCAGCAGGGCCTGGACGGCATTGATGTCATGGATCTCGTTTACCATGGCCACGAAACGGCTGATGGCGGATGTTTCGGCAGTGGGTGCGGACATGGCCTCTCTCCTCGTCAACGGGCCCCCCCATGATAGCCCGAACGGCGGCCGGAATAAACCGGCGCGCAATCGGCCCGCTTGAGGGTCTTTTAAGCAGGAGAGTACAAGGAAGCGATCCGATGAACCTGCTGGGCGGCATATCCAACCGAGGGCTGATCCGCGTGGCGGAGATGGCGACCTGGTGTGCGCCCCCGCTGGTCATCCCCACCCTGCGCTACTTCCAGGACCCGCCCGAAAGCCGCCGGCGATTGTTCGTGCGGGATTTCTCCACGTACTCCCTGGGGGCCATGGTCTATTTCGGGGCCAAGCTGCTGGCCCTGCAGCTGTTCAGGCCGCTCATCCGCGACACCATGCGCCGCCAGCTGGCCGCGCTGCTGGTGGGGTTGAGCGCCAACATGATCTTTGCCGGACTGGCCGCCGTGCGCCTTTCCCGGCTGGCGGATCGCCACCTGCCCAGGTTAATTGCCATTGCCAATGCCAGGCTGCACGGTCTGCCGGTCGATCCGGCCTTCCGCCTGCCAGCCCGGGCCATGGACGCAACGCTGGGCGGACTTCCCGGCTTAGAGAGACGAAGCGGAGCATTCGATGTATTTCAACGGGCTTAGACGGCTACCCTTCCTGATTCGGGCTTGCGGGCTCGTCATCCTGCTGCTGCTGGCCGTGGCGGTATTTGATCCGGCGCTGCTGGGCGGGGGGATCGAGGCGGCCAACCAATGGATATACCGGCATTTCGGGGGGTTTTACCTGTGGTTTACGCTGCTCACCACCCTGGGCTTTGGCCTGTTGGGGCTTTCGCCGCTGGGCCGGCTGAAGCTGGGGCGCCCGGACGACCGGCCCGAATACGGCTTCTGGTCCTGGTTTGCCATGATCTTCTGCGCCGGCATGGGCACCGGCTTTATGTTCTGGGGCGGGACGGAACCTCTTTACCACTACGTGCACCCGCCGTATGCCGGGCAGTTTTCGCCCCAGGCCATGAAGGATATGGCGTTTGGCTACACGTTTTTTCACTGGGGCGTCAGTCCCTGGGCCATTTATGGGCTGACCGCCGTCGCCATGGGTTTTTTCGCTTTCAACCAGCAGCGGGGCTTCCGGTTCAGCGCCTTCCTGACCCGACCGCTGGACATGCACGAGCGCGAGCAAAGCCGCCGCCCGCTACAACGGGGCATCGACCTGGTCACCGTGCTGGCCATCGTGTTCGGCCTGGCCGCCACCATGGGCATGGGGGTGCTGAACATCGAGGGGGGTCTGGAATGGCTGCTGCACACCGAGGGCTCCCCCCTGCTGGAACTGGGAATCCTGGTTTTGATGTGCGTGCTGTTCATGCTTTCCGCCCTGAAGGGCATCGAGACGGGCATCAAGTTCCTCAGCAACCTGTGCATGGCCTTCAGCATTGTCCTGCTGGTCGCCCTGATGGCCGCCGGTCCGGGCTGGAAGGTTTTTCAAAGCCTGGCCGGCGGAACATGGCAGTATCTGGTCCGTTTTATTCCCATGAGCCTGGGGTTGGGCCATTACCGCAGCGCGACCTGGGTAGGCGAGTGGACCGTAAAGTACTGGAGCTGGTGGATCGCCTGGGCCCCCTTCGTAGGCATGTTCCTGGTGCTGATTTCCCGGGGACGCACCATTCGGGAAGTGGTCCTGGCCTGCATCCTGGCGCCCACCGTGTTTTCCTGCCTGTGGTTTGCGGTGTTCGGGCAAAGCGCCCTGGATTTGTACGAGGCGGGGCGCTTCAGCTTGCCGCTGGCCGATTTCAGCCACGTGGACCGGGTGCTGTACCTATTGCTGGACGCCTACTTCCGCACCCCCCTGGTGGGGTGGGTCAGCATCGTGCTGGTGGCGCTTTCAGTGATTAACTCCGCCGATTCCGCGACCTATACCGTGGCCTGCCTCTCCCAGGACAACCCCGAGGATTTGCCCGCCCCCGGCCTGCTGGTTGCCTGGGGCGTGCTGTTTTTCATTCTGACCGCCGTGCTGCTGCTTTGTGGCGGCATCAAAACCCTGAACCAGATTACCACCATCAGCGTGCTGCCCTTCACCTTCCTGCTGGTGGCCGTATACGGCGTGTTCCTGAAGTCGTTGGCCGGGGAGTGGGCGCCGGGGCGGCTAAAAAACAAGCTGCACCTGCCGGCTATCGGCTCAGAAAAATGTCCGGATCCATCTCCGTGACGGATTTGATCTTTTTCAGCCGGTTCACGATGGCTTCCACCCGGGTGAGATCGATGGTAGGCGGCACGGGGGAAGCCTCGGAGCCCCGCTTGCGCACCCCGGCTTCCAGGATCAGCCCGTCGGAGGCGCCGTAGTAGGCCTCACGCGCATCCAGCGACTCGGCCTGGCGGTTTTCCACGAAGATCGGAAGGCCCGTTTCGGCCTGAAACTGGGGCAGCTGCTCAACGGCGAGATCCGCGTCGGAGACGATAAGCCCTCCGGTGACCGGTTGCCGGGCAAACAGTTTGCCCACCTGCACCAGGTGCTGCAGGTTCAGCTCCTCGATGTCATGCGCGGCCTCGCCCCCGGGCTGCTCCGGTACCAGGTGGCTGAGCGATACGTCGGACAGGATGAAGGGCAGCTCGGTTTTCAAGCGGTTTTTATAGTGCAGCAGCTCGTTCAGCTTGCTCTGGATAACCCCGCTTTCGGTAATCAGCGCCCCGGACACCAGCGGCATGCGCATAAACAACACATCGGCATTGACGGCCACCGCCAGGGCGGTCTCCGGATCGTTTTGCAGCACGGACAATCCCACCGGCAACTGGGTAAAGCTCTTAATGCGACGCACGATCAAGGCCAGGGCCACCGCCCCCGCCATATCGATCCGGCCCGGGTTGTGGGGCGAGTCGTGGAAGTTCTCGATGAGCAGGGCATCCACCCCGCCGGTGGCCAAGGCGGTGGCCTCCTGCTCCGCACGGGTGTACAGGGAGTCCCAATGGCCGTCCCAGTTGGGAGAGCCGGGCAGGGGCAGCAACTGCACCTTGCCGATCACGGGCTTGGGTTTCTGGAAAATTTCAGCTAACATACCCATATTCTAATACCAAGAAGCCGCAAGCGCTTGTTTCGAAGGCAGGAATGAAAAAACCGGTTGTTGCAGTCATAGGCCGCCCCAACGTCGGCAAGTCAACCCTGGTCAACCGCATTATCGGATCCAGAAAGGCCATTGTGGACGATATTCCGGGCGTTACCCGGGATCGCTCCTACTATGACGCCGAATGGCAAGGCCACCAATTCACCCTGGTGGATACCGGCGGCGTGGTGCCTGATGCCCAGAAGGATCCCGAGCAGCCCTTTGCCGAACTGGTGAACCAGCAGGTGGAAGTGGCCCTGGCCGAGGCTGATCTGGTGGTCTTCCTGCTGGACGGTCAGGTGGGCATTACCTCCGTGGACGAGACCGTGGCCAAGCAGCTTCGCCGCAGCGGCAAGCCCATCCTGGTGGCGGTCAACAAGATTGACAGCAAGGATCAGCGGGACATGGTGGCCGAGTTTTACGCCCTCGGGCTGGGCGATCCCCACCCGCTTTCCGCCATGCACGGTGATGTGGGCGTAGGCGACCTGCTGGATCGCATTTCGGACGCCCTCCCCCCGATGGAGACCGAGGAAGCGGAAGACGGGCGCATTAAAATCGCCCTGGTGGGCCGTCCCAACGTGGGCAAGTCGTCGATTGTAAATGCCATGCTGGGTGAAAACCGCACCATCGTCAGCGATATCTCCGGCACCACCCGGGACGCCATTGACGTGCCGGTCACTCACAACGGCAAGGAGTTCGTCTTGGTGGATACGGCAGGCATCCGCAAGAAGGGCAAGGTGGACTACGGCGTGGAGATGTTCTCCGTGGATCGATCCATCCGGGCTATGCGTGGCGCGGACGTAACCGTGGTGGTGCTGGACGCCACCGAAAACCGCACCAACCAGGCCGGCAGCATGGTGACCGACCAGGACAAGCGCATCATCGAGATGAGCAACGAGGCGGGCCGCGCCCTGGTGCTGGTCATCAATAAGTGGGACCTGATTGAGGACAAAACCTCCAAGACCGCCGACGAATACAAGAAAAAGCTCTTTCATGAGCTGCCCCACGCCAGCTTTGCTCCAGTGCTGTTCACCAGCGCCGCCACCGGCCAGCGCCTGGACAAGATTTACGACCTGGCGGAAACCGTGTACCAAAACTGGCAGCGGCGCATAAAAACCAGCCTGGTCAACGAGGTGCTGACCGAAGCCATGACGCTTTCGGCCCCGCCCCCCATCAAGAACCGCCGCCTGAAACTGCTGTATGCCACCCAGGTCAGCAGCGCGCCGCCCACATTCATTCTTTTCGTCAATGATGCTAAACTCATGAAAGACAGCTACCGCCGCTACCTGGAAAAGAAGCTGCGGGAGAACTTCGAGTTCGGCGGCACGCCGCTGGTCATCGTGGCCAAGTCACGGGGAGACAAGTAACGGCTATGGCATTTGATGCGTGGATATACTGGGCCCTGGCCATTGTGGGTGCCTACCTGCTGGGCTCGGTGCCCACCGGCTACCTGCTGGTCAAGCGCCTGAAAGGGTTGGACATCCGCGACTACGGCAGCGGCAACATCGGGGCCACCAACGTGAAGCGGGTGGCGGGCAACAAGGCCTTCGCCACCGTGCTGCTGCTGGACTTCCTGAAGGGCTTTGCGCCGGTATCGCTCACCATGCGCCTGCTGCCGGAAGCCTACATCCTGCATGTGCTGGTGGCCTTGGCCTCGGTGCTGGGGCACAGCAAGTCGATCTTCTTCGGCTTCAAGGGGGGCAAATCGGCGGCCACCGGGCTGGGCGGCATCTTCGGGCTGGCCTTTGTGCCCGGGGTGATTATGGCCGCCATGGCCTTTGCCATTATCAAGTTCACCCGCATTGTGTCCGTGGGCACCATGATGACCGCCGTGGCTGCGCCCATCCTGCTTTATATCTTCCACATGCCCACCGCCTACGTGGTTTACGCCCTGCTGGTGGCCGGCTATATCATCTTTCTGCACAAGGCCAACATTGGCCGGCTGATGAGCGGAACGGAGAACCGGATCTGATGCGCAAAGTGGCGATTCTGGGCGCGGGCAGCTGGGGTTTAACCCTGGCCTGGCTGATGAGCGACGGCAAAAAGAGCGTTTGCCTGTGGGATCGCAACCCCGACAAGATGGCCCGCCTGCAAGCCAACCGCAGTGTCAACTTCCCGGTGAACGTCATCCTGCCGGAAACCCTGGATTTGACCGACTCGCTGGCCCAGGCGGTGGACGGGGCGGAGGTGATCCTGTTTGTGGTCACCTGCAACGGCACCCGCGAGGTGGTTCAGCGCATCAAGGCGGAAGCCCCGGTGGGCCAGGACGTGATTATGGTGAATGCCTCCAAGGGCATTGAGTTTCCCAGCCTGAAGCGCATTTCGGAACTGTTTGCCGAGGAGTTGCCGGACAATCCCTATGCGGTGCTTTCGGGGCCTACCCTGGCCATGGAAATTCTGAGCGGGCTGCCCACGGCCTGTTCCATTGCCTGCCGCAACCCTGAAATTGCCGAAACCCTGCAACTGCACCTGTCGCATGAGCTGTTTCGGCTCTATTCCAATACCGACGTGATTGGCGTGGAACTGGGCGGGGCGCTGAAAAACATCTTCGCCATCGCCAGCGGCTACATGCGCACCAAAAAGCTGGGCGACAACGCCTGGGGCTCCCTGCTAACCCGGGGGCTGGCGGAAATGACCCGCTTTAGCGTGGCCATGGGCGCCGATGAGCAAACCCTGTACGGCCTGAGCGGCCTGGGCGATCTGCTGGCCACCGCCAACAGTCCCCTCAGCCGGAACTACCAGGTAGGGGCCCGCCTGGCCGAAGGGCAAAGCCTGGATGCCATCCTGGCCGACCTGAAGGTGGTGGCGGAAGGGGTGAAGACCACCCATGCGGTCATTGAGCTGTCCGCCAAGCTGGGCGTGGAGACCCCGATTGCCCAAATGGTGGAAATGTGCATGACCGGGCCGTTTTCGGAAAAGATGATCATCAAGAGCCTGATGACCCGGCGGCTGAAATCCGAAAGCCCCGCCAGTTAAGGCCGACGGGGCTTGACTTCGGGTTAGGTAGTGACCGCTATTGCTTGGGAGCCACCCCGGTAATCACGTAATTGTTCTGGGAGAACTTGGCGGCAAAGATGAGATTCTTCATCTCGCCGGCAAATTCGCCGTCCGGGGCCAGCTTGACGTAGTTCAGACTCGCCTGCATGGCCTCATCCATCCGCTTAAGCTTGGTCAGCGAGATGGCCAGCAGGTAATAGGTGGTAGGGTGGGACGGATTGAGCGCCACCGACTTGTTGTAGGCATCCACGGCAGCCTGGTAGTCGTTCTGGCGTAGGCGCATGTTGCCCAGGTAGAAGTAAACCCAGGAATTCTGGGGCTCCTGGTGCAGGGCGTCTATAAACAGCCGCTCCGCCTTATCGTAACGGCCCTGGGCGGCATACAGGTTGGCCAGGTTCAGGCGGGGCAGGTTGTAGCCCTTGTCGCGCCGCAGGGATTGCTTGTAGTAGGATTCGGCCTGATCGAAGTCCTGGGCCTCCTCGTACAGCAGTCCCAGGTTGTTATAAGCAAACACAAAGCCGGAATCCAGGGCCAGGGTTTGCCGGTAATGCTTGATGGCTTCATCCCGGCGGCCCATCTGGTCATAAACCCGGGCCAGGTTAAACATCAGCGCCGCGTTGCCGGGGTCTACCCGCAGGCCCGCCTGGTAATAGTCGCGGGCGGCTTCCACATCGCCACGCAGCAGGGCCAGCTTGCCCAGCTTGAAGTAAGTCAAAGTAAGATTGGGATTGAGATCCAGCACCCGTTCGAAGGACTGCGCCGACAACTGCTGGAACATGGCCCGCTGCGGAGGCAGATCGCACTGGCGGGAAAGCTCCATGTAGGCATTGCCCATGTGGAAGTTGGCCAGCACGTTAGTGGGATCCTTTTCCAGGGCTTCGGTCAGGTAGGGCAAAGCCTGGGCGTATTCGCCCCGCTCCAGCATGCCGGAGGCGATGCTGAGAGAATAATATTCGGAATCCTGCACGCTTTGGCTGGCCGTCTCATGCGACAGAACCGGCACCTGGAAACTTGTCGCCAATGCGGTTCCCGGAATCCCGGATATCGTAAAACAGGTAACCAAAAGGCCAACCATCAATCGGTACGGAATAGAAGCCAGCAAAGCCGACGGAACAGTCAATTTCAAAATGCCAATTCCACGCATTACCACTAACTACAATTAGTATAGCAACTATTGTTTAGATAGTAAATAGATCGGGTTAAGAGAAATACAACTGCCGTAACCCTTTGGCAAATTCGCCGCGCGGACAAGCCCTTTTTCCGGCTACATTCGTTATAATCTTGATATCATGGCCAACGATACGGAATTGATCGGCCTGCTGGCGGCGGAGATCCGGGATGCCACCGAAACCTTCAACGCTGGCACAGGGCTGGAGGAATCCCTGCCCACCGCGGCAGACCTTGCCCGCAAGCTGAAACTGCGGCTGGAAACCGTGAAAAAGAAACTGCGACTGCTGAAAGAGGCCCACCTCATCCAGCCGGTCACGGTCGGCCCCAAGCGATACCGCTTCAACCACTGGGCCCTGAAGGACATGGAGGAAGGCAACGCCTTCTACGAGCTGTTTTGCGACCCAGATTCCCCGTTTTTCATTCCCAACCATCACCACGTCTAGGGCAAACCCGGCGCCTGGCCGCCGGCTTCAACCGCAATAAGCCTCCGGCGAGATGGGGGCTCAGCCCAGCGCAATGGGGGCCTGGCGGTACAGCACCTGGATGCGGCGGATATCATGGGGGGACAGGTAGGGACGCTGCCAGCCGCGATGGTGCATTATGTCCTCTTTGCGTTCGGAGTGGCGAAGGCCCAGGGCATGGCCGGTTTCATGCAGCACGGTGGCAATCAGACGGTTTTTTCTGCGCTCAGGGCTTAAGCTGGCATCGATACGGGGGTTCATAACCAGGGTGATGGTCGCCCCTGCAATGGTTTGCTTGCCCTGCACCTGCAAATCGGTGTGCCCCACCTCGTATTCCCGTCCGGGCACAACCGCATCCACCCAGGTCACCAGAATGTCAGGGTTCCCCAGCACGGGCACGAACCGAACCAGGCCCAGACTGGCCCCTTCCCACTGACGCATGGCGGCCAATATCTCTGTTTGCGCCTCTGCCATGGCCGGGTGGGGCTGAATGACCACCCGCAAAGGCATGACCTCGGCGGGCCAGCGAGGTTCGTCCCCCTGGCGGAAGGATTCCAGCAGGCGCCATTCCTCCAGGGCCCCCAGGGCATCCAGCGGGTTTTGCCAGGCCGGCAACAGCAAACGGGCTGGCATGCGGGCCGGCGAGGATTCGGACTGGGGCGTAAAAACCTCAGCCTGACGCGGGCCAATCGCAAACTGCCGGTCATGGATTCTCATAGCATGAGTGTATCGGCTATTGCGGATATTTCTTCTGGGCTTCCTGGTTGAACTCTTCCAGGTTCATCGATTTCAACTCGCCGGAAATCACTTCGGTAAACTCGTCAAAAATCTCCATCAGCGAGCGCTGTACGGCCTGGTTTCCCCCCGACCGGCGCTGATAGGGATTGGGGGTATAGGGCTTTCCGGGAAAGACAGGCCCCTTACCGGCAGGTTCAGCGTAAAGGGTCGATAAATCCTCGTAGGGATTGGAGTCCTGTTTTCCGGGATCGTACATAAAGCTACTCCTCAAATTTCCTTGAGTGGCGAGTGGGGTAAAAATCAGGTGAAATCAACTCTCTCGACAGATCGCGTTTCTCTCTACCGAGAATCTTGTCGGCTTTTCAAAGCAAAACTTGAAGGTTAGGCCCCGATTATTACGAATTGTATATACGCATTATTCCCCCAGGGCGCTGGCCGTGTCGGGGTTGATCCAGTGAAAATCGCGAATGGCTTCCGCGCGCTCCAGGTTGCCCAGCAGGCGCACCTGGAAGCGGCTGTAATCGCTGGCCGGCCCCCCAAAACCCGGCACATAGCCAATGCCCGGAATCCATCCCAGCAGGCCGCCCCGCCGCTGACCAAAGGAACCAATGCCCGGCAGGTAGCCCAGAATTTTGCCCAGGCTGAGGCTGCCGATGGGGCCCAGCACCCCGGAAACATCCTGGCTCATCAAGCCGTTAACCAGCAGGTTGGCGTTGCCTTGCTGTAGCCCAATGGTTCCCTGGATGAAGAGATCCAGGTTCTCGCCGTCGCTCACCAGGTTATCGGTGTACATCACCCCTTCGGCCACCTGGAAGTCCCCCGACATTTCCGCAAAGTAGTCGGTATCGTACACCGCCAGGGTGCGGAAAATGTTGTTGAGGTTCAGCCCCAGCAAACCACCCCGGAACACGTTGGCTGCGGTCAGCAGGGTTTCCACCCGGGCAATGGCCGGCAAACGGCCATCGCGAACCCGCATGCTCACCGTGCCGTTGGCGTTGGTCAGCATATCGGTCTCCGGGTTGCCAAAGGTGGTAAAGCGCACCGTACCGTCCACCCGCCCGAAAATCTGGTTGGACACGTCCAGCAAGGCCTGGGTCAGCGCGTTGGCACTAACGTCGGCCACCTTCAGCTCCAGCGAGGTGTAATTGTTGTCCTTGGGGCTCATGGAAAAGTACCCCGTGGCCCGGCCGCCGGCGGCTTCCAGGCGGGCGTCCTCGATTTCCATGAAGCCGGTTCCAAACAGCGAGAAGCGGCTATCGAAGTTCTCCAGGATGATGTTTTGGTAAATCACCTCGTCAAAAACCAGGTCAGCATCCCGGAACTGGATGGGCAGAGCCGGCTCACCCGGCTGGGGCGGCGGCAGGAAAGCCCGAATGACCTTTTCAATGATGACCGGCTGGATAATCTGCTTGTTGAAATCAAGCAGGCTGGCAATGCTGAGCAGGGGGCCGGTAATACGCACGTTATGCAACGGGATGGGCAGCTCGGTCAGGTCGTTGGCCTCGCCGGAAAGCACGGCGTCTACCCCCGGAATGCGGAAGCGGGAAACGTTCAGACGCCCTCCCCGGCCTTCAAACTCCATTCGCCCGGTCGCTTCCCGCACGGTCATGGCGGGAATCGCTACATGATCGGTATTCAGCCAGCCGGTCACGGAATCCAGGCCCAGCGCGGAACCGAGCATGGTCACATCCAGGGCCAGATCACCCTTCATCCCCTGGAGCAGCCCGTTGCGGGTCTGGGCGGACAGGTTGGCCAGCGAAATGCCAGGATCGGTCCAAAAGTGGAGCTGGTAGGCGCGCTGCCCCGCCGGATCGCCCAGGCGCTCCACCCGTCCCTGGGCTTCCAGGCGATCCGTCTCCGAAAGATGCAAGGAAGCGCGGGGAATCTCCAGATCGTCACCGCTTAAATGCAGTTGGGCATGAAAATAAGCCCCTTCCCGGGCATTCAGCAAACGGCCCAGCTCTTCCTCGGCCTCACGGGCATCGGCCTTCAGCCGGGTTGTGGGCACCACCGGCTCGGCAGGCAAGTCACCCACCGCGCCCGGGCCATCCCCAATGCTCAACAGGGGGTTCAGATCCAGGGAAAGGCCCGCCCGCAGATCGGCTTTGGGCCCCAAACCACCCGCGCCCAAGCCACCCATCGTGCCGAAAGCAGCCATCCGAAAAGGCACCTGCTCATAGGGCATGCCCACCGCATAGGGGTTTCCCAGGAAATGGTTGACCGTTAAGCGCGAAAGCACCCCGTTGGAAACCACGTGCAGGGTGCGATCCCATTCAACATCCAGCGCCACCGGGGAGTTGCCGTAGCGAAAGGCCAGGTTGCGGGTTTTCACCTGCGGTTGTCCGCCCCGGGGCTGGTTAAACAGCAGCTGTCCGTTCAGGTCGTACACCGGAAAGACCCCGCCCTGCCAGGAGAGGCCGGCATGATCGAAGGCCAGGGCCAGCCGGGTCTGGTTCGAATCTACCACTCCCTCCAGGGCCAGGCTGCCGGCGGTGTTCCAGATTTCCGGCAGCGCCCGCCCGCTCAGCATCATCAACAGGTCGGCATGATCCCGCACAAAGGCCATGGGAATATCCGGGGCCTTGAACGCCAGGTGATGAAAGTCCTTCTGCAATCGGCCTTCCAGAGCCAGCGTAACTTCCCCGTAGTGAATATCGGCGGGCGCCAGGGTCAACACCCCATCCTGCAAGCGCAGGGAAAGGCGGGGCACCCGGATAGACTCGCCGCCGGCGCCGGTGGACAGGGTCAGCCGGTTCAGGTCGACGGTGCCCGAAACGACTGGACCGGTAGACACCAGCATGTTCACGTCGGCGGTGCCCTCGTAAGGCTGCAAAAGCTGCACCAGCAAATTATCCTGCGCCGGCAACATGGCCATCAGCTCCTGCCTGAGGGCCGGTATGCTTATGCGACTAGCCAACACCCGCAACTGGTATTCCTTGAGGGTATCGCTGACAAACCCCTCCACCCGGAACAGGGCGGAACCCAGGTAGCCCTGGAAATGCTCCAGGGTGATACGGTGATTGAGGTTCAGGCGGCCCTGCACCCGGTCCACCTTCAGCCCGGTGCCGGGATGCTGGTACTGGGCCTGGGCAATATCGAGATAACCGGTATAGTGGGGGATTTGAAAGCCCGCTGCCGGGTTCACCAGGCCATCAAAGCTGATTTTTCCGCTGATTTTGCCTACCTCAACCGGGATTTCAGACCCCTGAATGCGCCCCTGGGCCAGGTTCACCTGCCCGTCGTAGCGCAGCCGGGCATCTTGCCGAAGTCCGCTGCCCGAGAAGCGGATACGTCCGGTGACCCCGGAAAAACCCACCCCCTGGGCGCTGTCGACATAGCCCCCATCATGCAGGGCCAGGGTGCCGTGGTAAACGGGTTTTTCCAGCGGGCCGGCAATATGGGCGTCCGCATCCAGCTTCCCGGTCAAAGTGGCCCCTGACAAGGCAGACACATCGACCCCCATCCGCTGAAGGAAGGTTTTCAACAGGGACAGCCGCATATCTTTGCCCTGCACCCGCACGTCCAGGCGTATCGGGCTGAGATTCACCGTCCCATCCAGCCGCAGGGGAAGGCCGCCCACCTGAACCGCCAGCCGGTCAAACCGCAAAGTGTCCTTGTATAAGCCCACCCGCCCCGTCAAGCCACTCACCAGGTAGTGCGGCCAGGTTTGAGGGGTCGCCAGGGACACCCCCTTCAGCAGCACCTGGCCATCGGCTTGCGCGACAATGTGCCGGGGATCGGGCTTGCCGGGGCCGGGCGGATAAATCAGCCGCACCCGGCTATCGCACTTGGCGAAACCAGCCACATGCCATTGCCCCAAGCCTGCCGGCAATGGCAGGTTGAGGGTGTCTCCCAGCTGAAGCAGCAAGGCTTCGGCTTTTTGCAGGTTGAGCCATCCGCTTTGCATGGTGGCATCAGCCAAAGTGTCTTTTTTCAGCCGGTATTTCAGGTCCAGAGGCAAATCGGCGCCCTGAAACGAGACTTCCAGGCGCCGCAAATCGCGCAGGGTGAAGTCCCGGCGCTGGCTGGGGTCGGCATCGTCCTGACGGAACAGGGCCTGGGGCAGCTCCACCAGCACCTTAAAACGCGCCACCGGTAGCTGCTGACCCTTTTCGACACGGGTTGGACGGCGCTGGCCCGGGCTCAGCCAGTACAGCAGGTTGCCCTGGGCCATGACCGAGACCGGACGGTTGGACATGAGGTGCTTGATGGAGAGCTTCTCCCCGTCCAGCCAGAACCGGCGGGCCTTGGGATAAAGGGGGCCCACGGATTCGGGCAGCTGCAAATCCTCGACGAGGTAATGGGTCACCAGCACTTCCGCATTCTGCAGCCGGGCCGGCTTAAGGAAGCCGATCTGCTCCGGCGGCTCCAACTTCAGCTGGATGGCCTCAAAGATGCTCTGCTCGGCAATGGGGAAATACACCCCGTCGATGTGGATCTTGGCAATTTCCGGGGTACGCTTGAACAGCAGCGGCAGGTAGCGGATTTGCACCGTGATGTGCCGGATATCGCCCAGGGGGCGGTGGCGCATGTCGGTAATGGTGCTGGTATTCAGGTGGGCCTGGATGCCATGCAGCAGGGTGGCTTCCAGGGTGAGCTCCCGGATGTCGAAATTCACCCCGGTGGAACGCTCAATGCCCTCTTCGATGGCAATGCGCAGCTTTTGCTTGTCCAGCAGCAGGGGCACCGTTTTGAGCACGGCAACCAGGGCGATCAAAACCACAATCGCGACGATGGCTATGCGTTTCGCTCTGGCGGACAAACCCTCTTCCTGTTCCTGTCTGACGGCAGGCCGGGCATACGGCTGCGGATGTGCCTGGCCTAAAGTCTACTTTACCGGGCCGGACTCGTTATGGCCATCGCCCCCCTGGGGAGATTCCAGGTCGCGGGTCACCCCGTTGGCCGCATTCTTGAACTGGCGCAGGCCGTCCCCCAAAGACCGCATGACGTCCGGCAGCTTGCCGGGCCCAAACAGCAGGAGCACCAGGACAAAGATGATGGCCAGTTCCGGTACGCCCAGGTTGACAAAGAGAAGTTCGCTGTGAAGCTGCATAGCGGGGTCGCCTTTAATTCATATCGACGGAGATACTTCGGGGCTTGTGCATGGTATATTCTACAAAAAATCGGTGAAAAACAGAAATGCAAACGCGCACAGAGCTATCGGAAGTGCTTCGCAAAAAGGGCTTCAGGCTCACCCCCCAACGGGAAAAGATTATCGACATCTTCTACAATCTTCCCGAGGGCGAACATTTGAGCGCCGAGGAACTGCAAGCCTTCCTGAAAAAAGAGAGTTCAGATATCAGCCTGGCCACTTCGTACCGCACCCTCAAGCTGCTGGCCTCCATTGGCGTGCTGCGCGAGCTGGATTTCGCCGAGGATCACAAGCACTACGAGCTGGCCCGCAACCCCGAAGCCCCGCACCACCACATTATCTGTCTGGAATGCTACTCCACCGAGGAGTTCGAGAGTCCCGAAATTACCCGCTGGGCGGAAGCCATTGCCGGGGAACGGGGCTTTCAGATTGTGGACGTGCAGCTCAAGATTTTCGCCCTGTGCCAGAAGCACAAGCGGGACAACTAGCCTGGACGGGCTGCCCGGCTAGTAGACCGAAACGTCCTCCACCGCCGTGTAGCTGATGTCGAACTGGCTGGGGATGAGCTGGATATTGCCGGACACCGTGGGGATGGACACCCCGCCGAAAAAGGGCTTGAAGGTGACCGTCACATCGGCGTAGTAGGCATGCTGGTTCTGAATCTGATCCACCTTGGTGCTTTTTTTGTCCAGGCCGGCAGCGGCAATCTTCTTGTCTAGCTCGTTTTGGCCCACGTCTTTGTTGTGGTAGGTGGCGGCGGCATGGGCGCCGGCGGTGGCCGCCATCTTGGCCCCCTCGTACACAAACCAGGCCCGGCCTAGTTCGATGATAAAAAACAGGAAAATCAGCACAAAGGGCAGGGTCAGGCCAAGCTCCACCAGGTTCTGGCCCCGAAACGCCTGGCGCCGGCTGCGCTGGGAACGACTGCTTTCTCTGGTTCTCAACATGGGCATCCCACTTCTTTGCGGCTACTACTTATGAAGGTTATCGGGGCATGCGGCCAAAAGTTTAAACAGAGCGGGGCAGTTGTAACATAAGTTTACCGGCCCGAAAGCCTGTCTAGTGGTGGTAGAGACGGTTTTCCAGGATAAACCGGCGCACGTCCGGCGGCAGCATGTAACGAAGCGAGGCCGGATGGGGCAAGCCCTGGGCCAACTTGCGGCGAATCTCCGTGGAGGAAACCCCCAGCGGCGGCATCTGGATGCGCTCCGTGGCCAGGGGCTCCGGGCCGCCCGGCAGCGCCATGGTTTCAACAAAAGGACACTCCGGGCGGGGCGCCTGCAAGAACAGCACCCGGCGGGCCAAATCGCGGGGACGATGCCAGGTGTGCAAGTGGGACATGGCATCGGAGCCCATCACCACCGGCACCCGGATCGCCGGATCGAGCACCAGGGCCTCGATGGTGCAAATGGTGTAACTGGGGCCCGCCAGCGCAAACTCGATATCGCACACCCGAAAGCCGGGATGGTCGGCAGTGGCCAGACGCACCATCTTCAGCCGGTGGCGGGCGGCGGCCAGGTCGGGGTCGGACTCCCGGTGCGGGGGTCGGGCCGCGGGAATAAAGGTAACGCTCTGGATGCCGTGGCTGTGGGAAAACTGATCCAGCACAGCCTGGGCCATCATCAGGTGACCCACGTGCACCGGGTTGAAGGTGCCGAAAAACAAGCAGGTGGATTTGCCGTCCAGGTTGTGGATCCTCGGGCCAACGCTACGTCAGGAGTGGCTGAAGTTGCGATACTCGGTCAGCTCATCCTGCAGGTCGGCCAGGCGCCTGGCCTCAGCCTCCCGGATGGCTTTGAGATGCTCGTCGTACTGCTTCAGGGTGGCAAAGTCCTCCACCTGCAAAACGTAGCCGTTGTGCTCCGGGTTGAACACGGTGCGAGCCCCCAGCAGGTGGATGATGGTGCCCAGTTCGGTCTCGGCAACGCGATCGTAGAGGTTGGGCACATCGGAAAGGCACAGCACCGAGGTCGTGCCGTCGGTCACCGAAAACGACTGCACCTGCTTGCGGTAGGAGGTAATCTTGGACAGCACTACCGGCCACTCCTCGGGGAGCACCTGGCCGTTTTTCACGACGGTCAAATCGGGCGGGGACGACAGTTGCTGGATGAGTAAACGATAGAGCGAGAAATCCATCGGCCAAATATCGTTTAAATACACTATCAAGAATTTATCCCAGATACCGAGATCTAACAAGATGGGAATTAGGAAAGTGTTTCCAAGATGGGCTTTGATGGAATCCCAAGACCTTCACAGATTACCCCCTACACCGACGCATTGAACCCTTACATAGCAGGGAATGCCGCCCGGGCGGAGCAGGCCGGAAAGCCCCTGGTGAAAGGTCCCCAAAGGGAAGAGCAGATTAAATCGGTGCACAAGGAAGAACGGCAGTACCATGAGGCCGATGACGAGGAGGAAAACGAAGAGGGCTTTACCGAGGAAGAGGCCGAACAAGTGCGGTTGTTCGCCAGAATGCGGGGCTTAATGAATTTCTCGCTGGAAAGCGGCACCCGCTACGAATTTCGCATGAACCCGGAAACCGGCCTGATGGATCTGGTGGAAGCCGACAGCGGACAGGTGGTGCTCACCCTCACCCCGGAGGAGCTGCTGCAACTTTCCAGGAAAATCCAGCGCTACGCCGGCATGCTGACCGATCGCAGCGCCTAAGGCGGCCCCGGTTCCCCCTTTTTGGAAACCGGCCTTATAATGGGACGTATGACCCCCGTTTACCTGCTATGCGATGCCGCCCTGCCGGACGCCGACAAGATTGCCGGAATCATTGAATCCGCCGCCGCGGGCGGCCAGTATCCGCTGCGCAGGATTGCCGAACTGCCCCTGCTGCAAGAGGCCCTGCAAGGCGAAAAGCGGGCCGTGGTGATTTTTTCCGCCCCGCCGGAGGCGGTTGGCCTGACCGTGCAGCAACTGCGCCTGGCCCTGCCCACCGTGGGCTGTGTGGCGGTGGTGGATGCCCAGGATGCAACAGATACTGCCGTGCTGGAATATGACTGCCTGTGCCTGAAGCGTCCGCTGGACGGGTTTACGCTGCTTTCCATGCTGTCGGGAGCCGCCCGCCAGAGCGACCTGCTGGCCCTGATGACCGATTGCGCCCAGCTGGACGAGGTCACCAACCTGTTCAACCGCCGCTACTTTATCCAACGCCTGAGCGAGGAGATTTCGCTGTCCCGGCGGCACCTGACCCCACTGTGCGTGGTGGTGCTCAGCATCGGTTTCTACCAAGGGCTGCTGGATAGCTACGGCTATGAGTTCATGAACCAGATGCTGCGGTTCCTGGCCAACAAAATCAGCGGCAGCGTGCGCCATGAGGATATTATCGCCCGCATCGGCGACGATGAAATTGGCATCCTGCTGCCCCGCAGCACCGAAAAAGGGGCCAAGATCTTTACCAACCGCCTGGTGCTGGAACTGAACGCCTGCATATTCAGCCACCAGGGCTACGACGAAGAAATCATGGTATCCGCCGGGGTGGCCGGCTATCCCTTGCCAGACAATTCTCCCGCCGATGCCGATACCGTCATTCGCTATGCCCGGCATGCCCTGCACCAGGCCAAGTGCTCCGAAGAAGAGCACGTGCGGGTGCAGCTTTTCAGCGAAATCAACCCGGTGCTGTAAGGCCACCTCCGCTTTTGACAGCGGGCCGGTGCTTCCCCTATGATGAAGCCACCTGCACGCAATCCGGAACTGAATCTGAATCATGCTTCGTATCCCCTCCCGTCCCCTGCTGGCTTTGTCCTGCGCCGTGGCCATACTATCCCAGACGGCGATGGCGGCCACCTTCCGCATGTCCCAGGTGGGCTACCACCCCAAGGGCACCAAGGTCGTTTTAATTGAGGATCTGCCCGCCAACACCCCGGTAAAGGTGGTGCTGTACGATCCCACCCGGCGCAACCCGCGCTTTCCGGTGCTGCTGGGCGCGGTGGTGTACGAGGTGAGCAAGGTGCGGGATATCGAGGATCCCAGCCAGCAAGGCCCGGCATCCAAGACCGTGATGGTGGACTTTTCGGACTTCTCTACCCCGGGCAGCTATGAGCTGCACCTGGAGGGCACGGATATCAAGTCCCCACCCCTCACCATCAACGAGTTTGTCTACTGGGACAACCTGGAACCGGTGGTAAAAAGCTTCTACTTCCAGCGCTGCGGCCAGGAGGTGGAAGACCGGGAGCTGAAACTGTACCATGCGGCCTGCCACCTGAAAGACGCCACCCCCCTGGGCGGCGGGCCCGGCGAGGATCTCATCGGCGGCTGGCACAACGGCAGCGATTACGCCAAGTACGTAACCTCTACCAGCCTCTCTGCGGCCCGCATGATGGCCATGTACGAGTGGAGCCCCAAACCTTACAAGTATTTTCGCCTGCAGTACCCCTTGCAGGAGCCTGCCCTGGGCGATATGGACGATCTGCACCATGAGATCAAGGCCGGGCTGGACTGGCTGTTGCTGATGCAGCGGCGGGACGGTTCGGTGCTGCGCAAAATTGCCGGCAAAAAGTGGCCGGAGACCGTGCGGCCCGAGGATGACCTGCAAGCCCGCTACGCTTACGGGGTGTCTACCCCGGATACCGCCAACTTTGCGGCCACCATGGCCATGGCCGCCCGCAACTTCAAGCAGGCCGACCTGGGCTATAGCGTAAAAGCCCTGCTGGCGGCTGAGCGGGCCTGGGCCTATCTGGAGCAGCACCCCGGTCTGGCTTACGAGCGCTCCGAGAGTGATTTTGCGGGCTCCGGCGAGTTCTGGGACGCCCGCCTGAAAACCGACCTGCCCCAGCGGGTCTGGGCGGCGGCGGAGCTGTATGTGACCACCGGCAAGCCTAAGTACCACGACTATTTCCTGAAAAACTACCACAAGGTGACCGTAGAGCCGTTCAGCTGGTACAACCCGGCCCTGCAAGGGTTTACCGACTACCTGTTTTACGCCACCGTGCAGGATCAAGCCGCCCTGACCGACCTGAAAAACGCAATCACCGTGCAGGCCAACCGCATTCTGGACTCCCTGGGCAGCGGCGCCTACCCTTCCAGCCTGGAACGCTACCGAAAAAGCTCCAACCACCACGCCGTAGAACGGGCCGCCACCCTGATGGCCGCCTACCGCCTGACCAACGAAGCAAAATACACCGCCGGGGCCAGCAGCATCCTGGACTACCTGTTTGGGGTAAACCCCCAGGGGCTCTCCTACGTGACCGGGCGGGGTGAAAAATCGGTGGCCCACCCGGCCCACCGCTGGGCCCAGGTGGTGGATAAGTTGATCCCCGGGCTGCTGGTGGGAGGCCCGGACGAAAACAATGCCGATCCGATGGTTCCCAAGGCGGCTGGCGCCAGAAGCTATGCCGATCGGGCCGACGCCCCAGGAGTAAACGAGTCTACCATCCTCTCAAACGCCAGCCTGGCCTACCTGCTTGGCATTCTGAACGCCAGCTACAACGTGGACAAGGCGCATCCCCTGGAAGGCACCGAGCAATACGATCCGCGCAAGCTGTAGTCTTGTAAATGCCGGGTTAAGATTGGGGGCTGGACGCTTTACGGGGCCCCCGGCGGGATGGCACAATACTGTCTGGGAGCCACGACAAGAGAGTTAACCAGGCAGAAACGAGCCCATGAGCGATTCTTCCAGCATCCGGCCATTTGTCCCGCTGCATGTGCATACGCACTACAGCCTGCTGGACGGCGCCTCCCGGGTGTCCGACCTGGTCAAGACCGCCACCGAGAACAACATGCCCGCCATCGCCATTACCGATCACGGGGTGATGTACGGCGCGGTAGAACACTTTAACGCCTGCAAATACGCGGGCATCAAGCCCATCATCGGGGCGGACGTTTGCGTGATTGATGGCGACATCACCGATCGCAGCGCCCGCCAACCCCTCAACCAGCTGGTACTGCTGGCCAAGAACCAGACCGGTTACCAAAACCTGGTGAAGATTATTACCAAGGGACAGTTGGAGGGCTTTTACTACAAGCCCCGGGTGAACTGGGAGATTATTGAGCAGTACCAAGAAGGCCTGATTGCCCTCACCGGGGATCTGACCGGCCCGCTGGCCCGGGCGGTGCTGCGCGGCAACATGGAGGAAGCCCGGGATCGGGCCCGCTACCTGAAAAACCTCTTTAGCGATGACCTCTATATCGAGCTGTGCGACCACGGCAAGGAACCCGAGTACCGCTACAACGTGGAAGCCTGCAAGATTGCCGCCGAGTTGGGCATAGAAGTGGTGGCCACCAACGACAGCCACTTTACCAAGCCCTCGGATGTGACCATACACAACATCCTGCTGTGCATGCAAAAGGGGAAGACTTTGCAGGAAGGCGGCACCAGCGACATCTACGGGCCGGAATACTACCTCAAGAACGGAAACCAGATGGCCCAGATGTTCCGCTACCTGGATGACACCCTACGCGAGCGGGCCCTGGACAACACCCTGGCTGTGGCCGACAAGATCGGTTTCGAGCTGCAGCAGGGCAAGTCCATCCTGCCCGATTTTCCCCTGCCGGAGGGCGTCACCCTGGAAGCCGCCCTGCGCGAGCAGGTGGAGGCAGGGGTTAGCGAGCGCTTTGAGGGCCAGATGACCCCCGAAATCCGGGAGCGCATGGACTACGAGCTGCAAATCATCAACCAGATGGGCTTTCCGGCCTACTTCCTGATTGTAGCCGACTTCATCAAGTACGCCCGGGATCACGACATCCCGGTGGGGCCCGGGCGGGGATCCGCCGCCGGCTCGCTGGTGGCCTATGCGCTGGGCATCACCGACATCAATCCGCTGGAGCACCAGCTTCTGTTTGAGCGCTTTTTGAACCCGGAGCGGGTGTCCATGCCCGATATCGACATCGACTTCTGCATCAGCCGCCGGGAACAGGTGATTGACTACGTGCGCCGCAAGTACGGGCACGACCGGGTGTGCCAGATCATCACCTTTGGTACCCTGGCGGCCCGCGCCTCGCTGAAAGCGGTGGCCCGGGTGCTGGACATTCCCTTTGCCGAGAGTGATCGGCTGGCCAAGATGATTCCCGGCACCCCCGGCACCAAGCTGATGGATGCCCTGGGCAAGGACTCGGAGCTCTCCAAGGCATGCGAGGCCGATCCCAACGTGAAGCAGCTGGTGGATCTGGCCCTGTCCCTGGAGGGCACCGCCTGCAACGTGGGCATTCACGCTGCCGGGGTGGTTATTTCCAAGGATCCGCTGGATGAAACCGTGCCGCTGCAGCACACTAAGGACGGCCAGGAGACCGGGCAAATCGTGGCCCAGTTCTCCATGGGCGATCTGGAGAAGCTGGGCCTCCTGAAGATGGACTTCCTAGGCCTGCGCAACCTGACCATCATCGATGATACGGTGGAGCTGGTGAGAAAAACCACCGGGAAAACCGTGAACATGCGGAAACTCCCGCTGGATGACCCCAAGGTGTATGAAATTCTGACGGCAGGGGATACCGACGGCATCTTCCAGCTGGAATCCGGGGGCATGAAAGCCCTGGTTAAAGACCTAAAGCCTTCGGTATTCGAGGATATTGGCGCCCTGGTTGCCCTGTATCGACCGGGCCCCCTGAACTCCGGCATGGTCAAGCAGTTCGTGGACCGCAAACATGGCCGCGCCCAGGTGGAGTACAAACATCCCGAGCTTGAGCCCATCCTGAAAGACACCTACGGCACCATCGTCTACCAGGAGCAGATTATGCAAATCGCACAATCGCTGGCCGGCTATTCGCTGGGACAAGCCGATTTGCTCCGCCGGGCCATGGGCAAAAAGAAGGCCGAGATTATGGAAAAGGAGCGGGAAGGCTTCCTGGCCGGCTGTATCAAGAACCAGGTGGACGAAGCGCTCGCCAACGAGCTGTTTGACACCATGAGCGAGTTTGCGGCTTACTGCTTCAACAAGTCCCACTCGGCAGCCTATGCCTTGATCGCTTACCAGACCGCCTACCTCAAGGCCCATTTCCCGGTAGAGTACCTCTCGGCGCTGCTTTCCAGCGTGCAAGGCGACCTGGACAAAATACAGTACTACATTGTGACTGCCCGCAAGATGGGCATCCGGGTGCTGTCGCCGGATGTGAACACCTCCGGGGCGGATTTTACCCCCACCGGGGGCGACAGCATCCGCTTCGGGCTGGCCTCCATCAAGAACGTGGGGGTGGGCGTGGTGGAAGCCATCACCGAAGCCCGTGGGGAGAAGCCCTTTCAGTCGGTGGAGGACTTCTGCGAGCGGGTGGATTCCAAGGTGCTGAACCGCAAGACCCTGGAAAGCCTCATCAATGCCGGGGCCTTCGACTCGCTGGGGGTCTCCCGCAAGCAGCTCTTCAACAACGTGGAAACCATGGCGGCCTATGCGGCCCGCTGCGCCGAACGCAAGATTACCGGCCAGGTCAACCTGTTTGCGGCGCTGGGCGGTGACGGCGGCGAGGCCGGGGGTGGCGGCTTTGGCGGGCTCATTTTGACCGGTGACGCCAGCGAATACCCGCCGGAGGAGATTCAGCAGCTTGAAAAGCAGCTACTGGGCTTTTACGTGAGCTCCCACCCGCTGGACAGCCTGGTGGACACCCTGCCGCTGATGGTCAGCCACCCCATCGCGGAGCTGAAGGACACCGCCGACGGCACCGACGTGGTCATCGGCGGGCTGGTCTCCAGCCTGCAAAAGAAGATCACCAAAACCAACCGGCCCATCTGGATTGGGGTGCTGGAGGATTTTACCGGCGCCACGGAGTTTGTGATGTTTTCAGACAGCATTGAGAAGCTGGGCGAGCGGGTAAGCGACGGCGGGCGGCTGATTATCCAGGGCCGCCTCCAGTTCAGGGGAGACGATGCCGGCAATCACAGCGTGGTGGTGAACGACATCCGCCCGGTCAATGACGTTCGGCCCGTCAACCTGTATTTCGAAGTCCCCCCCCGCTACGAGGACCTGCACTTCATGCGCACGGTGCTGGTGCAGCACCGGGGCTTCAACCCGGTCATCCTCAACTTTAAGGACGGCACCCGCATCAAGGCCGGCACCCAGTTCTGGATTAACGGCAACTACGAGGACGTCAAGGCCCAGTTCGAAGCCCACTTTGGGCCCCAGGTGCGGGTCAGCTGAGCCTGTGCCAAACAAAAGCCCCGCGTTCCCGAAAACGCGAGGCATAATGAATGAGCATTTGTTGAGTAGTTGAGGAAGACAGCCTATTGGATATTTTTAATATATACTTTTTACCTCAGCTGCCCATCGACCGAATGGTGGATCTTACGCCTCCACCCATGGATGAAGGCGGGCGGGCCGGCGGCTATGGTATCCTGATAGCAAGCAAGAGGCGATAATTCAGGATGATGGCGATGTTCAGCTTGCCCCCCCGCGGATGGCCCCGCCTGCTGGTGACCCTGGCCCTGGCCGGCCTGTGGATGAGCGGCATGGGTCTGGCCCAGGAGCTGGACACCACGGAATTAAAGCCCAATGGGCCGCCTTATGACGCCTCCCGCTACGATTTTTCTACCCCAAGCCCCGCCGGCGCCGGGCCGGTCAAGCAGCAGGGCGGCAAGGTGGTGCTTTCCGGCAAGGTACAAACCCTGCAACAAGCCATCCAGGAGGAAAAAGGGGTGGTGGACTGGTACGCCTGGTACCTGTCCGTGCGGGAATACCTGAGCCAGACCGGCGGACTGAACGAGTGCGCGCTGGGCACCGAGATTGTCTTTTACAAGAATGGACGCATCGAAGCCCGCAGCAGCGATCCCCGCTGTACCGCCTCGGTGATGTGGCGACGCTACCCCCTGCCCCGCGACACCCAGCTGGAGGCCCTCATCCTGCCCGTGCGCCGGGGCAGCGATATTGCCAGCCCGGAGGAAATCTACACCCGGGTAGAAACCCAGCAGGGACGAAAGCAACGGGACTAGGGGGCGGGATCCAGGCGGGTAATGCGCCCTTCCACCCGGGGGGCAATCGTGCCCTGCGCCCGGATAGCCTCTTCCACCAAGGCGGCATCCATGGGGCCCTCCTCCTTGGCCATCAGCCAGCGGGCCTCTCGCAGCATGGCGTAATCATCCCCGCCTTCCAGCAGGTAGGATGTGGTGGCCAGGGTGTAGGGCCTTTTGGGATCCAGGGGCTTTCCGCCCACCATCACCTTCACCACCCTGGAGCCCACCGGCTTTCGTCCATCATAGCTGATGGTCATCCCCGACACCTGGGGAAACCGCCCGGCCTCCTCGCCGTTCAAACGGCTAAACCCGTTTTCAAGCGCGGCTTTCAGCACGCTGCCCTTTACCTGGGTCTTGATAACACGGTCGTTAAAGGGCATGACGGACAGCAAGTCCCGACGGGTCAGCCCGCCCGGGTCATAGGTAGTATTGGAGCGGATGCTGCCGCCATTCAGCAGGGCCACCTCGGCCCCCAAGGCCTGGCGGTAGGCATCCGCCACAAAATTGCCCAGGTTGGTCTCCCGGCGGCGGTTATGCTCCTGCAAGGCATCCAGCGTCACGGCGGTTTTGCCGATGGGCTGCCCCAAGGCCTCTTGCAGCTTGGCCTCGTAACTGGCGGCCAGCTGGGCAAGCGCCGGATCTTCGCTCACGCTGGCATCCACGGGGATCAGGCTCCAGTCCATGCTTTCAACCATACCGGACCCCGGGTTCACCCAGATGTCCAAACGGCCCAGGGTGCGGGCATCGGAACCCACCTTGAATATGGGCACTCCCCCGGCCAAGGATTGCAGCAAGGTATGCTCGTGACCGCCCATCACCGCCGTCAGGCGCGGAAACGCCAGGGAGGCAGCCACCTGCTTGTCCTCGTTCATGGTCAGGTGGGTCAGCCCAATCACCACGTCCACCCCGGCGTTTCGCAGGGCAGACACCGCTCGGCAGGCTGCGTAGCGGGGATCCTCAAACTGAACGCCCGGCCCGGGATGCGAAGCCTTTTGAGTATCCGGGGTTAACAGGCCGAAAAAGCCCAGTTGAATGCCTTCCACATCGAAAATCACGCTGGATTTCACCCCGCTAAAGGGCTGGCCGGTTGCCTTGTCAATCACATTCGCCCCCAGCCAGGGGAAGCGGGACTCCTGGATTCTGGCCTTCAGCACCCCGTCACCGTAGTCGAACTCATGGTTTCCCAGGACGGCCACGTCCAGCCCCAGGGCGTTCCAGGCCTCAATCATCTGCCGCCCCTGGAAGCTGCGGGAGGCAATGGAGGGAGACAGGGTATCGCCGCCCAGCACCAGGTAGGTATGGGGGTTTTCGGCCTCAATGCGCTTGACCAGCGTGGCCACCCGGGCCAGCCCGCCCCGCTGCCCCTTGTCCACCGGGGGCAGGTCGTAGACGTCGTTCAATTGCAACACAGTGATGTGCACCGGCGGCTTTTGCGCCCAAACCGCCGCACCGCCCAGCGACACCAGCGCCAGAGACAGGGAAAGAATCAGGCTCCACCAGGATTTGCGCATTTTGCCTCCCGAATTGTCTATGCCGATTGTACCTGAAGCCCGGCCCCGCCCCCACGGGCAAGCCTCAGCCCAGGGGGGATTCTTGCAGGTGCACGCTGTGGGCGGCTTCCCGCAGCTTCAGCGCCATGGTGACCGCAAACACCATCAGGGCCGCCGAGGCCCAGAAGGGACTGATGCCATAGGGCCGCTGGGGGTGATGGAGGTCGAGATTCAGCAGCACCCCGCCCATGGCCGGGCCAATCATGCGCCCGAGGCTGCCGATAGACTGCATCAGGCCCAGCACCACCCCCTGGGATTGGGGATCCGCGGTTTTGGAAGCCCAGCCGCTCAGCAGGGGCATCACAAAACTGTTGCCCAGCGACAGCAGCGTGGCTGCGGCAATCAAGCCCCAGAAGCCCGGTACCACTGGCAACATGGCCATGGAGACCAGCAAGCACACCGTGCCTGCAATAATCAGCGGCTTTTCCTCAAAACGCAGAATCAGCCGGCCCAACAGCCCCCCCTGGATCAACACCCCCAGGAAGCCGATGTACGTAAACATCCAGCCGTTATCATGGGCGTCCCAGCCAAAGCGTTTGGCGGTAAACAGGGTGAACAGGGCCGTCACGCAGGAAAATCCGATGGTAGCCGTCAACGAGCAGGCCATAATGGTGGCCAGCGGGGTATCCTTGGCCGCAACCAGGGTGCGCCAGGCAGAGGGGCGGTCGAGGTGATGCCCCCGCTTTTCGGGCGGCAGGCTTTCGGGCAGGTAAAAGTAGATGCCCACCGCGTTGATCAGCGCCAGGGCGGAGGCCGCCAAAAAGGGCGCATGGATGGAGATTTTGCTCATAAGGCCCCCAATGGCCGGCCCCAGCATAAAGCCCAGGCCTATGGCCGCCCCGAAAATACCCATGGCCCGGGAGCGTTTCTCCACCGGGGTATTGTCGGCAATGTAGGCCTGGGCGGTGGGGATGTTGGCCCCGGTGATGCCGTCGATGATACGGCCCACAAACAGCAGGGCCAGGCTGTTGGCCAGCCCCAGGATGGCGAAGGCAACCGCCGTACCCAGCACGCTTATCAGCAGGATTGGCCGACGACCGTATTTATCGGACAATTTGCCCATGTAGGGGGCAAACCACAACTGCACGGCGGAAAAACTGGCCAGCAGCAAGCCGGTTTGCCACGGGGTGGCCCCAAACTTCTCGGAGTACAGAGGCAAAATGGGAATAACGATGCCAAAGCCAATCATGTCGATGAGCACCGTGAGGAAAATCAGCAGCAGGGGCGGCAGGCCACTGCGATTGGAGGCGGTTTGGGTCGCGGTTTCCTGGGTCATGGCGTTCCCTTTGCATCACAAGCATCACAACTTGGGGTGCTCATATCATCCAACAGGCATGACGGATCAGGCAATGCCCAAATCGCAACCCGCGTATTAGCATGCATGGGTTATGCCTGAGCTTCCCGAAGTCGAGATTTTCAAACGCTTTGCCGAGCAGCACGCCCTGCACCAGGCGATCACCGGCATTGAGGTGCTACACCCCGGGATTTTAGAAGGTGTAACCCCCACACAACTGGCCCGCACACTGACGGGACGGGTACTGGATGCGGCCCGTCGCCACGGCAAGCACCTGTTTTTGCGTATCGGGGACAGCCCCCGCTGGCTGGTACTGCATTTCGGTATGACGGGCTTTTTGGTGCACTATACCAATGAAAACCGCATCCTCACTGCCTACGGCGACACAAAGAACCGCAACGGCCACCTGCGGGTGCGCTTTGATTTGGCGGACGGCAGCCACTTCGGCCTGGACGAGCAACGCATGTTCGGCAAGCTGGGCGTCATCGAGGACCCGGAAGCATACATCCGCGCCCGCCGGCTGGGGCCAGATGCCCTGACGGTGAAGCTGAACACCTTCCGCCAGGGGCTGCGCGCGCGCAAGGGCAGCCTGAAGCCGGCCCTGATGGACCAGGCCCTGGTGGCCGGGGTGGGCAACGTGTATGCCGACGAGGCCCTGTTTCAATGCCGCCTGCACCCGGCGCTGAAAATTTCCGCCCTGGACGACACCGGGCTGCGTCGCCTGCACCGGGCCATGCGGCAGGTGCTGCAAACCACCGTGGACTGCGAAGCCGACCGGGATCGCCTGCCCAAGGGCTACCTGACCCACCACCGCCACAAACAGGGCCACTGCCCCCGCGATGGCGCCCTGCTGCAAATTCAAACCGTGGGCGGGCGAACCACATACTTCTGCCCGGTTTGCCAGCGCCTGTAGTCGCCCGGTAGGCAGATTGCGGTTAGAATAGGGGGATGAAAGTGTTTGAGCGCCACAGCTGGATTCGCCTGGGGGCCCTGGCCCTGCTGCTGGTCGTCATCATGCAGGTGTTTGCCCGCATCGAGGCCCAGAACCTGTATTTTCCCCAGGAGACGGACTTTCCCAATCCCACCGACGCCCTGACCAAATCCCGCTTTGCCAGGCGCATCCAGGTTGTGCAGTTTGAGGCCATCGACGGCACCCGGCTGAGCGGCTGGTACGTGCCCGCCCCCAAGCACCGCCCCACGGTGGTGTACGCCCATGGCAACGGCGGCAACATCGGCGACCGCTGGGACGTGCTGGATGCCTTCGTGGCCAAGGACTACGGCTTTTTCATCTTTGACTACCGGGGCTTTGGGCAAAGCGAGGGCACGCCCAGCGAGGAGGGACTGTACAAGGATATGGACGCCGCCGTGTATTGGCTGCAATCGCAAAAACACGTGCCGGTCTCGGAGCAGATTGCCGTGGGCGCCTCCCTGGGCGGCGCGGTGGTAGTGGATGCGGCCAGCCGCCAGCCCTTCAAGGCCGTGGCGATCCACTCCACATTCACCTCGGCCCCCGCCGTGGCCGCCTACTGGAAGGATCATGGCCAGATGGCGTGGCTGAACACCCTGCCCCTCCACCGGGTCATGCAGCAAAAGTTCGATTCCGTGGCCAAGATAGGCCAGGTCACCTCCCCCTTGCTGGTGGCCCACCAGGGTCAGGATCCCAAAATCCCCCTGGATATGGTTTTTGAGCTTTATGACGCGGCCACCCACGCCAGGCTGAAGATGATGGCCATTGAGCCCGGCAACCGGCACACCGTCTCGGTCGGGGTGATTATAGAGTACCTTGAAAAGCTGATGACGCAGGCCGAGCAGCAGCCAGCGGGCCCCTAGGGCTCTCGCTCGCGGAGTTCCTTGCGGAGGATTTTGCCCGTGGCGCCCTGGGGGATGTGCGCCACAAATTCGTACTGCTGGGGAATCTTGTACTCGGCAAGATACGGCTTGCAGAAGGCTTGCAGGGCCTCCCGGCTGCATTCCGTCCCGGGCTTCAGCACGATGAAGGCCTTGATGGCCTCGTGGTACATGGTGGAAGGCACCCCGGTCACCGCCACGGCGGCCACGGCGGGATGCTTGTAGAGCACCTCCTCGATCTCCCGGGGATAGACCTTTACCCCGCCTATATTAATGAGATCATCGGTGCGGTCCACGATGTGGATATAGCCGTCGGCATCTTTGTAACCCAGGTCGCGGGTTTTCAGCCAACGCCCATCGGGAAAATCCAGCAGGGTCTTGGCGGTTTCCTCGGGCCGGTTGTAATAGCCCAGCATCACGATATCCCCCTGGATGTGCAGCTCCCCGATCTCGCCCGGGGGAAGCTCTTGCCCCGCTTCATCCAGAATGCGCACCCGCACCCCGTTCAGCGGCAGGCCCACCGAGCCGGGCTTTCGCTCTCCATGCAGCGGGTTGGAACAAACGATGGAGGAGGCTTCCGAGAGGCCATAGCCTTCCTGCACGGGGGCCCCAAAGCATTTTTCCACCTCATGAAAGGTTTCCACGGCCATGGGCGCCGCCCCGGAATGGCAAACCCGCAGGGAGGAGAGATCGAAGGCTTTTTCCCGCAGGTGGGTGAGCATCATGAGGTACATGGTGGGCACGGCGGCCATAAACGTGACCCGATGGCGCTCAATGGACTCCAGCACGGTCTTGGGGCTGAACTTGCGCACCAGCACCACGCTGGCCCCCACCAGCATGGCAGTCACCAGGATGTTGGTCTGCCCAAACACATGGAACAGCGGGGAGATGGTAATGAAGCGATCTTCGGGGAGGGCCTCAATGACTGCCGCGTTGGCGCCGGCATCCACCAGAATATTCTTGTGGCTAAGCATCACGCCCTTGGGCTTTCCGGTCGTGCCGGAGGTATAGATGAGGGCCGCCATAGTGTCGGGCGGCAAGGGGCGGGGAAAGACGCCCTCGGGATCGGTCTTGCGATCCAGCAGGTCGTTCAGGCGATAAAAGGCCACATCCGGGGGCAAGTGGTTCAGCCAGGCGTCCAAGGTGGCCTCGTCGGAGCCCAGCAGCTCGGTATCCACAATCATCGCCTCCAGGCAAGGCACCTGCAGGCCGGCCAGAACGCCGGCAAACTCCATGGCGCTGATCAGCAACCGGGCCCCGGCATCATCCAGGATGGTGGAAACCTCATGCGCCGTCAGGCGGGTATTCAGGGGAATTACCACCAGCCCCAGCCCCAGCAGGGCAAAGTAGCCCACCACCCAGGCCGGCGTGTTGTAGGCCAGCAAGCCCACCCGATCGCCGGGTTGCAGGCCCAGCTGCTGGATAGCCCCGGCCAGGGAACGAATGTCCGCGGTCAGCCCGGTAAAGTCGATGCGGTGCGCGCGGTTGATGAGGGCGGTCTTTTCCGGAAAGAGAGATGCCGCCTCAAAAACAGGGGTTGCCAGGTTCAGGGTTTCAAGATCGGTTTTCATGCGTTGGTTTTCAAGGGATCTTCGTGTGGGGGCGGGGCGGGGGGTTCGGCCTCGGGTTGCAGGGCCGGGTCGGCAATGCCGGATTCGGCCTCAGGCCGGGCCTGACGACGAATCCAGTCGGTTTTCAGCGAGGTGATGCGGTCAATCATCAACACCCCGTTCAGGTGGTCGATTTCATGCTGCACTGCCACGGCCTCCAGGCCGTAAACGGTGTAGGTTTGCAGGGCCCCCTCCCGGTCGAAGGCGCTGAAAGTGAGCTTGGTGGCCCGCTTGATGTTGGCCAGGTACTCTGGAAAGCTCAGGCAACCTTCGCGCATGGTCTTGTTGCGGGATTGCTCGATGATGGTGGGGTTAATAAGCACCTTCAGGGCATCCCGGCTGGTTTTGGCGTTCACGTCCATCACAATAATGCGCCGGGGCATACCCACCTGGCAGGCGGCCAGCCCCACCGCGCCGGGCGAGGCATACATGGTCTGGATCATGTCGTCCACGGCACGATCCAGATTGGCGTCCCAGGCGGTCACCGGCTCACACATCTCCCGCAGGAGCGGGTGGGGGTATTTCAGGATTTTCAGGATCGCCATGGCCGGCTTACAGGGCAACGGACTCGAGCGAGCGCAGCTGGATCTCCACCCCCACGTTGCGGGCCAGCTCCTGCAGTTCGCGATTGACCTCTTCGGGCGTCAGCGCCTCGGGCACGTCCACTTCCACCATCATGATGTACACCGGGCCGTTGTCACCGGAAATCACCTGGGCGTTCAGGTCGGTAATGTTAATGTCCATCTCCGCCAGCTTGGTAGAGACGTAATAGGTAATGCCGGTGCGATCCTGGCCGGAAACCGAAATCATGTAGGGATTGTGCGGCACGTGGCTTTCCGGCTCAATGTAGGGCGGCAGGGGCTTCATGATGACCGTCATCTGGTGGGAGTCGTTCAGGGTGTCGAAATCCTGGCGCAGGGTGCTGAGCGACACGCTGTCCGGCACGTTGATGGTGAGGATCACCGCAAACTCCCGGGCCAGGCGGGTCATGGTGGAATCCTCGATGTTGCAGCCATGGCGAAACAACACGCTGCTGAGCGCCGCCACGATGCCCGGCTGATCCGGGCCGATACCACTAATCACAGCCTTTGCCATAGTAGGCAGTATAGCAGAAAGATTCTGGTTTCCAAGTCCCGCCGTCCGGGCCGAGGGGCCCCGATTTCACCCGGGCAGGTGATCGGGCCGGGCGGCCAAGCCCTTATAATGGGAACCGGCCCCACCCGCCTCCCCCGGCAAGGTATCCAGCCGAAAGTGTTTGAGCGCGCGGAAGAACCCCGAAACCCCTTCCGCAAAAGGAGTGAGGATGAAACTTTTTCAGCATCTGTTGGTATCGCTGGCCCTGCTGGCGTTTGCGGCCATACCGGTTCTGGCCACGGAAGAGGCGGCTTCGCAGGGGCCAAAAATTGATTGGATCCAGGGGCCCGACGAGATTACCATGGGCAACAACCTGGCCACCCTCCAGCTGCCGGAAAACTTCGTCTTTGCCGACGGGGAGAACACCCGCCGGCTGATGAAAGCCATGCACAACGGAATCACGGATCAGGAAATCGGGCTGGTCACGCCGGCTGATGAAAACGCCCACTGGTACATCATCTTTGAGTACGACCCCATGGGCTACGTGAAGGACGACGAGGCCGACAAAATTGACGCCGAAGGCATCCTGAACGGCATCAAGGAAAACACCGAAGCCCAGAACGAGGAGAACAAAAAGGCCGGGTTGCCGGGCATTCATGTCATCGGCTGGCAGGAAGCACCCCATTACGACAAGGCCACCCACAACCTGGTGTGGTCTATTCTGGCCAAGGACGATGAGGGCGGCGAGATCATCAACTACAATACCCGCCTGCTGGGGCGGGAAGGGGTGACTTCCATTACCCTGGTGGTGGAACCCGGCCAGCTGGAAAGCATCAAGCCCGAGCTGAGCCGGGTGCTGGACAGCTTTCATTACAAAGCGGGCAAGCGCTACGGCGATTTCATCGCGGGCAAGGACAAAATTGCCGAGGTGGGGCTAACAGCCCTGGTGGCCGGGGGCGTGGGGGCCGCCGCGGCCAAGACCGGCCTGCTGGGAAAAATCTTTGGCCCGCTGCTGCTGCTGCTCAAGAAGTTCTGGATCGTGCTGGCCGCAGCCGTCGGCGGGTTGTTCTCCAAGGTCAAGTCACTCTTCAAGCGCCCGGAGTAGCCCAAGCCGGGCCCATGACCGGCCTGTCCCGCGCTGTGTGTCGTGCCGGGGCGTCTTTTTGCGGCGGGCATGACTTTGCATTATGATAGGGGCCCCAGTATTGAACTTCGAGAGGAGCAATGTGATGCCAGCCAGAAAAGCCAATGCCGAGTGGAAAGGCAACCTGCGGGAAGGCAGCGGAACCGTGGAATTGGGATCCGGCGCCTTCAAGGGCAGCTACTCCTTCCCCTCCCGCTTTGAAAGCGGCACCGGCACCAACCCGGAAGAATTGATTGCCGCCGCGCATGCTGGCTGCTATTCCATGGCCCTGTCCGCCGGGCTGGGCAAGGCCGGTTACAACCCCACCCGGGTTGCTACCACCGCCACCGTGCACCTGGAAAAAGTGGGCGAAGGCTTTGAAATCACGACCATCGAGCTGGATACCGAGGCCGAAATCCCCGGCATCGATGAGCAGGCTTTCCAAGAACAGGCCGAAGCCGCCAAGAAAGGCTGCCCTGTCTCCAAGGCGCTGGCCGGGCCGCAGATCAAGCTGAATGCCCGCCTGCTGCAAACCCAGGCCCAGTAAGGCACTTCATCTATGGCCGAGCCGTTTTCGCAGGCTGAGTCCCCGCTGGTCTCCATCATCATGGGCAGCCAGTCGGACTGGGAAACCATGCGCCATGCCGTGGATATCCTGGATCGTTTTGAGGTGGCGCATGAGCGCCTGGTGGTTTCCGCCCACCGCACCCCGCACTGGCTGGCCGAGTTTGCCGCCGGGGCCGAGGCCCGAAACATCGAGGTGATTATTGCCGGCGCGGGCGGGGCCGCGCATTTGCCGGGGATGGCCGCCGCCCAGACCCTCGTGCCGGTACTGGGCGTTCCCGTGGAAAGCAAGGCCCTGCAAGGCATGGATTCCCTGCTGTCCATCGTGCAGATGCCGGCGGGCATCCCGGTGGGCACGCTGGCCATCGGCAAGGCGGGAGCCATTAACGCCGCCCTGCTGGCGGTCGCCATTCTCTCCAACAGCCGACCGGCATTGCGCGAGAAGCTGCGGGCTTTTCGGCGGGAACAAACCGATAGCGTCCTGGAAAACCGTCACCCGGGAATCTCATGACCACTCGCTCCAGAAATCAAGGCCCTTTTCTTCCCGGCGCCACCCTCGGCATCCTGGGAAGCGGCCAACTGGGACGCATGCTGACCCTGGCCGCCCGGCGGATGGGCTATCGAGTGGCGGTGTTTTCGCCAGAGGCAGATTCACCCACCGGACAAATTGCTGATATCGAAGTGGTGGCGCCATACGACGACACCGCCGCCCTGGAAGACTTTGCCCGCCAATGCGATGTAGTCACCCTGGAGTTTGAGAACATCCCGGTGTCCGCCGTGCAGGCCGTGGACGCCATTACCCCGGTGCATCCGGGCGCCGCCGTGCTGGAAACCACGCAGAACCGACTGCGGGAAAAGTGGTTTTTATCGCTGCAAGGCTTGCCGGTGACGCCCTTTGCGGCGGTAAACAACCGGGCGGAGCTGGATGCCGCCATCGAAAAACTGGGCCTGCCAGCGGTATTGAAAACCGCCGGCTCTGGCTATGACGGAAAAGGGCAGGTTTTGATCCGTACCCTCGAGGAGGTGGCGGGAGCCTACGCCTCGCTGGATGTGCAGCAGGCGGTGCTTGAGCAATTTGTCAGCCTGGAGCGGGAGATTTCGGTGGTTGCCGCCAGCAACGGCACCGATCCGGTGGTGCTGTACGCCCCAGTAGAAAACCGTCACACCAGGCACATTCTGGATGTCTCCATCGCCCCGGCGAACATTCCGAAAGAAACCGGCAACATGGCCCAAGAACTGGCCCGGCAGGTAATGACCTCCCTGAAAATGCGGGGAGTTCTGTGCGTGGAGTTTTTTATCACCACCGATGGCGCCCTGCTGATTAACGAGCTGGCCCCCCGCCCCCACAACTCGGGCCACTATAGCATTGAGGCCTGCCCTTGCAGCCAGTTCGAACAGCAGTTGCGGGCCGTTTGCGGCCTGCCCCTGGGCTCCACCCAGCAGCTGATCCCGGCGGCCATGGGCAACCTGCTGGGCGAGCTGTGGCAAGGCGGCGAGCCAGACTGGCAAGCCCTGCTGAGGCAGCCCCTGGTTTACCTGCATTTATACGGCAAGCGCCAAGCCGAGCCGGGCCGTAAGATGGGCCATGTCACCGCGCTGGGAAGCTCTCCCGACGAGGCCCTGGAGCGAGTAGAGCGAGCCCGTGAGTCCCTCAAGCAAAAAACCCGGCCCTAGGCGGGTTTTTTGAGAAGCCATTCCGGGCCTAGAACTGGTTGGCAAGCCGTTGTGCGCTGGACGCCTGGGCCTTGGACTTGACCCGGGGCAGGGGGTCGCCCGCCGGCACGGACTTGGCCACGGAGTCCATGGGCGTTCCATGCACGAGGAACTCATTCAGGGTGTATCGACGGCCCTTGAACACCACGTATTCCACGGACTTGCCAATGTTAATGCGCTGGCGGCGGGGGCCTTCGGTCACGCTGGGCGGAAGGGCGAACTCCACCACGAAGAAGAACTCACCACCAATCTTGTAGCCACCGATATGGCACCACTTGGTACCTTGGGGCGTGCCGTTGATCACCACGGTGTCCTCACCCACATCGCCGCTGAGGGCGGTTTTGTAGATGTTGTAGGCCACCCATTGGCCGCTGTCGGCAATGGGCTGGGCCTGGTGCACCTCGATGACGTCATTGCCGTCGCCGGTGCGGGTCAGCATGTTGGTGTTGTTACCGGCCAGATAGATGTGATCGTTGCCGTTGTAGCTCACGATGGAGCCGTTATCGGTGTTGGCCACCAGCGCCACGTTGTTGCCGCGCGCCATGCAGACGGAATAGCTGTTGACGTCCTTCAGCTTGAGCACCGCGGAGCCGCCCGCCGTCTCGATGTGGAAATCACTGGTATTGCGCATGGCCGGATCGGTGAAGTACTCCGCCCCCAGCCGGTTGGAGACGTTGACGCTATACGAGGTGATGGGCAGGCTGTTCATCCGGCGGCCCGCCGCGGCGGTGATATCCGGCATACCGTTGGAAACCGTCACCGGCAGGCTGGCGTACTTTTCGCACTGCACCACCTGCAGGGGCGCGGAGCCCTCGAAGTAACGGGGATTATTCTTTTCGAACTCGGAACTGGCCACGGTGCCGGCCCGCTTCTGGGTGGCCTCGGCGGATGCCGTGCCCTGCGGTATCTTGCTGTAGCGGTTGTACTCGGCGGTACCGGGTTTCACATAGTCGCGCGCACAGCAGGACTCGTTGGAGTCATCGTCGAAATTCAGCTTGGAGTTGGGCAAGGTGGGGTTGCTGGGCGTAAAATTCTCGGTGGGGAAGTTCACATCATCCCCCAGGGCCGGCAGGCTGGAAAACAGGATGGCGAAAGCCGCGGCAAAAAACAGGGAAAACCGGATACGCTGGGTCGCTTGCATGCGTGACACCTCTTCGGGCTTCAACTACGGGGCTATCAGGGGAAGATATCGGCTTGGCATAAAAACCGATAGCAAGGGATATAAAAATAAAAACAAAGTGATATCGGGAATTGACTTCCCCTCTCTTAAAACCGCAAGCCCGCGGCGGATTGCGGCCTGCCGGCCCTTGTCCGGTGGGGCATGTTCCTGCTAAACTGACGACGTTCATCAGTGCAATGCGGGGGGTTATATTATGCAGGCCATTTCTTTTGGCGCCGCCCAGGCCAAACCTTTGGCGCCCGTCCAGCCCGTTGCGCCCCAATTTGGAAGACAGGCCCAATCCGCTACCCCCAAAGCCGCTGCCGGGCCAAGCTTTGGGCTGACCCCGATGCTGGGTCGCCTGTGGGCGAAACCGCCCTCGTGGCCTGCTGAAATTAAAGACCCCGCCGCTTTTGAGGCGCAAGTCATCCAGGCCTCCTTTGAAAAACCGGTTGTGGCCCTTTACTATGCGGAGTGGTCCGGCCCGGCCCGGTTCATCCGCCCCCATCTGGCCGAGGTCGTCCGGCAAGACGGCCTGGAGTCCAGCCTGAGCTTCGTGGCCGTGGATCTGGAAGCCCTGCCCGCACTGGAGAAAAGCCAAAAGGTGTGGGTGGTTCCCACCCTGGTGGTGTACCGCCAGGGGCAGGCCCAAAGCCGCATAACAGCCTACCAGGGCCCGGATAAAATCCGCGCGTTCCTGCAAACAGCCCTGTCCGGCCCAATTGATAAGAAGGCGTAACATTTCGGAACCTTTGGGGGCTGAGCTGGGTCTTTAGGCTTACCTAAGCTGGAGAGACGCGATGAGCCAAAACACGCACCCCCTGGATCGCCTGGGCGTAGCCTCGCCCTGTTCCGCCGACTGGAACGAGATGACCGGCAACGATCAGGTTCGCTTTTGCAGCCTGTGCCAACTGAACGTGTACAACCTCTCCGGCATGAGCCAGGCCGAGGCGGAGACCTTGGTCATGCAAAACGAGGGCCGCCTGTGCGTGCGCTTTTTCAAGCGGGCGGATGGCACCCTGCTGACAAGGGACTGCCCGGTGGGCCTGCGCGCCATGCACCGCCGCCGCCTGAAAAAGCTGGGCAGCCTGGCCGCCGCGGTAACCCTGATGACCGCCGTGGGCATCTTTACCGCCCGAAGCTATGCCGGTACCGTTACGCCGCAGCCCTCACAGTACGAAGAGCACCAGGGCAACCGGGTCATCATGGGCGAAATGGTGGCCCCACCCCACCCCACACCCCCAACACCCCCTCCCCAGACGGATCCAGCAAAGCCCTGCGATAAGCCCGGCACCCAGCCTTGCAAGCCTCCAAAAAAGCCAGACCCGCAGAGTCAGAACCAACCGCCCCGCATGCTGATGGGCAAGGTGCGCATGAATCCCTAGCCCCGCCGCAAGGTGGTGCCAGTATAGTAGTAACGCAGGATGTCCCGGTAGTTTTTTCCCTGGCGGGCCATCGAAGCCGCGCCCCACTGGCATAAGCCCACCCCATGTCCCCCGCCGGTGGAGGCCACCTCCACCCAGCGGGCATCTGCCTGGCGCAGGCTGTAACGCGTCCCTGGCGCCTTGTCCCAGCCAAACCGCTGCCCAAACTTGAGCCAGAAGGCATAACCGGTGATGGTTCGGCCATCGGCAAGCCGCAGAAGCAGCGGGCGGCCCGCCATGTCGTGGCGAAGCACCCGGGGCAGCCCGGATCCGAAGACCTGATGGAAGGCCCTCCCGTCAACCCGACGGCGGGTCACTTGGGAAAGCGGCGCATTCCGGCAATAACGACAAGGCACCCCCTTCAGGTAGGCCGGCCCCCGGGCGTTGCGGAAATAGCCGCCCCCGCTGGTGTGCCCGCCACAGGCGGCATGGTAGAGGGGCTCCACAGGACGACCTTCGGAGGTCAGCACTTGCCCCCACACCGCACGCACTGCCGCGTCCACCTCGGGGCGGCGATGGGTCAGCCCCAGGTAGGCTTCCCGCTGCGTGGTGTCGGGCAAGAGCTCGCCTGGCCGGTACCGGGCCAGGCCGGTTTGGGTCAGCACCGCCTGGGCCTTGAGGGCTTCGACGGGCCAGCCGGGCAAGGTCTCGGATGCCACCGTAATACGGGCATAATCGAAGGCGGAAACGCGGTTCACCGCGTCCAGGCGCCCCTGGGCATTAATAGAGACTGCCACCGAGCCGGGGTATAACCGGGGTGCTGCCCCGGTTGCCCGAAGACGGAGGGGGGCCGAAGGCGACGTCCCCAGGGCGATTGTGTTCCCCTGCCAGAGAACCCGGCGGCCCCGACCCAAGGCAAGCCTGAGCTGACGGCCCTGGACGGAAAGCGAATATACGCCCGCCGGGAGCGTCTGGCTGAAGGGGCGGGTGACACGCAGTGGGCCTTGCAGGGTCAGCACCGTGAGATCGGGGTAAGCTTGGTATAGATGCACGGCCACCTCGGAGGGCAGGGCGGCTTCGGCAGGCCGCATGGCGCATAGCCATAGCAAGCAGGCAAGCAACCAGCGTTTCAAGGCAACGACAGCGCGCCAAGCGCCTCTTTCAGCAGGGGGACGGCCTGATCGGCCCCGGTTCCCGAAAAGGCCCGCAGGCAAAATGCCACTTTCGGCTGCTCAAAAGGAGCATAGCCGATGACCCAGGAGCGATACCCCAGGCCATGCGGAACCGTACCGGTTTTAGCTGCAGCATGCAGCCGGTTATCAGGATCCAGGGCCTTGGCGGTTCCCGCTCGCACCGCCAGGCGCATGCCGGATTGCAACACCTGCCAGGTGGCAGCCTCCAGGACAGGGGGATGGCGCAAGGGCAGTGCCGGGGCCGCGTCATGGCCGGCAATCAGGGCCGCCAGCCGAAGCATCTGAAGCGCGGTGGGTTGCAGGGCAGGATCCAGGCCCAACACCAGCAAGGGGGTCTGGGAAGACGCTGCGGTTTTGGGGAACAGGCCGCCCTGAGGCCCGGAGACCGGCTGATCCAGCCCGAAGCAGGAAGCCATCGCCAAAAGCCGACCCACCGCCAGGCGCTCGGCGGCCTGCACGAAAAACACGTTGCAGGAATGCCCAAGGGCCTCAACCAGGGTGAGGCTACCGTGCGCCTTCTGGCAAAGGAAACGACTGCCATGGCGCACAATTTGCCCCCGGCACTCCAGGCGTTCGTTCAGGGAGATCAGCCGATCTTCCACCAGCGCCGCCGCAGCGACCAGCTTCATGATCGATCCGGGCCTCCCCGCCGGCACCGGGGCAGTATCATCCCCCAGGCGCCGCCCGGTTTTAAGCTCCACCGCGCAGAAGTAAGAGCGGGGGGCAGCGGCGGCCAGGGTTTCCATCGCTCCCAGCATCCAGCCGCCGGTGGCCAGGGCCAGCAGGCTTTGCAAAAATTCACGACGGCTGAGCGTGTGGCTGCTAAAATAGGGAGTTGTTGGCGGCTTCATGAGAGCGATCTGGTCAGGAATGGACGGGGCACTATGAAAAAACGCGTTTTCACCCGGCTGGGGATCTGGGTTCTCACCATTCTAGCAGGCGGATGGGCCATACCCGGCTATCCTGCCCCGGTGGCCCTGACCGACGTGGTTCGCCAAACCATGGCCGCGTGGTTTGGGGAGACGCCTCAACCACATGCCTCTGTGCAAGCCCTGGCGCAGAAAATGCCGCCCCTTGGCAAATACCCTCGCCCGGTGGGGGTGTTTGTGACCCTGAGCCACCAGGGAAAACCTCGGGCCTGCTGGGGATCGGTCTACCCTCAGCATGAGAACGCGGCCAAAGCCACGGTTTACGCTACCGTGGGCGCCCTGACCCAAGAGTACCGCTACCCGCCCATTACCCGGGGAGAATGGCGCCGCCTGAAGCCGCAGGTCACCGTAGTCACCACCATCGAGCCCGTGCGGGGCATTGAGGCTATCAATCCCCTAAAAGACGGGCTGATGGCCAGGGCTGGGGGAAAATCATGCGTCATTCTGCCCGGCGAGGCCAGGGATGCCCATTACCAGCTGGTGCAGTGCAAGCTGAAGGCCGGTATCCGACCCGGCGAACCGTATCAACTCTACAGGATTCAAGCCGATGTCTATCAATAGCCTCCTGAAATCCCCGCTGGGCCTGGCCCTGGCCAGCCTGGCGCTGCTGTTTGCGCTGGCCCTCACCGGCATCGCCCTGGAAAGGCCCACCGGCAACATTGCCGGGCAAATCAGCTTGGAGCAATCGGATTTCGGCCTGCAAAGCTATGACATGCGGGACAATAAGGTGTACGCCATGGCCGTGGGGCCTATCGGGGCCGGGCGCCAGACCATTGAGCGCGGCGTGTGGGTGAATCGGGACGGTTCTTTCCGCATCAATCACCTCCCGGTGGGAGAATATCAGCTGAAGGTGCGCGCCACTGGCTTTGCCACCGCCCGGCAGTCGGGCGTTTTCGTGGACGATGCCCGCACCACCACCCTCAAACCAGTCGCCATGTACATTCTGGAGCCCTCGGTAAACATCGCCGCCAGCAGCCGGGTCTTCACCACCCGCCAGGCGCCGGCCTTCTGGATTAACGCCACCGGGGGCACCGAGGCCACGGTAAAGGTCTACCGCACGGATCTACTGTCCCTGTTGCGCTCGGCGGGCCGGGATAACCCCTTGGAATTCAGCGGCACCCTGAGCCTGTACAAGCCGTGGAAGTTGAAAACGCCCATGTTCCAGGATGAGAAACCGATTCAGACCCTGACCCGCAAGCTGGTCAGCGATGAAGAGGACTGGGCCCGCAGCGACATGCGCCTGGATGGCCCCCTGCCACCGGGCGATTATCTGGCCACCGTGGAAGTGCGCAACCTGAAGGGGCAGACCGACTGGAACCTGATGTGGTTCAACGTGAGCGACCTGGGCCTCATCGTGAAGCAGGCCCCCGAGAAGACCCTGGTGCGGGCCATCGACCTGAATACCCTGCAGCCGGTTCCCGGGGTGGATGTGAGCCTGCTGGACAAAAGCAACGCTGCTCTTGGCAGCCTGGGCACCGCAAAAACCGACGCCAACGGCTTTGCATCGTTTGCCCTGCCCGCCGGATTGAAAGGCGAAAACTATTACAACCTGTTGGCGCTGGGTAGCCATGGCACACACCGGGCCTACGGCGGTATCGACTACTGGAGCGGTACCACCGACCGCTACCAGACCTATTTTTACACGGAGCGGCCTATTTACCGCCTGGGGCAGACGGTCTATTTCAAGGGCATCAGCCGTATCCTGACCGGGGATGGCTTTGCCTCACCCAAGACGGGCACCGCCGTCACCGTGACCGTGGAAGACCCTGACAACAACAAGCTGTGGAGCCAATCCCTCACCCTGAACAGCCGTGGCACCTTTAACGGGCTATACCAGATTCCCGCCGACGGCAAAACCGGGGCCTACCAGGTGACCATCGGCTACCCGGACGGCACCAGCGACTATCAGCGCTTTGAGGTGGCCCAGTACCGCAAGCCCGAGTACCAGGTCGAGGTGATCCCCACGCAACCCCGCACGGTGGCGGGCTCCAAGGTAAAGGCCCGGGTGCGGGCCACCTACTTTTTCGGGGCCCCGGTGGCCCATGCCCGGGTGAAATACACCATTTACGAGGCCACCGACTGGTCTGGCCGGTACGCGCTGATGGATCGACCGGACTATTACGGGTATTTCGACGACTGGGCCAATGAAGACGCTTATGACCGGGGCTACGCCGGAAGCTACGTGGCGGAAGGCTATGCCCAGACCGATGAAACCGGGGAAGCCCTCATTGAATTTGACACCCCGGCGGTATCATTGCCCCAGGATGAACCCTACAGCGCCGATTATATGGATCGCCGCTACACCATACAAGCCGAAGTCACCGACCTCAGCCGCCTTTCGGTGGTGGGCAGCGGGACAGCCACGGTAACCGCAGGCGATTTTGTGCTGTTTCTGGAGCCGGACCGCTACGTGGTGCGCAACGGCGATGCCATTGAAGCCTGGGTGCGGGCGGTGGACTACGAAGGCAAGCCGATTACCGGTAAAACCGTGGAAGTGGCCCTGCGGCGCTGGAAATGGGACAGCGTAACCAATGAATACCGGGGCTTCAGTACGGAAGGCACCCAATCCCTGACCACGGACGGGGAGGGCCGGGGCCGGCTCAAGCTGAAAACCGCCCCTGGTCTCCCCAGCGACTCCTATTTTCTCAGCGCCCTGGCCCGGGACGGGCAAGGACGGCCCATCTTCGATCAAACCAGCCTGTGGTTGGCCAACCCGCGGTCGCCCTACGTGCGAGACGGGGAAGCCGCGCGACAAGAGGCCTTTTCGGTCAAAGCCGACAAAGCCGCTTATCAGCCCGGCGATACGGCCCGCATCATGATTACCGCCCCCCTAACCGGAAAGGAACGCGCCCAGGTGCTGGTGGGAATAGAAGGACTAAAGCTGCATGAGACCCGGGTCATCCCCATGGATGCCACCGCCAAGCTGGTGGAAATCCCCATTCGGTCTGAATATGCCCCCAACGTGTACGTGGCAGCTACCCTGGTTGGCCCCAAGCACCAGTATTACCACCAGGAAACCATGTTGAAGGTCTCCCCGGAAGCCCATTTCCTGAATCTGACCGTCAGCACGGACAAAGCCAAATACCATCCGGGCGACACCGCCGTGTATACCGTGAAAGCCGTGAAGTCGGATGGCACGCCCGCCGCAGGCGCGGAGCTTTCCCTGGGCGTGGTGGATGAAAGCATCTATGCCATCCGCCCTGAGGCAGCCCGGGACATTCGCAAGTTTTTCTACCCCCAGCGTCCCAACCTGGTGTCCACGCTGTCTTCCTTCCCGGAAGAATATTCCGGCGGCCCGGATAAGATTGAGCCCAGGGTACGCAAGGATTTTCGGGATGTAGCTGAATGGATCCCGACCATGGTCACGGACAAAAACGGCATAGCCACCGCCCGGGTCAAGCTGCCCGATAACCTAACCACCTGGCGTGCCACTGTACGGGCCATTCAGGACGAAGCCACGGTAGGCTCAACCATCCAGAAGGTGGTCTCCACCCAGGATATCCTGGTTCGACTGGCGCTGCCCCGCTTTTTCACCCAGTACGATGAGGGCAGCGTAACCGCCATCGTGCACAATTACAGCGATCAGACCCAGGACATCCGGCTGGCGCTGGATATGAGCCCCCAACTCAGCACCCGCCAGACCCTGACCCAGCAGCTCAAACTGGAGCCCGAGGAGGCAAAACGCTATACTTGGCCTGTTACTGCGGACACCCCCGGCGAGGCTACCCTGCTGATCAAGGCCATTGGCCAAAGCGGCGGCGATGCCATGGAAATGAAGCTTCCAGTGCGGGCGTTGGGCATCCAGGCCGCCCGGATCATCAGCCATTTTACCGACAGGACGGACGACACCCTGACCCTGCCCCTGCGGCTGCCCCATGGGGTGGATCCCGCCGGCGTGCGGGTGTGGCTGTCCCTGGCCGCATCCACCGTGGGGCCGGTGCTGGGGAGCTTCGACACCCTGATTGATTATCCCTACGGTTGCACCGAGCAGACCATGAGCCGGCTGATGCCCGCCATTATCGCCCACCGTATCGGCAGCGAGCTGGGCGTGGCAATGCCCCAGGCCAGCCGGAAGCGTTTTGAGGATGTGTACCTGAAAGGCATGGCCCGCCTGAAGGACTATCGCCATGCCGATGGCGGCTGGGGCTGGTGGCAGTACGATGACAGCGATGCTTATCTCACCGCCTACGTAATGGAGGGCATTTATTGGCTGGAGCGCTCCGGCAAGCAACCCGCCCTTAGCAGTGACGGCACCGACTGGAAAGCCGACGGGCTCCGCTGGCTCTCGGAGGCATCCAACAAGCTGGCAACCCAGCTGGCTGACCCCAAACTGGCCAATAACAAATGGACCTATGCCGATAGCGTCATCGATTTGGCCTACATGCAATACGTGTTGGCCCTGTATGGCAAAGAGATGCCGGCAAAGGCCCGTCGCTACCTGCTCAGCTTCAAGGCTGGCACCCCGCCCGAGGCCCTGGCCTACCAGACGCTGGCCTTCAGCAAAAGCGGGGATTCCCGGGCCGCCCAGCGCAGCCTGCAAGCCCTGAATCGGCTGGCCGGGCAAAGTGGGACCTTGATCCACTGGGATCATACCCGGGCCTTGCAAAAAAAGCTGGGCTATCCTGCCACTGATTACACCTATCGCTTTACCGGCGTGGAAAGCACGGCGCTGGCCTTGCGGGCCTCGGTGGCGGCAGGGGCGTCGCCAAGCCGGCTGGAGGGTATCAAGCAATGGCTGGTACTGCAACGCAACCGGGATGGCTGGGAAAACACCAAAACCACCGCGCAGGTCTTGTGGGCCCTGACCGAGGAAGCCCTGGCCAACGAAACGGGTCGCGCCACCGACTTTTCGGCCCTGTCCGAGCTTTGGGGCGATCCGGTGCGCTTTGACCGCGACAACCGTTATGGCCCGGAACGGGTGTTTGAATGGACCGCCAAACAGCTAGGTCAGGGCATTACCCTGCGCAAAAAAGGCGAAGGACGGCTGTATTACCGCATGCTGGCCACCTTTATAACACCCTTGAAACCCGGGGACACGGTGAAAGAAGCTTCCATGCCCGCTGGGTTAAAAGTCAGTCGCAGCTTTTACCGCATTGAGGCCCGGCCCACCGCCAATGGCAGCCAGCTTCGGCTGAAGGCCGCCAGCAGCCCGACCCATGAAGTCCGGGCCGGTGAAACCCTGCTGATGCGGATTGAGGTGGACAGCCCGGTGGCGCTGCCTTACGTGATTATTGATGCGGCCTTGCCCAGTGGCGGCGAAGTCCTCAGCGAGGACCCCCGTACCCACCAGGTTGAGGAAGACGCCCAGGACGAGTTTATCTACGACTGGGGCAACTGGTGGTGGTCGCACCAGGACGTGTTGGATGACCGCTTGGTACTGTTTGCGCGCGCCCTGCCCGCCGGCAAGTCGGAATTCCAAGCCCTGGTGCGCCTGGAGCTGCCCGGACGCTTCCAGATGAACCCGGTGTCGCTGCAAGGTATGTACAGCGGGCATGTGCGTGCCGTCTCTAGCCTGGACAGCATCCGGGTGGCGGAGTAACCGGCAATGCAACGGGCTCCCAAAGCACTAATCTGGCTTCTCCCCCTAGGGCTGCTGGGACTTTGCTGGATAACCCGGCCCTTCCCGCATAAAGTCACCGCAGTGCGCATTGCCACCCGGCCACTCAGCGCGGCCCAGGTTCAAAACATTGCGCAGGCTGCCCGTTACATGGATAACACCGTGATTAAACCCGGCGAGGAGTTCTCTTTTAACCAGGTGGTTGGCCCCCGAACCGGTGCCCGGGGCTATGTGGGGGCCCCATCCTACCTGGAAGGCGAAAGCCCCAGCACCCTGGGCGGAGGCATCTGCATGCTTTCCTCGGCCGTGTACCAGGCTGCCCTGCAGGGCGGCTTACCGGTCACGGAGCGCATTCCCCACCTGCGCACCATCCGCTCGGTACCACCCGGCCTGGATGCCACGGTATGGTATGGGCAGGCCGACCTGCGCTTCCGCAACAACACCCCCGGGCCGCTACGCATCCGCAGCCTTTTACAGGGCGATCAGCTCACCCTGGTGCTGGAAGGGCAGGCAAAAGCCCACCATCGCATTGAGCGGCAGGTAAAGCAGGCTCACAACAAGCGGGTGCAGGTCATGGTCTTTCGGGATCGCCAGCTGGTTTCAAGAGACCTCTACCGGCTTCCTTGAGCGGGTCCGCTCGCCCAGCCATAGCAGCAGGGCCGTCACCAGGCCCGCAGCCACCAACACTGTGACTTTGAGGCCTTTATCCGCCTCGTTCCCCTGCGTCAGCAAATCGTTAAGCAGCAGGCAGGCCGCTACCAACCACAGCGGCACTACGCCAAGCGCCACCCGCAAGTTGCCCAGCAGGGCCACCGCCACCCCACCCACCGTCAGGGCGGTCAACAAGCTGCCGGTTGCTTCGGCATGCAGGAAGAAGTTGGCCAGGCCCGCCAAAAGCAGGCCGCTCAACACTATCAATGCAACCGGCACGGGACAACGCGGGGCCGGTTCCTGATCGGTCCCCACAGCCAGCTGATGCAGCCACAGCGGCAGCAGGAGCATCAGCACCAGGCCGGCATACAAAGCGGCCCCGGCATACGGATGGGTGATGTTGATGCCGGTCACGTTGGGGTTGTACTGGAAAAGAAAACCCTGCAACAGCACCCGGCCTGCCCAGAAGAAGGCCGCAATGAATACCGTCGGGCGGGCCTGGGGCATTGCCAGCATGCCGGCGGCCAGCACCACCCAGCCCACGGCGCCAAACAGCCGGGAAGCAGCCAGCGTCGCCAGGCCAATGAGCGCCAGCGCCATCAGCGCATGCGGCGCCGGATGCAGCAATGGCTCCTTGGGCAAGGTGACCGCATCCGCCTCCGAAATCTGATGCAGGACGGTCGCCAGCACGATGGCCCCGGCAAACAGCACGATCCAGTCCCGAGCAGGCAATTCAGGCACCAGGTTCTGCAAGGCCAGCCAGGCGGCCAGGGCTCCCAGCAGGGCCATCAGCCCTCCCCGGGCCCAGCCGCAGGCCAGGGGCAGCTGAAACGCTTGCAAAGCCCGCAGCAACAAGGCCACGGAAAGCACCACCGGCAACAGGGCCTGTTGCGCCGTGGGCAGGGGCACGATTTGCCCCCAGTAGCTTCCGATCACGTAAATGACCGCAGGCAGCAGGTCATCCCAATCGGTATCCCCGATAAACAGGCTACTTCCCAGCCTGAAGGCCACCAGGCCAGCCAGCCAGGCCAGCCATTGCATCTGGTTGGCCGGTTCGGACAAAGCCACAGGCAACACCAGCCAGGAGATCAGCAGGATAAGCCCACCCCGGGCCAGGGGAGACAGGCCCAAAGAGCCCGCCACAAAAACCAGCAGCGCCGCCACGGCAAACAAGACCAGGGGCATCCCGGCCACCGCCAGGTGCAAGAACACCCCCAGCCCGGCCAGCAGAACAAACCCCGCGCCAAACGCTTTCAAAAAGGCAACCGCGCCCGAAGCAGGTGAAAAACGGAGCCCGGTTTTCCGATCGGTGGCCAGCAAGGGCGCCAGGGTGGCCGCCAGCGCCGACAACGGCAACAACCAGTCCAGTCCCGTGGAAAGCTTCTCCATACATCCTCCCCATACCACTGATTCACAGCAGTATACCCGAAGCCCCGGAACAACGCCACGCCAGGGCTGAAGTGCCCATTGCGCTGTTCTATAGAGTGTTCGTAGTGCCCTCCCGGCAGGCACATCCGCCACCCACCACAGGGGGCGGCGCAGGGGGCGGTTCACCACCAGTATTCCCACCACCTGGTAGCGGAACCGGCGCAGGATAGACACCACCACCCGGATTTCCACCGGGAGGGGGCCCACCCCCGGTTGACCCGTTCACCTGGGTACCGCTGACCGTGGAGGCCAGGTTGCTCAAACCATTGGACACACTACTACCCAGGAAAGTCAGCGAGGCAATGCTAAACACCCCGACCAGGGCAATAATCAGGCCATACTCCGCCAGGGATTGGCCGGGTTGGCAGAGCTGTTGTCTGGTGGGATGCTGCATTAGGCTCTCTTTCTTGTGCGACACTCGCAGCAAACGCGAGATGAAACCCTCTAAAGGTTTTGACCCTGGGCAGTTATACAGGCGCAGCCACCGCCCACCACGGGAGGCACCGCTGGAGCCGGTTCACCACCAGGATTTCCACCACCCGGATTTCTACTGGGAGGCGCTCCCCCGCTCACCGGGGTATTGCTGACCGTAGAGGCCAGGTTGTTCAAACTATTTGAAACACTATCGCCCAGCAAAGTCAGCGAGGTAATGCTGAATATCCCTATCAAGGCAACGATCAGGCCATACTCCGCCAGGGATTGGCCGGGTTGGCAAATCGGTTGTCGAGGATACTGCATTGCGGGCTCTTTCTGTCGAACAATTTGTACAAAAGCAAACTAGAACTATTTAGAGGTTGTTGCCATTGGCAGTCATGCAGGCACAGCCACCGCCCACCACCGGTCTGGGAGCCGGTTCGCCACCAGTATTACCACCACCGCCGGTATTACCGCCGCCACTCCCGGGATCAATGGGTACGGGCGTGGGATAAGGGATGGTATTCACGATGGGGTCGGGGGTTGGGGTTCCGGTGCCACCCGTGTTGCCCGTGCCGCCGGTGTTACCCGTGCCGCCGGTGCTGCCACCACCCGTGTTGCCGGTGCCCCCGGGTTGGACTGGGGTGCCGCTGGAACCGGTGGTTTGGGTCGTTCCGCCACTGATACTGGAGGCCATGCCGGTGAGCACGTTGGAAATGCTGTCACCCAGAAACGCCAGCGTGGAAATGCTGAATACGCCGACCAATGCGACAATAAGGCCATACTCTGCCAATGACTGGCCAAGCTGGTAAGCCGGTTGCCTGGATGCTTGCTTCACGGTTGCATACCCTCTTACTGTTCCTGGAGGAATCGGAAACAGGTGGCTGATGACTGACGTTCCAATACAGATAAGTTACTGCTTCTTCTGTATCGACTAACGATATATTTCGCTGAAGGTTTTATGAACAAATGTAAACCTGCTTCTCCCCCATCTACTGCATGCTTGTCAATTACCACGGTTCCGCTCACTCAAAAAAAGGTAAAATAGGGAAGCATACAAGGCTGGGTCACTGGATGAAGAACGGTTTTCTACTGCTGCTTGCACTGTTTCTGTTGGCATTGAGCTCGTGCGCCTTGCCGGGCAGCTCTCCATCCTCAGGGGAGGATCAGTACTATTACCGCATCCTGCAAAACGGGCGATGGGGCTATATGAACCAGCACGGCGAAGTGACGATCAAGCCCACCATCGAAGCCCCCGAGGACACTCCCACCCTGATGTCCCGCCTGGAATTCCCCTCCTCCATCTTCAGCGTGGACAACGAAACCATCACCATTTATGGCCAGTATTTGATCAGCCCGCACATCCAGAAGAAAGTGCTGGACTTGCAGAACCGAAACGTCATGGGCTTTCACTATGACTACATGCGCAACATGGTGGTTTTGAACCGCCAACGCCTCCCGCTGGGCAAGTTTTCGGAAGGGCTGGCCCCGGTACTGGTCAACGAAAAGTGGGGCTATCTGGCCACCGACGGCGAAATGGCCATTCCCCCGCAATACGACGATGCCAGGGAGTTTGCCGAAGGCTTTGCCCCCGTGAAGATTGGGGAACGGTGGATCTTCATCGACAAAAAAGGGGTCAACCAGTTTGACGAGATTTTTGACGATGCCTACCCGTTTAAAGAGGGCCTGGCCCGGGTAAAACGCGGCGACAAGTGGTCGTACATTACCCCCAGCGGCACCACGGCGCTGGAATACCCGCTTTCGTTCTGCGGCGATTTCTCGGAAGGCAAGGCATTGGCCAAGGTGGAAGGCAAGACCGGCTACATCGACCAGCAGGGCAACTTTATCATCCAGGCGGACTTCCAGCGCGGCGGGGCCTTTCACGATGGGCTGGCCCCGGTGATGGACGACACCGGCCACTGGGGCTACATCAACACGGCGGGCCAACTGGTGGTGCCCCTGCAGTTTGACGACACCGAAGTGCTTTCCGACGGCATGGGCGCCGTGCTGCTGCGCGGCAGTTACGGCTTTGTTAACGAGACCGGCAACCTGGTGGTGCCCCCCCAGTACAACGCGGTGGGCAAGTTTTCGGAAGGGCTGGCCCCGGTAAAAGTGGACAACCGCTGGGGTTATATCAACAAGAATGGCGACATGGTTATTAACCCCCAGTTTGAGTGGGCCTTCTCGTTTGACCATGGGCTGGCCGCCGTGGAAACCATCGACGGGGTCGGCTACATCAATCCCCAGGGGGAGTACGTATGGAAACCAACCAAGTAGCAAGGACAGGAACCCGCTAAGCCGTGAAACTGCTGGAAAAAGACCTCCCTGCCTGGCAACGCGCCCTGAACATGGGCCTGGTGGGACTGCTGTTTGTCACCATGATCACCTCGGCCTTGGGGCTGTACCGCGTGCTGAACCTGGACACCTTCCTGAACCAACTGGAACTGCTGACCTACGACGTACGGGTCAATATGCCCCTGCACACCGGACAACCCAAAGACAAACCCAGCCAGCAGATCCTGATGGTTATGTTCGACGAGATGACCCAGCGGGCCTATAACGGGGTGTACGGCAGCTGGCCCTGGCCGCGATCGATGCATGCCGACATGATCCGCTACCTGAACGCCCATGGGGCCAAGGCCATCGCCTACGACCTGATGTTCGTGAACCGCCAGCACGGACGGGAGGCCTCCGACAACTACTTCATAGAGACCTTCCGCACCCAGCGCAACGTGTACCTCAGCATGAACTTTGACAACGACCTGGCCGAGATGCGCCGCCGGGGGCTCGATCTCACCCCCCAGGACATTGCCCTCATCCAGCCCTACGCGGTAGAGCTGGAAAACCGGCTGGATCCCAAAAACCCTCGCCTGCAACTGAACGAGACCGGCTTCTTCAACAACGAGGCCATGAACTTCAACAACTACACCAAAATCCTGCCCGAACTGCTGGCGGCGAGGGAACGGGTGGCTTTCATCAACCACGGGGCCGATCCTGACGGGGTTAGCCGGGGAAACCCGCTGATTTACCGCTTTATCTTCGATCAGCCGGTGCGGTCGGAATACCGCCCCTATGGCCGGGACGCCCAGACCGGCGTCTGGACCGACACCCAGAACCGGCGGGTCAATGCCGAGGGCTATTTGCTGGATGACCACAACCAGTTGATCCGGCAGCAATATGCCCTGTACTACCCTTATCTGGCCATGCGGCTGTTCATCGACCTGAAGTTTCCCAACGAGCGGGTTAAATTTACCCTCACCCCGGATGGCTACCTGGCCTTCAAGAATTACAAGGTGCCGCTGGCCAGCAACGGCATTTTCCTGCCCCGCTGGTACAACGTGAACATCGATCATGAGGCCTACGTAAAGCGCCTGGAGGAACTCAAGCGCAAGGGCGGCCCCCAAAGCGAAATTCTGCGCTACCAGGAAGCACTGAGCAAACCGAAGCCCTACCTGGAGATACCGGCCTGGCAGGTGCTGGATGCCCTGCACCACGAGAAGAAAGGCCTCCCTCCCACCGAGGATGACCTGAAAGTGGACAAGCTGGTTAAAGACAAGGTGATTTTCATCGGCAACTCCTCGGTATCGGGCTACGACATCAAGGCTACCCCGGTGAACAAGCAGATGCCGGGGGTCTTTATCCAGGCCGTGACCTTCGATACCCTGTGGCGCAACGAGGGCTACATGCTCCGCATCCACCCCTACGCCCAGATGGGCATTACGGCCCTGCTGTGCCTGCTGGGACTGGCTTTGGCCATCAAGGCCCGCAGCACCATCTGGGAATTCCTTGCGGTGGCCGCCCTGGTGCTGGTGTACGTCATCACCGCCTGCGTTCTGTTCAAGTTCATGGAATGGTGGATTGAAATCGTCATTCCCCTGTTCATTATGCTGGCAGTGGTCATTGCCACCCTCATTGTCAAATACGTGCTGCGCAACATTGACTACGAAAAAACCTACGCCCTGGCCAATACCGACAGTATGACCGGGCTGTACAACCACCACTTCTTCAAGCGGCACATCAATACCAGCATTGAGCGGGCCCGCCAGTTCAACCTGAGCTTTGCCCTGATCCTGATTGACATCGACTTTTTCAAGAAGTTCAACGACACCTACGGCCACCAGGCCGGCGACGAGGTGCTGCGCTGCGTGGCACGCAAGCTGAAGGACAGCGTGCGCAACGTGGACGTGGTTTGCCGCTACGGCGGGGAGGAGATGGCGGTCATCCTGGACGGCGCCGACAACAACGCCGCCCTGGTGGTGGCCCAAAAGCTGGTCACCGCGGTGGCCGAGGAAGCCTATCCCATTGCCGAAGGGGTGGCCAAGCACGTGACCATCAGCGTGGGGGTGGCCACCTATCCTCAGCACGGCAGCACCTTGCCCGAGCTGGTGGAATTTGCCGACCGGGGACTATATCGGGCCAAGGAAGGCGGGCGCAACCAGGTGGGCGCCCAACACGACGCCGAGGAAGCCCAAGGCGAGGCCAGCGCCTAGTCCTGGAACACGTCCAGGGGCAGCGGATAGCTCACCCGCCCATCCGTCACCCGGGCCCAGCCGGTCAGCTCATGCGTGCGGGCCGAGGCGAGGCCCATAATATCCAGCACCCGCGCCCCACGGGCCACCAGGGCATCCGCCACCAGAGAGCGGTGGCACTGCCAGGGCAGGGCTTCCGCACACATCAGGGCGGTGGGCTTTTCCGCCACCTGCGTGATCAGCCCGACCAGCGCCTCCTCGAATGCGGGGGTCTGCACGTAGTCGGCATAGGCGCGGAACGCCGGATTTCGCCAGCCCAGGTTGGCGCTGGCCTCTTTTTGCGGGGTGCGGCGCCCTCCCAGCGCCTTGCAGGGCAGGTACTCAATGCCGGCGGCGGGCAGGGAAACAGCCAGGCTCTGGGCATTAAACTGCGGATTGCGACGAGAGCCCGGATAAGATCGCACATCCGCCACGCGCTGAATGCCATGCCCCTGCAGCAACTGCAGCAGCTCCTCAAGCGAACGGTTGGAATGCCCGATGGTGTATACGGTCAGGGTCATAATGCGCTCCCATGCCGGCACGGCAAGGACTTGGGACGTCTGCGGCCACAGGGACGTGCCAGCATCCCCTTCAATATATTACAATTGTCAAATCACAGCGGGATCGCTGATTTACAAAACGGCTGAACCTGTATGATAATTAGGCAGCGGGTTTCTGCCGCTTTTTCCCGGTCTTGAACCAGCCTCAGGTGTTGCCCGATTTTTGATTTCAGGATCCCCGACATTGACGTACAAGGTTAAAACCGTGCCATCCGTACAATCCCCGCCTCCCCGCGCCCCCCGGAAACCGTCCCCCAGGAAACGATCCCAGCGGCCCCTGCTGATTTGGGTGATTGTGGCGGGTATTGCCAGCGCCATGCTGATTTTCGCGGGCATCCTCATTCAGGGCCCCCGCTTTGAAATCCGCCTGCCCGGCCAGGAAAAGCCTATGATCTCCTTTGGCTCGCCGGGAGAGAAGGTTCTGCTGGTGATGGGGGTGGATGCCCCACACAAGGCACTGCGCAGCAAGGACGAGGATGCCTTTGACGGCACCCGCACCGACACCATGATGCTGGTGCGCGTCGATTCCACCGACAAGAACGTCTCGGTGGTTTCCATTCCCCGGGACAGCAAGGTGTATCTGGCCGGCAACCACGGCATCGACAAAATCAACGCCGCGCACGCCATCGGCGGTCCGGAGCTGGCCGTACGCACGGTGGAGGACTCTTTTGGCATCCCGGTGGACAACTTCATGGTCATCAACTTCCGCGGGGTGCGGGAGCTGGTGGACGCCGTGGGCGGCATCGACATTTACATTGACAAGCCCATGCGCTACCACGACTACACGGCCAAACTGCACATCGACTTTCAGCCCGGCATGCACCACCTGGACGGCAAGCAGGCGGAAGGCTTCCTGCGGTTCCGGCATGACCAGCTGGGCGATATTGGCCGCATCCGCCGCCAACAGCAATTCATCGTGGCCGTGGCCAAAAAGCTGAAGGATCCAGCCATCGTCTTCAAGATTTCGGAACTGGTGAAACTGGCCAACCAGTACATCGAAACCGATTTGAGCCTGCAAGAGATGCTGGCCCTGGGCTATTTCGCCAAAGACGTGAACATGAACAGCATCCGCACCGCCACCCTGCCGGGACGCCCCGGGGGCACCACGGTAAGCTACTGGATTATCGAGCCCGAGGCCTCCCAGATGATTCTGGACCGGCTGATTCTGGACAATCCGGAACCCCTCAACCCCATGAACACGGACGCCAGCTCGGAAATCCGGGTGGGGGTGTTTTATGATCCGGCCCTGAAGGGACAAATCGAAGGCTTTCAAACCACCCTGACCCAGCAAGGCTTCAAGGTGGTATGCACGGCGCCCCAAAAACGCAGCAGCACCCAGATTATCGAGCACACCGAACGCACCAGCAACAAGCTCACCGGGCAACTGAGACAGCTGGATCCCCGGCTGGCAAACGCTCGCCTTATTTTTGCGCCTGTAGGCACCACCTACGAAAGCGTGGCCTGCAGCGGTTCGGAGGATTACACCCTGGTACTGGGTGGAGACAGTATTTAACGACACAGGAGACCTGAAGGTATGTCCGGTAAGAATCCCTTTCGCCCCTTGGCCCTGGCCCTGGCCCTTAGCGTGTTGGCTGGCGGCCCCTGGCAGGCCAGCGCCCAGATGGTAGGCCCCATGCAGCCGCAACCTCAGGCGGAGATGCCTCCCGGCAAAGTGGTGGAAACCCTGACCAAGTTCTTCGGCAAAAAGAAGGACGGGGAAGCCGAAACGGCGGCTGAAAACGGCGGCGAGGACAAACCCAAGGTGGTGGCCCCTGACCAGGCCGGAAAAGCCGGTCAACAACCCGCCCAGCCGGAGCAGGAAGCCCCTCCCGCCGCCTACAAGCGTCCGCCCATGTTGAACCAGCCGGAACTGACCAACGTGAAGATTGAGAATCCCCAGGTAGACCCCGAAAATCCGCCGGTGTATAACCATCCCAGGCTGGATGATCCCACCAACCCGCTGGGTTTCACGGATGCCGAAAACCGCCTGCGCAACGTGATGACCCTGATTGAAAACAACCGCATCTACGAAGCCAAAAGCACACTGGTACCGCTTCGCCAGTGGCTGGTAGACTCCACCGAGGCCCATATCAACCTGTACAAGGTACTGAACACCGTTTCCAGCGCCAAGGCCCAGGCCGAGCTAGAAAAGCAGCTGGCCCTGGAATTCGCCCAGCTGCGCGATCAATCGATGCTGGAGATGGGCAAGATTTATATTGCCGAGAAAGACTACCAGAAGGCCGTCAAGGAGCTGACCGAGGTCATCAAGTCGCAGCCCCGCAGCCAGCTGGGCATCCGTTCCTACGAGCTGCTGCAGGAAATCGGCTTTACCCAGAAGCTGCAGTTAACCCAGTAGCGCAGGACGACGGCGGCGATGGTCGGCCCGTTGGCCTATACCCTGAAAGGCTATGGCACCTTCGACATGGCCTGGATGCGGGATTGCTTCCGCCTGTTCAAGGATCGGCAGGTGAATATCCGCAAGCTGCTGCTGCTTAAAAGCGGCCCGAGCCAAGCCTGCTCCATGCTGGAAATCCAGTTTACCCTGCCCCCCGAAGCCGCCGACGGCTTTTTGCAGGCCCTGGAGGAATGCACCCGTGGCGTGGCCTGGCAGGAAAAAAGCCTGGCCCCCGCTGGTGGCGGCTAGCCCCCCGGGGTCGCCGGCGACTCGTCCCACCACCCCTGGAAACGGTTCTGGCCGGGCACTCGCACGGCTTCCAGGCCGTAGCATTGCACGGCCTCGCTGAAGCCCTTCACCCGGATATCCCCCAGGTCCCGGACCTGCAAGGTGTCCCCGGCCAGTTCCCGGGTGCGGGCACTGATGATGATGGGCCAGTCGGCCACCCGGGTGTATGCCTCCAGCCGGGCGCCAAGGTTCACGTTGTTGCCCATCACGGTAAAGTTCTTGATGTTTTTGGAGCCGAAGTTGCCCACAAACATTTCCCCGGAACTGATCCCGATGCCATGGCGCAGCGTCTTGAGCCCACCGGCCTCCCACTGGGCATTCAGGCGGTAGAGGGCCCGGTGCATCTCCACGGCGGCCCGGCAGGCCATCTCGGCGTGATTGGGCAGCTCGGCGGGAGCCCCGAAGAAGGCCATCACCGCGTCGCCCATGTACTTGTCGTACGTGCCGCCATTGGCCAGGATGATGCCGGTCATGGCGTCGAAATACTCGTTCAGCTGCTGTACCATCCGCTCGGGGTCGGCGTGCTCGAACTGCTGGGTAAAGCCTTGCAGGTCGGCAAACAGCACGGTCAGCTCCTTTTTGCCACCTTTCAGGTTCTCCATGGCCTGGGCCGGGTTTTTTACGATTTCGTTCAGCACCTGGGGCGACACGTAGCTGGCAAACACCCCGGTTAGCTGGTGTTTTTCCTGGTCATGGATATAGTAGCGGTACAAGGTGGAGGCCAGCAGGGTTAATCCCAGCACCCCGGTGGGTGTAACCAGCTCGAACCACAGGCCCTGGAACTTGAAAACGATGAAATTGAACACCCAGTAAAGCAACAGTAGCACCAGGCCCACCGTAAAACCAATGGAAAACTGCTCAAAACGCACCACCGCCGCCGAAATAGCCAGCAGCAAAAGCGCAATAATACCCCATTGCCATAAGGCGGGCGCCTGCCGGACGAATGTGCGGTCATGCAGGGCCATATCCAGCACGTTGGCCACAATTTCGGGCCCATGCATGGTATTGCTGACCGGGGAGCGGTGCACGTCCTTAATGGTATCGCCAATCACCACAATCTTGTCCTTGAACGAGAACAGGCCGGTTTGCGGCTGGCCGGGCACCTGGTACAGCGGGCCCAGCTCTTGCCCGGAGAGGGTTTCCCCTTGCGCCAGGCGCAGGATGTCGATGATGTGGAAGGAGCGGTACAGGTTTCCCCCGCCCAGCAAGGTGTTGTTTTTGTCGGCGCTGACCCCATGCAGGAGTTTTTCGTAGGGGGTGGGCGGCTGTCCCCGCAAGGCCTGCATCAGCTCGGGCACGAAACCGAAATAGGGATACCAGGCTGGCCGGGGAGAGAGCAAGCCGGCTTTCAGCAGCATGGACTCCGCCAGCTTCTGGGGGTTGCGCCAGTTTACAAACAGGTATTGCCCCTGATACAAGGGCAGGGCGCGTTGGCCCATTTGCAGGGTGCCCGCGCGATCGGAGTAAGCCAAGCTCTCCACCCCGAGCAGGGCCAGGGCCGGCTGAAAGCCCAGGTAGGTGTAGAAATTGCCCAGGTATCCCCGGTGCAGCAAGGGCACGGAGCGGACATAGCCGTTGGAATCGTAAATGACGGTGGGCACCCCCAGACCGGCGACGGCATTTCGAAGTTCCGGGGATACCGGATACGTATAGCAGCGGGTCATTTCGCGCATGATCGACTCGCGTAAGCCGTCCCGAAGCTTTAGCGGCAGCCGCATTTGGCGCAAGGTGCCCAAAAATCCGGCATCGTTGCGGTAGATGGTTTCGTAGTTGTCCCGGGTGCACTGCTCCATAAACACGCTGGCCAGCACATCCTGCCGCACCTGGCGGAGGGGCGGGCGGGCCCCGACCAAGCCGGAAGGCAACGGGGTGGTGGGCCCCACAAGGCTGGCCTGGCGGTTGTAGAAACCGATAATCGTATCCAGACCGGCCAGGGGGGAGACGGCGTAAAAAGGCCCCAGCCCCAGATCCAGCGGGCCCAGATAGGCGCGCCCCAGCAGGGGGGCCTGCCAAGGGATGGTGCGCTCCAGGTAGGGGCCAATCAGGCTAATATAGGCAATCAGCACCTGCCGCTCCCGGGGGGGCAAGATCATCAAGTCCTCGACGTTGCGCTGGTAGTACCATTCAAACTCATCCGCCATGCGGGCCGCGCTGTAAACATGCCCGTTTTCCCGGATGGCCCGGGCCAGCTGGGGATCCCCGTCGGGATCGGGCTTCTTGAACTCGAGATCGAAAACCACCGCCCGCACCTGCTGCCGGTTCAGGTAGGCCAGCACCCGGGCCATCTTGTCCCGGGGCAGCACGGGATCGTACAGGCCAATTTCCGGGTGTTGCCGGATGTAGTTGTCGGTGAAGTTGTCGATGGCCACAATGACGATATCTTCCGACGGGGCGGTCTCCAGGGCCCGCCAGCGAAGGCGCACATCTAGCAGGGACAGCTCCAGGGTCTCCAGGGTGCCGGATAACACCGTGGTCATGCTGAACACAATCACCGCCGCCGCGGTAACCCAGAAGGCAAAGCGGAAGTATCGCTGAGCAATCAGCTTTTCAAAACGTTCTGCGAGTTGCGCGGTCCAGCTCATGCCCCCATTGTAACGATGCTGCAAGGCCCCCACGTCCTCCTTTTGCACCCCTTTTCAAGGCCCCGCGGCAAAAATCCCCCATCCAGTGGAATAATCCAGCCGGTCAATAGCGCCAAGCGGGCCAACTCTGGTATGATGGATGAGGTGAAAGAGTCAGATTGGGATTTAGGGAACGCGTTCATGCAGGCAAACCAAGCAAAATCCGGCCTTATTGCCCTGCTTTCGGCTATTGCCGTGGCGGTTTGTCCCCTGATGGCCATGGCCGCCGAGGAAAGCTACCAGCTGGTTTCGGTGGCCGCCGACCATGACGGCACCGCCAAGGATCTGCAGGCCCAGATTACCATCGACGCCCCGCCGCACCTGGTGTGGAAAACCCTGACCAACTACGCCCAGATGAAGAACATCGTGCCGGGCTACGAAAAATTCAGCGTCGTCAAGGCCAACGGCCCCACCAAGCTGCTGGACATTGCCATGAAAGTGGTTGCCTTTTTGCCCACTTACAAGTACCAGGTGCAGGTGCAGGAGTTTGAGTCGGCCCGTACGATTAAACTGCAGCGGGTTTCTGGCGACTTCAAGACCTTAAGCGCAAGCTACAAGCTAAATCCCCAGGATGGCGACAAAAAAACCCTGTTGGTCTACAACCTGTCCGTGGATACCGGCACCAAGATCCCCGGCTCCCAGACTATTTTGCGCAACACCACCGAAAAATCGCTGAAGGCCCTGGAACGGCACTGCGAACAGGAAGCCCGCCGCAGCCTGATTGGACAGCGCTGACACTTCCCGCTATCATTGCGGTATGAAGCTGCTGGCTGTGGATATCGGCAATACCGACATCAAGTTCGGGGTCTTTGAGGGCAAGGATCTCGTGCGGCAATGGCGTGTGCCCGGCAGCCGGGTCTCACCGGAAAAATTCAGCGCCACGGTGCGGGATTCGCTGGCCCAGGAGGCGCCTGAGTTTGAGCGGGTGGTGTATGCCACCGTGGTGCCCGAGGTGGACGCCGCCCTGCGCAAAACCCTCCGCTACTGCTACAACCTGCCGGAATCGGCCATTTTCACCATCGCCCCCGGGCGCATCCTGCTGCCCCTGGACACCCTGGACTATCCCCCGGAGCAGTTGGGCATGGATCGGCTGGTCAACGCCTGCGCGGCCCGGCTGTTGCACCCCCGGGAGCACCTACTGGTGGTGGATTTTGGCACCGCCACCACCTTCGATCTGGTCACCTCGGATGGCCGCTACCTGGGCGGGGCCATTGCTCCCGGCCTGAAAACGTTTTCAGAAAGCCTGGCCCTGAAAACATCGCGCTTGCCCGTGGTTGAATGGGAAAGGCCTTTTCCCGCCCCCTTGAAAATGGGGCGAAACACCATGGCCTGCATGCAGGCGGGCCTGGGCATTGGCTACCGGGGACTGGTGCGGGAGCTGTTGAAGGCCGCCGTGCGGGAATTCGAGAATCCTTTCGTGAAACGTATTGCCACCGGGGGGCTGGCGGAAACCGTGCTGGAGCTTTGCGGGCTGGAGGAGGAATTTGACCGGGTAGACCCCAGCCTGACCCTGAAAGGGCTGACCGAACTGTACGAATACAACCGCGCTTCCCTGCCCTGCTAGCCGGCTGCAATTTTGAGAAGGCCGCCGTTTTTATTGGCAAAAGAGTGTCGTGCCCATGATCGCTGTCCCCTCTTCCGTAGCCCCGGCCCGAACCGTGGCATTCCAAGGCCCCAGCCGTCCCTTCGCGCCCATGGCGCCGGCAGGGGACCGCTTTGTGCGCCAAAAGCCGCGCTTTGGGCAGGCCCATACCGGGACGGCACAGCAAAAAGACCTGGGCCCGGTCATTCGCCAGCTGACCACCACCACGGACGGCGAGCCGCTGGCCACCACCCTGGAGCAACTGGTCCCGGACGCCGGGGGCCGCAACGCCGAGCTGCTGGATCCGGCCAACAAGCTGCGCATGGCGCTTATCCAGCGCCCGGAAGGCGGGCGCCTTTTCTGGGCGGACTTCCAGGCCAGCGGGCATCCCCTGCTGGAGCAGCTTTCGGAGCGCTTCTCCTTTCATCCCTTCCACCGCCGCGACGTGGTCAACGACAACATCTTTTACGAACGCCCGGTCATCGACAGGGACAGCATCCAGCTAACCGCCTATGCCCTGTCCATTAACCAAAATGGCGAGCTGGAGGAGCGCCCGGTGCATATCTACGCCGGGGAGGATTTTGTGATTACCACCCACCCGGATGCCATCCACGGCATTGATGAGCGCTGGGGCCGCCTCATCGAAAGCAACGCCCGGAAATCCCCCCAGGAGCTGGTGACTTCGATTTTGCGGGAAATCCTGCACGCCAACGGGGACATCATCGACTCGCTCACCCGGGATCTGCTCACGCTCACCGAACGCCTGAACCGCACCATGCAGGGCGAGCTGCATTCTCCCAAGGCCTTCCGCGAGCTGACCCGCGATTTTCTGGGCGTCATCACCAAGATCAGCGTCATCAACCAGACCGTGATCGAACAAAAGCGGGTTCTGGACGACCTGTTGCTGAAAAACGACGACTACCAGTCGCCGCTGCTTGACACGGAAGGCTTTACCGCCGCCCAGCGGGAAATTCAAAAGCAAATCGACGCCCTGAAAGAGCAGCGCCACGACAGCAACAACCTGATTGGCCTGCACGAGGCGGCGGAAAGCAACAGCCTGAACCATGTGATGCGCCGGGCCACCATGCTGGCCACCTTTATTGGCATTCCCACCATGATTGCCGGCTTCCTGGGTATGAACGTGCCCATTCCCGGCGCGCAGGCGACCATCAGCTTCTGGCTGGTCAGCCTGGGCTCCATGCTGGCCTCCGGCGGGCTGATTGGCATGTTCAAGCGCAAGGGTTGGGTCTAAAGCCGCACGTTGGCCATCATCTGCTTCAGGGTGTTGATGGTGGAGTCCATGCTGACCAGGTCTTTCACGCTTTGGCGCAGAAAACCGTTGATTTCCGGCATCATCTGGATGGCGATGTCGATTTTGGGGTTGGAGCCGTGCTCGTAGGCACCCACGTCGATGAGGTCGCGGGCGTCCTGGTAGACGGCGATGAGTTCGCGCATCTTGGCCGCGGCCTGGATGTGCTCGGGATCGCAGATTTCGGTGAACAAACGGCTCACGCTGTCGAGGATGTCGATGGCCGGGAAGTGGTTTTGGGCCGCAATCTTGCGCTTCAGGAAGATGTGCCCGTCGATAATGCCGCGCACCGTATCGCAAACCGGGTCGTTAATGTCGTCCCCTTCCACCAGCACGGTGTAAAGCGCGGTAATGGAGCCTTCCTCGGTCACGCCGGAGCGCTCCAGCACCTTTTGCAGCCAGGAAAAGATGGAGGGCGGGTAGCCCTTCATGGTGGGGGGCTCCCCGATGGCCAGGCCCACCTCGCGACCGGACATGGCGGCCCGGGTGACGGTATCGGTCATCAGGAAGACCTTCTTACCCTGGTCCCGGAAGTATTCGGCCACGGCGGTGGCGGTTTGCAGGCATTTCATCCGCAAAAGGGGCGGCTGATCGCCGGTGGCGCACACCAGTACGGAGCGGCGCACGCCTTCCTCGCCCAGGCTGTTCTCGATAAACTCCTTCACCTCGCGGCCCCGCTCTCCGATGAGCGCCACCACGTTGACATCGGCATCAGAGTTCCGGGCAATCATGCCCAGCATGGTCGATTTCCCTACCCCGGATCCGGCAAACAGCCCCATCCGCTGGCCGGCACCCATGGTCAACAGGGAATCCACGGCCCGCACGCCGGTTGAGAACTTGTGCTTGATGATGGGCCGGTTCATGGGATCCGGCGGGGAGGAATCGACGTTGATGTAGCGCGCATGGGTCAGATCCAGGGGACGCCCGTCCAGGGGCTCGCCCAGCGGCGTAATCAGCCGACCCAGCAGGAAATCGCCCACCGGCACGGTAATGGGCTGGTTGGTGGTGGTCACCCAGCTGCCCTGGTAGATGCCCACCCCGTCGTAGAGCAGCAGCATCTGGGCGGTATCGCCCTTGAATGCTACCACCTCCGCGGCCTTGGGCTCGCCGTCCATACTCTCGATAAAGCACAGATCGCCGATTTTCAGCTTGGGCAGCTGCGCTTCCACCGTCAAGCCCTGCAATTTCGAGACCCGGCCCTTGTACTTGTACAAATCCGCGCTGTAAAGCAGCTCGCGGATGCGGGTTCGGGTTTCCAGAATCTTGTCCTCGGGGATGATTGGCTCCAGCATGGCGGCGCACCTTGGGTTCTTGCCCTCACCCCTTCATTGTACCGCGTTTTGGGCGTTTGTCCTGCCCCGGCTGGGGGAGATGCCGGGCAAGGGGGCGGGGGTTGCGCGATGTGCGTGTTTCGTACACAATAGTATTCCCCAAGGCGTGCGCTCGTAGCTCAGTTGGATAGAGTGCATGGCTACGAACCATGAGGTCGGGAGTTCGAATCTCTCCGAGCGCGCCACTCAACATAGTCTTAAAGAGCCTCTGGAACACGGTTCCGGGGCTTTTTTGGTTTCTGAGGGTGCGCCGGTTAAAGATGAAAAAACACACGTAAAGTTCGTCAAAAATCCCAAAGTTCGTCACAAAGTTCGTCATTCGGTTCGTCACGGTGAACCGTTCTTGAGCATCGCCGAAGCGGCTGAGCGGCTGGGGAAATCCATCTCTACTGTTACCCGCTGGTGTGAATCAGGCCATCTGCCAGCCATCCCCAAACCTTATGGCAAGCGGACCACTTACCAGATAAGCCCGCAAGCCATTGAAATGTTCCTGTATGAGCAGGAGCAAGAGCAGAAGGAGGCTAAGGAGGCTCAACGAGCCAGAAAGCCGCACAGCGATTACACGCTCGCATGGGAGAAGGCAATGGCTAAGGGCCTGATGACTGGTAAACCGTTCAGTCCAAACACCATAGAACTCTACACTCGGAATGTGAATAGCTTTCTGAGCCGACATAAGGAGGTTTCAGCCGAGAACTTGCAACGGGCCTTAATGGTGATTTCCCCGAAACAATTTGCCAAGAAAATCCGGCTGTATGAAGCGGTCGTTTGCTTTGGCAAGTTCCTCATCCGCAATGATGCCCTAGACTCCGCCTTCCTCGAACACGTCACACCCTTGAAGCCAAAGCGACATCTGCCACCCAAGAGGACCACGGTGGATGCAGAGGGGCTTGTGCGGCTTATGGCGGCCTGCGAAACGGAACTGGACAAACTGATTATCATCTTGCTGGCAAATACCGGCATAAGGGCCTCTGAAGCCTGTGCGCTGCTATGGAGTGACATCCATCTGGATAAGGGGTATCTAGTGGTCCGGCTTGGCAAGGGGAACAAGACGCGCCTTGTAGGTTTACCGCCAACGGCCCTTGATGCCTTGGAAGCCTACCGCCAAACCCAGCGGCGTGTTACTCAAACCGGCCCCGTCTTACTGAACCGTTTGGGTAAGCCGATGGACCGCCACGGGCTTCGGCAACGAGTAGAACGCCTTGGGGAGATAGCCGGACTCAAGGTGACACCACATGCACTTCGCCGGGCGTTTGTAACCATCAATGCCGGGTTAGGCCGGTCACTGGTCCATCTTCAGAAAGCCTGTGGGCATTCGAACATCACAACCACAATGGGCTACTGCCTGACCAGCGAACAGGAGGTCATAGATGCTATGAAAAAATGGGATTGATTCGTATCCGGGAATCAGAGACAAGGATGCGCTGCGGACGGCATTTGAATAAAATGACTGGCGTTTCAATCTGGAGGGAACACCGATGCCAACTACGTTTTCAGATGAGTTTCTGCAAAAAACCCGTGAGACATGGCAGCCCTATTATGATGAACCGCTCACCGATGAGGATGTCTTTGAAATTGCCTTCAATTGGAGCCGGTTTATTGAATTTCTGGCCGATACAGTTCAACGGTATGAAGCAGAAGGGCGGATAGAGGAACTGGATGCCGTTATTCGCAAGGGCAAGGAGGAACGCGAACTGGCTCAGGCAGAACCAACCCCGGAGAAGCAGCCCCCTGAAGTCAAACCGAAGCGGCGCAAGGGGAAGAATCTTCCATCTGATGGGTGACAATCTCCAAGAGGCGTTGGCCTTGGCGGAGCAACTGGTCATAGGTGATGACCGTAATATCGGTTAGGCGGCTGTTCAGGCCGTGCAACGCCTTGTGCTGGGCATCCGCCCAGTTATAAGAGCGCCCAATGACGATGGTGGCCCGTGGGTGGTAGCTGATAATCTGGGGATGGTCCCGCAGACCCCGCCCAGCTTCTTCATGCAGCACATCCAGATAGCGGTGACATTGACCAATGGCTTTGGAGACCTCTGCTGAGAAATAGTGGCAGTTGTGGCTGGTATCTTCGTTCAGTACCGGATGGTCCGGGCGTTTGAGTTCAATCAAATCCCGAAACCCTGTAATGGCTGAGGGGACCAAGAAGTCCACATTGTCGCCAGCCGAGATACTTCGGATTTTATCGGCGTCCATGCAGGTGGCCCCAAAGACCCAGCTATGCTTCTGACACTGACAGGCGTCCAATTTTCAGGGCCAGTTGAAGGCAGAGATTTTCCAGATAGA
>CAYMIG010000005.1:0-242917 GCA_964390635.1 uncultured Vampirovibrionales bacterium | reverse complement strand
TGATATGATCCCCCATACTCTGCCTCAGGTGGATCTAAAAAAGGGTCCCGGTCAATATCTTCCAGGCACAGATTAGCTGCTTCATTCACCCGTAAGCCTGTCTGGCTTAGCAAGATGACAATCAGACGCTCTAATGCCGATTGGCTGGCTTCCAATAGCTTATCGAGGCCCTTTTGATCGACCGTAATCTTGCGCTCCGGCAAGTGACGCCGAGGTTTGAATTTCTTGGACTCTAGCAGGTATGCTTCATCCAGCATCCCTTCTTGAACCAGATACTTGCCAAAGCTGGTGAGAGACTGAAAAAGCTTCAGACGTTTGGCAAAATGCTCAATCGGGATAGAAATCAGGGCTTTTTTGAGATTCTCAATCGAAAGAAAGCCGTATTGCTTTAAGAACCACTCGGTGTAGTATGCGTAAGTCCGAACACTGATCTCACTAAAAGGTCGCCCACCCATCAGGCCAAAGCGCATAGCATCGATCCAATTGGAAACGTACTCGTCTTGTGAGCGTCTGAACTGTTTTTCACCCATCACAGGCTCCTTCTACTGGCTAACAGTGACATTCATCACTCTGAACGCCATACTCAGCAACCAATGAAGGATTTTCTTGTCGAAGCAGACACCATCCAGGAAGTCAAAGCCCCTGCTCGGGCAGGTGAGCGCTTCTTCTTTGCAGATGTGCGCTTGTAGGGCAGTCATATCTGAAAATGGCCAAAAAAACCATCCATCACTCTAAATTCGGCATAAAGCAACTGATGTGCCAAGCTTTTTCAAGTCAGATCACATTCCGAAAGCCTGAACGGCAAAAACCCCCGAAACACAAAGGATTCGGGGGTTTTATCGGACCGACAGGATTTGAACCTGCGACCCCTTCCACCCCAAGGAAGTGCGCTACCAAGCTGCGCTACGGCCCGACGGTTTACAGGTATTGTAGATAAAAAAGCCACCCCCCGCAAGGGGGCCGGCCCAGCTCCAAAAAACAGCCTGAACGCAATAAAGTGAATCCTTCCCAGGTTTTAAATCCCCCTACACCACAAAACATGGGCTTCCTCAAAATCAGAAACCCGACTTCGGTTGCCACAAAGGCCCCACTTCGGAACATAACCCTCGATTGCGGAAGAATCCGGACAAGCAGCCGTAGAACATGAAAGAAAAGCCCTCCCCTCGGCCCCTACCGGGTGTGGGCAATACGGCTATTACCCACCCTAGCAGAATGGGTAAGGCACGGGCCGGGGCCAATCCGCTACAATGCTTGGAGACATGCCCGCACCACAACCAGGAAAGACGCCATGCCCACCCCGCAGAGCCACCCCATGCAAACGCCCGCCTCCGGCAAAGCAAGACCCGACACCCCGCTAATCCGCCGCTTCACAACCTTGGGACGCCAGGATGTCCCCTTGGTCGGAGGAAAAAACGCCTCGCTCGGTGAAATGCTGCATGCTATGCAAGATCAGGGCATCCAAGTCCCGGATGGTTTTGCCACCACCGCCCATGCCTATTGGGAGTTTCTGGATACCAACGGCCTGCGGGAACCTATCCGCAAGGAGCTGGCGGACTTCCAAGCGGGACGCAAGCCCCTGGAACAGATCGGTAAAAGCATCCGGGAGATGATTCGCCGCGCCGAGTTTCCCACGGCACTGGCAGACGCCCTTCGGCGGTCCTACCGGGCGCTGGGGGAACAGTACGGCCAGCATGGGGTGGATGTGGCGGTGCGCAGCAGTGCCACGGCGGAAGACCTGCCAGAAGCCAGCTTTGCCGGACAGCAAGAAACCTACCTGAACGTCAGCGGGGAGGCAGACCTGCTGGAAGCCTGCCGCAACTGTTTTGCCTCCCTGTTTACCGACCGGGCCATCACTTACCGGGAGAAAAACGGCTTCGACCATATGAAAGTCGCCCTCTCCGTGGGGGTGCAAAAGATGGTGCGGGCCGATCTGGCGGGAGCGGGCGTCATGTTCACCCTGGACACCGAAAGCGGCTTCCCGCGGGTGGTGCTGATTACCGCCGCCTGGGGCATCGGCGAAAACGTGGTGCAGGGTACCGTAACCCCGGATGAATACATGGTCTTCAAGCCCCTGTTGGGTCGCGGGCTGAGCCCCATCATCGAAAAAGACCGGGGCAGCAAGGAAACCAAGACCGTGTACGCCGAGGGCGGCAACCGCACCACACGCAACGTCCCCACCAGTGCCGAGGAGCGAGCCGGCTTTGTGCTGGAGGATGCCGAAATTCTGCGCCTGGCCGAGTGGGGGGTTGCCATCGAGCGGCACTACGGGCAGCCCATGGATATTGAATGGGCCAAAGACGGGCAAAGCGGTGAATTGTTCATCGTGCAGGCCCGCCCAGAAACCGTGCAGTCCCGCCGCCAGGCTGGCCGCCTGAAAAGCTACCGGCTAAAGCAGACAGGCCAGGCGCTGTGCCAGGGACTGAGCATCGGGGACGGGGTAGCCGCCGGACGGGTCTGCCGCGTAGACAGCACGGCGGAAATGCACCGCTTCGAAAACGGCGACATCCTGGTCACCGAGATGACCGAGCCGGACTGGGGCCCCATTCTCAAGAAGGCGGCGGCCATTGTGACGGATACCGGAGGACGCACCAGCCATGCGGCCATCGTCAGCCGAGAGTATGGCATCCCGGCCATCGTGGGCACCGGCAACGCCACCCGGGCTCTGAAAGACGGGCAAACCATCACGGTGTCATGCGCACAGGGCAATCATGGGGTGGTATACGAAGGGGCCCTTCCCTTTGAGGTGGAGGAGGTAGACTTGCAAGCCCTTCCCTCCACCCGTACCCGCCTGATGCTGAACCTAGCCAGCCCCGACAGCGCCTTGCACTGGTGGCAATTGCCGGTCACCGGGGTAGGCTTGGCCCGCATGGAGTTCATCATTGCCAACCGCATCCGCATCCACCCGCTGGCCCTGACCCGCTTCCAGCAGGTGCCGCAGGGCGCCGAACGCCGGGAAATTGAGGCGCTTACCGCGGGCTATCCCGATAAAAGCGAGTATTTTGTGGAACACCTCAGCCGGGGCATTGCCAAGATTGCCGCCGCCCAGCACCCGCATCCGGTCATCGTCCGCATGAGCGACTTCAAGAGCAACGAATACGCTAGCCTGCTAGGCGGACGCAGCTTTGAGCCCGCCGAAAGCAACCCCATGCTGGGCTTTCGGGGGGCTTCCCGCTACTACAGCGAGGGATACCGGGATGGCTTTGCCCTGGAATGCCTGGCTCTGCGCCGGGTACGGGAGAGCATGGGCTTTGACAACGTGCGGGTAATGATTCCCTTCTGCCGTACGCTGGAAGAGGCCGACCAGGTGCTGGCGGAGATGGCCAACAATGGTTTGGAACGCGGGAAAAACGGCCTGCAGGTATACGTGATGGCTGAAATTCCCTCCAACGTGATGTTAGCCCGGGAGTTTGCCCAACGATTCGACGGCTTTTCCATCGGCAGCAACGACCTGACCCAGCTGACCCTGGGGGTAGACCGTGATTCTCAGGTGCTTTCGACCTTATTCGATGAGCGCAACGAAGCCGTCAAACGACTCATCACCCAGCTGATTGCAGAAGCCCATGCCGTGGGCGTGTCGGTGGGCATCTGCGGGCAAGCGCCGAGCGACTACCCGGAGTTCGCCCGGTTTCTGGTGGAGGCAGGCATCGATTCCATCTCCCTGAACCCGGACAGCGTGGTACGCACCTTGCTGACCATTGCCCAGGCGGAGGCCGGCACGGAATAACAGGATATTGGCTGGCTTAACGCCCCACCGGCGGGCTCCACACACTCACAAAAACGTCATGCAGGCGGAAGGATATCGTGCCCAACCGCTGGATGCCATCCACCCCGGTCAGCACCCGCATAATCTTGTGGTGCAGGGCGTTGCGCTGCGACCCATCCAATTTCGGGTTCTGGTTTCGCAACATCAGCTGGCGCCCGTGCAGGCCTTGCCGTTCCTCAATCAACACCTGCCTGGATCCGGGTGCATCCTTGCCAAAGGTGCCCACCGTCAGGCCCGCCTTTTGCAGCTGGACCGAAAGCAGTTTGGCCACCGCCGGCACCAGCTCGGCTTGCAAGGCCGCCTCATCCGCCGCATGCACGGGGACGGCTTCAAGGGTTTTGCCCCGCAGGCGCTGGGCCTGCTCAGCCTGACGGGCCTTTTGCCGGGCCTCGATTTTGGCCCGCTTGGTCAAGCCGTCGTTGGCCCAAGGGTTCAGGGGGCGGTTGGGTGTCTCCAGGGTGACGATGAAAGGCACCCCGTTCAGCCGATAGGTCATGTGCCCGGTTTTTTCAATGCCGTCCATGCCGGCAATGGTTTGCAGGGCTTCCTGGTAGTCGGCCTGGCGGATCTGAGGCGTCAGGCTCTCGTGGTGAAAGGTCACCTGGAATCGCCCCGCGCCCAGGCCGGGCTCAAACCAGAGGACGAAGTCCTTGTCCGGCTTGCTGGTTTCGTTAAACAGCCCGGTCACGGTGTAGCCGCAGGCCTCCAGGAACTGGCCGAAGCGGTCGGCAGCCTCTTGAAAGGCCGCATCCACAGGGCCCAGGGTGGTAATCAGCCCGGCTTCGGGCTCGGTCGCCTTTCGGCCCGCAAAACGGGGCCCGGGGGTTCCGGGTTTCGATGCCACAGCAGGCCATGCCGGGTTCAGGCCATGGATCATTGCGCGTTCCCTACCAATTGCTCAGGTTGCTACTTTTATCACAAAGACGGCCTTGTGGCCAGCCGGGTGGGCCGGCGGATGCGCCCCTGCTTTTGCCAGGCGCCCAAGTCCGGTACAATGGGTGCCATGCTGGAGATTGTCAAATCGTTCCTCTCGCCGGAGGAAATCAAGCAGGAAGGCCGGGTGCAGGGGCAGTACTACGAGCGCACCGGCGCATGCAACCAGTGCGGCAAGTGCTGCACCAACATTTACCTCATCCATGGCCAGCGGGTTATTGATGACGCTGCCTTGTTTGAGGAGCTGAAGCACAGCAACCCGGAGTATACCTACTTCAAGGTGGTGGATGAGGCCGAGGATGGCCTGCTTTTCCAGTGCGTGCACCTGCAAACGGACAACCGCTGCGCCATCTATGACCACCGCCCCGACTTCTGCCGCAAGTACCCTTCCGAACACTCCCTGCTGATGGGCGGCAAGCTGGCCGAGGGCTGCGGTTACCGGTTTCGCCTGCTGCGCACTTTTCAGGAAGTGCTTCACCAGGTGGCCGATAGCGGACAGGCGGCCCCATGAGCTTGCAGCCCCCTGAAACCGGCGAGGCGCTCCCGGTCATCTATCCCGCCCAGGGCAGCGCCACGCTCATCAGCCGCTCCTGGAACCTGTTTCGCAAGCACCTGAAAACTGGGGTTATGGTGATGCTGGGCCCCACGCTGTCCTATTTAATCTTCATGCTGCTGCTGGGCCTGATTGCCAGCCAGGGCTTTTTGATTGCCGCCCCCCAGCAGCGACTCAGCCTGATTTTGCTGACAGCCCTGGCCGCCCTGGGGATGCTGGGCGTGTTTTTCTTTTTGTACGGATACTGCTGCTGCGTGCTGATGCGCTACTTCTATACGGCCATCACCGGCAGCGGGCCCGATCCGCTGCGGGCCTGCCGGGACTACGTGTGGTCCCGGCGTGGGGCGGTTGCCTTTCTGCTGGCGGTGTCGGCAGTGGCCATGATTGGCTTTGCGGTGGTGGACACCCTGATTTTTTACGCGGGGGCCTTGCTGGCGGTCATGACGCTGGCCGCCCTGGGCGGGCTGGCCGGCCTGATGCATAACCCCCTGATGGCCGTGATTGCCCTGGTGGCCTTCCTCATTTTCGGGTTCGTGGTGCTGGCCCTGCTGATTGGGTTGTTCTCCACGGAATGGTTCGTCGTTATCTTCCCGCTGCTGTCGGTGGCCACCGCGGAACGGCCCCGCGCCCTGGGCGCGCATGTGGCCGAGGGGCTGGGCATGCTGGGGCACAACCTGGCCCGCATCCTGGTGTTTGCCCTGGCCCTGTTCCTGTTTTCCACCATCGTGTCGATGGCCCTGCATGCCCCGGTGTACGCCTGGGCGCTTTACGAGAAGGGCCGCATGGGCATGACCAGCCAGGTGGCGCTACCCATGCACGTCAGCGCCATCATCAACCTGTGGACGGGGCTCATCAATATCATCCTGATGCCCTTTTATATCAGCACCCTCACATTGTTCTGGTATGATTGCAAGGTAAGGGCCGAAGGGCTGGACCTGCGGCTGTGGTTCCGCAGTCTGGCCAGCCGGCGCGGCGCGGATCCGGCGCGGTATTTCGCGGTTCCGCCCCCCGAGGCCCCGCCAGCATAGCCCCGCCGAGTCAAGCAAGGAGAGCGTTGGATGTCGGACGAGATCAGCAACAAGGTCATTAACATCTTCCAGCGGCACCGCCGGGGAGACAACCTGCACTTCGAGGTGGAGGAAGGCGGCGAGCTGGTCATCAGTCCCGACGGGTTCAACTACGTCAGCATCCGCCAGGATCGCTCGGCGGAGGAAATTGCCGCCCAGGAAGTGGCCGCCAAGAAGCATTACATCATCAAGATGATGGAATCGCACGATCACGCCGTGCGCCTGAACAATTACTACGTGCCCGGCGAGCGCCTGGAGGAATTCCTGCTTAGCCTTGCCAGCCGCCCCGGCCACGTGCTGGAAATCAAGCAGTTCATCCCCGATCACATCGGGTAAATTGCTGCTCATGCCTATTTAGCTACCCAAAAATAAAAAGCCTCCGAATGCTCGGAGGCGGTCATTTTCCCTCTCACTTTAAACTTAAGAAGCCACCAGCGCTCGGGCCCCCCGCTGATCCAGCAGGGTCTGACCGGCGGCCATCACCAGCACCGGCTTGCCCTTCAGCGTCTGCCCCTTGAAGGGGGTGTTGCGCGACTTGCTCTTGAATTCGGCGGGGTTCACCGTCCACGCGATGCCGGGGTCGATGACCGTCACATCGGCCCGTCGCCCCACGGCCAGCGTGCCGGCGTTCAGTTTGAAGATGGCCGCCGGCTGCGTGGACATCAAATTAATCAGCTCGATGGGCTGCAACAGGCCGGTGTGCACCAGGTGGGTCAGCATTACCGCCAGCGAGGTCTCCAGGCCAATCACCCCATTGGGCGCCTCGTCGAAGGCCAGCGATTTTTCCTCCGGGGTGTGCGGGGCGTGATCGGTGGCGATGCAATCGATGGTGCCATCCTGCACGGCGGCCAAAAGCGCCTGGCGATCGGCCTCCGCCCGGATGGGCCCGTGCATCTTGTAGTCGGGATCGTAGCCCGCCACGCAAGCATCGGTGAGGGCCAGATAATGCGGGGTGGTTTCCGCGGTCACCTGCACCCCTTCGGCCTTGGCCTTGCGGATGAGATCCACGCTTTCTTTGGCGGAAACGTGCGCAAAATGCACCCGCCCGCCGGTGTAGCGGGCCAGCTCGATGTCGCGGGCCACCATCACGCTTTCGGCCACCGAGGGAATGCCGGGCAGGCCCAACAGGGTGGAGTAATAGCCCTCATGCATCACCCCGCCGCAGCACAGCGACTCGTCCTCGGCGTGGCTGACGATGGGCACGTCAAACATGCGGGAATACTCCAGGGCCTTGCGCATCAGGTTGGCGTTCCACACCGGGCGCCCGTCATCGGTAAAGCCCACCGCCCCGTTGGCGGCCAGCGTGCCGATGGAAGTCATCTCCTGGCCTTCCAGCCCCCGGGTGACGGCGGCTACCGGGTAAACCTGGATGCCGGTGGGCGCGGCGGCCTGTTGCAGGTATTGCAGCATGGGCACGCTGTCAATGACCGGCGAGGTGTTGGGCATCACGCACACGGTGGTAAAGCCGCCCGCGATGGCCGCCGCGGCGCCGCTCTGGGTGGTTTCCTTGTCGGGCGAGCCCGGATCGCGAAAATGCACGTGCACGTCCACCAGCCCGGGGGCCACCCACTGCTCGGGGGTCAGTTCCACCACGGTGTCGGCCTGGGCGGCGGGGATGTTTTTCTCGATGGCCGCAATCACGCCGTCCTCAATCAGCACGTCCAGCACCTCGTCGGTGCCCGTAGCCGGGTTCAGGACGCGTCCGCCTTTAAGCAACGTTTTCATGCAGGGCTCCTTTCGACAGTTCGGCAGGGGTGCTCAGGCACAGGTACAGCAGGGCCATGCGGATGGCCACCCCGCTGGTGACCTGGTTGGTAATCAGCGACTGCTCGGGGGAATCGGCCACGTCGCTGGCAATTTCCACCCCGCGATTCATGGGGCCGGGGTGCATCACCAGCACGTCCGGCTTGCAGAACCGCTCCAGGCGCTCCTGGGTGATGGAGTAGAACTTGATGTATTCGCGCAGCGCCGGGATGAGTCCCGCCTTCTGGCGCTCCAGCTGCATGCGCAGGCACATCACCACGTCGGCGTCTTCCAGCGCTTCCTCGATATTGGTATGCGCGGTGCAACCCAGCTTTTCGATGTGCTGGGGCAGCAAGGTGGACGGGGCCGCCACATGCACGTCCACCCCGAACTTGTTCAGCAGGTGGATGTTGCTGCGGGCCACCCGGCTGTGCAAGATGTCGCCCACAATCACGATCTTGCGCCCGGCCAGATCGGGGATGCGTTCCTGCAGGCTGTAGAGATCGAGCAGCCCCTGGGTGGGATGGTCGTGGTAGCCGTCGCCCGCGTTCAGCACGCAGATGTCATCGCCAAAGTGGTTGACCAGCTGCTGGCACACCCCGGAGCTCTGGTGGCGGATGACCACCGCGTCGGTGCCCATGGCCCGGATGGTATCCACGGTGTCAATAAGCGATTCGCCCTTTTTCACCGAGGAGGTGGACACCGAAAAGTTGATGGCGTCCGCCGACAGGTACTGGGCGGCCAGCTCAAAGCTGGTGCGGGTGCGGGTGGAGTTCTCGTAGAACATGTTCACCACCACCTTGCCGCGCAGGGTGGGCACCTTCTTGATGGGACGGCTGAGGATGTGGGAAAACGCCTTGGCCGTCTTCAGCACTTCCTCGACTTCGGCTTTGGAGAGGGATGAGGAATCGATGACGTGTCGCCGGTTCCAGGCGACCTGTCCGGGAGCGGGAGGGTGCATCGCCATTAAAAAAACCTCCTGTTTTTAGCGAGGAGGCCGTAGAGGTGTGTGTGGATACCGCCGGCGTAAACCGGCCCATCCTTGACTCCTTACTGACCTCGCTGAATCAGTGTTAAAGGATTTGTTGCCAGTATTGTCTCAAAGAAGCGGGAGGCATGGCAAGAACATAAAGTTTTCTATCATGCGCGGGAAGAAAAAAAGAAAAGCCCGAGAAAGGGAAGAATCTCGGGCTTAATTTTGTAGAGCAGGTACTGCGAAGGCCATGCGGCACAGCGCAGCGGGGTTTTCCCCTGGGAACGGGGGTTAGAAGGCCCCCGACCTTTTGCTGCAAATTCTAGCCATGATGTTCCGCCATTTCCATCAGCAACGGAGAACCATCCAGCTTGCCGTTGTCCTCGGCATCATGGTTGGTGCCGAACATGCCGCCGAAGAATTTGCCGATGCTGCCGCCAATTACCGCGCCCAGCGGAACGGTCAACGGCGCAAACGGCCCACCTAGCAGCCCCAAGGCCCCACCAATGACCCCACCGGTAATCATACCCTTGGTTTCTTCTTCATGGTGGTAACTGTGCGCGGCTAGTTGCTCATACGGCGTCAACGGCGGGCTTTGGTAGGGCCCAAAGTTCCCGTATCCGCCAAATTGCGGGCCATAGCCACCGTAGTATCCCCCACCGCCATTATAGTAGTTGTAATGGCCGGAGGAAGGCAACGGGTAGCCCGCACCATAGGTGTACGTCATATCCATTTCCCCCTATTGCAAATTGTCCCCTTGAAACTGGAGATAACCCCTAACTGCCTATTGTTGTCCCCTTTGGTTATATAAAAACAAGTCCGGTGGTTTTTGTGCTACCCCTATCGTAAAAACCCGTTAAATTCAGTCCCCGGACGGCTTTTCATACAACAACACCCGCACGCCGGGCACCTTTTTCTCTTCCCCCTGATGGTAGCGACGGGCTTCAAACCAGTTCCGCAGGCGGTTGCGGGTGCTGGGCGCGGCATGCGAATACACCACCCACACCCGGGAGCGGCGAGCCAGGCTCTTTTCCAGACGGCGCATCTGGGGGGCGTCCTCTTTCAGGGCGCTCACCGGCTGGGCCTCCAGGCCGAGCATAGGCATGGTTTCCGGCAGATACAGGGCCATCCCCACGGCGATGGCCCCGGACTTGTTCACCAGAACCACATCCCCCGGGCGAGACTGGGCCTCAATCCAGGCCGCGGCCTGCTTGAACTCGTCGGAGCCGCGGTGCCGGGACCCCAGCATCAGCCCGGCATTGCACAGCATCCAGCCCAGGGTGAGCCCCACCAGCCCCCGGCGCCATCCCGGGCTTCGCACCCGCAACAGGGCATAGGCGATTAAAAAGTAGAAGGCCGGGCTGGCCAGCAGCATATAGCGGCGAATGGTGGCCGTATGGGACTGCTTGAGCAGATCGATGAGAATTTGCCCGCCCGCCACGGCCAGCATCCACAGCAGCAGCATGCCCAGCACCGGCGGCCAGGCCGGGGAGCGATCTCCCGATTGCCGGGCCTGCCGCCACGCGCGTAACCAGGGCCAGGCGGCCATGCCGAAAATCAGCAAGGGCAGCACTCGCCCGGGCCGGCTGTCTTGCAGCAGAAATTCGCTGAAAATGCGCCACAGCTTTTCGGGCAGTTGCAGCGGGTTCCACAGTCCGGCGGTATAGTGTCCCACCGCCTTGACGAAAACCAGTTGCCGGCTAAAATGCGGCAGCCACGGCAACCCCAACAGGGCCAGCCCGCCCAGGCTAAGGGCCATGGCCTTCAGGAAGACCGGCTGCCGCCGTTTTTGCCAGGCCAACCAGCCATAAACAAACAGCACGAAGTTGGCAAAAAAGTACTGGCTGTACATGCCAGCCGCCAGGCACAGCACCAGGCCCAGCCAGTCGGCAAACCGCCCGGCGGGTCGCCCACTTTGCACCAGGCGCAAGGCAAACCAAATGGCGGCAAGCGCCAGAAACACCAGCAAGGTGTATTGGCGGGCATCCTGGGCATGGGAGACCTGGTAGGCCGAGACTGCCACCAGCGCCGCCGCCAGCAAGCCGAAGCGCTCGCCTTCCTCCGGCCACAAGCGCCTCCCGGCAAGGAAGGCCATGGGAATGCAGAACATGCCAAACAGCACCGCCGGCATGCGCATGGCGGCCTCCCCCAGGCCGAAGGCATGCAGCCACAGGTTCATCATGAAGAAAAACAGCGGCGGATGCACGTTGAACTCCAGCACCCGGGCCGTGGCCTCGAAATTGCCCGCCCCATGCGAGCGGGTGGCCTTCAGGCGGTACTCGGAAGCCGGCACCAGGCCGGGCGGATCGAATGCCTCGCCCCGCAGGCGATAGGCGTCCGGGTCGATGGAATTGCCCATGGCGCTGGCAATGGTGGCCACCTCATCGCTCCACAGGCTTTTCTCATCCAGCTTGTACAGGCGCAATCCCGCCCCCAGAAGCACCAGCACGACCAGAATGACCCACACCCGCCGCCGGTTCACGCCGCCGCCTTTCGGTGCAGGCGCCACATCCAGAGCATGGGCACCCCGCTCATCAGCAGGAAGTTCAGGTAATGGGTCTGGCCGATAAAGGTGAGGGCCAGCATTTGAAAGCCGGAATATACCACCACGAAGCGCCGCAGCCAGTCGCCTTCAGGCAACAGAAAGGCCAGGGGCAGGAACATGCCCAGGTACCACGGGTAAAACTTCAGGCTGACGATACCCACCAGCACGACCATCACCAGCAGGGCGTCGCGGATGAAGCGCGCTACGGGGTATTCGGGCGCTTTCAGGATACGCCAGCACAAGGTCGCGTAAAACAGCACGTAGGCCAGCAGCAGGCTGTTTTTCAGCAGGCTGCGCACGGCCTGCTCGTAAGGCTGCATGGCCGGGAACACGAAGTGGCCCAGGTCTTCGTAGGCGTTGAAAAACACCGAATGCAGGGAGCTATGGCTGACAAAGGCGTTGCGCTGGATGCGATCGACGGCAAAGTCCCGCCAATCCGGCAGATAACTGCTGCCGCTCAGCAAAAACACGCCCAGGGCCGCCATGCCACCCACGGCCAAGGCCGCCCAACGACGCTGCTTCATGAGCAGCAGCCCGGCCAGCGGCAGGATGACCAGCGCGGCATACTTGACCAGCGTGGCCGCCACCAGGGCGGGCAAAACGGCCCACGCCGCGCCCAACACCGCCAGCCAGGCGGAAAGCGTTACCAGGGCGCCCATCAGGATATCGTTATGCCCGTTGCACAGGGCATGGACCAGAATCAACGGGTTGAAGGCATAGAGATAAAACCCCCGCAAGGCCGCCGCCTCGGAAAACAGCCGCCGGCCCACCAGCCACACCATAGCCCCCACCCCCAGGTGCAGCAGCAGGTTGAAGGCCTTGAACACCATGATGGTTTGGGGCAAGCTGCCCCCGCCCAGCCAGGCCAGCAGCCGGGCCACCTGCAAATACACAAACCCGTAAGGGCTGGGGTTGTTCACCCAGTGGTCGGTGATCATGGGGTCATGCTCCCAGCCGGGAATATCGTCCACCGGGTGCACGTAGGGATTCATGCCGTAGGCCACCTGCTGCCAGCCCCGGTTGATATAGCCGAACAGATCGGTGGAATGGAAGGGAGGCACCGCCATGGCCAGCAAGGCCACGGCCAGGGCCAACCAAAGCATGGTTTTCAGGCGGGGAGGCTCGGGCCTCATGGCCTCATATCCTTGCCAGTAAGCCCAGACCAGCCCCAGGGTAACCGGCCAGATGAAAAGTTCGCGCAGCACCTGCTGGGCACGCCAGTCCGGGTGGCTGTAGAAAAACCACAGCGCGGCGTACAACACACCGCTCAGGCCGGCCAGAAGCACAAATCGGCGCGCCGTAAAAGAAGGGGCAGGTTCGGGCTTGGAGATCATCGCCCCCTTATTCTGCCTGTCCCGCCCCCGGGAAGCAAGCCTTTGCACCGCCTATCGACGTTCGGGTTTAAGCACGCCTCCCGGGAGGTATGAAAGCAACAGGCCGCCAGAAAAAAACAACTTTTTGTAAACTCCCCCGTTGGCAGCGTCAAGGGCTTGCCTGCGGCGATCCCGTCCCAATCAAAACAGGGCTTCAAATTTGACATGTAACTTGCACCGTTTCATGATCGTCGGGTACAATCGAAGCGATGAGCTGAGGTGATGAAACGATTCCGCCCGCACCGGGCATTCAGTCGACAACGCAAACAGGGAGTTGCTGGAATGAGCAGAAAGGGAATTCTAGGCGCCTTTTTGGCCCTGACGGTTGGACTGGTCACACACATGCCCGCGATGGCCAAGCAGCTGGATCTGCTGCAATCCATCCCGCTGGAGATTTCCGGCTACGAGATTTCAAAAACCATCCCCGCCAGGCTCTCCACGGCGGACGAGGTCATGAACATCCTGACCGCCACGGACAACCTGCTGATTCACATGGAAGTGCTGCGCCGGGCCAAGTTCGAACTGCCCCAGGGCGAACAGACCAAGCTGATTACCGCCTTGCACAGCCGCCACCGGGCCGATGCCAACGAACCCTACAAGTTTTTCGACCACGGCTACGCCATGCTGGTGATTACCGAAAGCAAGAACGGCCTGTTCTTTTTGAGAAAAGCCGATGACAAGCTGCAAAACCAGTTTACGGCCCTGGCCTACGGCATGGCCCAGGCCGAAACCGACCTGAACGACGAAGGCAGTACCCCCGACGTCATGACCAAGCGCAAGCTGGATGCCCGCTATTCCCTGCGCGACGCCGTAAACCGCGATGCCGCCCACCACATGCCGGGCTTCTGGCCCTCCTACATCAAGGTGCTGGAAAAACTGGAGCCCATGCCCACCTACAACAACTTTGTGACCAGCGATTTGAGCCGCACCTATGTGCCGGACGGCAACAGCGTCATTCCCATGCGCGGCAGCAGCGTCGGCTACCTGCCTATGCAGGCCAGCGACCAGGTGCTTACCGCCTATGCCCAGCATACCTCCTGCAACCCGGGCCCCACCCCGGATGCGTCCAGCCAGGAGCGCAAGCCCGAAAGCGGCAAGCCCGTTTCCAGCCGCACCGCGGACTTCAACGGCCAGAACGCCCGCATCGAGTTCTACAAGTCCACCGAAGAGCCTGGCAAATACCGGGTGCGGGTGCTCAGCCAGGACGGCTTCCCGCTGCTGGGCTTCAGTACCTACCGGGTTTCTTCCCTGGTGGAAGACCTGGAGGGGGACGGCACATACGAAATCGTGGTGCGCCAGTACGAACAGGACCGTAAGCAGCCGGTCATCGTGTACCGGGCCACCCCGTGCGGTTTTGAGCTGGACAAGCAGGTTTTTTCCTACTTCCGGTAGAAACAACAAAAAGAATCAGACAGCCGGCCACCCACCCATTCCAGGCCGGCTTTTCCTTTGCAGCCGCCCTTATCTTATACGGAAGCCCGGTGGGGCAGGTCAGGGGTGGCCTCGTAGGCGGCCTGCAACCGGGCAGCCTGGGCCATCCGCTCGCAATCGTGCTCGATAAAGCTGAAGATCACCTTGAGGGCCTCATCCATGTCCCGAGACAGGGGGAAAATACGATGCCCGCTGTTTTTCAGGGTATGGGTCTTTACCCGCTCCGGCTTGCCAATGCGCTCGGCCAGTTTGTGCATCTCCTGGTAGGGGATGGTGAGGTCGTAAATGGAGTGCGCCAGGCTGACCGGCACTTCGATATTGGGCACCTGGCTCTTCAGCAAGTCGAACATCACCCGGCTTTGCTGCAGCAGCTTGGGCACGTGGTGCAGGGGCACCTCAGGACGACGGCATTGCACCCGGTAGCGCGGGGCGTAACTCAGCCCCTGGATGAGATGGTGCAAGGGCATGCGGGCAAAGCCCTGCACGTAGTTATACATGAAGGCATGCTCGTAGGGGGCCGAAAAGGCCACGATGCCTTTCAGCTTGGGCGGTTGCACCGCCGCGGTGAGCAGGGTGCAAATTCCGCCCAGGGAGTGGCCCACAATAAAGACCTCGTCCACCTCGTGGGAGATGGCCTCGTACTCGGCGGCACAGTGATCCAGGATCTCGATGGCCGAGGTCTCATGAAAGCGCCGGGAGGGGTTTTCGCCATGGCCGGGCAGCGCCACCACCCGGGTATGGTAGCCCGACGACTGCAAGGCGGCATCCACCGGGGTAAACTCCCGGGGAGAGCCCGTCAGGCCATGAATCAGCAACACACCTTGCTTGCGCATTCCCATGCTTTTCGTTCCGTCATACCGTGGTTTCGGTGACGCCTATGCCCTCTATTATGTTCCCTGTGGCGGGGCTTTTCAACCCCCGCCGGGAGCGCCCGCATTGTCGGATCGTGCGGCACCGCCTGATTTTCCGCCCCGAGATCGCCCGCCACGCCCTCGGCTGCGGCCCGAGCCCGAAGACCGGCCTCCGCCCTTACCACCCCCGGGACGGCCTCCCCCGCCCCCATGCCGGTGGCGGCGGTTGCCATGATGCTCGCCAGGGGCCACCGCCTCGAACTCGTGGGTGGAGTCGGGGTGCTTTTCCAGCGCCATCTTGACTTTGCGCTCCAGCCATTCCAGGGCCCGTTGCTCGCGGGGATTGAACAGGGTGATGGCCACCCCTTTTTCGCCCATGCGAGCGGTGCGGCCAATGCGGTGGATGTAAGACTCGGGATCCTGGGGCGGATCGTAGTTGATGACGTGGGTCAGGTTGTCCACGTCGATACCCCGGGCCATCACATCGGTGGAAACCAGCAGCCGCAGCTTGCGCTCGCGGAAGGCTTCCATAATCTTGTTACGCTCGCTTTGCTCCATGGCCCCGTGCAGGCAGTCCAGCGGAAACTCGTCGCGCAGCTTGCGGGTCAGCAACACCACATCGCGCTTGGTCTGGCAGAATACCAGGCCGTACATGTCCTCGGTTTCCTTCAGCAGCTTGCGCAGCATCTTGGGCTTGTCGTCATCCGGCACCACGTAGTAGTACTGCTGGATATTCCGGGAGGACACGCTCTGGGGCTGGATGCGGATTTCCTCCGGGTAGTACATGTAGGAGTCGGCAATCTTGCGGATTTCCGGGGACACCGTGGCGGAAAACAGCCAGGTTTCCCGGCCCATGGGCAGATGCTTGAAGATGGCCTCCAGGTCGGGCCGGAAGCCCATATCCAGCATCTCATCGGCCTCATCCAGCACCAGCAGGCGGGTATTGGAGAAATCCAGCACCACCTGGTTAATGAGATCCAGCACCCGGCCCGGGGTGCCCACCACGATCTGGGGCTTTTGCTCCCGCACCAGCTCTTTCTGCACAAACACGTTCTCGCCCCCGTAGACCGGCAGAATGGTGATGTCCTTGAACTGGGCAATGCGGTTCAGCTCTTCGGAAATCTGGCGCACCAGCTCCCGGGTGGGGCCCAGGATGAGGGCCTCGATGCGATCGCTGCTTGGCTGCACCCGGTTCACCAGCGGAATGCCGAAGGCGGCGGTCTTGCCGGTACCGGTAGGGGCCTGGCCCAGGAAGTCCCCACCCGGCAAAAGCTTGGGGATGGCCAGCTCCTGGATAGGGCTCATGGCCTCGTAGCCCATCGCCTGCAAGGCTTTCAACACATCGGGCTCAAGGGAAAGTTCGTCAAATCGGGTCATGGTTTTCTATTGTAATACGAAGGCATTGCAATCGCAGAAAAAACGGAGCCCCGTTGCCACGTTAAGTTTTGCAACAGCCATTGGCTTTTGTGGTTAAAAAAGATTTGAACCCGGTATGATGGGGTGATTGAGGGGACGGCCACGTGCCGGTTCAAGAAGGGTTTTATCGATGAACGCAATCCAGGGGGCGGGCATCCGGGTTCCACAGGCGGGCCAGGCAAAGCCAATCCGGTTTTCTGCCCGTCAGAACCAAAATGACTATGCTTTTTTCAGCGATCGCGACTCCGCCTATCACCAGCTGGCCAGTCGAATGTGCTCCAAAAACAGCGAAAACCCCTTGATGGAACCCCTGCTGCGAGCGGTCGTACAAGCCAAACACCCCGAGCAGACCGCCGCCACGTTGCTGGAAAAATACGGCGAGGCCCTGCAAAGCCAATCGCTGGAGGAAATCTTCCCGGGCCTGGAGCCCCTGCTGCAAAAGGCGGGAAGCAAGGGACTGGATGACAACGCCCTGGCCGTGCTGGAGCTGATGGCCGTGCTGGCCGAGCAAAACCACACCCCGGGGGGCCGCAAACTGATCAGGGGTTTCGTGCAAGCCCTGGTGCAAAAACCCAACGCCGGCACGATTGCCCGCAACATCCTGACCCGCTTTGAAGCCGAGATGGCCGAAGACCCCTTCAGCCGCCTGGCCCTGAAGGTGCGCAGCTTTGTGCAGGAAAAGCACCACATTGAGCTGTTGGGCATGGAGGACTTCCTGACCGCCGCCAGCGAGCTGGGGCTGGCGGAGGAGCGGCAGCTGCTGGTGGCGCTGATCCAGGCGGAAAGCGGGGCCGCCAGGCCGGACCCCCGCATCGTGGCGCTGGCCGTTCGGAAACTGCTGGAAGGCTTGGACAAGGAGGCCGAATTTCAGGCAGGCAAACAACCGGACGCCTTTTTCGAACCGCACATTGCACCAGCCCAGGGGGATGCCAAAGCCACCGCCTTGCAGGCCGCCCGGGCCGCCTGGCGCCAGAAGCAAAAGGCCGCCCTGGCCCTGGGGTTGCTGGAGAGCCTGCGCCACGAAAAAACCCCACCCCCGCCCAACCTGCTGGGCCCGCTGCTGGAAGCCGTGGAAAGCAGCCCCAGCCAAAGTGCCTTTTACCGGGGCAAGGGCATTCCGGCCCGCTACAATGGCCCTGTTTTTGAGCCTGCCTGGGAAACCCGCTACGTAAAAGCCATCCTGCCTTTCAATTGGTCGGTGGATTATGCCATCGATCTGCTGGAACACCATCCCCTGGCCGGGGATATTGGGCAAGAAGCCCAGCAGCGGCTGATCCGGCTGCTGGGTGAACCCGCTTTCGACTGGGATTTTACCCACGAAGGCGGGGCGATGGAGGCCATCGGCACCCTGGGGCGACTCGTCCGGGCGGTCATGAAAAACCCGGATCCCGAGCACTCCCTGATTTATCCGGTGGTGCGCCAGAAGTTCCTAGCCCTGACCGATCCCGGCCCCGCCGACAAGGCCCAGCCGTTTTCTCGCCCGGCCAGCCTACTGAGCGCCCCGCATATCGCCAAGCTGGTGGTGGAAACCTGGCTGGAACAATGGCCGGAAGGCACCCGCATGCCGGAGGACCTGATGCAGCCCCTGGTAGCCCGCTCCGCTTTGTACGAAGACGTTCCCCAGGCCAGCCAGGAAATGCTGCCCAAGCCACAACCCCGGCCCGTCTATAAAGATCCCCCGCCCCCTCCTGCCAAGAAGCGCAAACGGCTGTTTCCCTCGCTGCTGGATATCCTGCTGGGCCGGAGCTAGCAGGCGTTAGCGGAAAAACTCATCCTGACGGCGCTGCTCGGTGAAGGAATCCCGGATAGTACCCAGGGGTTTCCAGTCGGGGATGTCCATCCGGGGCTTGGCCTGGGGTGGGGAAGCTGCCTGGCTTGGGGGCGCATCCTCAAGCTCCTCTAGCGTCAGGATGCCCGCCTCCTCGGTGGGATCGGCCTCCGCCGCCTCCGGCAATTCCACCTCGCGAATGGGTTCTCGGTAAATCTGCTTGAGGGCTTCCTTGGCGGTGCGCCCCAGGGGTTCCGGCACGTCGGGGATGCGGGAGAGCTGGCGCAGGATATCCGCCGTGCGACGCAACATGCGCACCACGTCGCCTTCGCCAATATTGGTAGCCCCAATTAAACGCTCCCAGCTGGCGCCCTGGGCCCAGGCCTCCACCAGGGCCGAGGCCACCGGGTTCATCAGCAGCGGCATATCCACGTGGTGCTTGTCTTGCAGCTTCTGGATGCGCTTGAACAGTTTCTCCACCCGCTTGAGGGCCTGGGCCACCTCGCCGGAATAGTACATGCGCACAAACAGGTTTTCCCGGTTGCTGTCGTTGATGAGCGCGGAAAGCACCGCGGCCAGCTGCGGCCCGGTGAGCCCGTGCAGCAGCTCGGGATCCTGCACAATCTCGGCCATCGCAAACTCGTTCTCGGAACGGATTTGCGCGGTCAGCTCCCCCTTGGCGGTGGGCTGATCGAAGGCATCCAGGTAAGCGGCCTCCTTCAACAGGTGGTAGATGTTCATGAACTGCCGCCAGTAAGTGTCCTGCTCCTCGGCGCTGTTGCGGTTCAGGCCCTTCAGGCGTCTCTGGGCGCGGCGGATGTTCTCCTCCACCCGCTCGTGCTTGCGCAGCAGATGGCAGCCCTCGCAGGCCAGGGCCTGCTGGCTAAGGCGCATGTTCTCCAGCTTGGCCTCCTCATGCGCCAGTTGGCGGTGGATGTCCTGTGAATCGCCGTGCTGGTGCAGTTGCTTGCGCAGCACCTTGATGAACCGGGCCGCTTCGTGGGCCAGCACCCCGGTTTTCAGGTAGCCGTGGAAGTCTTTATCGCTCACGCCGTAGGGGCATTGGAAGGCGGTCAGCTGGGACAGGCGGGCCTCCTGCTCATCAATGGCCAGCTGCAAGGGTTGCAGGCGGCGCTCGGCTGTAAACTGGCCAAAGCTCTGGCGAATGAGGAACTCGGCATTCTCCAGGCTGTTTTTTTGCAGCAGGTTCAGCACCATGCCGTAGGTGGGGGTGAACTGGCTGTTCAGCGGATCGGGCGGCGCGCTGGCCAGCACTGCGGCTTCGCGGGCCCCTTCCCACTGGGAGCTGACGATAATCACGTAGCCCACCTCGTCCATCCCCCGGCGGCCAGCCCGCCCGGACATTTGCAGGAACTCGCTGGCGGTCAGGATGCGGTGGCCGTCGTTGGTGCGCTTGGAAATTTTGGTAATCACCGTGGAGCGGGCCGGCATGTTGATGCCCGCCGCCAGGGTCTCCGTGGCAAAGACCACTTTAATCAACCCTTGCTGGAAGAGCTGTTCTACCAGGTGCTTGAGGGCGGGCAGCAAACCGGCATGGTGGCTGGCAAAACCGTTTCGGATGTATTCCAGGCTCCGGTTGTTTTCCAGAAAAGGGTGCTGGGCCACGTACTCATCGATTTTCCGGTTCAGCAAGGCCCGTTCTCCGGGTGTGAGCAGGCGCAGGATCTGGGTGGCCTCCAGATCGCGGTCACAGTCCTTGCGGCTGAAGGTAAAGAAGATGGCCGGCAGCATGTCTTTTTCATGCATCTGGGTAATCAGCTCGTTGGGGCGGAAGAAGCGCCGCTTCTTGTCGAAGCGGTTGCCCTTGACATGCAGCTTCAGCTTGCGGTTCAGCTTGCCCGGAGCCTCAAACAGCGGGCTCATGCGGTCGCGGTCGAAGTAGAAAAAGCGCAGGGGCACCGGGCGAAAATCGCTCCAGATGAGCCGGGTGTCGTGGTGCACCTCGTGGATCCAGTCGGTCAGCTCCCGGGCGTTGGCTACCGTGGCCGACAGGGCGATAATTTGAATGCTCTCGGGGCAGTAGATGATGCTTTCCTCCCACACCGTGCCCCGCTCGGCATCGTTCATGTAGTGGCACTCATCCAGCACCACATAGCCGATATGCCCCAGCAGGCGGCTTTCTTCCCGCACCCCGTAGAGCATGTTGCGGAAGATTTCGGTGGTCATGACGATGAGCCGGGCATCCCGGTTAATGCTGATGTCCCCGGTCAGCAGCCCCACGTTCTGCTCGCCGAAACGGGCCTTGAGATCGTGGTATTTCTGGTTGCTCAGGGCTTTCAGGGGGGTGGTGTAGAACAGTTTCTTGCCGTCGGCAATGGCCTTGGTGGCGGCATATTCGGCAATCACGGTCTTGCCGCTGCCGGTGGGGGCGCAAACCACCACGCTATGACCCTCGGCAATGGCCTGCATGGCGTCCTGCTGGAAATCGTCGAGGCGAAAGGGGAGCTGGGCAATAAATTCGTCGGGCGTCATCGGTCGGCGGGCACGGGATTGGCCGGTGTGTGGGCACGCTGGGCTGCTATTTCGGAGAGAATCCCCTGCAACAGGGAGACGAAGCGGGCGCGCACCCGTTCCGTGGTCTCAATCACCTCCTGGTGGCTGAGTTTGTGAGGGGAAATGCCGGCGGCCAGGTTGGTGATGCACGAAATGCCCAGCACCTGCATGCCCATGTGGTTGGCGGCAATTACCTCGGGCACCGTGGACATGCCCACCGCATCGGCACCCAGGCGTTGTAGCATGCGGATTTCCGCTGGGGTTTCGTAGGTAGGCCCACTGAGTGCTGCGTAGACCCCTTGGGCCAGGGGAATGCTGGCCTTGCTGGCAGCCTGCTGGGCCAGGGCCCGAAGCGGGCCGTGATAGGCCTCGCTCATATCCGGGAAACGGGGCCCCAGAAAGTCGTGGTTTTCGCCGCGCAGGGGATTGGCGCCCATCAGGTTGAGGTGGTCCTCAATCAGCATCAGGGTGCCCGGCGAAAAGCCCGCATTGATCCCGCCCGCCGCGTTGGTCACGATCAGAAAGTCCGCCCCCAGTTGGCGCAACAAGCGCACCGGGTAAACCACCTGGGCCATGTCATGGCCCTCGTAATAGTGGTAACGTCCCTGCATGCAGGCAATCCGCAGGCCGGGGAGCGCCTCGCCCACCACCAGGCGGCCCGCATGGCCCGCCACCGTGGATCGCAGGAAGTGAGGAATGCGCCCGTATTCCAGCACCGAGGCATTTTGCAGTGAGTCGGCAAAATCGCCCAGCCCGGATCCCAGAATCACCGCCCCATGCACCGGCCCCTGGCAATGCGCGCGGACGGCGGCGACCGATTCCTGTAACTGCTGCTGAAGCTCCATTGGCAAAAACCCCTTTGCTTTTTGGATATAATGTCGGGCACAGTGAATGGATGGGAGCACCATGGCCAACAGTGTGATCGAGATTATAGACAAAAAACGCCGGGGTTTGACCCACACCCGGGAAGAAATCCAGAACCTGGTGCGGCTGATGCAAACCGGCCTGGCCAAGGACTACCAGGTTTCGGCCTGGCTGATGGCCGCATGCATCCACGGGCTGGACATGGATGAAACCACCTGGCTGACCGAAGCCTTCGTGGATTCCGGCGATCGCCTGGATCTCAGCGGCGTGGGTGGCGTGGTGGTGGACAAGCACAGCACCGGCGGGGTGGGAGACAAAACCACCCTGGCCCTGATTCCGCTGCTGGCCTGCTGCGGGGTGAAAGTGGCCAAGCTGTCCGGTCGCGGGCTGGGCTTTACCGGGGGCACCATCGACAAGCTGGAAGCCATCCCCGGGTTTCAGGTGTCCCTCTCGAACGCGGACTTCATCCGGCAGGTGAAAGCGATTGGCATGGCCATTTCCAGCCAGACCGAGGATCTGGCCCCCGCCGACGGCAAGATGTACGCCCTGCGCGATGTGACCGCCACGGTGGAAAGCATCCCGCTGATTGCGGCCTCGGTTATCTCCAAAAAGATTGCCGCCGGGGCGGATGTGATTGTGCTGGACATCAAGTACGGACGGGGAGCCTTCATGCACACCCTGGACGATGCCAAGGGCCTGGCCTACACCTGCCGCGAAGTGGGCCGCCGGCTGGGCAAGAACATCTCCACGGTGATTTCCTCCATGGAGCAGCCCTTGGGGCTGGCCGTGGGCAACGCCCTGGAAGTGCTGGAAACCCTGAACCTGCTGCGGGGCGAAGGGCCCGCCGATTTGGAGGAGCTTTGCCTGACGCTAGGCGGGGTAGCCCTCATTGGGGCGGGACTGGCCCACAACCTGGATGAGGCCCGGGCCTGCCTGAAGGAAAAGATGACCAGCGGCCAGGCGCTGCAGAAATTCCGCGAGCTGGTGGTGGCCCAGGAGGGCGATCCCTACTTTATTGAAGATCCCGCCCTGCTGCCCCAGCCGGATCGTATTGTCGTGCTGCCCGCCGAACGATCCGGCTACGTGGCCCGCATCGACTCCCTGGGCATTGCCCAGGCCGCCAAGGTGGTGGGGGCGGGCCGCCTGACCAAGGGCTCCCCCATCAACCTGGGGGTAGGCGTGGTGTTGCACAAGAAGGTGGGCGACGCGGTGCGCCAGGGCGAAACCCTGGTGGAGCTCTACGCCGGGGACAAAAGCCAGCATGAAGCCATGGAGCTGCTGCACGAGGCGATTGAGTTCTCAGAGCAGCCGGTGCCCGCCCCGCCGCTGATCGAGGAAATCTGCCTGGGCGAAAGCCTGTTGCAGAACCAGCCCGGCTAGAACAGCTTTTGTTGCACGGGGTCGGCTTCGAACAAATCGCCCACCGCGCAGTCCAGAATGTCGCAGAGGCGATCCATGTTGTCGTAGCTGGGCTGCGTGCGTCCGCTGGCCCAGGAATACACGGTCTGCTGGGGCAGGCCCAGTTCCTTGGCCAGCTTGTAAAGGCTCCAGCCCTTTTTCTCCTTGGCCACTTCCTTGATTTTGACCTTCATCGCCCTTCCGCTCTTTAATTGCGTACCGTTTGCCGGCCCAACCTGATAGACAACAAAAACGCTTAGTTGACAAAATTATACACAATAATTTGTAGCATAGGCGGCCCCGGTTTGGCAGCCCCCGCCGTTTCGCCCGCAGGCCGGAAAAAACCCGTCACATAACAGCCTGGTTGTGATACCATTTCGCCCAGTCCATCCCACTTTATTGTTCATCACCCGTAAAAACCGAAAGGGGTTGTCCATGCCTGTCACTTTTGCTGGCCGAAACCAGTTGAACACCTGTCTCAAACCAGGCTACTACGGTAGCGAGGAAAGAAACCCGTTTCGCCCCGGCACCCCGGTGCTGCTGTTGCAATTTGCGCGGAACGGGGCGGACGATGCCGGGCGCCTGAACTTCGAGCTGAAAACCCTGGATAAGGCCACCCCTCACCAGGGCGAAACCGATTCCTTCGGCAAAAAAGTCCCGGACGATTGCCCTGCCGGGCAGGATTTTGCCGATATGGTGCACTTCCAGGATGGCACCAAGGCCCTGGTCGGTTCCGCCCACCAGGACTATTACTACACCCCAGCCAGCCGGGCCTATGAACTGAACCCGCTGGGAGAAGTGCTTGCCAACTACCCCTGGAGCATGCAGCCCATGGAACGCCGGGTACTGTTGCCCTTAAACGTGGGCCTGCAATTTGTGGTCAACTTTTTAAACCGGACCCGCCAAAGCGAGTTTTCGGCGCGCCGCGAACTGCGCACCGTGCAGGAGACGGTACGCCTGCTGGGCGAAGGGTTTTCCAACGCCCTGAAAACAGCCGCCGGCGCAAACACAAAAAGCTGAAGGGAGCCGACTCCCTGTCCCCGGCCACATCGGGCAATATGGGGCTATAATTGATAAAGGTCAAAAGCGTACAGGACGCTGAAACTATGATTCCCGTATTATTGGTAGGTTCCCTACTGCTAAGCGCCGTTTTTGTGACCGGGCTGCTGCTGGAAGGGTACGCCTATCAGGCAGGAGGCACGATGAACGAGCGTAAAGCCGTGGTATTCGAGATTTACCGCTACGCAACCTGTTTTGTGATGATACTTCTTTTTGCGGTCATGGCCTTCCAGCTGTTCAGCGGCATGGTGACCGATATGTCCAACCCCTCCGCGCTGGCCGGCCCCGGGGTGGGCGCCATCCTCTCGGCACTCATTTTCTTTGCCCACTGGATGATGAAAAACCCGGCGGAAGGCAAGCCCGCCAATCAGGACGCTTCCGGCAACGCCTGAGCCCTGGGCGGACGCACCCACTGGGCGGTATCAAACACCTCGCCATGCTTGTCGATGGCCTGCATTTCCATGGTGTGCCCCGTGAGCGTGAACAACAGGAAGTGGTTGCGCTTTTCCCGCTTGAGGGATCCCGCCACCGGCTTTTTGAAATCCCGAAGGTAGGCCCCCCCACCGCCTGAGACAATGTATTGCACGCCTTTCACGGGCTGGAAGCGCTCATACTCATGATCGTGCCCGGCCAGGTAAAAGGCCACGCCGTATTTCAGCATCAGGGGCGTCAGGGTGGCCTGCAAGCGGCCATTGTTGCCATGTTCGCCGGAAGAATACACGGGGTGGTGGCCCACCACAATCTTCCAGGCGGCCCGGCATTCCCGCAACTGCTTATCCAGCCACTGCTGCTGCACCCGATCCTTGGCAAACGTGTTGGTGTTCAATACAAAGAAGGCCACCTCCGGGGTGGAGGGACGCGCCACATAGTAAGCGCCGGGCATCTTGAAAAAGCGGATCTGGTCTTTCTCGAAGCCCCGCAACACGTCGTGGTTGCCCAGGGCCACGATAAAATGAACCCCTGCCTCGATCAGCGGGCGGTACATGTCGGTAAAATAGGCCTGGGCGTGTTTTTTAATGTTGCCGTCGGGGTAAATGTTGTCCCCCAGCATCAGGACGGAATCAAAGGGCGTTTTCTGATAGGCCAGGGCCATCTGGCGGGCCACATCCTTCTGGAAGGGCGTACCGGCTCCCCAGTCTCCCAGGGCCGCAAAACGGTAGGTCACCGGGGCTATCGGCGACGCCGGGGAGTGACCATGGGGCTCGGCGGCCAGATCGGGGCAGCTTCCCTGGGCCATCAGGCACCCCATGGGGTCTCCCAAGGTGGGATTAACGTTGATTAGCAGGGCAAAAGAAGCCGCTACCAACAGGAACACGGCCAGCCACTTGGGCCAGCGGTGGGAGGGGGGCGGCGCAGCGTTCATGGTGCGGGTTCCTTCAAAGGGTGTTGCATTGTACGAGATCTTGCAATACTTTATCACAAGCGCATGATCCCGGAGCCCGCCAAGCCGAAGGTCGTGCCGGTCCGCCGCTCTCTCATCGCGGCTGTCGTGAAAACCGGCTTTCAATTGAAGCTTGTCATCACGATATGCTTTTGTTAGAGTATCGGATCTTAAAGTAGGCCGGGCGCTTTTATCCCCTCGCATCAGGATTGTGTCCACTGAGTACCCGCCCCGGGCCCTGCCGTCCCAAGTTTTTGATGAACTTTACTTAGAGGAAAAGACGACCCCAATGACTGACGAAAGACCGGAAAACGAAATTGAAACGCCGCAAGCGGCTGAAACCCAGGTGGAAGCAGATGCTCCCGCCGAGGCCGTGCCGGTAGCCAGCGAAGAGCGTACCGCCACCGAAGCGGCGCCTGACCAGGGACGCCGTGGCCGGGGCCCGCGTGGCGGTGGCGGTGGCCGTGGACGGGGCGGCGATCGTCCCGGTGGCCGGGGGCCGCAAGGCAACCAGCCCAACCCGCAGGAAGAAGCCGACAAGGAGTGGAACGAAAAAGTCATCCAGATCCGCCGGGTGACCAAGGTAGTCAAGGGCGGTAAGAAGCTGTCCTTCCGCGCGGTTGTGGTGGTAGGCAACGGCAAGGGCCAGGTGGGCATCGGCATTGGCAAGTCCAACGAGGTCATCGGCGCTATCCAAAAGGGCGTCACCGCGGCTAAGAAGAGCCTGATTACGGTGCCCCTGCACCAAACCACCATCCCGCACCCGGTAAAGGCCAAATCTGGCGGCAGCCTGATTGTGCTGCGCCCGGCCACCAAAGGTACCGGTGTGATTGCCGGTGGCGCCGCCCGGGCCCTGCTGGAACTGGCCGGCGTGGAAAACATCCTGTCCAAGTCCCTGGGCTCCAACTCCCCCCTGAACGTGGCCCGCGCCACGCTGAAGGGGCTGTCCGAGCTGAGAAGTTTCGAAACCATCGCCCGGCGTCGCGGCACCACCGTGCGCGAAATGCTGGTATAAGCTGCAACGGAGAACGTACGTCATGGCATCCAACGGCAAGAAATTGAAAATCACCCTGACCAAGAGCCTGATTGGGCGGCCCGAAAAGCACCGCCGCGTCGCCAAGGCCCTGGGTCTGACCAAGTCCCAGCACAGCGTCGTGCAGGACGACACCCCGCTCATCCGGGGCATGATCAACAAAATCACCCACCTGCTCACCGTGGAGGTTGCGTAACATGGCCAAGAAAGCCGCCAAGACTGAATCCAACGAACAAGCGCTGCCGTCGCTGGGTCTGACCGACCTGCGTCCGGCCAAAGGCGCCACCAAAGCCAAGCTGAGAGTCGGCCGGGGCCGGGCCAGCGGGGCGGGTAAAACCTCCAACCGGGGCCACAACGGTGAAGGCCAACGCTCCGGCAACTCCCGCAAGCGCGGTTTTGAGGGCGGCCAAATGCCCGGTTACCGCCGGATGCCTAAAATCAACGGCTTCCAGCTGGTCAATCCCCGCAAATGGCTGGAGCTGAACGTGGGCGATCTGGATGCCGTGCTGCTGCCGGAAGAAAACGAGCTGACCTACGAGCTGCTGCGTACCGGCGGCCTGCTGAAGCTGGGCCACGATGGCGTGCGCCTGCTGGGCAACGGCGAAGTAAAGCGCAAGCTGACCGTGGAAGCGCATTACGTGACCCCGTCCGCCCGCCAGAAAATTGAAGCCGCCGGCGGCACCGTCCGTCTGATGGCCGGCGAAGCCGAAGCCTAATACGTTACCCCGTCATAACAGGACAGAGAGGTTTGCCGGGTGGCTCGACCCAAAGCAGGCGCAATACCCAATTTTGACGACATTCAGGCCATGTGGCAGGCATCCGGGCTGAAGTCCAAGCTGCTGTTCACCATTGCCATGATCGCCGTCTTCCGGCTGGGTGCCCAGATTCCGGTGTGGGGCGTGGATGCCGCGCGCATCCAGATGCAAAGCAACAACCTGATTGGCCTGCTGGATATGTTCTCCGGCGGCGCGCTGACCAGCGTGTCCATCCTGGCCCTGGGAATCGGCCCCTACATTACCGCCTCCATCATCATGCAGTTGATGACGGTGGTCATCCCCCGCCTGGAAGAGCTTCAAAAGGATGAAGGCGAAGCGGGCCGGCGGCAGATTTCCAAATACACCCGCTATCTGACGGTGGTGCTGGCCATGCTGCAAGCCGGGCTGGTGCTGCGGGTGATTGCCGCAGGCGCCATTGAGCCGGGCATTACCCCCTGGGTGTTTTATACCCTGGCCGTAGCCTCCCTGACCGCCGGGGCCGTTTTCTCGCTCTGGCTGGCCGAGATGATTACCGAGCGCGGGGTGGGCAACGGCGGTTCCCTGCTGATTTTCGTGGGCATCCTGTCTCGCCTGCCCTTCTATTTCAAGCAGACTTCGGAGTTTGTGGCCAACGACGCCCAGCGCTCCTTCCACCTGGTGTTGCTGCTGCTGATTTACCTGGCTGTCATCGGGCTCATCATCGTGCTGCAGGAAGCCAACCGCAAAATCTTCATTGTCAGCGCCAAGCGCCAGGTGGGCAACCGGGTGTACGGGGGACAAAACACCCATATCCCCTTTAAAATCAACCCGGCAGGCGTCATGCCCATTATCTTCGCCTTTGCCATCCTGTCGTTTTTCGGCACCATCTTCCAGTTCCTGCAGGCCCGTAACCCGGAACCGGGCACCCCGCTGTGGGAAGTGCTGCAATTCTACTCGGCATGGCTGTCGCCCGGCGACCCGGTCTACATTGTCATCGAGTTTTTGCTGATCGTCTTTTTCACCTTCTTTTACGCCTCCATCATTCCCAGCATGCAGCCCAAGGAAATTGCCGACAACCTGAAGAAATACGGCAGCGCCATCCCCGGCATCAAGCCGGGACGCCCTACCGCCGAAAAGCTGGAAGAGATTTTAACCCGCACCACTTTTATCGGCGCCTTTGCCCTGGCCCTCATCACGCTGGTGGGCACCTCGGCCACCAGCATTACCGGCATTACCACCCTGCGAGGGCTGGGCACCACTTCGCTCATCATCATGGTGGGCGTGGCCCTGGATACCGTGAACCAGATCCGGGTGCACATGCTGGCCCGCCAGTACGAAGGGTTTCTGAAATAGTTTCGGCTACAATAAAGATCACAAGTTTTCAGATGAGGGCGTCCTGATGTCTACCAATCCGACCCATGTGTTGCAGGGCAAGCTGCTGTTTCCCTTTATCGCCCCACCCAACGGCGGCAAAGGCACCCAGACCAAGATTTTGTCCCAGCGTTACAACCTGCCCACCTTCGACATGGGGGCCACCTTTCGAGCCATTCTGAAAGAGGGCGCCGATCCCGAGCTGGCCAAGGAGCTGCAATCGTACATGGGCGCAGGCAAGCTGGTGCCCATTGCCACCGTGGTAAAGGTATTTCGCCGGGGTTTTGAAACCCTGGCCAGCCAGAACCCCACTGCCAAAGGCTTCATCCTGGACGGATTCCCCAGAAACAAGGATCAGGCCGACGCCCTGCTTAAACTGACCCAGGAATGGGGCGCCCGCATTGCCAAGGTCATCTACCTGAACGTGCCCATGACCGTGGTGGAACAGCGGGCCACCGGACGGCGGTTTTGCGCCAAGGATGCCGGACACCTTTACAACGTGAACGAGCCTAAGTTTGCCCCCCAGGCCAAAAAGCTGAAGGCCGACGGCACGCCGGAAACCGACGCCCAGGGCCGGGAGGTGTGGCTGTGCGATGTGGACGGGGCCGAGCTGATAGTGCGGGCCGATGACGAGCCGGCCACCGTGCAAAAACGCCTGGCCGAATACAGCCAGGAAACCGATCCCCTGATTGACGAATTCCGCAAGCAAGGCCTGTTGGCGGAAATCAAGGGCGATCAAGCCCCCGAAACCGTCACCCGGGACATTGAGCAGGTGATGCAACCCCTGCTGGGCCTCACCCCCAGCGCCTGACTCACCACGATAGCTTCCGCCCGGGCCTGGCTCACCCAAAAAATAAGACAACTGTTCAGGAAAGCGGCATGACAGAACGCATCGATCGAAAATCCCGCCATGAAATCAACCTCATCCGCAGCGCGGGCAAAATTAACGCCGAGGCCCATATGGCCGTGCGCGAAGCCATCAAGCCTGGGGTCAGCACCTGGGAGCTGGACGAGATTGCGGAAAATTACATCCGCCAGGCCGGCGGCATTCCCACCTTCAAGGGACTCTACGGCTTTCCGGCCACCCTGTGCGTCTCGGTGAACGACGAGGTGGTGCACGGCATCCCCAGAAAAGACAAGATTTTGCAGGAAGGCGATATTGTCAGCGTGGACTGCGGCACCATTTACCGGGGCATGACCTCGGATTCCGCCGTGACCTGGCCGGTGGGCAAAATTTCCCCCGAGCTGGCGCAACTGCTGCGGGCCACCGAGGAAGGCCTGATGGCGGGTATCGCCCAGATTCGGGAAGGCAACTACATTGAAGATATCTCCGGGGCCATTGAGGACGTCTGTAACAAGTACGGCTACGGGCTGGTGCGCAACTACGGCGGGCATGGCGTGGGCCGCAAGCCGCATGAGCCCCCCTTCATCCACAACTTCCGTACCGGCGAGCGGGGCCCGCAGATGAAGGAAGGCGGCGTGCTGGCCATTGAGCCCATGTTCAACCTGGGCGGCGATGACGTGTACACCGCCGAAGACCAGTGGACGGTGATCACAAAAGACCACTTGCCCTCGGCCCATTTTGAGCATACAGTAGTCATTACCAAGGGCGAGCCTGAGATACTCACGCTTTTGCCCGTCGGATCAGCGTAACAGGCACTCATCAGAAGGAACCATGGCCAAAGACGTTATCGAAATGGAAGGCACCGTCCACGAATCGTTGCCCAATGCCATGTTCCGGGTGCAGTTGGAAAACGGGCTGGTGATTCTGGCGCATATTTCTGGTAAGATTCGGAAGAATTTCATCCGCATCCTGCCCGGAGACAAGGTGAAGATCGAACTTTCCCCGTACGATCTGACCCGGGGCCGGATTACCTACCGGCTGAAATAGTAGTTATCGCGATACACAAAAAAGGTTAGACCTCATGAAAGTTCGCACGTCCGTTAAGAAAATCTGCGACAAATGCAAGGTGATTCGCCGTCGTGGCCGGGTTGCCATCATTTGCGAAAACCCCAAGCACAAGCAACGCCAAGGGTAAGCGTTTACCAATCGCAGGGTACGCAGAGCCGTTTCAGTCCTCCAGCCCCCCGGTGGCCGGCAGGTTGGTTTTGGGTCGGCTTTCGCACAGCTCACCGTCACACAAACCCTGACGGCCATTACAAAACTTTATGTCATGGCCGGTCATTTTAGACCTCCCCCTTGATCCCGGTGTATTTTTACATTACTTTATTCAGTCTATATGTGGAATTATCCCTCATTTCCCCTGATACTGAACGTTTAAACAGAAAACAGGAGTCGTGAATGGCTAGAATCGTCGGAGTTGACCTCCCCCGCAACAAGAAATTACTGTTTGCGCTGCCCTACATCTATGGCATCGGCCTGTCGGCCAGCCGCAAGATCCTGGAAGCCACCCGGATCGATCCCGACAAGCGCACCGATGATCTGACCGAAGGCGAAATCAACGCCCTGCGGGACGAGATTGAGCGCAACTACCAGGTGGAAGGCGACCTGCGCCGGGCTGAAGGCTTGAACATCAAGCGCCTCATCGAGATTAACTGCTACCGTGGCCAGCGCCACAAACGCGGGCTGCCGGTTCGCGGCCAGCGCACCAAAACCAACGCCCGCACCCGTCGCGGCAAGCGCTCCGCCCCGATGAAAAAGAAAGCCTAGGCTATTCCACATAAGCCCATTCACGCACAAGTCCAGAAAAGCTTCAGGAGATAAACGAACAACATGGCTGAGAAATCCTCCAAACCCAAACGCAAAGAGAAGAAAAACATCCTGCAGGGCGTGGTCCACATTCAGTCCACGTTCAACAACACCATCGTCACCTCCACCGATCCCCAGGGCAACGTGGTGGCCTGGGGCAGCGCCGGTTCGGAAGGCTTCAAGGGCGCCCGCAAAGGCACCCCGTTCGCCGCGCAATCCGCCGCCGAATCCGTGGCCAAAAAATCGATGGAAAACGGCATGCGCTCGGTTGAAGTGTATGTCAGCGGCCCGGGCGCCGGTCGAGAAACCGCCATTCGCGCCCTGCAAGTAGCTGGCCTGGAAATCACCCTCATCAAGGACTGCACGCCCATTCCCCACAACGGCTGCCGTCCCCCCAAGCGCCGTCGCGTATAGATTTAGCAAGTTCTAACACAGAAGGAGTTCCACCTTGGCACGTTATCGGGAATCGACGTTTAAGCAAAGCCGCAGAGCCGGTGCCGTTCTGGATATCAACCCCAAAGTCGGCGCCAAACTGAAGCGTTCCGCGGGCCCTGGCCAACACGGCGCCGCGCGCAAGAAAGTGTCGGAATACGGCATCCAGTTGGCTGAAAAGCAGAAACTGCGCCGCACCTACGGCCTGCTGGAAAAGCAGTTCCGCCGCACCTACGAAAAGGCAGTGCAGAAAAAAGGCGTCACCGGTACCGTGCTGCTGCAGTTGCTGGAAAGCCGGCTGGACAACATCCTGTACCGCTCCGGGCTGGCCACCACCCGTCCGCAAGCCCGCCAGCTGATTTGCCATGGGCACATCCTGGTGAATGGCCGCAAGGTGGACATCGCCTCCTACCAGATGAAGCCGGGCGACATTATTACCGTGCGCGAAAAGAGCAAGGCCATCCTGAAAGCCCTGGTGGACGCCAACCCGCACCACCAGCCCCTGGTGCCCCACTGGCTGGAAGTGGATGCCGACGCCCAGGTCGCGAAATACAAGCAGCGCCCCGAGCGGGAAGATCTGGACCAGACCGTTCAGGAGCAGCTCATCATCGAATACTACTCGCGCTAGACCCCATCAGATTTCAATTTTCGGAGGTTTCCCAATTCCATGGAACAGCAGCTCAACATCAAATGTGTCAACACCACCACCGATTCCGACGGTTCCATTTACGGCAAGTTCGTCATCGAGCCGCTGGAGCGGGGCTACGGAACCACGCTGGGCAACTCGCTGCGTCGCGTGCTGCTCTCCAGCCTGAAAGGCTGCGCCATCACCTCGGTGCGCATCGACGGCATCACCCATGAGTTCACCACCATCCCGGGTGTCACCGAAGACGTGCTGGACGTGATGCTGAACCTGAAGGGCGTGGTGCTGAAGTGCAACAGCGATGACCCGCAATACCTGCGCCTGGACGTGGATCGCCCCGGCCCGGTGCTGGCCGGCGATATTGAAGTGCCCGCCGACGTGAAAGTGGTCAACCCCGATTGGCACATCTGCACCCTGGGCGAAGGCGCCAGCCTGCACATGGTGATGACCGCCGAAGTGGGCAAGGGCTACGTGCCGGCTGACATCAGCACCAGCAACAAGGCGGTGGATACCCTGACCCTGGATGCGGTGTACATGCCCATCCGCCGGGTGTCCTACAGCGTGGAAGACACCCGCGTGGGCCAGCGCACCGACTACGACAAGCTGACGCTGGAAATCTGGTCCAACGGCAGCGTGGATGTCAGCACCGCTCTGAGCCAGGCCGCCAACCTGCTCATCGAGCACTTCCTGCCGGTGGCCTCGCTGTCCGGCCTGCCCACCCTGGTCACCCAGGCCCAGAGCAGCGAAGCCGAACCCAAAGACGAAGTGGCGGCCCCCAACATCACCATTGAAGACCTCGAGCTCTCCGTTCGGGCCTTCAACTGCCTGAAGCGGGCCAACATCAACAGCATTTCCGAACTGCTGCAGAAATCCGAGCACGACCTGCTGAACATCAAGAACTTCGGCAAGAAGTCCTCGGACGAGGTGATTGAACGCCTGAAAGCCTTCGGCCTGAACCTCAAGCCGAACCCGGAAGGCGTGGAACTGCCGGTCGAGTAACTTTTTTCGAGAACTGAAGGACACCCACCATGAGACACCGCTGTAAAGTTGACCATCTGGGCAGACCCGCCGACCAGCGCAACGCCCTGATCCGCAGCCTGGCCACCAGCCTGTTCACCCATGACGAGATTATGACCACGCTGGTGCGGGCCAAAGCCCTGAAAAAAGAAGCCGACCGCATCATCTCGCTGGCCAAACGCGGTGATGTCCACGCCATGCGTCAGGTTCGCAAGCTGATTTACCACAGCTACATTGCCGATGAGGCCGGCCAGGAAATCGCCGAGCGTCAGCAAAAGGCTGCCAAGGTGGATCGCGCCCTGGGCCGCAAGCCCCTGCTGAAAAGCGGCAAGAAAACCAAGTTCCGCTTCGTCACCGAAGAGCGCAACGGCAAGACCCGGGAAATCCCCCAGACCGTGCTGCGCCGCATCTTCACCGAAGTAGGCCCCCGCTTCAAGGATCGCAAGGGCGGTTACGTACGGGTCATCCAGGCGCCCCCGCGCCGTGGTGACGCCGCTCCCATGGCGCTTGTCCAGCTGGTGGACTAGGCCCAACCTCTTGGAAAGATAGGAATGTCGGACGCAACCGCAAAACCAAACACTCACTTGCCGGAAGAGCCCATTCGCGTGGCTCTTCTGGTTGAGTATTGCGGCAGCGCCTTCTGCGGCAGCCAGTTCCAGCCGGAATTGCCCACCGTGCAGCGCACCCTGGAAGAGGCCCTGGCCCAGCTGGGACTGGCGACCTCGGCAGTGAGCTTTGCCAGCCGCACCGATACCGGCGTGCACGCCAAGGGCCAGGTGGCGCATTTCGATATCGCCCCAAACGCCCTGGTGAACGTGCCCCATCTGGTAAAGGCCCTGAACGCGGTGCTGCCCGCCACGGTTTCGGTGCAGGATGCCCGCATTGATACCGGCCTGGCCTTCAACAGCCGCCGGGAAGCCCTGGCCAAGTGGTACCGCTATATTATCTACAACCACGAAACCCGCTCGGTCTGGGCCGGTGCGGATGCCGCCCACGTGCAGCGCCCCCTGGACGCCGCCCGCATGGACGCCGCCGCCCGCCTGCTGGAAGGCACCCACGACTTTGCCAGCTTCAAATGCCCCGACACCGACGTTACCGACAACGTGTGCACCGTCTACCACAGCCGGGTGCACCGGGACGGGGAGCGAGTGATTTTCGACATTGTGGCCAACCGTTTTCTGTATAAAATGGTTCGGAACCTCACCGGCCAGCTGATTGCCATTGGCAAGGCCGGCCACACACCGGAAAACATCCTGGAGGTGCTGGCCCAGCGCAACCGCCAGGCCGCCGCCCCCACCGCCAAGCCGGAGGGCCTCAGCCTGATGGCCATCCGCTACGGCGAACCCCACGGCTTTTTCCACGCGAATCCCAACGTTCAAACCCTAATCACACTAATGGAGTCCAAGCACAATGAAAACCTATTCCGCAAAGCCTCTTGAGGTGGAGCGCACCTGGTGGCTGATCGACGCCGAGGATCTGACCCTCGGCCGGCTGGCCAGCAAGATCGCCAACCTCCTGCGTGGCAAGCACAAACCGCAGTTCACTCCCCACATCGACACCGGCGATTTCGTGGTGGTGATCAACGCGGACAAGCTCCGCGTGACCGGCAAGAAATTCACCGAAAAGCTCTACCGGCGCCACAGCGGTTACCCGGGCGGGCTGAAAACCACCAATTTCCGCGATATGCAAAACAACCACCCGGGCCGTGCCCTGGAAATCGCCGTGAAAGGCATGCTGCCCCACAACACCCTGGGCCGCAAGCAGTTTACCAAGCTGTTTGTCTATGCCGGCACCGAGCATCCGCACGCCGCCCAGCAGCCTGTCGCGTTGAAACTGGAAAAGGAGGCTGAATAATGGCTGCCACCAAGTATCCCCAAGTTGGAACCCGCGGCACCGGTCGCCGCAAGGAAGCCGTGGTGCGCGTGCGCCTGGTGCCCGGTAACGGCCAGGTCATCGTGAACGGCAAATCGGTTGAGCAGTACCTGGGCAACCGCAAGGCCCTGCACATTCCCGTGAAACAGCCCCTGGTGGCCGCCGGCGTTGAAGACCGCTTCAACGTGCTGGTAAACGCCGTGGGCGGCGGGGTGGTCGGGCAGGCCCAGGCGATGCGTCTGGGCGTGGCCCGCGCGCTGGCCGACATCAACGAGAGCTACGAGGAAGTCATGCGCAAGGAAGGCTTCCTGACCCGCGATTCCCGGGTGAAGGAGCGCAAAAAGTACGGCCGCAAGAAAGCCCGCAAGCGCTTCCAGTTCTCCAAACGCTAATTCAACTTTTGTGCAAGGACTCCATTCGAAATGCCCGCTGCGTTGGCGGGCATTTTGCTTGGCGCTATCCTGCGTATCAAGGCTGCATATCCCCTGGCTGCACCCGGGATAACTGGCAACAAACACCCTTTTTCGGCCTTAATTATGAAAGAAACCCCATCCCCCATCACCCAACCGGTTCATCCCTTGCTTTTGTTCCCCACCTTAACTTGGAGATTCCCCGCCATGTCCATCAGCAACGTGCATTTTGGTGCGCGCATCGTCAAATTCGTGCAGAAAAACGGACGCCAGGAAAGCCAGCCCGACTTCCACACCAAGCAGGCCGTCCGCGACCGCATGGATCAGGAAGGCCATTACCTGTACGCCCACAACTACCCGGATTGGCTGGTGCTGTCCAAGACGGAAACCACCAAGTACAACAGCCTGGACATCTCGGATTCAAACCGGTACCGGGACGCCCTGATGGCCAAGGCCGAACAGCAGGGCATCATCAAAATCGAGTTCGACGGCCAGGGCCAGCTGAAGGAAGATTCCTACGCCCGGGCCATGCAAAGCGTGGAAGCCTCCACCCAGCAGGTCAACGGGTTCTAGCCGCCCACTGCAGCCTTTCCGCTTGCCAAAATGCCCGCCAAAGCAGCGGGCATTTTCTCTTTTTGCGCCCTGCCCGCTGGAGTACCGGGCAGGGCGCCGGCTGGTGAACCAAAAAGACGGAGAGCCTGCCAGCCGTAAGGAGAAGGGATTCTTAGGGCGGCGTACTCCAGGTGACTCCAGGGTTTGGCCCCAAGTCAGCAGTGTAGGCACCGGGTGTGGGTTCGGACGGTCTTGAAGCCGCGCCCAGCCAGGCCTGCGCCAGCAGCAGCATCAACAACCCGGCGATGGTTCCGACAACAACCATCCAATCTATCCTTTCCCGGATCGGGGTGCGGGGGATGCGTGCGTGGGGGGTGGCAAGGTGCAGCATGGCAGGCTCTCCTTTTGTTTCCGGTGAGTCGTCGAGGGAGACTTCTCACGCTTTTACTATAGGGCCCTGCCGGGGGCCTTGCATTGGCCCATTGACCATGGCCCAAGGGCCATGGCCAAACGGGTAATGGCGCCGGGGCTGTTACCGGCGGGGCGGTTGCATGGCGGCCAGCATGGCGGCCATGTCCTGCTCCAGGCGTTGGGCCAAAAGCTTGACGTGGCCTTTTTTATCCGCCTCGTAATCGGCAAAGCTATCCTTCAGGCTAATCACCTCGCCCACCTCCACGGCGGCCACCCGGGGATAGGTCAGCCTGGCCAGGCCGAAGACCTCCTTCTCCAGCCGGCGGATGGCCTCGATCAGCCGCTCGTTGGTTCGGTTGTCCCGCAAATAGGCCTCGTCGTAGGTCACAAAGTAAACCACCCGGTCCAGATCCTCGTAGAACTCCTGCAAGGCCAGGCGCATGTGCTCGGCAATACGGCGCTCGTAGGGGGTCATCTCCTCGGGGTCGTCGTAGGTGTGAATGAGCTTGTCCATGGTGTTGCGGATTTCCCGCAGTCGATCCAGGGTGCTGAGGCTGGGATCGGGCTTGAGGTCGAGGAACAGCTCCATTTTTTTGAGCATGCGGTTTTTGATGGCCTCCACCCGCTCGGTCAGGGAGGTTTCCGGCACCGGCACCATGTGGTTCTCCCGCTCCAGCACCCGTAACACCTGCTCCCCGATGGCCCGGATGCGCCGGTAGGGATCCCAGTCGGCCTGGGGGGTCACACCCACGGCCTTTTCCAGGTTCTGGAGCCCCTGCTCGATGGCCACCTCCACCCCGGGCTTAAAGTAGTAGCGGATGGCCACCGGGGCCACGTACACGGGGGGATACTCCTTGTCGTCCCCTTTTTTGCGGGCCTCCTTGGCCAGGGATTCCTGCGCCCAGTAGCCCAGCTGGATCACCCCCGGCTCGAATGGAATCAGGGTGTCGTTGCCCCGGGAAATCTCCCCCTCGATAAAGATGACCAGGCGATTGCGACCCTCCATCAGGATCTTCTTGGAGGTCATGAACGACTCCCGATCCGCCGCGCCCCGGATGACGGAATACACCCCCACCCGCCGCAGCAGCCAGCCCCGAAAGCCATGCTCCCAGTCGAACACCTCGCGGGCGGCCACAAAGTTGAACACCTCATCCAGCTGGGTAGCCACCTCAAACAGCACCTGGGGCTCTTCCCCGGTGGGGTGGTTGGGCAACAGCAGCATGCGCTGACCCTTATAGCGGCGCAGCGTTTCCAGGCTGCGCTCCTCAATACAAATCTCAAGCCCCCCGAACAGCGTTTTCCTGAGCAGCGGCATCAGGGCCCGCACCAGCCCCACCACCAGCGGATTGATTTGGGGGGACAGAAAGGTACGCTTGCTCACAAAAGGCAATCCAGGCCGCTAGTGGGGAACGACGTAGGTTTGAACCAGCCACCACAGGGCAATGGCAACTACGAACAGGCCAAACGTGACGACCGGGAAGATAAACAGCATGACTTTTTCGGGGTTGTCCCGCATAGGGGTGCCTTTCCATCACAAGGAATCATGGGTTCCTTTATTTTAGAATAAAATCGCCATGAAGGAAGCTGCCCTCCCCCCCTCGCAAATTCTGACCGCCGAATGGGTGCTGCCCGTCGCGGGGCCGCCGGTGCACCGGGGCTTCGTGCGCGTGGAAGGCGGACGCCTGATGGCCGTGGGAGCGCTGGCGGAGCTGGGGGAAAGCGCTTCGGCTCCCGCTCCTGAGCCGGGCAGCCTGCTGACCCCGGGGCTGGTCAATGTACACACCCACTTGGAGCAAACGGAACCGCAGCCCCTGCCCAGGACGCCCGGGCAACCTTTTACCGAATGGCTGCTGGCGGTCATCCAGCGTAACAAGCAGGCGGCAAGCACCCCGCAATCGCGCCGCCAGCGTTGCGAAGCCGGCATTCAAGAGTTGCTGGGCTTCGGCACCACCTGCATCAACGATGTGGCCTCCGGCCCGGAAAGCCTGGAATGCCTGGAAGTGGCGGGCATGCGGGCCCAGGTGGCCGTTGAATTTGTCCACCCCGCCCCGGACGTGTCCATAGAAGAACCCCTGGCCCGCTACCGGGCGCTGGCGGAGCGCTACCGGGGGCATCCACGCCTGGCGGTGGGGATTTCGCCGCACAGCCCCTACAATGTGTCCCCGGAAGCCTGGCAGGCCATGCTGGATGCCCTGGGCACCCCCCGGGTGCATACCCACGTGGCCGAGTTCCAGGCGGAAGTGGATTACCTGCGGGGCTTGCCCAGCGAGATCCAGCCATTTCATGAACGGGTGCTGGGGCGTCACTTCGGGCCCAGCATTCCCGCCGAAACCCCCATGGCCTACCTGGAGCGATTCAAGCTGCTGACGGCGGGCATGACTGTGGCCCATGCCGTGCATACCAACCGCCTGGACCGGGAAGCCCTGGCGGAGGCCGGTGGGCGGGTGGCCCATTGTCCCCGCAGCAACCTGGCCCTGCACGGGAAAACCCTGGATTACCCCGACTGGAGGGAAAGCGGCATTCCCCTGGGCTTGGGCACCGACGGCAAACTGAGCACCGAGGATCTGGACCTGCGCGCCGAGGCCCGGCTGGCCATGCAACTGCACGGCTGGGACGCCCGCACCGCCCTGAAGGCCATGACCTACGACGGCGCCCGGGTGATGGGGTGGGAGCATGCCATTGGCACCCTGGAAGCCGGGAAGCAGGCGGATCTGGTACTCTGGCAGTCCGCGCCAGGCAGCGAAGAACCGCCGGAAAACCGGCTTCTGGCTGCCACAACCCAGGCCATGGCCGTTTGGATTGAAGGGGCGTCCCGATGGCAGCGCCCCTGAAGACGGAATTGAGCGCGTTTGGCCAGGCCCTCCACCGCCTGATCCTGCAAAGCGGCCTGTTGTACTGGCTGATGCTGGCCCCCACTTTTTTGTGTCTGCTATACGCCGGGGCCGACGATGCCACGGTCTCCCGCTGGCTGCCGCAAGCCTGGGACGCCGCCTTCTGGGGCATCCCCGGGCTGCCCGACCCGGCGGCGGCCATCCTGGCCAAGGGAGCCCTGCTCATCGCCATCGGCCTGTGCACCGCCCTGTTTCTAAAAGGCCTTCGCCTGATTGCCGGACAATCGCAGGCCCCGGCCATGCAGGATGCCTCCCTGATTCTGACCGGCTGCCTGCTGCTGGGACTGACCCTGGTGGCGGTGGTGCCCTTCCACTCCAGCGATCTGTACGGCTACATCAACCGGGGCGCCCAACAGAGCCTGTATGCCGTAAACCCCTACACCACCACCGTGGCGGAAATTGACGGCTGGCGCAGCCAGCCCATGTTCCACGAACACTGGGTATATAACCCCTGTCCCTACGGCTTTTTCTTCGCCCGACTGGCCGCATGGCTGACCTGGCTGTCGGGGGGACACTTTTTGTGGGCTTTCCTCATCTTTAAAACTTTGAATTGGCTGGCCTTTGGGGGCTGCCTGTGGCTTATTTTCCTGCTGTCCGGGAAACTGGAGCGCAAGCGGCCCTGGCTGGACGCATTCTGGTTCGGCGCCAGCCCCCTGGTATTGCTGCATGGGCTGGCCAATGGACACAACGACCTGCTGCTCGTCCTGCTACTGCTGGGCAGCCTGGCCACCCTGTGGTTTCCGCGCCGGGCCTGGCTTAGCCTGCCGCTGCTCACGCTGTCCATTCTCACCAAGTACGCCTCGCTGTTGGCCCTGCCGTTTATCGGCCTGTACCTGGTAAAAACCCGCCAATACAAGGCGCTGCTGGGAGGGCTGGTGGTATCCGGGCTGCTCATCTGGTGGCTGAGCCTGTCTTACCTGAACAGCGGGGAGCCCTGGCCCTGGAAGGACATGCTGGACAATGCCGGAAAGCCCCAACATTCGCTGATTGCCGGGCTGGGTAGCCTGTATTACTACCCCCTCAAGTGGTTTACCGGCTGGGATGCCGACGCCCTGGAGGGCCGCTGGCTGGCCACCCTCAAGCCGGTATTCTGGGCCGCCTTCACCGGCTTTTTTGGCTGGCGCTGCTGGCGCTTCCTGCGCTTGCCCAACCCCCAACGGGTGGACGTGGTGGCCGAAACCGGCCTGGTCATGCTGGTGATGATTTGCGTGATCAGCGCCAAGTTCCACCCCTGGTACCTGCTGATGTTCTACCCCCTACTGCTGCTACTGCCGGAAGCCTCCCGCCTGCGGGAGGCCGGGCTGTGGCTGGCCCTGTTCCAGATTGCCGCCTTCAGCCCGCTGCAAAACCTGCCGGTCTTTAACTGGCTGCTGCTCACCGCCACCCCGTTGTGGCTGGGCTGGTCAGGGCAGACCGTGCAAGGCTGGCTGCTCAAGCCCGCCACAAACGGTGGCCCGGGTACGGCCCCACCCAGCCAGGAGAAGGCTTCCGGGGCCAGGCATTAAACCGGCTTGGTGGCCTCGCTTTGGCCGCCGCCGTGCTTGAGGATGGCTTCCTGGATGGTTTTCACCTTCCACTGCTGCCCTTCCCCGTCCTGGTAGGCGATGGAAATCTTCACCGTGAACTTGTTGCCGGAGAGCGCATGCAGGCTCAGCCCGGATTCCGGCTTGAACGTCACCGAACGGCTGCTTTTTTTATCGCCCTTGAGCGGCAGGGGATGATCCGGATCGGCAATTACCTCGGTGGTTTCAGATAGGGTCTCATCCCCGGAGACGAACTCCGCCTTGCCCACCAGGTAATTCAGGGTGCGGGGGGCGTCGTTGACGAACTTCACCTCCACCTTGGGCTCAAACTCGCCGGTGTCCTCGTCGATGTCGTAGGAAATCTTCACGCTGGCCACGTTCACCGGGTACAGGGCGTGCAGGGGCAGCTTGGACTGCTTGCTCACCTGGTCGGCCTCGTCGAAGTACTTCTGGGCATCTTCCGGCTTTTTCTCGGCCAGCAGCTGCTGGGCCTTCTGCACCAGGGCCTGGGTATAGCGCAGGCCCACGCTGTCCGGGCTGGTGGAATAGGCCTTGCGGTACCAGTCGATGGCCTGGTCCAGATCGCCCATGCGGGTGTAGCTGTCGGCAATGCGCAAGAGGGTATCCGGCAGATACTTCATGCGCAGGGAAAGCTTGAGGTGCTTGATGGCCTCCTCATAATTCTTCTGGGTCAGCAACTGGTCGCTGTACACCTGGATGGCCTCGATCATCTTTTCCTGGATGGCTTGCTCGGCCTCCAGGTCTTTCACGTAGTGCAGGGCAAACTCGTACTTGCCAATGATGGCCCCGTAGTCTTTGTGCTCGGCACTGTTCAGGTGGTTGCCCCACTGCTCGTACAGCTCGTACAGGGCTTGCTTCACGTCTTTGTCCTGGCGGCGGGTGCGTTTCCAGGTGGCCAGCAGCATTTGCTCCGCCTTTTCAAAATCGCCCCGGGCCATGGCCACCTTACTCAGCGCGATTTCCGCCGAGCTGTCGCCCTGGGTGTGGTTTTTCAGGGAGGCGGCAATTTGGAACTCCTGCTCCGCCTTGCGGCGCTCATCGGTGGCCAGATATGCCTGCCCCAGCAGCAGGTGGCCCTCGTAGCTGCCCGGATGGCTGTTGACCAGGGTCTGGAAGGTTTTCAGGGCATCGGCCACCTTTTGTTCCCGCATCTGCATCTTGCCCCGGGAGATGAGATCCTCCTCATCGGTGAACCGGAACAGCAGGAACCCCGAAAACACCAGCCCCGAAAGCAGGATGGCGCTCACGATGGTGCTGAGGTACTGGAAGCCGGGATTGAGATAGAACCTGTCGAAATAAATCTTGCGCTGCCGGCGACGGCGGCCGTATCTGCTCATAGGGCGGTCTGGGTTCCGGACAATGATTGCCTCTTATTTTACCAGACCGCGCAGGGGTTGCCATAGCCGTTGCCAGAAGCCCTCGCTCCGCATGCGCAGGGAAGCCGCCTCCATCTGGCGAAGCGTGGCATCGTAGCGGTTGATGAGGTGGCTGATCTCGGACTGGGTCACGGTGGCATCCCGGAACCGCTCATCCAGCACCTCGGTCAGCGCGCCCAGTTCCTCGCCCAGCTGCACCAACTCCTGGCGGGCCGGGCCAAACAGCAGGTTGGCCACCCCGGCCTGCGCCCGGTCGAAGCCACGGCCCAGCCAGGCCTGCCAACGCTCATAGACCTGGGAAATCTCGAAAAACAGGGGCCCCATGGCCAGCAAGGCTTCCAGCTGCCGGCTTACCTGGCGCTGGTGGGCTTCCAGGGTGGCAATGCGCCGGCGGATGACCTCGATGTTCTCCCGCAGTTCCCGGGGTTGATCGTTCAAGCGCTCCATCTTGTTGACCCGCTGGCGGAGATCGGCAATCTCGCCGTCCAGCCGCTTTTTCATCACCCGCAACCGAAACAGCGGGGTGGGCATATACTGCTCCAACCCGGCGGTCATATCCACGTCCAGGGTGTTCAGAAACTGCCCTTCGGGCTTATACTCCCGGGTCTCGCTGCCGGCAGGCGGGGGCAGCGGGCCGGGCAGGGTGGGGGAGCCCTCCGGGGCGGCCTGGCGCCCGCCTTCCAGATGCCTGGAAATATAAGCGCTCAGCGAGACATGGTTGCCCAGCTCCACCCCGGGCAGGGGATCCTGCTTGAACAGGGGCTGGCGGGGCTGGGTGCGGGATTCCGGCGGCGATTCGCCAGACAGGGGCGCTTGCAGCGTCCCGTCATCGGTTTCGGCAGGTTCCAGCTTGAAAAATTCCATCGGTCGGTCCCGGTTTCCTCCACGGACGTTATCGGGCGCGGGGGCCAGAACTTGAATGTGCGGGCGCTTTTGATATACCACTGATATCGCCGGCAGAACAAAAGTTCACAGAGGGCCGTCCCTGCCAGGAGAGGGCTGCCATGCGCCCTATGTTTAAAGAATAATCAGGTTATGGACGAAATCCGCATTCACCGCGCCAACGAGCACAACCTGTGCGATGTCAGCCTGACCCTGCCCCGGGACAAGCTGGTAGTGTTCACCGGCGTTTCCGGCTCCGGCAAATCCTCGCTGGCCTTCGACACCCTCTTTGCCGAAGGCCAGCGCCGCTACGTGGAAAGCCTCAACTCCTACGCCCGGCAATTCATCGGCCAGTTCGAGAAACCGGACGTGGAAAGCATTGAGGGGCTGTCGCCGGCCATTGCCATCGACCAGAAGTCAACCTCGCGCAGTCCTCGCTCCACGGTGGGCACGGTTACGGAAATCTACGACTACCTGCGACTGCTGTTCGCCAAAGTCGGCATCCCGCACTCCCCGGAAACCGGCGAACCGCTCACCACCCACTCCCTGCAAAGTATCCACGACACCGTGTGGGGCATGCCGGAAGGCAGCAAGCTGCAAGTGCTCTCCCCGGTGGTGCGGGGCCGCAAGGGGGAATACAACGCCCAGTTCCGGCAATGGCGAAAGGAAGGCTACGTGCGGGTGCGCATTGACGGCCACATGCACCTGCTGGAGGAACTGCCGGAAGACTACCGCCTGGAACGCAACAAGCTGCACAATATTGAGCTGGTCATTGACCGCATCGTGCTGAAGCACGAAGAACCCATTAGCCAGCGGCTCATGGAAGCCCTGGAGGCGGCCCTGAAAAAGTCGGACGGCTATGTCATCGTGCAGAACATGGACCCCGAAGCCCGGCCCGCCGAGCAGGTTTTCAGCCGCCACCTGGCCTCGGACAACGATACCGTGGAGGAGATGTCTCCCCGCCTGTTCAGCTTCAACTCGCCCTACGGGGCCTGCCCAGTGTGCGAGGGGCTGGGCGTGGTGCATGAGCTGGCCGCCGACCTGCTGGTGCCCGAGCCGCAAAAAACCCTGCTGGAAGGGGCCATTGCCCCCCTGGAAAAACTCACCGGGCGCTACTACCCCACCTTCATCAGGAAACTGGGCAAAAAACACCGCATCCCGGTGGAGGTGCCCTTTGAAAGCCTGGCCCCGGAGGCCCGGAACTTCCTGCTGTACGGCGAATTCACGCCGGACGCGCATGCCGACGCCCTGGTGAAGGAGGGCTACGACTTCGACGCGGGCGGCGAGGACGAGGACGAATCGGACTGGTTCGACTTCGTCTCTGGCTTTGACGGGGTGGTCAACATTATGAAGCGCCGCATGCGGCATGGCTCCGATAGCGTACAGCATTACATCCGCACTTTCATGCGCGAGCACCGCTGCCCGGCTTGTCAGGGGGCCCGCCTGAAGCCCTTCAGCCTGGCGGTGAGCCTGGGCCCCAAACCCGAGGGCAAAAACATTGATGAAATCTGCCGCATGCCCATTACCGAGGCCATGCGGTTCATTCAGGGGCTGGCCCCGCGGCTCTCGGAATTCCAGATGGCCGTGGCCCGCCAACCCCTGCTGGAAGTGGAACAGCGGCTGCGCTTCCTGGTGGAAGTGGGCCTGGATTACCTGACGCTGGCCCGTCCGGCGGCCACCCTGAGCGGCGGGGAGGCCCAGCGCATCCGGCTGGCCTCGCAGCTAGGCTCCACCATGTCGGGCATCCTGTATATTCTGGATGAACCCAGCATTGGCCTGCACCAGTACAACAACCACCAGCTGATCCAAACCCTGTGCCGCCTGCGGGACCAGGGCAACTCACTGATTGTGGTGGAGCACGACGAGGAAACCATCCGCACCGCCGACTGGGTGGTGGACATTGGCCCCGAGGCCGGGGTGCACGGGGGGCGCATCGTGGCGCAGGGGCCGCCCGCCGCCCTGCTGAAAGCCAAGGATTCCCTGACCGGCCAGTATCTCTCCGGCAAGCGGGCCATTAAAATTCCCGCCCAATGCAGGCCCGGCAACGGCCTGGCGCTCACCATCCACAACGCCCACTTTCACAACCTGAAGAACGTGACGGTGGACTTCCCGCTGGAAAAGCTGATTTGCGTGACCGGGCTGTCCGGCTCGGGCAAGTCGACCCTGGTGTTCGATATTTTATACGAGGCCGTGCATTATCATTTTGGCTCGCACCTGGTGCGCCCGGAAGGCTACGAGGCCATCAGCGGCCTGGAGCACATTGACAAGATGATCCCCATCGACCAGTCCCCCATCGGGCGATCGTCGCGCAGCAACCCGGCGACTTATACCGGTATTTTCGATTCCATCCGCAACGTGTTCCACAACACCGAGGAAGCGAAAATTCGAGGCTACAAGCCGGGCCGTTTCAGCTTCAACGTGGCCGGGGGGCGCTGCGAGGCCTGTAAGGGCGACGGCATCATCGTGAAGGAAATGAACTTCCTGCCGGACGTGCATATTACCTGTGAAGTGTGCCACGGCAAACGCTACAACCCGGAAACCCTGGAAGTGACCTACCAGGGGCATACCATCGCCGACGTGCTGGACATGACCGTGGCCGAAGCCTGGGAGGTGTTTGAGCGCATCCCCAAAATCCAGACCATGCTGGGCGTGCTAAAGGACGTGGGCCTGCATTACATCAAGCTGGGGCAGCCCGCCACCACGCTATCCGGCGGGGAGGCCCAGCGGGTAAAACTGGCCACCGAATTCTGCAAGCGCAGCACCGGACGCACCCTCTACCTGCTGGATGAACCCACCACCGGCCTGCACTGGGCGGACATGGAAAAGCTCATCCACATCCTGAACCGCCTGGTAGAGCAAGGCAACACCGTGGTGGTCATCGAGCACAACCTGGATTTCATCAAGGTGGCCGACCATATTATCGACATGGGGCCCGAGGGCGGGGATCGGGGCGGCTACGTGGTGGCCCAGGGCACGCCCCGCCAGGTGGCCGCTTGCGAAGCCTCCTATACGGGACGGTTCCTGAAGCGTTATTTCGACTAGCCCGCTGACCTAGGGGATGCGATCGTCGATTTCGCTGGCCTGCATTACGTTCAGCAGCTCGTCCTCAATATCCTGCTGGGCCTTCTTGAAGGCTTCGGCATCCGTGCCGGCGGCCTGGGCCATGCCCATCAGCACCACCTGGGTATGATCGTTCTGCACCACGGCCACCATCGCCCCGGGGGTTTCCTTGCCATCCTCCTTGCCGCGCAGGTAGGCCACCGGCACCATCTTGCCGTTGGCAATCTGCATGACATGCACGTCATCCACCTGCATCTCTTCCATGCGGCTGCCGCTCTGGCTCTTGCTGCTGGACTCCTGCATCTCGACGGCCATTTTATCCATGGCCTGCTTGATGGTGTTGGGATCGTTGCTGGTCAGCGCCTGGCTGGCGGCCTCATCCACGGGCATCTTCATGGCAATCACAGCCCGCTGGTTTTTCATGTCCAGCAGGGTGATAAAGCTTTGGGCCTGCGCCCCTTCGCCCACGGTCATGCCCAGGGGGGTGTACTGGGAAGGCACTTTGTAACTTTCCCCAAAAACAGCCTGGGCCGATTTATTGGAACCTTCCTGCAACTTGCCGAACAGCTGCGCCCCGCCGATGGCCAGCAGGATGCCCACCAGCACCAGGATGCCCAGACAGCCCCCGCAGCCAATAAAAATCCACTTCTTGGTATCGTTCTCCGCCATCAGCGCTCTCCCGCCTGCCAACCGTAATACCCTTCCATTATACCCAAGGACGGGCCAACGGGGGGCCTCCGCAAAAAACCCGTACCCGGGCGGGTTGTGGCGCTTTGGGGGACAACAGCCTCAGGGCATGCGGTCGTCGATGTCGCTGTCGGTGACAATGGCGGTCATCTCGGCCAGCAAGCCGGCCTGCTGCTTGGCGATGTCCTCGCGTTTCATGCCCATGCCCATCATGTAAATCACCTGGTTATCGGGCTGGGGCACCAGCATGACCACCAGGCCCACCGTCTGGCCGTTGGCCTGCTGAGTAAGGGTGCCGATGCTGGCCGGGATGCTCTTGCCGCCGGGCAGCTTCACCATTTCCATGCGTTCCAGGGCAATTTTGCCGTTGGAACCCTGCTGGTTGGCGGCGTTCAGTTGCGGGGCCACCACGCTTTCCATGTATCCCTTCAGCACGCCCTCGTTGCCGCTGCTGATGATCTTGGCCGAGTCGGCATCGATGGGGGTCTTGATGGTGAGAATCATGGATTGGCCACTGACCATGGCCACGCTGCTGCCCCCGGCAATGCCTACCGGCACCGGCACGGCGGTATAGCCTTTGGGCTGGTATTTTTCCCCAAAGATGCCCTGGGTCGATTCGCTGCCCATCTTCTGGAACCAGCTTCCCGCCGCAACCAACAGGCCCACGACGATAAGCAGTACCACCAGGCAACCCCCGCAGCCAAACATCAGCCACTTTTTCTTGTTGTCACTGCCTTCTGCCATGATGCCACCCGACGCTCAACAATATCCTGGCACTATTGTACCGGGGAAACGCTAAGCCGGCACGTCCGAAAAGCGGATGTCCGGGTTGCGCTCCATCATGTAGTTCAGCGCCCATTCCCCCTTAATCAGCGCCACCGGGCGGCCATCGGCATCCACCGCCTTGCGGGCGTTCACAATCCATTCCACGCGATCCAGCGCGTCGGGATCGCCCACCAGCCAGCGGGCATGCGTATATTCTCCCAAAGGCTCGATGCGGGTTTCCACCCCGTACTCGCTTTGCAAGCGGTACTGCACCACCTCAAACTGCAGCTGCCCCACGGCGGCCAGCACCGGGTTGCGCTGGGCGGCATCGGCAAAGTACATCACCTGGATGGCCCCCTCCTGGCGCAACTGGTCGATGCCTTTCTGGAACTGCTTGTACTTGGAGGGGTTGGGGTTGCTGAGCAGGGCAAAACATTCCGGGGCAAAGGAGGGAATGGGCTCGAACTCGAAGGACTGGCCCAGGCACAGCGTATCGCCGATGGCAAACTGATCGTTGCTGCTGAGGCCCACGATATCGCCGGCAAAGGCCTCGTTCACGATTTCCCGATCCTGGCCAAACAGGCGGTGGGAGTGGGAAAGCCGGATCATCTTGCCGCTGCGGGGATGCTTTACCTGCATGTCCCGCGCAAACTGGCCGGAGCACACCCGCATAAAGGCAATGCGATCCCGGTGGTTGGGGTCCATGTTGGCCTGGATTTTGAAGATGAAGCCGGAAAAGTGGGGATGATCCGGGGCCAGCGGGCCATTGTCGGTTTTGCGGGCCCCCGGGGGCGGGGCCAGCCTAAGGAAGTAATCCAGAAACAGCTGCACCCCGAAGTTGGTGGCCGCCGAACCAAAGAACACCGGGGTCATGCCCCCTTGCAGGAAGAGTTCCTCGGAGAACTCCTCCCCGGCCATATCTAGGATTTCCAGCTCCTCCACCAGTTGCCGGTAGACATCCGCCGGCAGCTGGTCTTTGACCGCATCGTCATGAATATCGGCAACGGACACCGGGGCCTTGTACTTGCCGTGCTCGGTGCGCTCAAACAGGTGCAGCTGACGCCCCCGCCGGTCGTACACCCCCTTGAAGGTATCGCCCATGCCCACCGGCCAGTTGAAGGCGCAGGTCTTGATGCCGAAAAGCTGCTCCACCTCGTCCAGCAGCTCCAGGGGCTCGCGTCCGGGGCGATCCAGCTTGTTGATAAAAGTAACCACCGGGATTTTTCGCCGAGCGCAGACTTTAAACAGCTTCTTGGTCTGGGTTTCCACCCCTTTTGCGTTATCCAGCAGCATAATGACGCTGTCGGCGGCCATCAGGGTACGATACGTATCCTCGCTGAAGTCCTGGTGGCCGGGGGTATCCAGCAGGTTAACGTGAAAGCCCTCGTACTCGAAGTTCAGCACAGTGGAGGTAATGGAAATACCCCGCTGGCGCTCCAGGGCCATCCAGTCGGAAGTGGCCTGGCGCTGCTGCTTTTTGGCCGCCACCGATCCGGCCAGGTTGACCGCCCCGCCGTAAAGCAGGAGCTTTTCGGTCAGGGTCGTCTTCCCGGCGTCCGGGTGGGAGATGATGGCGAACGTGCGACGCTTTTGAACTTCTGCGGCAAGACTCATGACAAGCAGTCATCATAGCATAAGCGCCACAGTCCCCGGCGGGCGGATCCGGCCCGCCCGCCACCCGGCATGGCGTCCAACCCGGACGCATCGTCCCACCCCCTCGGATCGCCCTCTCCCAGCCGGGCCCCGGGGCCGTCATAATCCGTTACAAAGCTAAAGTTCAGCTTTGTTTTTTCCGATACACCGCTCGGTATCCTTACGCGTAACCAAACGAGAGGCACGCACCCGTGGGACTTGCAGCCAGTCAGGCAAGGTTTCTGACCTTAACCGCGAGAAAGAGCGATCTGGAGCTGACCGGGCAACAGATCAACCAATCGCGCATGCAGCTGGCCAACGTCACCAACCAGCTCTTTACCATCCTGAGCACGCTGGAACCCGACTCGCCCACCGCGGTGCAGATTCAGCTGCGCATCAACGGCCTGCAAAGCCTGGACAAATCGCTGGAATTGCAGCTGCGCCGGGTGGACAGCCAGCAGCAGGCGGTGCAGACCGAAATCGAGGCTGTGCAAAAGGTCATCGACAAAAACATCGACCTGTCGTTCAAAACGTTCGGCTAGCGCCGGAATCGGCTTCACAGGGGTGCAAAACAGAAAGGCCGCGCCAGAGACGGGCGCGGCAGCGGAAAATCGGTAGGAGGGAGGAAGTCGTCGTCGTCGGTTTCAGGGCTGGCCTTACAGGCCGCGCACCGGTACCGGCAGGCACACAGGCTCCGGCCACCAGGGGCGGGCGCGGGAGAGGGTATCGCTGAACGATTGCAAAAGCTTTTCGGCCAGGGGTGGGGCGGCGGGGCTGACGGTGGCCCCAACCCAGTCAAAACGCCGGCGCAGGAATTCGCTTTCCTCCTGCACCAGCAGGCTGGCCTTTTGCAGCTGGTAGAACGCGGGAGAATCAAGGTAATCCAGTCGGTAACCGGACTCTCCGCAGTGGGTACAGCACCGATCGGCGGGAACCAGGCGCCGCAGCATATAACGGCTGTCCCGGCGCACGTTGCAGCCGACACACCGCAGTACCACCCATTGCATCACCACCCCCCGCCCGCAGTCGGGGCAGTGGCACTTGCCCTCGGAGGCCGGCGTGCGGCTGTGGTTACAAAACAGGCCCACCCGCAGAAAGCGATCCATCCATTCGACCCATTGCAAGAAGCTTTCCACTGGCGGCTCTCCCGGCATTGCGGCTGCACTGATATTGGTATGTTACTGAGCTTTTTTGAAAATGCAGTTGACCTTTTTTCACATCCCCTCGCGCGGGCCGGGCGGGCCTTTTATCATGGGGCAAGTTTCGCAAGGCGGTATTACCATGCTGGCCAGTTTGCTGGAAAAATTGCAGGGCGCCCTCAAAAGCCCCGCCTGCGCCCAATGTGCCCAAGCCCTCCCCCACGGCGGAGAACGCCTGTTTTGCCCGCCCTGCGCAGGACAGCTGGGCCTGCGCCCGCCCGAACCCCTGATCGCGCTGCCCGATTATGCCGGCTTTGCGGCCAGCCACTTCACCCCGCCCCTGAAGCGGCTGATCTATGGCTACAAGTTCTACGAGCGCCACCAGGACGTGCCCCTGCTGGCCGACATCCTCATCGACTACTGGAAGCAAGTCCCCTTGGGCGGGCTGCACCCTGAAAATACCGCCGTGGTACCGGTGCCCCCGCACGCGGGCAAGACCCCACACCTGGCCCCTGTTGCCCGGCGCTTTGCCCGGCATTTTGGCTACGAATACGCCCCGCAAAGCCTCGCCTGGGTGCGGGAAACCGCACCCCAGCACAGCCTGGAAGGCCGCCGAGCCCGCTACCGCAATGTGGCCCATGGCATGGCCGTGCCAGAAAATGCCTGGAGGCACTGGCAACGCGTGATTATCCTGGACGATCTGACCACCACCGGGGCCACCCTGGCGGAAGCCGCCCGTGCCATGGCCAAGGCCAACTTGCCCGGCGCACCAGAGCTGATTACCCTGGCCGTGGCCAAGGTGCTGGCCGACTAACCGGCACTAGCCGGAGAGCTTACCCCAGTCGGCATCGGACAGGAACATGGCCCGCCCGTCCTTGGCGGCCAGGGTACCCAGATCGAGGTAGCTGACCGTCTGGTTGTCGCCGTCCAGCGCGGCGGCCTGGTCGTATTTGGCCAGCAACTGGCTGCCCAGGGAATGCAACTGCTGGTTTTGCGGGGAAGCAAGCCCAGCCGACTCCAGCTTTTGCAGGCCGGCGGTGAGTTCATCCCGCGTGAGCCGCCCGTTGCGGTCGGCATCGAAGTAGGCGAAATTGCGCAGGGCCTGCAAGGTATTCACGCCCCCCGGCGGCGGATCGGCTTCCAGCTTGTCCAGCTTTTTGGCCAGGGCCCCGGCAAAGCGGTCGGCCAGCTTGCCGGCCCCCTCCCCGCCCAGCAGCTTACCGGCGCCACCCAGCAACTTGCCGATTTCGTCGTGGTGCTTCAGCAAACCCAGCCCAATCTTGGCCGCGGTATCAAAATTCATGCAGACCCCTTCTCTCTCGTAAACTGGCTACTTTCAGAGTAGGGCCTGACCGGGCGGGCCGCCTCATCCGGCTGGGGGGTTTTACCCTAAAGCAGGGGAACCGCTTCCAGCAGGCGGGCCAGCAGCGCCCCCACCCCGAAGGCCAGCCCCCAGGAACCCAGCAGCACGGCCACGCCCTCTTTTACCCCCCGCTCTTTCCAGATGACCATGGCGGAGGCAAAGCAGGGCACAAACAGGGTAATCACCATCAGGCAGGTCAACAGCTGCTCGGGGGTGATGCGATCGGTCATGAAGTACAGGCCCGCCGCCCCGAAATCGCGCCGCACCAGGCCCATAATGAAGACCTGGGCCGTTTCGGCGGGCAGGTGCAGCACCGCCTTGATGGCCGGCCCCAGCGCGGTTTGAATGGCCACCAGCAAGCCGGTGGCCTGCAGCACCGCCACCAGCAGGGAGCCCAGCATAAACAGGGGGGCGGCTTCTTTGAGGAAAACCACGGTGCGCACCCAGGTTTTGCGGGCGATGTTCTTGAGGCTGGGCATGCGCATGGGGGGCAGATCGAGGATCAGGCTGGTGGAGCGCCCCGGCAACAGCTTGTTGAGCGCGGTTCCCAGGACAATCAGAATGGCAAACAGGGCAGCGCAGTATACGGCCCAGGCTCTCAGGCCGCCCGCCTTGGCCATCAGCGCGATAAGCACCCCCAGCTGGGCGGAGCAGGGAATGGTAATGGCCAAAATGGTGGAGGCGATGGTGCGTTCCCGGTTGGAGGTCAGCACCCGGGTGGATACCGTGGCCATGGTCACGCAGCCCAGGCCCAGGATGAGCGGGATGACCGCCCGCCCGTTCAGGCCGATGCGGTTGAGCAGGCCATCGGAAATGACCGCAATGCGCGGCAGATACCCACAGTCCTCCAGGATGGAGATATAGACGTAAAATCCCAGCACCAGGGGAAACAGCACCCCGAAGATGTACTGCACGCTCATGGTCAACACCCCGAACTCCCCGCCCAGCACGGTGTACATAAAGCCGCCCTCGGCAAACACCTGCCGGATGACGCCCTGCATGACCGGTACAATGCCCGGCCAGGTGCCGCTGTCTTGCCCCAGCATGATTTTGCCCTCGGTGAAGTCGACCAGATCGCCGGCCACCCAGATGCCAATCACCTGGTACAGGGCGGCCAGGATGGCCAGCATGCTGATAAAGGCCACCACCGGGTTCAGCAGGGCCTGGCCGATTTTTTGCGACAGCAACTCCCGCACGGTGCCGGGCTGCGTGCAATCGGTGACCACCTGGCGGGCAATGGCGTTGACATGCGCCCGGCGCAGGCCGTAAATCTGCATGCGCTTGCCCAGATCGGCTTCCAGAAGCTTGAGCTCCTCGGGCCCGGGGCAATCGTGGGTGGCATTTCCCTGGCGAGCCTTGGCAATGGCGTTTTTCACCTCGGACAGGCCCCGGTTTTCCACCGCCACGGTAGGATAAACCGGCACGCCCAGCAGTTTTTCAAGCGAATTCAAATCGATTTCCAGGTGCCGGGCCTGAGCCTCGTCCATCTGGTTCACCGCCACCACCAGGGGCTTGCCATAATCGATGAGCTGCTGGGTGAGGAACAGATCCCGCTCCAGGCTGAGGGCGCTGATGACGTTAATCACCGCGTCGGCACCCAGGATGGCCTGCTCGGCCACCACTTCCTCCTCGCTCATGGCGGACAGGCCGTACACGCCGGGAGTATCCATCAGCAGGGTGCGTTCATCCAGGTTGCCCTTGGGCACATCGATGGTGGTGCCCGGAAAGTTGGACACGTTCACGTACATGCCGGTATAGGCATTGAAAAACAGCGACTTGCCCACGTTGGGATTGCCGGCCAGCACCACTTTGCGCTGGAGGCTGGCGGCCACGGGCCGGGGGGCCGGGGGAACGGTTTCGGGATCCAGGGGTACTTGAATGCTCATGCCTGCTTTTCCACCTCGATAGCCTGGCACAACGCCCGGCCCAGGGCAATCTCAATTTTGCCGCGACGCACCACCAGGGGGCCACCAGGCACCTTGGAGGCCAGCTCCAGCACCTCGCCGCTGGAAATTCCCAGCCGCATAGCCATGGTGGCGGTTTCCGGGTCGTGGATATGCGCCACCCGCAGGCGGTCGCCAACCTGGGCTTGATCGAGAGTGAGGAGGGTACTCATCCGCTGCAACGCCGCTTCCAATTTCGGGACGGTTATTGAGAATTATTGTCAAAAAAACGGGAAGAACACAATGATTGCTTTTTCGGGGGCGCGAAACCCTCCGACAATTGTAAAAGATTGCAAACCTGCAACAAAAGCCCGGCCAGGTATCACAAAAATTTCATAAGACGCTTTTATATTGGGTGTTGTTAATTCCCTCATCACCTCAAACCCTGTAACAACCCAACCAGAGAGAAGGATACGTCTGCATGAACGTACAATTCGGCGCTGCCCATCACCCCAAATTCGGCGAAACCCCCACCCAGCGCATTTCCCGATTGGCCGATCTGCGTTGCCAGGAATACTTCAGCCGTCCCGAAAACCGGCCAGGGAAAAAGGGCGACGGCGACCAGGTGGTGCTGACCACCCGCACGGCCAGTTCCCCCAAACCGAAAAAACCTGCCATTCGCGGCTTTGACCTCATCAAGTTCTTTAACCTGTAGGACATTCCACATTCTTGCCAAGGCCCGCCTTTCCCAGGCGGGCCTTTTGCCGTTTCAGGGGCCCCAGCGGGCATGGGGGAGTTTTAAGTTATGTTGCCGCTGGCTTTAGTTTTACGGCCCAGTGCCGATAGATGATTTCGATAGCGCTTTTTCTAGTGGTCACCGCTTCAGGGATTTTCGCAAGCAATCGGAAAGAGCAGGCATGCCGATCAAGCATTACGGCAAGGGCGATCTGATTATTGAGCAGGGCACCCGCGGTGATCGGAGCTACGTGGTTCGCTCCGGCAAGGTGCTGGTGTGCCGCAAAGAAGGCCCCGGCACGCTGGTGCCCATCCAGGAACTGGGCCCGGGTGAAGTGTTCGGGGAAATGTACCTGCTCAGCAAGGATGCCACGCGCAACGCCAGCGTCATCGCCATGAACGAGGTGACCGTGGACATTTTGTTTGAGGAAACCATCAAACCGGATTTGCAGTTCATGTCCCCCCTGCAAAAGATTCTCTTCAAGGGGCTGAACAACCGGCTGAACCAGACCACCGACAAGTTCGTGAAGGAAAAAACCCAGCACGCCGCTGCCCCGGGAGGCGGGAACGAGCCCGACCCCGCCCAGCGACCCAACACCAGCCGGGATGAGATTATGGGCCTGGTGCACGATTTGAAGACCCCGGTGGCGGCGGAATTCCAGGTGCTGGAGTTGCTGAAGAAGGGCTACTTTGGCAACCCCACCCCCGAGCAGGCCGAGGTGCTGGATGCCATGGTGGAGTCCAACCGCTACATGGCCAGCCTGATTGAGAACATGCTGAAGTCCTACCTGTACCAGTCCGGGCGGGTGGCCCTGCGCCGCGAGGAAATCAACCTGAACGAGCTGATCCGGGCCGAAGTGGCCAACCTGATTATGTACACCGCCCAAAGCAAGAACGTGCGCATCGACCTGGAACTGGACGAACTGCTGCCCCCGGTGTGGGTGGATCCCCTGGAAATCCACCGCGTCATCAACAACCTCATCCAGAACGCCCTGACCCATACCCCGGAGAATGGCCGCATTGCGGTCACCACCGACTGGTGGGAGGATCAGGTGGCCATTACCGTGCAGGATGACGGGGTGGGCATCAAGCCGCAGGTGCTGAACTTCCTGTTTGACGAAAACAAGCCCCCCGAGGTGATGGTCAGCGGCACCGGGCTGGGGCTTTACCTTTCCAAGCAGATTGTGGACAAGCACGGGGGCACCATCACCGTGGAAAGCACCCCCAACCAGGGCAGCCGGTTCCAGGTGGTGCTGCCCATCGAAAAACCCGGGGGGCTGGCAACCTAAGCCCTAGCGGGCCAGGCCTTCCAACTGGTCTTCCAGGGCTTTCACCTGCTTGTTCACCTCTTGCAGGCGGGCCTTGTTTTTCTCCACCACGTCGGCGGGGGCCCGCTCCAGGAAGTCGAAGTTGGACATCATCTTGTAGAGCTGCTCCTGCTCTTTCAGCAGGGCCTGCATCTTTTTCCGCACCCGATCCAGCTCCTGCTCCAAGTCGATGACCCCTTCCAGGTGCACCACCACCCGGCTGTGGCCCACCACGTTGATGGCGGCCTGCTCGGTGCGTCCGTTCACCTGGTCTTGTATGGCCAGCTCCCCGATTTTGACGAAGTGATCGAGGATGGGGCGCCCGGTTTCGATGGCCTGGCGCTCGGCGGCCTCGGCGGTGATGATGGTGACCCGCACCGCCTGGGTGTGCGGCACATTGTATTGCTGGCGGATGTTACGCACCGCCCGCACGGTCTCCAGCAGGTAATCGATGCGCTGGTTGATGCCCACATCGATGAGGGAACCGTCCGCCTGCGGAAAGGGCGCAATCATGATGGACGGGTGCCGGCGGTGGGGCAGCTTCTGGTAAATTTCCTCGGTGACATAGGGCATAATGGGGTGCAGCAAGCGCAAAATGCCGTCCAGCACGTGCAGTAGGATGCGCTGGGTGTTGGCCCGGTGCTCGGGCTCTTTCAGTTGCTTCTTGGCATACTCCACATACCAGTCACAAAAGCCGTTCCACACGAACTCATACAGCGTATCGGCCAGCTCGCCGAACTTATACTCGCCCAGCAGGCGGTTGGCCTCCTGCACGGCGGTGTTGTAGCGGCTGAGAATCCACTCATCCATCAGGGAGAGGGCGGTGCGGTCGACGGGCTGATCGTCCACCCGCTCCCCGCCTTCGGGGTCGATGTTCATCAGCACGAAGCGCGAGGCATTCCACAGCTTGTTGGCAAACAGGCGGCCCTGGTCGATCTTGTCCTTCGACAGCTTGATATCCTGGCCGCCATATGTGATCAGGCTGGTCAGGCCAAAGCGGAAGCCGTCGCAGCCGACCTCATCAATCATCACCACCGGATCCAGCACGTTGCCCTTGGACTTGCTCATCTTCTGGCCCTTCTCATCCCGGATGAGGCCGTGGATGTAGACGGTGTGGAAGGGGGAACGCCCGGTCAGCTCGTGGCCGAACATGGTCATGCGGGCCACCCAGAAGAAAATGATGTCGAATCCGGTGACCAGCACGTCGGTGGGGTAAAACTGCCGGTAGTCGGGGGCCTCGGTATCCGGCCAGCCCATGGTGGAAAAAGGCCACAAGCCGGAAGAAAACCAGGTATCCAGCACGTCACCGTCCTGCTCCAGGCTGGCCGATCCGCAATGCGTGCAGGCATGGGGGGTATCAACCGCCACGGTGACCTGATGGCACTGCTGGCAGTGCCAGGCCGGAATCTGGTGCCCCCACCACAGCTGGCGAGAGATGCACCAGTCCTGGATATCGGTCAGCCAGCGGGTGTAATCCTTGGTCCAGCGTTCCGGGATGAAGCGAATCTCTCCCGCCTCCAGGGCTTGCAAGCATTTTTCGGCCAGGGGGCCGGTTTTTACAAACCACTGCTTGGAAAGCAAGGGTTCGATGGTGGTCTGGCAGCGCTGGCAATGGCCCACCCGGTGGCCGTGCTCCAGCTTGCGCAGCAGGAAGCCTTGTGCTTGCAGCATGGCTTCTGCGTGGTTCCGGGCTTCAAAGCGATCCAGACCCCGAATTTCGGCGGGAATAAAGTCATCCGGGGTAATGCGGCCCCGTTCATCGATGACCCACACCGGCTCCAGCCCATGCTGCATGCCAATCTTGAAGTCGTTGGGGTCGTGGGCCGGGGTAATTTTGAGGGCCCCGGTGCCAAAGGCCGTGTCCACGTATGGGTCGGCAATCACCGGGATGTCCCGGCTGGTCAGCGGCAGGCGCACCGTTTTACCAATAAACTTCTGGTAGCGGGGGTCTTCCGGGTTGACGGCCACCGCCACATCGCCAAACATGGTTTCCGGGCGGGTGGTGGCCACCACCAGGGAGGCGCCGCTGCCATCGCTGAGGGGGTAGGCAATCTCCCACAGGAAGCTTTCCTCGTCCACATAATCGGTTTCGATATCGGAAATTGCCGACACACAACGGGGACACCAGTTAACAATGTAGGTGCCCTGGTAAATCAATCCCTTGTCGTAAAGATGTACGAAGGCGTGCCGCACTGCCCGAGACAAGCCTTCATCCAGGGTAAAGCGGGTGCGATCCCAGTCCGGGGAAATGCCCAGCCGCTTGAACTGTCCGGCAATGTCGACCTTACGGGCGTTGGCCCATTCCCACACCAGGTCCACGAAGGCATCGCGACCCAGATCGTCCTTGCCCTTGCCTTCGGCCCGCAGGTTGCGCTCCACCACGTTCTGGGTGGCAATGCCGGCATGGTCCATACCGGGCATCCACAGGGTTCTATGTCCCCGCATCCGGTGCCAGCGGATGAGGATATCCTGGATGGTATTGTCCAAAGCGTGGCCCATGTGCAGTACCCCGGTCACGTTGGGGGGCGGAATGACCAGGCTGAACTTTTGGGGGGCGTCCGGGTGCACCTCCGGCTTGAAGAGATGGTTGTTTTCCCAGAATGCGTAGATGCGGGCTTCCACGTCCTGGGGTTCGTAGGCTTTGGATAACATCGCGGTTCCTGTCGGTACGATAAAAACGGGGGGAGATCACAGACAAGCTGCTTAACACAAACCGTTTGGTGGAATAAGTATAGTACAATAACAAGGTGCTGTTGGCGACAAGGCCAGAAAACGGTTCAGCTTCAGGGTTTCCCGGTCGCCGGCGTGTTGCGGGCACAGGTGTTTGGCCGGCCCCGTCATCAATTTTTACAACGACAAAATTTACACTGCATTGTAATCAACCGACAGGTTCCATAAGATGTTGCGTAGAGAGTTTGACCCCGACTTCGGAGAAGAGAGACCGATGCCCGCAGATTTGCAAGAAAGAACCCCCGGCGTCTACGTGCGCGCCGATCACGAGCTGCCGCACGAGCTGGATATGCTGTGGTCCAACTCCCGCCTGTTCCAGCGCGAGGAGCGCTCCCCGGTGCTCAGCTTCGTGGCGGGGCTGTTGCTGGGCATCCTGGTGACCACGGCGGTCTTTATGCTGATTATCAACCGACCGCACATCACCACCAACACCAGCGAGGTGACCACCCCCGTGGCCGATCAGGCCGAGCCCGCGGAACCCGCCTCTGCCGAAAGCAAGGCCCCCGCCAGCGCCCCCCGGACGGCTGGCCCCCGGGGCGGAGAGACCACCTATACCGTGCAAAGCGGGGATACGCTGGGCGGCATTGCCTACAAGGTTTACGGCTCCAGCGCGCCGCAGTACGTGGACAAAATACAGCGGGCCAACAACCTGCCCAGCCCGGATGCCATCCAGATTGACCAGAAGCTGGTCATCCCGCCCAAAAACTATTAAGCAAGCACGCTTTAAACCAAAAAGCCCGGCGGTTTCACCGGGCTTTTTTGTGACCTGAAATGCACAAAAGGCGCCTTACCTTAAAAGAGGATCTCATCCTCCTCGAAGCCGGGCGGTTCCAGCTGCACGGTAATGTGACAAAGGTCGAAGCGTTCCCGCAGGTCTTTTTCCAGGTGCTGGGCGGTGGCATAGTTGAAGGCCTCCTGGGTCACCCGCACATGGGCCAGCAAGGCCTCCTTGCCGGTGGTAATGGTCCAGATATGCAGATCATGCACGTCGGTCACCCCGGGCTTGCCTTGCAGGTAGCGCTTCACCCCGCCCACGTCCAGGCGCCCCGGGGCTGCCTCCAGCAGGATGTGGGCGGCTTCCTTCACCACCCGCCCCGCATTAAACAACACCAGGGAGGCAATAACCACGCTGGTCAGGGTATCCAGCCAGGTAGCCTGAAACAGCAGGATGCCCACCGCGGTAAAAATGGTTCCGGCGGAGCCCAGGATATCGGCCATCACGTGAAAGAGCGCCACCTTGACGTTCAGGTTGCTGTCCCGGGCCGGAAACAGGATCCAGGCCGCCAACAAGTTGATAAGCAGCCCCGTGCAAGCTACCCACAGCATGGCCTGGCCCTCAATGTGGTGATGCCCTCCCTGCATGCGCTCCACCGCCTCAAACAGAATGGTCAGGGCCACCACAAACAAGGCGCAGCCGTTCAATAAGGCCGCCAGGATCTCCAGCCGGTAATAGCCAAAAGTTTTTTGCGGGGACGTGGACAGCCGGGAAAACCAGGCCGCAAACAGGGCCAGGGCAATAGAGCCGGCATCGGCCAGTTTGTGGCCCGCCTCGGCCAACAGGGCCAGGCTGCCCGTGAGAAAACTGCCTGCCACCTGGGCTACCAGGTACAGCAAGGCCAGCCCCAGCACCCATTGCAGTTTTTGGGCATAGGCCGGTGCCATGCCCTCGGCCACCCCGGCATGATGATGGTGATGGTGGTGATGGCTAAGGCCATGCTGGCATTCGTCCGCCATAATCCGCTTTCTTTTTAAATTTATATTAAAATTTGAATGCAAATAGTAAATCAGGGCTGATTTCTGGGGGCAGCATACCCCAAATTTTTAACATTTGTCGATTAGATATACTTTTTCGTCTTCCGGCCTGAACAAGGGATAGGAAAACGATATTTTTTAAATATATTTTTGAAACTCCCAATGTAAAGTTTTGATGTGTAAAAGATAAGGGAAATGTAAAAGCAAGCTCCTGAGAGGTTGCGGGTAACGCGGAGGTCATAGTAACTTTTGGATCACTCCGGGAGGAGCCAGCAGAATTTTTCTGCAAAGCGTTTTCGCTAGGCCGTTTTTGCCTCTGGCCCCTTCAAAAACTGTGGAAGAGGAACAGGAGAACCCCAGTATGACCTTTAAACACCTATCAATTATGGCGGTTTCCGCCATCCTGTTAGGTACCGGATCCATCATCACCTGGCTATTCCCCGACGCACTCGCCGAAATGACGGCCAGCCAGGCAGAGCCAGTCACCCAGATGGCTTCCATCATTGAAAAGGGAGAGGAACAGAACCAGCCGTCCCAGGGCGACGCCATCCCGGCCAACCCGCTGAAGGCGCCTCCCGTGGACGGGCCCGGCAATGCCCCCGATGATACCGAGATCTACAACTTCTTCATGAGCGAGGAGCGTCCCGTGCGCATCCAGGCTGCAACCGACGGCGATGAGGCCAGCGTGTTCATCAACGACATGGAGGCGGTGCGCTTTCGCAAGGAAGTGGCGGGCATTGAGCCCTACTCCCGCGCCCAGATCATGAGCGAGCGGCTGGTGCGCTACCTGCAAAACGGCAACGGCCCCGAAGAAATTAAACCCGCCAAAAAAGGCAGCCTGGTGGTGATTCGAATGGGCGATGAGGTGCTAACCACCGTGGACGCTACCAATGCCATGGCCGCCGGCATTCCCCGTGACCAGCTGGCATTGGTATGGGCCAACCGCATCCGGGAAAGCCTGGGTGGCTCCGAGCTGACCACCAAAGATCTACCCGATCTGTTTCCGCTGGCCGAGTACCAGCCCACCGGACAAGTTCAGACCGGCATGGCATCGTGGTACGGCGGCATCTTCCATGGCCGCCGCACCGCCAGTGGGGCGCGCTTTAACCAGTACGCCCTGACTGCGGCCCACCGCACCCTGCCCTTCGGCACCTTGGTGAAAGTCACCAACCAGCGCACCCGCAAGAGCTGCATCGTGAAAATCACCGATCGGGGCCCATACGCCCATGGCCGCATTATCGACCTCTCCAGAGGGGCGGCCAGCGCCATCGGCCTGTCCGGCGTGGGCAACGTCAAGCTGGAAGTGGTCAAGCCCAATACCTAAGCCGGGTAGGGTTTTGGCCCCCTCATCGTTTCCCGCCCGAAGGCCGGGTGGCGGCTTGAATGGTTGGCGCCTTTGCCTTATGCTGGTTCGGTTCGCAGAGAATCGAGGCCCGTCGTGAGCGAAGTCCGCGTCCGCATTGCCCCCAGCCCTACCGGCTTTTTGCATGTAGGCACCGCCCGTACCGCCCTGTTCAACTACCTCTTTGCCCGCCGGCATGGCGGAAAGTTCATCCTGCGCATTGAAGACACCGACCTGGAGCGCTCCAAGCCGGAATTCACCCACAACATCTACGAAAGCCTGAAGGCCCTCAACCTGCACTGGGACGAAGGGCCGGACATTGGCGGGCCTTGCGCCCCATACTCCCAGTCGGAACGGCTGTCCCTATACCGGGACTGGGCCCACAAGCTGCTGGCCGAAGGCAAAGCCTACCCCTGCTACCACACCCAGGCCGAGCTGGACGCCCTGAAGGAGCAGGTGACCGGCGAGGAGGCCTTTGTGGATCCTTGCCGCGACGAAGCCGCCCACACCGCGCTAGCCGCCCAGAAGCTGGCCGACGGCACCGAGCGCCCGGCCTCCATCCGCTTCCGCATTCCCCCAGATCGGGGCATAGTAACCTTCCAGGATCACGTGCGGGGCGAGGTGTCCTTTGACAGCGCGCTGATGAGCGATTTCGTGATCCTGAAATCGGACGGCACCGCCAGCTACAACTTTGCGGTGGTGGTGGATGACCACCTGATGCGCATTTCCCATGTCATTCGGGGCGAAGACCACATCTCCAACACCCCCCGGCAAATCCTGCTGTACGAGGCCCTGGGGGTGCCGGCCCCGGAGTTTGCCCATGTCAGCATGATCCTGGCCCCCGATCGCAGCAAACTGTCGAAGCGGCACGGGGCCGTGGCGGTGTCAGACTACATTCGCCAAGGCTACCTGCCGGAAGCCTTCTGCAATTTCATTGCCTTGCTGGGCTGGTCGCCCCCGGATGGCGAGGAGGTGGCCCCCCTCAGCCACTTTGCCGAGCAATTCAGCCTGGATCGCATCAACCCCAGCGCCGCCATCTTTGAAAAGGACAAGCTGAACTTCATCAACGGCAAGTACATCCGCGCGCTGCCGCTGGATGAGCTACTGGAGCGGGCCCGGCCCTACCTGCACCACTTCGATCTGGGCCTGTACCCCCAGGACAAGTTGCTGATGATGCTGGAGGCGGTGCGGGAGCCTATCACCGTGCTCAGCGAGCTGCCGGAAGCCATCAGTTACTTCTTTGGGCAAAACGTGATTCTGGATGCCCAGCTGGTGGGCGAGGTACTGACCGGTGAAGAACCCGCCACCGTGCTGCACCGGTTCCGGGAGTTCGTGCAACAAGCGGATTTCTCGTCGCCGGAAAGCGTGGCCCCGGCGCTGAAGGCCTTTACCGACGGCCTGAAGCCCATCAAGACCAAAACCGTAATGTGGACCATCCGGGCGGCGGTGACTGGCCGGGTGCACGGGGCGGATCTGTCCAAGACCCTGTACATTTTGGGCAAAGAGACCGTGCTGCAACGAGTGGAAACGGCCCTCACCCTGACCACCGGCTCGCCGGCCTGAGGCCTTGCGGTTAAAAGGCTAGGGACGGCCTGGGGAGGAATGGGAGCCTGGGGTATGCACTTCCACGCCATGGGTGGCCCGGAAGGCGGCGTTCATGAAGTGGAAAATGAAGAAAAAGACCGCCAGGCCCAGGATGACCCCATAGAGAAAGATGCGTTGACGTCGATCCACGACTGACTCCCGATCGCTGTTTCCACTATAGCAGAGAACGCGGCCTAGCGGGCCACGGACAGGGCCGAACGCAGGATGGAATCGAACACCGCGCAGCCGTCGGCGTTCCAGTTCTCGCCCTGCCACAGGTTGCGTTCGGGGTGGGGCATCATGCCCACCACGTTGCCCCGCTCGTTGCAGATGCCCGCAATGCGGTTGACCGAGCCGTTCACATCCTGCACGTAGCGGAACACCACCTGGTGGTTGTCTTCCAGGCGTTTAACCACCTCCGGTTCGGCATAATAGTTGCCTTCGGCATGGGCAATGGGCAGCCGCAGGCGCTGGCCCGGGGCGTAGGCCGTGGTAAAGGGGGTGCGGTTGTTCTCCACGGTCAGGGCCACGTGATCGCACTGAAATTGCAGGGAGGCGTTTTTCACCAGGGCCCCGGGCAACAGGTGCGATTCGGTCAGGATTTGGAAGCCGTTGCAGATGCCCAGCACCGGGCCACCTTTCTCGGCAAAGGCCCGCACGCTTTCCATAACCGGGGAGAAGCGGGCAATCGCCCCCGAGCGCAGGTAATCGCCATAGCTGAAGCCGCCAGGTAGCAGCACGCAGTCCACGCCTTGCAAATCCGGGTCGTTATGCCAGAGGTACACGGCTTCTTCCTTCAGGTAGAGCCGGATGGCGTCGTGCAGGTCACGCTCGCAGTTGGAACCGGGGAATACGACGATGCCGAATTTCATCTAGGCCAGCCTTATGGTGTAGTGGAAATCTTCGATCACCGGGTTGCTGAGCACGTTTTCGGCAATGCGGGCCACCTGGCGCTCGGCCTCCACCATGGTTTCCGCCTCGATGCGGATGACAAAACGCTTGCCGGCGTGCAACTGGCCTACCGACTGGTAGCCCAGGGTTTGCAGGCCCTCCATAATGGCCTTGCTCTCGGGGTTCAAAATATTCTTGCGGCTGGTGACGGTCACCTCGGCCTCGTACGCCGTCCGGTGGGCGCCGCGCACGCTGGCCACGGGCTGGCGCATGCGGGCCAGCAAGCTGCGGTAGGCCTCGCCCAGATCGCCCAGATCCAGGCGGAACACGTCCTTATCCAGCACCGCCCCGGTGTGGGCGTCCCGCAGCCGGAAGTTGTCCGGGCTCAGCTCATCGCCCAGCTTCAGGTGGCCACCTTCATCCAGGCCGAATTCCAGCTTGAAGTCCGCCACCCGGATGCCCCGGGGCTCGAAAAAGCCTAGGAACACCTCGTTGATTTGCAAGGCCATGCGCTTTACCGCCTCCAGCGAGGTGGTGGACGGCACCAGGCCCATTTCGGCAATCAGATCCCCGGCGATTTGGGGATCATCGCTGGACTTGTAGAAGTACTCCACCAGGGGCTTTTGGAAGGGCATGCCCTCCTGAAAGCCGAACCGCTTGACGATGCTGCCGTAAGCATAATTGCGCACCACCACCTCCAGGGGGATCATGGCCAGCCTTTGGTAAATCAGCTCAGCCGGATGGCTGCCCGGGCCCCGAAAGCAGGTGGGAATGCCCGCCTCTTCCAGCAGTTGAAACAGGATGGTGGAAATCTGGGCGTTCAGTTCACCCTTGCCGGGCACTTCGGCCACTTTTTGGGCATTAAAGGCGGTGGCGGCGTTTTTGTACTCCACCCGCACCTCGTCGGGACGGTCACCGGGTCGCAGAATCTTGGTTTTGCCTTCGGCCAGGATGGTGGCGGTGCTCATGGGCGGCTTCCTTTACAAGACGGGACGGCACTTTGGGGAATCGGGCCCGAAATCTTAAGACGCTTCGGATTTGGGGAAACAGGGCTCAAGTTTTGCGAAAACCTGCCGATAATAATGCTACAGCCAAAAAAAAGGGCTGACAACCATTAAAAAACTGCCGGAATCAACGATCCCGGCAGTTTTTTTGATTTGCCTTACTCTTCAGCGCCCGCAGGGCTTACTCTTCAGGACGCCTCGGTTTGGTGGCCGCCGTAACCCAGCAGCTTTTCGCCCAAATCGCCGACAAACCACCCGGTACCAACGCCGTCCCAATAGTTACGCTCACCGGCGGCGGACAAGAAGTCCAGCTTGTAGCCATGCTGCACCAGCTCCAGCAATTGCCGCAGCTCGTTTTCGTTCAGGTCGCCCGACTGGCCGTCCATATAGGTCAGGTTGCCGCGCTGCTCCTTCATTTGCCGCAGCACCGGAATCAGTTCCGGGGGCGCATCCTCGATGGCCTTGTCGAAATCGTCGCCGTTGTAGGAGCCATCCGACGGATAGGTGTCCACGTTGTCGATCAGGTATTGGATGGCCTGTTCCTCCAGATCCTGGCGCTCGGGATCGGTATGGAAGGCGGATGTTTCCACGTCGCCCAGGGCAATGCCCTGCTCCCCAGCCTCCACCAGCTGATCCAGGGTCCAGCCATCGGCCAGCAGGCGGCGCAGATCCTGAAGCTCGAAGTCCTTCAGGTCTCCGGTCAAGCCAGATTCACCATCGGTCACGTAGGTCAGGGCGTCTTTTTCATCGGCCAGCTGCTCGATAAACTCGGCCTCCGCATCCATGCCGTCCCGGCGCGCCTGGTTGGCCGCCCGGCGCAGATCCTGGTCATTGTAGGAGCCATCCGAGGGGATGTCATCCACGTGATCCAGCAGGAAGGCCATGGCCCGATCGGCCACCTCGGCCTCGCTGTCATCGGCCTCGTCGGCATGATCGGAATCTTCCGGTTCTTCGGTCTCTTCCGTTTCTTCGGTCTCCTCCACGTCGTCGCCATGATCGACGTCGTCGGCATCATCCACCTCGTCGGCGTGATCGGCATCATCCGCCTCGTCGGTATGCTCGGAGCGACCGCTACCCTCGGCACCGGGGAAGCCCACCTCGCCGATGGCGGCCAGGTTGGTGCTGCGGTTGCCGCCGGCTTCCTTCAGCAGTTGGCCCTCTTTGGCGATGTAGCTGAGGGTGAAACCCTGATCCACCAGCTCCAGGATGTTGCGCAGCTCATCGCGGTTCAGGTCGCCGTCATGGCCGTCCAGCATGGTGAACTCGTCGCGGTGGTCGGCAATGTAGCGCAGCTTATCGGCGGCCTCTTGCTTGCCTTGCGACTCCAGCTCGTCGGCCAGCTCGTTCAGCTCATCGGCGCTGTACTTGCCGTCATCGCCGGCAAAATCCTCGACGTTGCGACGGCTGATGGCAAACTCCAGGGCATCAACGACGGTGTCCTTCTCCTCCTGGTGCTCGTAGTGCAAGGGCCGGTTGTTCTCCAGCAGGGTCGTGCTCTGGCCTTCATCCAGATGCTTGCCTTCCTCAATGATCTGCTCCAGCGAGAAGCCCCGATCCAGCAGTTCCACGATGCTATCAATCTCATCCGCGTTCAGGTCGCCCGGATGGCCGTCCAGGGCGGAGAGGGCCTCGTGGTTGTCACGGATGGTGTCGATGATCCCGTCCACCTCATCCTCGTCAATATCCAGCTCGCGGGCAATGTCACGCACGGCATCCCGCAGTTCCGCATCGCTCCAGTTGCCGCCGGCATCGCTGCGGGTGCGCCGGCGTAGCTCTTCCAGCACCTGGATGGCCGTCTCGTTGTCGGCCCCGCTGGTATGGTAGGTGGGCTGGGAGCCATGATCGCCGTGATCCCCATGATCCCCGGCATCGCCATGATCGCCGTGATCCCCATGATCCCCGGCATCGCCATGATCGCCGCCGCTGTCGCCGGGATTGCCACTACCACTGGTTTGGCCCGCTTTCTGCGCGGCAATCACCTGCTGCAACTGGGCCATGTATTCGGTCAAACCGGCCAGAACCGGGGCCATCATGGCATAAATGTCGTTCAGTACGCCCATCATATGGCTGGAGGGCTGGGGCATCATAAAGCCGCCGCCACCGCCGCCGCCGTATGCGGGAAATCCGTATCCTCCCCCGGCAGCCGGGTAGGCATACCCGCCCCCGGCATAGCCACCGTACCCACCCGCAGCCGGATAGCCCCCGCCGCCGTTCTGCACGATAATCAAATCCCCTTCCACGTTGATCACGTCGCCTTCCACGTTGGTGGCGCCGGTCAGGTCGATATAATCGTCATCCGCGCCGAAAGGCTGGGCAAACGGTTGCCCCATGGGCACATTGCCATTGTTGCCCGCCCGGATGGCCGCCTGGCTGTTAAACGTGAAATCTCCCATCTCTACACTCCATCCTTTTCCCGTCCATGGCAAAGCCAAGGGTCAAAACCTCCCACTTCACCCGGACAAGTACTCCAATTAAACTAATAAAAACAATCAGTACTGTAAAATTGCCTGCGCCCGCCAAAACCCCCGCTCGGCCAGAGAAGGCCGGCAGCAAAAAAGCGGCGCTACTGGGGTTGGCGCTGCATGGACTGGGGCACTTCCAGCCCTTCGCCCCCCAGGGTGGAGAGTTCCTGCCCCTCCACCAGGATGGTCGCGGCCCGGTTGTCCACGGAATAGGCCGTATCCCGCACCTGGGCCACCCGCTGGATCATGGCGGTGGATCCCCCGCCCTGGGCGAATTCGGAGGAGAGGTTAATTTGCACCTGGCCGTCCTTTTGCGTAATTCCCAGCAGGCGGGTGCCCTGGGGAATCTCGGTATGGAAGCCGAACCGTTTTTCCGACGGGGTGGGCCCGGCCAGCAGTTGCTGCATGGCGTAGCGCAGGCGATCGTCCCGGGCCTCGGGGGGGATGGGCCGGATCACTTCCTCGGTAATCACTTCGCTGCCCTGGTAGCGGCTGAAAAAGACCGTCACCACGTTGGGGTTGGCGCTCACCGGCAAAGGGCCCTGGTCGCCGCCCCTGGGCCCCCCGGGCAGGCCGATGAACAAGAGGGCAATCAGCACCAGCACCCCCGCCAGAATGAGGCTGCGCAGCCCGTTGGGCGGCTCCGCTTTCACGGTGGCCTCGGTATCGGCAGGCGGTGTCGGGACTTCGACGGTCATGGGAAAACCTCTTACAGTGGCTGGAACGCCTTGATTGTACCAAAACAATGCCCCGGCCTGAAGCCCTTTTGAAATTGGGGGGCGGTTTCTGGTATGCTCGGGGCAACGTTGGCTATTAGGATCACGCCCATGCCCGCCTTCAGCGATCTCCGCGGTTACCTCGATCTCCTGCGCCGGGAAACAGAACTGGTGGAAATTACCGCCCCCGTCTCCACCCACCTTGAAATCGCCGAAATCACCGACCGCGTCAGCAAACTACCGGAGGCCCGCAACAAGGCCCTGCTGTTTACCCACGTGCAGGATGAAACGGGCCGCCGGTACGACATGCCGGTGCTCATCAACGCCATGGGCTCCCACCACCGCATGATGCTGGCCCTGGGCACCGAGACCTACGAGGAGATTCAGGAACGCATCCGCTTTTTCATCAAGCCGGACATTCCCGGCAGCCTGTGGGACAAGCTGATGATGCTGCCCAAACTGGCGGATCTCAACAACTTCCTGCCCCGCACCTTCAAGGGGGAGGCCCCCTGCCAGGAAGTGGTCATTACCGATCCCGCGCAACCCATGCTGGATAAATTGCCCATCATCACCTGCTGGCCCATGGATGCCGGCCCCTTCATCACCTTTCCGGTCTTTTTCAGCAAGGATCCCATGACCGGCGAGCGCAACGCCGGCATGTACCGCCTGCAGAAGTACGACAACACCACCACCGGCATGCACTGGCACAAGCATCATGACGGGGCCCGCATTTACGAAAATGCCCGCCGCATGGGCAAAGACCGCATTGAGGTGGCCGCCGCCCTGGGCTGCGCCCCGCACATTACCTACAGCGCCACCGCCCCCCTGCCCCCGGGCATTGATGAGATGATTTTTGCCGGCTTCCTGCACAACAAGCCGGTACAGATGGTGAAATGCAAGACCGTCGACATTGAAGTGCCGGCTGATGCGGAAATCGTGATTGAAGGCTACGTGCCCCTGGATGAGTTGCGCCGGGAAGGGCCCTTTGGCGATCATACCGGCTACTATTCGCTGGCGGACGATTTCCCGGTGCTGCACGTCACCGCCGTCACCCACCGCAAAAACCCCATCTACCAAACCACCATCGTGGGCAAACCGCCCCAGGAGGACTGTTACCTGGGCAAGGCCACCGAGCGCATCTTTTTGCCGCTGCTCAAGCTGTTCATCCCGGAAATTGTGGACATGAACCTTCCCTGGGAAGGGGTTTTCCACAACTGCGTCATCCTGAGCATCGACAAGCGCTACCCGGGGCATGCCAAAAAAGTGATGAGCAGCGTGTGGGGCTTTGGCCAGATGATGTTCAGCAAGTACGTGATTGTGGTGGACGCCCACGTGGACGTGCAGGACGTGGCCCAGGTGGCCTGGCACGTGTTCAACAACACCGACCCCAGGCGCGACATGATGTTTGCCGACGGGCCCATGGACATTCTGGACCATGCCACCCCCCTGTGGGCCTACGGCAGCAAGGTGGGCATTGACGCCACCCGCAAGTGGAAGACCGAGGGCTTTGACCGGGAGTGGCCGGACGAGATTGCAATGGACGAAGCCACCCGCCAAAAAGTCAGCGCCCGCTGGGAAGAGTACTTTGCCCAGACCCCGGCCCCGGTGTAGGCCATGACGGAGCCTTTGCTGGCCGGCTACGCCCCGGATCAGGCCGCCGAGCACAACGGGCTGACGGTGGAGGAGCTGCGCCCCGGCTATGCCCGCGTGCGCATGACGATTGATGCGCGTCACCTGAACTTTCACGGCGGCGCGCACGGGGGCAGCGTGTTTCTGCTGGCCGATACCGCCTTTGCCTATGCCTGCAACTCCCGCGGGGTGAAAACCGTGGGCATGCAGTGCGCCATTTCCTACCTGATGCCTGCCCAATGCGGAGACGTACTGACCGCCGAGGCCGAGGAACGCTATTTAAAAGGCCGCAGCGGGCTTTACGACGTGCGGGTCACCAACCAAAGCGGGGACACCGTGGCCGAATTCCGGGGGCAATCCCTGGCCATGGGCAAAGGCTGAAGCAGCATTCCCCCTAAGTGCCTGAAGTCACCAATTTTCCCTCGGCCAAATGGAAATATCGTTCACGATCCGCATCGCAAACCACCGCCCAAACTTTTTCACCTTGCGGCACATGCTGGGCAATATAATCTGCCACCTTTTGCCCACTACCCACAAAACTCCAATGCCGTCCTTGACCAAGGCCATGCCCAATGACTACCGTGTTCGTTTCGAGCGGCACGGTTTCCGGGTTGAGGGCTAACCGTTTCAATACCCAGGACAGCTCCAAGTCAGTCACGTTACCTACATCCAGAATGCGCAAGCCGGTATATTCGCCCACGGCCTGGATAACCTGCTGACGGGAAAACCGGGTAAAGCGCTGGGTCTTTTCGATTTCCGGCATCCACTGATCAATGAACCGGTTCGCTTCAATACGCTCATCCGTGGTATCCCCCAACTTGACTTCAGCAGCGAGTTCACTGGGATGCACCTCGACAGTTTCACCCAGATTGATTCTTGCGGCAATGTCATCGGGCGGAGGGCACGGAATAGGATGACCCACCTTGATCTGTAGGTCAAGTGTATCTGAATCACCCGTTTGACTTCTCATGCGGCGGGCCAGCCCACCGAACCAGCCCTGAAAAGCAGGACGGTGGATCGGTAAAGACGAAAAAGGGTTAGGGCGAATGGCTTGCATAATGAAGGCATTAACACCACTCTAGCCGAAGTTGTGCGGGTTAAGTATCAGCGCGTTGAGCAGACGGGGCAATTTGGTTCCTTGACTGTTTTGTTTGTAGTAACGTCAAGGGAACGTTTCATATATCCGTAGAAGAGAAGGGGACCCGTCCGATGGTACTGGATTCCATCCGTTCACATTTTCCCGCCGTCCGGTTCGGCCAGGTGCTGCCGTTTCCGAAGTTCGGCGCCGCACCCGCCAACGTGCAGCATCCGGTGGCCGTACAGCTGACCAGCGATGCCTTCAGCCCCACCCGGCTGCATGATGCCGCCGGCGAAAAGACCGCCCGCATTGTGCTGACCTCCAAGGACGAGCTGCCCAGCCTGCTGGAACGCGGCCTGCAGCAAGCCAGCGAGATTTTGACCCAGTGGAGCACCACCCCCACCATGGTGTATGGCGCCATGCCCGGCCCGCTGGATGTGGTGCGCCAGGCGTTGGCCTCCTCGGCCCAGGCCCTGGCCAACGCCATCAGCCCCGAAACCGGGATTGACCCCAACGGCAACCTGTTCGGGGTGTTCAAGGCCAGCAAGCCCAGCTTCCCCCCGGCAGCCACCGCCGAAGAGAAAAAAACCGCCCGCAAGAAAGCGGCCACCCGAAACGCCGCCGCCATCCGGGCCGCCTTTAAAAAGCAGCTGGATAAAGTGCCCGCCGGCTTCACCGCGGTCAGCGTGGAACTGCCCGAGCGCCTGCCCGACGGGGTGAAAAAAGAGGATCTCATTCGGGATCTGGCGGAAATGGCCGTGCTGAACGGGTACAACTACAACCAGTTCCGGGCCGGCGTCCCCGCCAAGACCGTGAACCAGGTGGTGCTGAACAAGAAAGGGCTGCGCGGCCTGCAAGCCGGCGCCGCTGCCCGTGCCCTGGCCGAAGGCAAGGCCCTGGGCGAGGCTACCAACCTGACCCGCCATCTGGTGGACAGCCCGGCCAACCCGGAACGCACCCGCCTGATTGCCGATGCCGCCCAGGCCATGGACAACGGTACCACCCTGCGGGTACAGGTACGCGACAAGCAATGGCTGCGCAACCAGGGCATGCACATGATGCTCTCGGTGGGTGATGGCAACGCGCCCGGCTTCCCGGACGCCGATCCGCGCATGGTGGAGATGGTCTACACCCCGCCCGGCTGGAACCCGGCCACCGGCAAGACCGTGCTGCTGGTGGGCAAGGGCATTGTGTTCGATACCGGCGGCACCAACCTCAAATCGAGCGAGTACATCCACAATATGCGCGGCGATATGGCGGGCGGGGCGGCGGTCATCGGTGCCCTGAAAGCCATCAACGACCTGAAACTGCAAGGCGTGCGCGTGGTGGGCCTGGTGCCCCTCACCGAAAACCGCATTGGCCACAATGCCACCCTGGAAAACCGGGTGGTGGTCGCCCGCAACGGCAAGCGGGTCGCCATCTCCAACACCGACGCCGAAGGGCGCCTGGTGCTGGGGGATGCCATCCACTACGGCATGGACGTGTACAAGCCGGATGTGGTGGCCGATATCGCCACCCTCACCGGCGGCAAGGTGCGCGGCGTGGGGGCCCAGAACGCGGTGGCCATCAGCGGCAACAACCGCGACCTGCTGAAAGCCGCCAACGGCATTGAGGCCGAAAACCTGGGCCGCACCACGGAAGTGCTTCCGCTGACCCAGGCCCACCACCGCTGGGTCACCCGGGATGCCGCCAAGGAAGGCGGGGAATCCTTTGCCGATGTGTACAACTCCGTGGGCCGGGACGACGCCAAGTACTACGGCGTGCTGGGCCCGCTGGCCCAGGATCGGGATTACATGCTGCAGCACTCGGCCCAGGGGGCGGCCTTCATCCGGGAGTTCCTGGCCAATCCCAAGACGCCCTGGGTGCACTACGACATGGCCGGCGCCGAGTACGACGAAAAAGACCCGGCCCGCGGCAACTGGGAATGGGCCACCGGCTTTGGGGTGAAAGACCTCTATCACCTGGTGAACCAGGTGGCCAGCGGCACCCTGGTGCCGGACGCCAAAAAGACCGAGACGGTGAAGCCCTTCAGCGACAAAGACCTGAAGTAGGCCCACCCGCCGGCAAAAAAACCACAAAAAATAAAAGCCGCAGGAGTGTTCAGCTTCTGCGGTTTCTTCTTGTGAAAGAATTCAGTTAGAGAAATTAGGGTGTGTAAGCCAGGAGTACAACTCCTAACCATAGTAAGTATTATAGGCACTGGCCGGCCCCGAGTTACATTTTTTAATATTTTCTTAAAAATGTTGCCCTGAAAAAACAAAGCACCCGCCGGTGGGGCGGGTGCCTGATGCGTTGAAAGCTGGTTTAGAGGTTGGCCAGAAACTGCAATCCCGCAAAGGAATTGGGAAGGGCCTTGGCACAATCCTCCAGGGACATGTTGGCGATGGCGTTGAAGTCCACGCCATGCCCCCCGCCGCCGGCAAACAAGGCGTTGCTGGGGGTAAAGGCATCGACGCCCCCCTGGTTCAGGGGGTTGAAACCGGGTGCAGACCCTGCCTGCCCTAAGCCTGGCGCGCTACTGGCCGGGTTGATGCCACCGACCCCGTTCAAGTTGACATTGCGAAAATCAACCATTGCGCTTCTCTCCTTTCGATGCACGCACCGAAATCTAGCTTCTCTCTCTATATATATAAAAACAATCTAAAGCATGCACATGCCTGTCCGACAGCCCCCGGCGCCGCGATCGTTACACTAAGCAACAAAAGCGACCGCAAAACACGATCGCTTTTGTTTAAAAGCAGTTCAGGAATAAAAACTTGGAATTTGCCTTGTCCGCGTTCAACCCAGTCGGTTGCGTGCTTGGGGTTAGATGCTGGCCAGGAACTTGAGGCCCTGGAAAGACCCGGGCAACGCCTTGGCGGCATCGGCCATCGACATGTTGGCAATGGCGCCAAAATCCACGGTATGGCTCAGCCCTTCGCCGGCAAACAGGTTGGACCGCTCAAAGGAATCGGTGCGGTTCACGTTGCCGCCGCCCGAGGTGGACGCCGCCGCCGCAGAACGAATTCCTGCCACGTTGGGGGTTATATTGACCCCGTTTAAATTAATTCTGTTGAAATCAACCATTGCCTCTCTTCTCCTGTTACTGCTTTTCTCTCTGAACAAGAGTGCCAATTACTGCCCTTGACTCTCTTGATTGCATAAAAACAGGAATGTGCGTTTTGATGTTACCCGATCGTTTGTTTGTTTAATTATCTTTACAGTTTAAAAATCATGCCCGCACTCAGTACGTTTTCAGACAGTCTCCACGCAAAACAGACAGACTCCACGACAAGTATCACCGCCACGACGGGCGTGTTTTAAGGTTGCCTTAGGCTTGACGGATTAGGCCGCCGGAAATTGCTCAGGTGCCGCCAGCAACAGGGCCCGCACGCTGGGATTCAGGGTCAGGCCCTGCGGATCGTTGGCCACCGCGTTGTTCACCACCAGGCGCACATCGGTGTTTTCCGGGGTGGTGCCGGTTTGCGGAACCACCAGGCTGGTCAACTCCAGGCTGTCACCCGAGCCCAGCGTACCCGCCGCTAGCGGCACGTACCCGGAAGCGGGGGCACCCGTGTTGGTATTCCGGCCCACGTTGCCAAAGCTGAGTAGTTCTGGACGCCCTGCCGGATTAAAACTCAGATCTCCCATCAGGATTCTCCTCTTTCCCTAGATAAACACTTCCCAAAACCGAATCATAAGAATGCTATTTAAATAAAAACAATTACATGGGAAGAATTGCCTGCCATGCCCGGAATTCCTGAATCCCTGCCCGGGCGGGGCGATGCTGCATGCCGGGGCCCTCATGCATTTGGAGGGACGTGGCTTGCCTGACATGGCCACCCTGGGCAATCCCCGCTATGATAGAAACAGCGTGCATAAGGGACAAGCAAACCCCGTGCTGAAAAACCTGCTGAACTGGCTTTTGCCCACCCTGCTGGCCCTGGCGGCAGTGGTTGGGCTGTGGCGACTGGGCCAGCAGACCGAAACCTACTTCTACGATCACTTTATGCGCTGGTCGGCCCGGCCCGCCACCGACAGCCCGGTGGTGCTGGTGCTCATCGACGACGAGTCCATCGAGCGGCTAAAACCCCGCTTCGGCTCGGTACCCTGGCCCCGCAAGACCTACGTGGAAATCTTCGAGCGCCTCAACGCCCAGCAGCCCGCCCTGATGGTACTGGACGGCCATTTCCTGAACATCAACGAGACCGAGGACGCGGCGGTGTTTACGGAAATGAAAAAGTTCTCCAACCTAATTTCCGGGCTGGTGATGAACGAGACCGGGGGCCGGGAGCGCAACGACCTGAACACGGACATTCCCCATTACTACCGGCTGAACCTGGGCGTGGTCAGCAACCGCCAGGAGGCCGACGGCTCGGTGCGCATGCTGAAGCCGGTGTACAAGGTGCAGGCCAGCGCCCGACAGACGGGCATTTTTCCGGCCCTGTCGCTGGCGGCGGCTTACGAATACCTGAACATCGCGCATCCGGGCGACACCTGGGTCATGGACGTGGATCGCCACGACATGCCCGCCCCCCGGCTGAAGCTCTACCCGGAAAGGGATCCCGCCACGGGCATCCAGATTCCGCTGAGCGGGCGGGACGCCTTTTACATGCGCTATTACCGCTTGCTGCCGGTGCCCAAGGGCGAATACAGCCTCAGCCACCTGGCCGTCCCGCTGTGGCGGGTGCTGGAAAAAGACGCCCACCTGCCCGAGCTGAAAGGCAAAATCGCCCTCATCGGTTCCTCCTCCACGTTTTACCGCGACTACAGCCCCACCCCGGTGGCCCTGCGCCACCTGGGGCCGGATATCCATGCCACCGCCATCGACAACCTGCTGAACGGGCAATCGGTACGCAAGGCCCCCGGCCTGATGAACGCCCTCATCCTGCTGGTGCTGGTGGCCGGGGCCCTTTTGCTGCGCCTGCGCTTCCAGCACCTGGGGCAAACCCTGCTGTACACGCTGGGCACCATGGTTATTTATCTCTCGCTGGCCTACTGGTTCTTCAGCCAAAAAAGCCTGTGGCTGGACGTGATGACCCCGGAGCTGTTCATCGTGCTGGCCTTCGTGGCGGGCAGCACCTTCCGCATCCTCTTCAAGGAGCGCCAGCTGGCCACCATGGAAAAAAACCTGATGCAGCTGGTGGACCCGGACGTGTTCCTGGAAATCCAGAAGATGGCCGACGTGCTGACGCCCGGCGGACAGAAGCGGGAGGTCACTTCCATGTTCGTGGACGTGCGCAACTTTACGGCCTTATCGGAGCAGTTGCAGCCCACCGAGGTGTTTGACCTGCTCAACGAGTTTTACACCGAGATGGTCAAGGTGGTGTTTGCCCACTACGGCACGGTGGACAAGTACATGGCCGACGGCATCCTGATTATTTTCGGGGCTCCCCTGCCCAGCGAGCAGCACCGCGCCATGGCCCTGAATGCGGCCCGGGACATCCTGGCCACCGGGCGAGAGCTGGCCCGGCGCTTTAAGGAAAGCAAGGGCATCGACCTGGACATCGGTATTTCCATCAACAGCGGCCCGGCGGTGGTGGGTTGGCTGGGCCCGGCCACCAACATGCAATACACCGCCGTGGGCGATACGGTGAATACCTGCGTGCGCTTGCAGGAGCAGGCCAAGGAGTTCCAGACCCGGCTCATCATCAGCGAGGACACCGCCCGGGCCATGGCCGGCGCCCCGGATCTGGTGGAGCTGGGCGACGTGCAGGTGCGCGGCAAAGAAAGCCGGCTGAAAATCTTTACCCTGCGCCAGGCGTTTATGGCCGATCGGGCAGGGTGAAAGTGTCCGGGCCGGCCTTGCGGCATGCCCCGGCATGTGCCTATGATAAGAAAGGCAGCTGCGAAAAGGACGCATTGATGGCATGTTTACGGTAAAGGAATACCGCGGCGGGGACGGCAGCCCCCTGCGCTACGGGCAGTTCGTCAAGACCGGGGGCGGCGAGCCCACCGGACGGGCGGTATGGTTTGTGCCGGGGCTGGGCGGCTCGGTAAAGGGGGCCATCGAGTTTCTGGAGGCCATGCTGCCCGACTTCGACACCATTTACGGCGCCGATCTGCGCAGCTTCGGGCTGAACCCGGTTTCCAAGCCCATGCCCCACTTCCATCCCATTCATGCCGACCTGGAAGCCTTTTACCAGAACGTCATCCGCCCCGCCGGACACAGCGACCTCACCCTGGTGGGCATCAGCCTGGGCGGGGTGCTGTCCACCCTGATGGCGGCCCGGCACCCGGAACGCTTCAAGCGCCTGGTGCTGCTAGCCCCGGCCTACAAGGCGCATCCCAAAAGCTTTTCACTGAACTACCTGCTGAAAAACGTGGTGGGCTGTGCCCTGAAGGGCCGCCACTTTGAAACCACCCTGCCCTACGGCATTGACGCAGTGACCCGCAACGAAGCCATCCTGCAAGATCCGCAATACCAAAACGACCCGCTGGTGCTGGCCGCCGGCTTTCTGCTGGATGTGCGCACCCTGACCGGTCAGGCCCTCAAGGCCACCGCCCAGTTGCGCATCCCCACCCTGATGGTCATTCCGGGCATGGACGTGGTGTGCTGCCCGGAGGCCATGCGCCAGGGCTTCAAGCGCATCCCGGAAAGCACCCCCAAGGTGTGCCATGACTATCCCGACTATTACCACGACGTGCTGTTTGAGGCGGGCAACCAGGACATTGCCCGGGAGGTGGTGGCCTGGGTAGGCACCCACCTGGACGCCCCGGCCTCCCTGGAGCCGGTTTAGGACGTCCCACGCCGCCCTTGCCCCACACCCGAGTGTTAAGCAGCTGTTAGGGAAGCCCGGCCCGCATTTTACAACGCCGGGCATCTTGCGCATAATAAGGCCAATCCCTGAAAGCAAGGAATGAGTCCGATGTCGTCAACCGATCTGAACGCGCCCAACACCGCTTTGAAACCGATCAGCTATGCCGTAGACGCCGATAACCAGCCCACCGTGGGCGGCGTCAACCTGGTGGAACTGGCCCGCACCCATGGCACCCCGCTCTACGTGCTGGATGAAGCCACCCTGCGCGCCGCCGCCCGGGCCTACCGGGAAGCCCTGCGGGCCGAGTACCCCGCCGATAGCCTGCCGCTGTATGCTTGCAAGGCCAACATGAGCATGGGCCTGGTGAAGCTGATGGAGCAGGAAGGCATGGGCCTGGACGTGGTCTCCGGCGGGGAGATTTATACCGCCCTGCAGGCCGGTTTCCCCATGGAGCGGGTGCTTTTTAACGGCAACAACAAGTCGCCGCAAGAGGTGGAACTGGCCGTCAGCGCGGGCGTGGGCCGCATTTCGGCGGACAACTTCCGCGACCTGGAACTGATTCACGAAGTAGGCAGCGCCCACGGCAAGCAGATTGACGTGCTGCTGCGCATTACCCCGGGCATTGAGTGCCACACCCACGACTACATCAAGACCGGCCAGTCCGACAGCAAGTTCGGCTTCGATCTGAGCCAGTTGTCCCGGGCCATCGACCTGATTACCGGCCCCTACCAGGAATCCATCCGCCTGCGCGGGCTGCACTCGCACATCGGCTCCCAGATCTTCGAGGTGAAGCCCTACGAAGACCTGGTGGAAATCATGATGAACATCTACTACAACATCCGGGAGCAATACGACGGGCTGGTGCTGGACGACATGGATCTGGGCGGCGGGCTGGGCGTGATGTATACCGGCCAGGACGATCCCCCCGCCGTGCCGGATGCCGTCCGTCGCATTACCGCCAAGCTGGTGGCCTACGCCAAAAAACTGGATTATCCCCTGCCCCGCCTGCTGATGGAGCCGGGCCGCAGCATGGTGGCCACCGCCGGGCTGACCCTGTACACGGTGGGCAGCCTGAAGGAGATTCCGGGCGTGCGCAAGTACGTGGCGGTGGATGGGGGCATGGGCGATAACATCCGCCCGGCCCTGTACCAGGCCGCCTACACCGCGGAAATCGCCAACAAGCTGAACCAGCCGGCGGCGGAAACCGTCACCGTGGTAGGCAAGTACTGCGAGTCGGGCGACTGGCTGATTCCCTCGCTGCCGGTGCCCCAGGTGGAAACCGGGGACGTGATGGTGGTTTACGGCACCGGCGCCTACAACTACACCATGGCTTCCAACTACAACCGCTTCCCCCGGCCCGCCGTGGTGCTGGTGGAAAACGGGCAAAGCCATGTGCTGGTGCAACGGGAAACCTATGAAACGGTCATCCAGCAGGATTTGATTCCCGCCCACCTGCGCCGGCAAAACGAAGCCGCCATGCTGCCCATGTCTTAACCGCAAAACCCGGGGCTTCTGGCTGGATCTGGCCAGGGTGCCCCGCCGCCAATCCCGAAAAATCGGCCCGTTTGCCGATGGCCGACCGGCGGCATGTGGGTTAGAATATAATAAGGATCCCGCTTGCGGGTGTGTTCGGCTGGGTTGTGAGGTCCGAGGACGGCGCGATCCGGCAAGCCCCGAAACAGGCTGATTGAGACGGGAGTAGCATCAAGACCATGCCGACCGGCTGGAACATGGAAGAATGGCTGCAAAACGAGCACCTGATTGCCTTGCTGAAGGTGACGGTGCAGATTGCCATTTTGACGTTCATCATCTACTTCGTCTACGTGCGCTTTATTCGCAAAAGCCACGCCGAACAGCTGCTCAAGGGGCTGTTTGTGATGCTGCTGATGTTTGTGGGCCTGTGGGCGCTGGCCTCGGTGTTCCAGCTGCCCATGCTGAAGGATGTGTTCGCGGCCAGTATCCAGATCCTGTTTATCGGGCTTATCGTCATTTTCCAGCCGGAGCTGCGGCGCATGCTGCTGTTTCTGGGGCAGGGCGAGCTGTTTGGCCTGGGCACCCTGGCAGCGGGCTCCGAAGAGCAGAAGGCCGAGTACCTGATTCATGAGATCGGGGAGGCGGTGCACTTTTTGAGCAAGCAAAAGCGCGGGGCGCTCATCGTGCTGGAGACGGTCTCCACCCACGGGGGCGACTACCTGGAGGTGGGCACCGCCCTGGATGCCAAGCTCAGCACAGAGCTGCTGCTGACCATCTTCCACCCCAACACCCCCCTGCACGACGGGGCGGTGGTCATCAGCCCGGAAAACCGCATTGTGGCCGCCGGCGTGCTGCTACCCTTGACCGAGGATCCCAAGCTAAGCTGGCAGTACGGCACCCGTCACCGGGCGGCCATCGGCCTGACCGAGATTTCCGACAGCCGCTGCATTGTGATTTCCGAGGAAACCGGCAGCATTTCGATGGTGGAGGACGGCAAGCTGGAAAAAGTGCCCAATGCCGAGGAACTGCGCAAAACGCTGGCCCGCCTCTACCAGGTCACCACGGAAGGGGAGATATTGCAAAAGCCCCACTTCGGCAAGCGGCTGAGCGAGCTGTTTTTTTCCGGACGCCGACAGAAAAAGCTGGCGGAAAAGGGCGGCTCCAAGTCCAGTACGGGCGGTTAACCCCCTGGGCAGGCCATGCTGGCGGGCTAGTGGCCGGCGGTGGGCATGGGCGCGCCGGTTTTCATGCTGCGCTCCAGGTTGCGACGGGTCATGTAGATGTTGTACAGGTTGATGCCCACGCCGAGCAGGGCGATGGTGATGGCCCACCCCAGGCCGGTAGCCAGGCTGCGCCACTTGATGAGGTTTTTGAAGTGCTTTTCCATCTTGATGAAGGCTTCGTCGCTGTGGCTGATGCCTTGTTTTTCCAGCGCCTGCAAGGCGTGGGCCATGCGATCCTTCACCTGGTGGGCGCTGGGAATCTCCCAGCGGGCCAGCGGGCTGATTTCCCAGGAAAGCCGCTTGAGCGTGTTCATCAAGCCGCCGCCGGTGGCCGCCGGCTTGGCCTTTTCCACAATAAGACCGGGCCGCAGGTCTTTGGGCGACAAGAAGCGCAGGAACAGGCGCTGGATCATCGGGGTGGCGAAGAACCAGAAGGTGAAGCCCATGGAATCGCGGGTGGCCACCTCGCGCACCTCGTTTTTACTGCGGGTGGAGGCCGCCAGGATGCGGGACATGATGCACAAGCCGTAGATGACCTTGATCTGGTTGATGGTGGCCGAGGCCAGCTCCTGGAAGTCCAGGAAACGCATCAGGCCGCTCACCTTGAAGTTGGCCATGCTGGCTTTGCCCAGGGCTTCGGCCCCGGCTTTGCCGGCCATCTCGGAAGCGGCCTTGCCGACCATATCGAAGGCCATGCTGGCCGCGCCGCCAAACTTGGGGGCCACGGGACGGGCCGCCAAACGGGCGGTGGGCTGGAATGGCGAATGGGACAGGCTGGGCATCATGCGGTAGGCCCTCCGGCATGCATGGTACGTCCGTTCTGGAACTGGGCAAACGCGCCCTGCGGACGGCGCAGGCCCGTGCCGTGGGCAGCGGGATTGGTCGCCGTGGGCATCACAAAGACGCCCGGCACCGTCTGGGCCTGCGGCTTGCCAGCTGGAACGGCGGACTGGGAACCCATCAGGGCATCCGCCTTGCCCATCTTCTGGGCCAGGCCCAGTTCGTAGGGAGAAATGTTCTTGCCGCCCATCTTCTTGCGGGTCAGCCAGTTGTTGTAGAAGGCCACCGAAATGGAGCTGCAAATGGCCATCAGCACCGGCACCCAGGTGTAGGCCCACTTGGACTTGCGGGCAGCCTGCATCAGGCCGTCGTCAATTTGCGGGACAAACCGGGCCAGGAAGCCGGTATTTTTGCTTTGGCCCAGCAGTTTTTCGAGCACCGCATCCTGCCAGCCCTTGCCGGCGGCGCCTTCGGCGGCACGATCCACGTACTGCTCCAGGAAGTGCTTGAGCTGCCGCAGAATGGCATCGCGGCTCTTGCCGCCAGTCAGCACCTCGCCGTTGTGCACCAGGTTGACTTCTTTGCTGAGGTAGCCGCCCAGGGCCTCGCGATCCACCAGCCGGGCAAATTCGTCCTCAGCGCTGCGCAGCTCGTCCAGGCTGAGGCGCAGGCGGGTCTTGACGAATGCCTGGGCCGCATCGAAGGCCCCGGCCAGCCCCTGGCGCTGGTGGTGTTTTTCGGCGGCGGCAACCAGCTCGCGGGCTTTCTGGTTAAAGTTGACGGTGCCCGCCACATCGGCGGCGGCCCGGGAATCCCGCAGATCGAAGAAGCCGGCCAGCCGTTCCAGCACTTCTTTGGGCAAGCGGCCCTCGGCGGCATTTTTCTGGATCTCTTGCAGGTACTTGTCGCGCACCTCGCCATCCAGCACCTTGGCCGCATCCAGCAGGGCGTTGGCGCCCAGGTGCTTGTCGGCGGACTCCAGGCCTGAGAGCACCGCGCGCACGAATTTAGCCCGGGCCTGCTGGGCGTTTTTGGTTCCCGGATCGCGCAGGATGGCTTCGTAAATCTTGCCAAAGGCCTGCATGTTCTCGATGTTCATCCAGGCCGACGCGGGGATGCCATGCGGGTTGTAGCGGTTCACCCGGTTGCCCAGCATCTTCAGGAAAAGCTTGCTGAACCAGCCCACCAGGAACATGTTGCCCACCAGGCCGCTCAGTTCGCGGATGGCGGTTTCGCGGGCGGCATCCGGGCCGCGCTTTTTGGCCTCAATCGCCGTCCTCGGGAAACACATGCCGATGATGTCGGTCGAGGTCAACTCAATGATGCGATTGCTGTCAATCACGCCAATGACGTTGGAGAGCGCTTCAAGAGGCCCGCCAAATTGCACGCGGCGCGATATTACAGGCTGCTGTAGAGGGAGGAACGTGGGTTGCATAAAGGAAAAAAGCCAACCTACTCTATAAAGAGAAGCTATCCATAGTAATTAAACCCCTCCAAAAAAACCGGTGTCATTTTATTGAGAATTCTTTACAAGCCGGGGCCCACCCATTTGGCTTCTATAATATAGCGATTTTTTCCGTGTCGAACGACCTAACAGAACGCGGCATTGCCTGGCCCCATGCGACCCAAACCCGCCTGGGGAGCGGGCCCCAAATCCGGCCTTAATAATTGTTCACAAGCTAGCACCAGAACCGGTTGATGTTCTTTTATAGTGCACGGCTTTAATAGAAAAGCCCCAACTAGCGAATGGTTCACGCCCGACGGACGAAAGTAGACTGAGACCCGAATGATTCCGCAAGTGGATGTAACAGCGTCACATCGCCCCCGCCAGTTTGCAGGCGCCGCCCCCCGTATCCCGGTGGCCGCCAGCCTCCCGGTGCATCCGCAGGCGCCCCGGTTTTCCGGCGGCCTGGGCAACGTGGCCATGCGGGCCGGCAACCAGGCCCTGCAAAGCGCCACCGAAAAGCTCATTCCCACCTTCCAAAAGATTACCGAAGTGTTTGTGTGGGCCTTCCTGGCCCAGGACGCCATCGCCATGTGGCTGCCCCGGGTGGGCACCTCCCTGACCACCGGTCGCATCAAGTACGAAACCGCAGGCGATAAAGAGGTGCAAAACCTGCCCTTCAAGGATCAGGCCAGAATCTGGCTGCACAAGAACATCCGCGGCCTGAACTGGGTCAACTTCAACGAAGAGACCAAGCGGGAGTTTGCCACCGGCCCCGGGGTACTGACCATCCCGGCCATCATCTTCGCGGTGTCCCGCCGCATGTTCGGCAAGTCCGCCACCGAGCTGGGCTACCACAACCTGAAGGAAATGACCCACGGTTTCCAGGCCCACCTGAACCAGTCCGGGTTGGGCCAGGAAGTGGGCGAAATCGGCGCCAACAAGTACCAGGAAGCCGTGCAAAAATACATTGCCAGCATGTTCCAGGATCCCGACTATGCCAAGCACATGCTGCCGGAGCACCTGCGCACCGACGCCGTGCAGAACTACCGCCAGTACATCGACGACTGGGCGGCCCGCTACGTGGATGCCACATTCAACACCGCCAGCGGACGGGAAAAGAACAAGCTGCTGGGCCAGCTGGCCGAGCAGTTCGAGGAAGTGCTGACCGGCTTCAACCGGAATTACCGACTCAAGCCTTACGAATACGCCCGCAACGGTTTTACCGAAGCCGTGGAACGCCCCTTGCACCGCTCCGGCTACATCCACGTGGCCTTTGACGATGCCTCCAAGGCCGCCCACGAGCCCATTGGCCACGTGCTCAAGAACATCCGACGCTGGAGCGACCTGGCCGAGTCCGTCTGGGCCGAGCGTGGCGTGGGCCAAAAGCTGGCCGAGGTGGCCGAAGGCGTGTTCAAGAAGATCGCGGCCAAGAAGTTCCTCATCGCCGTGGGCACCACCGCGCTGGCCGGCGCCTACCTCATCAAGCTGGCGTTCTGGGCCCAAAACCACGATTCCTACAATGCCACCCGCCTGCTGAAAGATACCGGCTCCGCCCCGAACACCGCCCATGGCGCTGGCACCGCCGCCGGACACCAGCAACAACCGCCACAATCCGCTTCCAGCTACGGCGCTTTGCCCTTGACGCAGGCGCCGTTGTTGCGTCCGCAGAGTTTCCAGACCTTCCAGGGCTATGGCGCCCGGAAAGGAGGCCAGGCATGATGCGCTCCGTGAATTTTGCCGGGCACACCGCCCCGCTGCCCAAAACCGCCCCCCTGGCCGGCGCCGTGCACTTTGGCAGCGCCAGCACCCAGACCGCCGCCGTGGCCAGCCAGGCCACCGTGCAGACGAGCTCCGCCACCCGGTTCTTTGCCGAGCTGGCCGACAAGCTGTTTAACGCCCCGGATAAAATCGATGCCTCGGTGAAAAAGTTTGTGGAAGGCCACGCCAACGGCAGCGCCGTGGACAAGCTGATGGCCACCGTGGTGAAAAACGTGGGCGGCTTTGCCAAGATGCTGGCCACCTTCGATTACCACGAGTTCCCGGAAGTGGCCCTGGGCAAGCTGAAGTTTCTGGTGTCCGAGCCGCCCATCGGGGCCATGATCCTGCTGCTGTACCCGTTTACCGTGGGTCCCCGCCTGTTCCGGGCCTATGAGCGCGGCAAGAAAAACGGCAACGACTTCCGCGAAGTGGGCGACGTGCTGCGCCGGGATATGACCGCCATTACCATCTTCCTGTTCATGCTCAAGCCCCTGCTGCGGGTGATGAACAAGGTGATGCAGCGGGTGGCCGGCATCGAGTTGGTGGATCTGCAAAAGAACGCCGTGCACACCTTCTCCGGCATGAAAAATTACGCCCTGGACAACGCCGATGCCGTGCAGCAATTGCTGCGGGAAGGCAACGGCAAGGGCCTGCTGAACGCGGTGAAAACCCTGCGGGATCGCGCCGGCAGCACCCCCGCCGAGGAAGCCATCCAGAAAGAGATTGCCCAAATTAAGGAACTGGTGCCCCAGTTGCTGAAAGCCCACCAAAACCACCAGGCCGACACGGTGAAAGAGCTCTCCGAGCGCCTGATTGGCCATATCAACGCCGGCGAGGCCATCCACAAGCAAAGCCTGGAAGCCGCCAAAGCCACCGGCGACAAGGCCATCATCCAGGCCGCCGAAAAACTGCAAGGCGAGTTCCGCGAAGTGGTCTCCCGCTACGGCAAGAGCCGCCTGCTGCCGGTGGCCGTGCTGGGATTTGCCATCGTCATCGGCGCCATCGGCTGGTTCCCGGTGTGGTTCAACGCCTTCTGGAACAAGTCCACCTTTGAAAAAGAGCAGGCCGCCAAACGCGCCGCCGATCTCTCCAGCTATAACCCGCAGCTGACCATGCAAGCCCTGCGCAGCTCTTCCCGCCTGGGCACCAGCTTCCGGCAGTTCCAGGCCTAGTCCCTCGCACCGCCCGGCCTAAAGGATTCCCTGGCTCTTCATGTGTTGGATATGGGCCAGGTTGCTGGCGGCCTTCTCGTGTGCGGGATCGAGGTCCAGCACCTTCTTGTACATCTGGACGGCCTTGTTGGTCTGGTTCTGTTTCTCCAGGGCCACGCCCAAGTTGTAGATGGCATCCACGTACTGGGGATTCAGCCGCACCGCCTCGCTAAGATACTGGATGGCCCGCGACATGTCTCCCTGCACCCCGTACAGGGTGCCCAGCCCGAAGGTGGCCTTCAGGTGCCCGGGTTCAAGGGCCAGCACCTTTTCGTAGTTCATGATGGCCTCGGAGACCATGCCCTTTTCATCCTGTAGCACGGCCAGCTCGTAGTAGCTGGCGGCATCATCGGGGGCCAGCTCGATAGCCTTTTGGTAATGCGCCATGGCCAGCGCAGCCTCCTTCTGGCGCGCGTAGGCCTGGCCCAGGTTGAAATGGATGTCCGGGTTGAAGCCATCGTAAGAGAGGGCCTCCTCGTAACGCTGCACCGCCGAGGGCACGTCGGACGCCTGGAAGTAGCGCACCCCTTCGTTACACAGCGCCGCTGCCATGCGGGTGCGCATGGCCAGCAGCAGGTCGGGATCGTGCAGGTACTCCTGGCGCTGCAGCACCGCCTTGAAATACTCGATGGCCTTGGTGTAGTTGCCCATCTCGAAATAGGCCTGGCCGATCTTGCCCCGGTACATCAGCTCGTTTTCCGGGTCGAAACCCAGCAGGGCCTCGTACTCGGAGATGGCTTCCTCGTACCGGTCAAGCTTTGCCAGGAAATCGGCGTAAGTGTGCCGGTAGCGGGCGCCCATGCGGGGGCCGTGCAGATCCATCAGGCTGCGTACCACGGGCAGGGCCTCCTGGTAGCGCTCCTCGCCCTCCAGCAGCTTGACCTTGAACTTCAGGCTGTCCTCATGATCCGGCTGCAGCCTGAGGGCCTCGTCAATGTGCTGGTGGGCCTGCTTAAGGTTGCCCCCCAGCATGCGGATGCGGGCCAGTTCAAAATGGGCCTCAATCTGCTTGGGGTTCAGGCTGAGGACGTTCTCGAAGGCGGAAATGGCACTGGGGTAGTCTTCTTTTTGCAAAAAGACCCGCCCAATCTTGAAATGCACCGCCGCCTCGCCGGGCTTCAGCTTGACGGCCTCCTGGTAGTGGTGGAGAGCCTTGTCGTAGTTAAAATCCCCCAGCAGCTCATTGCCCCGGTTGATATGCCCCATGAAATCGAGCGTTTCCTCGCCCTCGGCAACCACTTCGGGTATGGGGTACTCGGTGCGGCGGTTGGCCGGGGCCCGGAACAGCACCACCGAAAAGTAGCCAAGAATGATCAGGAACAGGATGAGCAGGGCCCCGGCAAAAACCGGCGAGGACTGAATAAGCGACTCCAGTGTCCCTAGCATCGATACCCGTCTTTCACGCTAACCCTACCCTCATTATAAGTTAGATTCGCCAAGCCCACGCGGTTCGGCGTACAATTTACAGGTGAAACCGCCCAACAGAAAGCCTTGCGGAAAGCCCAGCCGACATGCCCACCCCCCATCCGCCATCGCCAGAAACGCCACCCCCCGTGCGGGTACTGATTTGCCGGTTGAGCGCCCATGGCGATGTGGCGCAAGCACTGCCCTTGCTACATGCCCTGAAATCCGGGGCCCCCGGCTGCCGGATTGGCTGGCTGGTGGAAAGCTCCGCCGCCCCTTTACTAGAAAACCACCCCCTGATTGACCGGCTGCATGTCTGCCACCGAAAGCAGTGGCAACAGGCCATTTTTTGCCCATGGCGCTGGCCAAAGACCTTGGCGGATATGGTTCGCTTCGTGCAAGAAATTCGGCAAGAGGGCTATGACACGGCAATCGACGTGCAAGGACTCTTGAAAAGCGCCCTGTGGCCCTGGCTGGCCGGCATTCCCAGGCGCCTTGGAAACCAGAAAGCCCGGGAAGGGGCTGAATGGTTCTACACCCAAACCCTGCCGCCCCACCCCATCCGGGTGAGTCATCCCAGCGCGGTGTCTAAATACCTGGAATTCGTCCAGGCCCTGGGACTGCCGGGTTCGGCCCCGGTGTTCACCGTACCCCCCGTGTCTCCCGATACCCAGGCCCGGGTGGATGCCCTGCTGGCCGAATCCCGTCCCGGGGCCAAACGGGTGGCGCTGGCCCCCTTTACCCGCTGGGCCTCCAAGCACTGGCGCCCCGAACACTGGCATGCCCTGATTGGCCTGCTGTTGGAAGCCGGCATGCAGCCTCTGCTGGTAGGATCTCCCGGGGACGTTCCCCAGGTCGCCCCCATGTTGCAAGGCCATCCGCCTGGGCGGGTGCTGAACCTGGTTGGAAAAACCGGCTGGGCCGATCTCTACGCCCTGTTCCAGCGCACGGATGCCCTGATTGGCCCGGACAGCGCCCCCCTGCATATAGCCAACGCCACCGGGCACCCGGTCATTGTAGGGCTGTACGGCCCCACCGCCCCTGGACGAACAGGCCCCCTCGGCGATCGGCATCGCACCCTGACCGCCGACCTGGACTGCCAGCCCTGTTTTGAGCACCACTGTCCCCTGAAAACCGATGCTTGTATGCGGCAGCTGAGCCCGGCCCAGGTTATGGACACCCTGCAACAAGCCTTGGCCGCCACGGCAGCCCCCCAAACCAGGAGCCCGGTATGAAGCTGCTGGTCATCCGGCTGGGAGCCCTGGGCGATCTGCTGCATGTGTCAGCCTCGCTGGCAGCCCTGAAGGCCGCCATGCCCCAGGTCGAGGTGCATTTCCTGACCAGCCCCGCCTATGAAAGCCTGGCTGCGGCCATGTCCGGGGTGGATCGGGTGAGGGCTTACGACAAGCAAGCAGGCTGGCGGGGCCTCTTTGCCATGGCCCGGGCCCTGAAGGCCGAGGGCTACGACGCCGTGGTCAACCTGCACCCCTCGCTGAAAACCCATCTGCTGACCCGGCTGGCCGGCATTCGTCGCCACGCGGTGTATGCCAAGCAAAAGATGACCGTGACGGGCAAACCCCAGCGCACCATTCCCCGGCTGCATGCCACCCAGGACTTTTTCCGCCCCTTCCGCCAGTTGCTGGATTTGCCCGATGCGCTGACCCCACCCCGCTTGCCGGTGCCCGGGGGGCTGCTGCCCAAGCCGGCAGAAGAGCAATGGATTGGCCTGATAATCGGGGTAGGCGGCAAGCGAGGCAACCGGGCCTGGCCTTTGGATGCCTACGAAACCCTGATTCCGAGGCTATTGGAAGTCCCCAACCGACGCATCCTGCTGATTGGCGGGCCGGAGGAGGCCGAGACCGGGCAGGCCCTACACGCGCGGCTGGGCCTGGCGCAGGTGGAAAACCACTGCGGGATGCACAGTATTCTGGATACCGCCCGCCTGCTGTCCCAATGCAACCTGGTGGTGGGCGGGGATACCGGCCCCCTACACCTGGCCGCCGCGGTGGAAGCTCCCATTGTTGCACTCTACGGGCCCACCGCCATTAGCCGAACCGGGCCCGCCGCCTGGCACAGCCTGCAGGCCCTCACCCCACCGGCCTCGCTGGATTGCTGGCCGTGCGAATTGGCCCAATGCCCCTTACCCGGAGAGGATTACCTGGCCTGCATGCGGCAAATCAGCCCGGTAGAAACACACTACGCCTGCGAAACCCTGCTAGTGGCCCAGGAGCCGGAAGAAATCTCGCCCTAGGCAAAAAACCCGCCCACGGGGGGGACGGGTTTTTCAGTCTGGTTGTCTTGGGGGGCGGGCTAGGCGGACTTTTGCACGTGCCGCGCCACGCGCGACTTGTAGCGCGCCGCGGTGTTCTTGTGCAGGATGCCCTTGAGCACGGCCCGGTCGATCAGGCTGTAGGCTTCCTTCAGGTTGCCTTCGCGCTCGGCGGCTTCGGCAGCCGTGAGCACTTTCTTGACGGCGGTGCGGATGGCGGACTTGAAGGCCACGTTCCGCTGGCGGTTGCGCTCGGCCACTTCGACCCGTTTTTTGGCTGATTTGATTCTAGGCAAGGTTCAAACCCTTCTGGTTGGTTCGGTTACGTCTGGCGGGACGCTTTGCGGAAAGCGCGCCCGGTGAGGGGACTCCGGGAGGACCACGACCTTAAGGAAAATCCCGGGGAAAATCTTTGGATTTCACTTATAACACCAATAAATAACCCGATCAAGTGATCGTTGCCCGTCCCGCTTGCAAAACCCCAATTCCGGCTTACCCTTTCAGGGTCGGCCCGCTGCAAAGCCTCTTGGCGTCATCCGGATGGTGGATGCCCCTTTTCCCCCAAATCGTGTATCCTGATGACTGGGACGCTCCAGAGGTGGAAGTTAGAGAGCGCGTTGTGGTTATGGGAACTCGCGTGGACACAAGCCAAGCAGCCAGTCATGAAGCGGTCATCAGCCAGAAGCCGCGCCCCGTAACCTGGGCGCAGTGGGAGGCCGTCATCCGGGCCGCCGCCGGGCTGACTCCCCTGTTGGCCGATGTCATCAAGCAGTTCTGGGGCCTGCCGGTGCGCATGACGCTTTTTAGCGCCAGCCACAAAGCCCACTACTGGTGGCAGGGCGATGACTTCCACGTCTCCCAGCTGATGCTGCCCGGGGTGCAAGCCCCCGCCGCCGATGGGGCGGGTGGCGGGGATCCCGCCGTGGCCCTGCTGCGCATTTCTGACAGCGCCTGTGACTCCCTGCTCGGCCAGGTGTTGGGGCCTCGGCCCGGCAAAGCCTTCAGCTTCACCCAGCTCAGCCCGCTGGAAACCACCATTCTGAACGAGTTCAGCCGCGATGTGCTGACCGTGCTGATGAAAAACCTGATTAAAAAGCCCAAACAGGCCAAAAAGGCCCGCATGGACCAGGTTCACCTGGCCTGGGTGCTGCAGATTGAGGAACCCGAGGATCCCCTGCCCCACCGCCGTCCCCTGAAGTTCAAGGAGCCCCGGGAAGTGGGCAAACTGTTAATTAGCCTGCCCATCGGGGCCATCAAGCTGGATAACGCCCCGGTCGGCCCGGAGACCGCCCCGCACATCCAGGATACCTTCTTTTACCACGTGGAAACCGAGGCCCGGCTGTATATTGGCAGCACCCGCGTGGCGCTTTCGGATTTGAACCAGCTGGAACCCGGTGACTTGGTGGTATTTGAGAATTCCAGCGCCGAGCAGCTCTATCTTATTGAGCCCCACCGCGAGCTGCAGCTTCCGTTCACCCCGGAAATCCGCCACAAACAGCATTTGTTAGTACCCGTAACCCAGGATATCGCCATGATGGAAACCCAACCGCACCTGACCGCCGCCCGGCAAAACCTGTGGGACAACCTGATGATTGAGGTGGACGCCGAGTTTTTGCCCATCAAGCTGCCGCTCAAGCAACTGAAGCAAATGAGCGAAGGCCTGGTGGTGGAAATGGGCGATCTGATCAACAACGAAATCTGCCTGAAGGTGGAAGGCAAGCCGCTGGCCTACGGCGAGCTGGTCATCGTGGGCGACAAGTTCGGGGTGCGCATCAAGCAGGTGCAGGCCGACGACGCACCCGCCCATGAGCCGCCCGCCGCCATGCCGGCCCCGGCTGCCCCAACGGCCCCGACGGCAGCCCCGGTACCCCAGGCGGCAGACGAGCTGCCCCCGCCTCCCCCGGCCATGCCCGCTCCCGAGGGCGAGGAAGAAGCCGCCGATTCGCTGCTGAACGACGATTTTGACGATACCTTTGACGATGAGGAAGACTGGTAATGGGATCCACCGGCATGCTGCACTACCTGGGCCTGTTTATGGCCTACACCATGCTCGCCATCGGGGCGATTTACGCCGTCTACTGGTACTTGCGCCGGCATGCGGGCGGGGGCGGCATGCTTTTCGGGGCCAGGCGCCTAGAATCAGAAAAGAAGCTGGAAGTGGAGTCCATGATGCCCCTGGAAGCCCGCAAGAACCTGTACGTCATTCGCTCCGGCAACGAGCGCTTCCTGATTGCCACCTCTTTGGAGAGCACCCAGTTCCTTTCCCGGCTGGAACCCCTGGAGAGCGCCCCCGCGCCCGCCGCGACACGCGCCGGGGAGGAGGCCCCGCCGCCGTCCGGCCAGCCCCTTCAGCCCATCCTTGAAACCGCACCTCAGCCCGCCCGACTGACCCCGGTGGAAGGGGGCTTTGGCGCCCGCATGCTGGCCAGCCTGCGTTGGTTGGCGGCCTCCCGGTTCAAGCTAAGCTAGCTACCCTGCAAACGAAAGCCTTTAACACACAAACATAAGGAGTGGAAAGACCATGGATGTCATGTTCGGGAAACTGGATCCCGCCTTGCAGCTCATCATCCTGATGGCCTCCTTGTCGCTGATTCCTTTCATGGTGGTGAGCATGACCAGCTTTTTGCGCTACATCATCGTGCTCTCCATCCTGAAAACCGCCCTGGGCACCCAGCAGGTGCCGCCGGCCATCGTGCTGGTGGGCATGGCCCTGATTTTAACCTTTTACACCATGGCCCCGGTGTTTGGCGACATGTACCAGAAGGTAAACCCCATTATGCAGAAGAACGGCTCGGTGGTGCAGGTGATGGCCGCCGGCTCCGGGCCGCTGAAGGAATTCATGATGCGGCAGACCCGACAGTCGGATCTGGCGTTTTTCCTGCAAATGTCCCGACAGGAACCGCCAGAAACCCCACAAGAGCTTACACTGTGGGAAGTGGCTCCCGCCTATATGGTCAGCGAGCTGCGCACCGCCTTTGAGATCGGCTTTATCATCTTCATCCCCTTCATCGTGCTGGATCTGGTGGTGGCCAACATCCTGCTGGCCCTGGGGATGTTCATGTTGTCGCCCACCATCATCTCGCTGCCGTTCAAGATTCTGGTGTTCGTGGCCGTGGACGGCTGGGCGCTGATTATTAACGGCCTGGTGCAGAGTTTCAACTGAGGCCCAACGGAAAGGAGCGCCTGATGGAATTGCTGGTAGAACATCTGGGACACGGGCTGGTGCTCAGCCTCATTTTGTCCCTGCCATGCGTATTGACCGCCGCCGGGGTGGGCCTGGTGGTGGGCATTTTGCAAGCGGTCACCCAGGTGCAGGAACAAACCATTGCCGCCGCCCCCAAGATTTTGAGCGTGTTTCTCATCATCCTGCTGGGCGGGGGGCTGATGATGACCATGCTGACCAACTACGTGCGGGAATCCTTCCAGATTGCCTTTAACGAGGTTCCCCAGGACGGCGTGTTCGTGCTGCCGCCCAAAACCAGCGGGGACGGCATGGCGCGGGCCCGACAGTTTTTCAACCTGCAAGCCACCGGGGCCCCTTCGGCCAACAAGCTGAAAGAAATGGCCGAGCAGTGGCGGGTGCCGGATGAAGGCGGCAGCGGCGGCTTCAGCGTGTTGAAAACCCAGCAATCCAAGGGATCTGGCCAGGCCCTGGGCCCCGCCGAGCGCATGGCCCTGGATAAAGAGAAACGCTAGCCATGCAATTTGACGCCGCCTTGCACGCCTTTGGCGCCCTGCACCAGCAGTTTGGCCCCATCCTGGACGGCTTGCTGCTGTTGTTTGTGCGCATGCTGGCCTTCTGCTCCACGGGGCCCATTTTCAACCGCAAAAACATCCCCATCGTGGTCAAAATCATCATGGCCATGTACCTGACCGGCACGCTGTTCTGGATGGTGAAGCCCGAGGCGGTGTTTACCGCCGGACAGGGCGGCACCTTCGTGTTCCTGATTATTGTAAACGCCCTGGTGGGGGCGCTGATTGGCTTTATCGCCGATATGATCCTGCAGGCCGCCTACGCCGCGGGCAACCTGATCAACAACCAGATCGGCCTGTCCAGCGCCACGTTGCTGGATCCGGCCTCCGGCAAGCAGGCCATGATTCTGGAAACCCTGTTTGCCTACCTGACCATCCTGCTGTTTCTGTACCTGGGCGGCATGCAGTGGATGATTCTGGCCCTGCACCGCAGCCTGGAGGTGTTTCCGCTGTTCACCGTGCAGCAGCCCTTTATGCAGGTGGTGGATCTGGATTACCTCATCACCGTCTCCGGCAACATTCTGACCGTGGGGGTCACCCTGATGGCCCCGGTAATGGTGGTGACCATGGCCGTGGACATCATGCTGGGCATCGTCAACCGGGCCGCGCAGCAAATGCCCGTGTTTCAGCTTAGTTTTGCGCTGAAACCGGCCATCGGGGTGGCCGTTTTGCTGCTCACCCTGCCCATTTTCATGCAGGCCCTCAGCAACTTCCTAAACGATTTCTCGAAGATTTTTTAAACGGATTGCTTCAGCAAACATAGCGTGTTTTAGACCGGCCGCCCACCCCCTTTTACGATTCTCAATGAAGAAGGGTAACGCTCCAGCCGCTACGATGCTCGTCGTATGAGATCATGTCTGCTATCTTAGGGGGGCGTAAGAAGACAGACGAGTGTGAGTTTACCGGCAGGGGCATTTCCCTTGTGCTGCAAGGGTTTTTGCCATGTGTAAAAAACGCTCAACAGATCGAACGCAACCCCAACGGAATCTTCTATAATTGGTAGACAATTTGCTGATTAAGAGAATTCTGTATTCACTTATTTGTGGAAACACTGCACGGGGACTGGTTAGGTAAGCAATTCGTGCGGTTTCTTGTCCTCCGGATTCAGAGAGTTAGTAAAACGACTAGAAGAGTAAGACGAAGATAGGGAGTTATGATGAGCGCGACTGATACTCACGCCGGCAATAAAAACACCACCAAGGCCAAGCCCAAGGCCGGAAAACCCAGCGGCAGCGTGCAGTTTGTGGCCAAAAGCAAGGCCACCCCGGGCGGCATGCTGTTCAAGCCCCATTTCACCACCCCCGGCAAGCATCCCTTTGAGGAGCTGACCTATCAGTACCGCACCTCCCGCATCACCGAGCCGGACGGCACGGTGATCTTCGAGATGAACGATGTGGAAGTGCCCTCCGGCTGGTCGCAGCTGGCCACCGACATCGTGGTCTCCAAGTACTTCCGCAAGGCCGGCGTGCCCAACGCCGCCGGGCGGGAAACCAGCGTAAAGCAGGTAGTGTACCGCCTGGCCCACACCATCCGCAACCAGGGCGAGAAATTCGGCGTGTTTGCCTCCAAAGAAGACGCCCATACCTTCGAAATGGAGCTGAGCCACCTGCTCATCAACCAGAAAGCGGCCTTCAACTCCCCGGTATGGTTCAACTGCGGCCTGTGGGACGAGTACCAGATTGAGGGCTCCGGTGGCAACTGGTACTGGAACCCGGACACCGACCGGATTGAAATGACCCGGGGGGCCTACGAGCACCCGCAGTGCTCGGCCTGCTTCATCCAGAACGTGGATGACGACCTGATGAGCATCTTCGACCTCCTCAAGAACGAGGCGCGGCTCTTCAAGTTCGGCTCGGGCACCGGCACCAACTTCTCCAAAATCCGGGGCAAGCAGGAAAAGCTCTCCGGGGGTGGCACCTCCAGCGGCCTGATGAGCTTCCTGGAAGTGCTGGACCGGGGCGCCGGCGCCACCAAGAGCGGCGGCACCACCCGCCGGGCCGCCAAGATGGTGTGCCTGGACATGGATCACCCCGAAATCGTGGACTTCATCAACTGGAAGGTGAAGGAAGAGAAGAAGGTGAAGGTGCTCATCGACGCCGGCTATCCTTCCGACTTCAACGGGGAAGCCTACCACACCGTGGCCGGGCAGAACTCCAACAACTCGGTGCGCCTCTCCGACAAGTTCATGAACGCCTACCTGCAAGGCGAGGGCTGGGCCACCACCTTCCGCACCACCGGGGAAATCTGCGATAACCTGGACGCCCGGGACCTGATGAAGCAGATTGCCTATGCGGCCTGGGCCTGCGCCGATCCGGGCGTGCAGTTCGATGACATCATCAACGACTGGAACACCTGCCTGAACACGGATCGCATCTACGGCTCCAACCCGTGCTCGGAGTACCACTTCCTGAACGACACGGCCTGCAACCTGTCCTCCATCAACCTCACCAAGTTCCTGAACGAGGACGGCACGTTCGACGTGGAAGGCTTCCGCCACGCCTGCCGGGTGATGTTCACCGCGCAGGAGATCCTGGTGGATTACGCCTCCTACCCCACGCAGGTGATTGCCAAAAACAGCCACGACTACCGCCCGCTGGGCCTGGGTTACGCCAACCTGGGCACCCTGCTGATGCTGAACGGCATTCCCTACGACAGCCAGGAGAGCTACGCCATTACCGGGGCCATCACGGCCATCATGCACGGCGAAGGCTACCGCACCTCGGCGGAAATCGCGGCGGTGAAGGGGCCCTTCCCCATGTACAAGCCCAACGAAAGCTCCATGCTGCGGGTCATGAACAAGCACCGCGACGCGGTCTACGACATCCAGGCCGCGTTTTGCCCGGACTACCTGCTGGAGTCGGCCAAGCAGGTGTGGGACGAAACCGTGGCCCTGGGCGAGCAGTACGGCTATCGCAACGCGCAAGCCACCGTGCTGGCGCCTACCGGCACCATCGGCCTGCTGATGGACTGCGACACCACCGGCATCGAGCCCGACTTTGCCCTGGTGAAGTGGAAAAAGCTGGCCGGGGGCGGCTACTTCAAGATCGTCAACCAGTCCGTGCCGGCGGCCCTGAAAAAGCTGGGCTACGCACCGGAGGAAATTGACGCCATCATCAAGTACATCGTGGGCCATGGCACCCTGGAAGGCGCCCCCTTTGCCAACGAAGTGACCCTGGCGGAGCTGGGCTTCACCCCGGAGGAGATCCGCACGGCTTATGACAGCGTCAAGTCCTCGGGCGGCAACTTTAACGAGTGGACGGCGGGCATCACCCCCGACCTGCTGAAGCAGAAGGGCATGACCCCGCAGGAGGTGAACGCCATCCTGGATTACGTGAACGGCACCGGCACGGTGGAAGGCGCGCCCTACCTGCAGGAAACGCACTACCCGGTGTTTGACTGCGCCAACAAGTGCGGTAAAGGCGAGCGTTTCATCGATCCGATGGCCCACATCAAGATCATGGCCGCCGCCCAGCCCTTCCTGTCGGGCGCCATCTCCAAGACGGTGAACCTGCCCCACGAGGCCACCGTGGAGGACATCGAGCGCATCTACGTGGATGCCTGGAAGATGGGCCTGAAGTGCGTGGCGCTGTACCGCGACGGCTCCAAGCTCTCCCAGCCGCTCAGCGTGGCCAAGACCGGCACCGAGGAAGCCCTGCAGGAAGCCGGCGTGCCGCTGCTGACCTGGGGCCAGAAGCGGGAGCTGCCGCGCAAGCGCAACGGCTTTACCCTGGAAACCTCGGTCAGCGGGCACAAAATCCACCTGCGCACCGGCGAGTTCGAGGACGGGCGCCTGGGCGAAATCTTCATCGATATGTTCAAGGAAGGCGCCGCCTACCGGAGCATGGTGAACTGTTTCGCGGTGGCGGTATCGCTGGGCCTGCAGTACGGGGTGCCGCTGGAAAAGCTGGTGGATTCCTTCACCTTCACCCGCTTTGAGCCTTCCGGCATGACCGATCACCCCAACATCAAGCAGTGCACCTCGGTGGTGGACTTCATCTTCCGGGTGCTGGGCATGGAGTACCTGGGCCGCACCGACTTTGTGCAGGTGCTGCCGGAAGGCACCGAAACCCGCCAGGAAGTGGTGCAAAAGCAACTGGAGCTGAAAACGGACGCCCCGGCGCCCAAAAAGCCCATTGCCGATACAGAGCTGTCCACCAGCGACCTGCGCACCCAGCAGCTGAAAAGCATGATGGGCGATGCCCCCTTCTGCAGCAACTGCGGCAGCATCACCATCCGCAACGGGGCCTGCTACAAGTGCGACAACTGCGGCAACTCCGAGGGCTGCAGCTAGCTAGCCCGCCGCCCACCTTTTTAAAAGGCTGCCCAAACTGGACACAGGCAGCCACTACAGCCGAAAGCCCGGATGCACCGATCCGGGCTTTTTATTGGCATGGCACCAAAAAACAATCAGGGGGTTTTATAAAGCGGCAAAGGACATGAGAGGCCCTCCCCATGAGTTTATACAGCATTTCGCCGGCCATTTCCCCCACGCCGCGCTTTGGCAGCGGCATCAACCCCGCCCAGTTCCAGAAAGCCATGAAAGGCCTGGGTTTCCGGCTGGAAACCGGGGCCGGGCGCCATGGCTCCCACTTCGTGCGGGGGCCCCTCAGCATTCCCTTCTCCAGCGGCGGGCACATCGGGAACATTGGCGATGACGTGCTGCGCAGCTTTGCCGAAAAGCTGGGCGTGCCGCTGAAAGATCTCAAGCAGTATATCCGAGAACCCAAGCGCAAACGGCTGGATCTTTCCGCCTAGCAACAAAACGACTTGAACCGCTTTTATAGACCATCCGTTTCAATCCGTCACCCATTGCTTTTGGTTCATCACAATTCAAAGGAGTTCACGTTTATGGCCATCAGCCCCTTTTCCGGACCGGGCATGCTGCCCACCTACACCGGGTTCCAGCGTCCCGGCGTGCACTTTGAAGGTAATAAAGACCAGAACCAGCAGGCCCATGCCGCATTGCAGCAAGCCGCCCGAGAAGCCGGCATTCAAGTCGACAAGGCCCTGCAACGGGAATACCATGACTACATTACCGGACAAGGTTATGAAGGTTTTGACGCACTAAAAGAGGCCGCCGAAGAATTGCTCAGTCATAAACAACAATCTGGGCGGCGGTTCAGCCGGTTTGCCTGAAGCCTTTCCCTGATTGCATGAAACGTCAAAAGCCGGGCCTTGGAGCCTGGCTTTTGCGTGTTTGGGAACCCCGGGCCGCTAAATCACGAAATCGGCGGCGGCGCTGGACAGATCGGTATTGGCCAGCATGGTTTTGGGGTCGTAGTAGGGCAGGTCCACCGGGCCAAACTCGTTCAGCAGGGGGATATTCTGCTTCAGGGTGTCCTGGAAGGTGGGACGCTGGATCTGGTAGAACACGCCCAGCGGCACCCGCTCCTCGATGCGATGGGCCCGCTCGAAGCACTGGCTCATCTTCTCGTTGACCTCGTGGATGTCGTTGGGGTTTTTCACCACGCCGTCGTAGCCCTCGTTCTCCAGGTAGTACACCCGGGGAATCTGCGCCCCGTTGACTTCCACCATCTCGGCGTAGAAGTCCTTGGTGTGCAGGTTGTTGTAGGTGGGGCAGGGCTGCAGCACGTCCACCAGGGCCATGCCCTTGTGCTGGATGGCCTTCATCAGGGTTTCCTTCAGGTGCTTGGCATCGAAGGCGTAGCTGCGGGCAATAAAAGTGTAGCCGCAGGCCAGGGCCAGGGCGATGGGGTTGACCGCCTGCACCGGGTTGGGCAGGGCCAGCGATTTCGGTTGCGCGCCCTTGGCCAGGGTGGGGGAGGCTTGCCCCTTGGTCAGGCCGTAGACCTCGTTGTCGAAGACCACGTAGGTCATGTCCATGTTGCGGCGACCGGCGTGCACAAAGTGGCCAGCCCCGATACCGTAGCCGTCGCCATCACCGCCGGCGGCAATGACGGTCAGGTGCGGGTTGGAAACCTTGGCCCCCTGGGCAAAGGCCAGCGCCCGGCCATGCAGGGTGTGCATACCGTAAGTGTGGATGTAGTGCGGCACTTTGCCGGAGCACCCCACCCCGGACACCACGAACACTTCCCAGGGTTTCAGCCCCAGCCCGGCAATCGCCTGCTGGATGCTGTTGGTGATCCCGAAGTCCCCGCAGCCGGGACACCAGTCGGAGTGCACGTCGCTTTTGAGTTGGGTTGCCTTGAGCGGCGTCGGCAACACGCTCTGACTAGAGGCCATAGGTCAATACCACCTTTCTGGACTGTTTTTCTTGAATTTCTTTCAGCGCGGCCACCAGCTCGGTTTCGGAGATGGGACGACCGCTCCACTTCAGCACCTCGTGCGGCACCTGGATGCCGGTGCGCATGGCGATGTACTGGGTAATCTGGCCGGTGTAGCTGGCTTCCACCACCACGGCGCGCTGGGCCTTCTTCAGGAAGGCGCTCACGGCGTCGGTGGGGAAGGGGCTGAGCAGGCGGATCTGGAAGAAGTTCACATCCAGGCCCTGCTCTTTCAGTACCCGCATGGTATCCAGGATCACGCCCTTGGTGGAACCCCAGCTGATGACGGACAGCGGGGCGTTTTCCGGGCCGTAGATCTTGTACTGGTTGTCCACCGGGATTTCCCGGGCGGCCAGGTCGAGCTTCTTCATCCGCTTTTCCTGCATGGGAATGCGGATGGGCGGATCCTCGGTAATGTGGCCGTACTCGGTATGCTCGTCACCGGTCATCCAGTAGATGTGGCCCGGCATGCCCGGCAGCGGACGCGGGGAGATGCCCGACTCGGTGATCTTGAAGCGGGGATACTTGGCCAGGGCAGCTTCCAGGTTTTCGCCGTCGAACTTGGCATCGGTGCCCACCAGCTCGCCGCGGTCGATGAACATCTGGCTCTCGTCCCACTTGGGCACGCACAGCGTGTTGTTGGCCAGACACTTGTCGGTCAGGAAGACCACCGGCGTCTGGTAGCGATCCGCGTAGTTGAAGGCGTTGAAGGTATCGTAGAACTGCTCGGTCACGTCGCCCGGGCACATCACGATGCGGGGGTACTCGCCATGGCCGGCGAAAATGCCGGTGAGCATGTCGGTTTGCTCGTGCCGGGTGGGCAAGCCGGTGGACGGGCCGCCGCGCTGGTAGTCGAATACCACCACGGGCACCTCGTTGATGCCGGCCCAGCCCATGCCTTCGGCCATCAGGTCGAAGCCCGGGCCGGAGGTGGAGGTGGAGGCGCGGATGCCGGTCGTGGCTCCGCCAATGGCCATGTTCACCGCGGCAATTTCGTCCTCGCACTGCACCACGGGCAGGCCGTACTCGGACTGCTCTTCCAGGTAGATGCACTCATCCACCGCCGGGGTGATGGAGTAGTAGGTCAGCAGGCGGCAGCCGGCCTTCAGCTTGGCCAGGCCGGTGGCCACGGCGGCGTTCAGGATGTAGCGGGACCCTTTGGCGGGCGGGTTTTCCGGCTTTTCCATCACGTAGTTGAACTTGTCGAAGTCGGGATGCTTTTGAATCTGCTCGTAGGCGCGCTGGGCGGCTTTCAGGTTAAGCGGAATGAGCTTGGCCTTGCTGCCGGAGAAGATGCCGTTCAGGGCTTCCTCGATGGCGGACAGCTCCAGCTTGCAAAGCGCCATGGAGGCGGCCACCGCGACGGTGTTCTTCATAATGGACAGGCTGGTCACGGACTTGCCGGTTTCCTGGGCCAGTTCCTCCAGGATTTCATCGAAGGCGATGGGGAATTTCAGCACGCCGGGGGCCAGATCGAGGGCCTCCGGGTTGGTCAGCTTGGGATCGTAGATGAACGCCCCGTCCGGCACCACCTCAAAGGCGTGCAGTTCGGCGGTGGAGTTTTCGAAGGTCGCCAGCAGATGCACCGGGTCGATGTGGCAGAAGACGGGCTCGGTCTTTACCCGCACCTGGAAGTAGCTGTGCTCGCCCTTGATGTTGGAGTGGTACTCCCGGCGGCCATAGATCCAGTACCCGGCTGCGGCGCAGGCCCGGGCAAACAGGGTGGCCGAGGAATCAACCCCCGTCCCCTGCGGACCGCCAATCATCCAGCATAAGTCTTTGGTTCGGTTCATGGTGGTGCTCTTTCTGACTAATGTTCGCTAACGCTTATCTGAGGATTCTCGTCTGGTCTGGCGCGACAACCCTTCGGCAAGGGGGTTCGCGCTTGAAAGTGTGCCAATTCTAGCAAAAACACACCCGTGCGTTAATGCCATCCATCAAAAAATCCGTGGTTTGCCCATCGCGCGGCTTGCAAATTGAGAAAACTCAGTCAAGCTCATCACCGGGCCGTAAAAGATCAAAGTGGAGGGCAACTTTTGGCATTGTTTGATTTTTTCATGCATGCCTTCTTTGGTCACTCCTTAGCGAAGAGTTTACCGCCATGAATACCGTCACCTTCCGGCCTATGGCCGTTCCGTTGGGCTCCCCACGCTTTCAAGCTACCCCTCCCTCAACACACGCAAGAATCCCATTACCGCACACCCGTCCTGAGCAGTTTGAGCGACAGGAAAACCTACACCGCACTCAGCCGAACACCGCCCACTTCAGCGGCTGGTTTAACTGGGGGTCTAGTGACCCCCTCAGCAAGGTTAAACAAGAGGCCCACACCCTCTTCAACCACTACTATGACGATCCGCAAGGGCTGATCGACTACCTGGAAAGCCACTACAACGTAGCGGTCTATGCGGGCGGCTGGGCCGCCGGGGTTTTAGGGCAACTGGGCGCCACCGGCATGTTCATGGCCCCCTATTCCAGGGACTATGGCAGGCTCCCCATCGCCCAACGCCTGGACGGCTACCCGCCCGGTTTTCCTATAGACATTGCCCGCCAACACGAGCAATCTGGGCAATCCATCCTGCTGCTTTCCAATCTGGACACCGACAAAGCCACCCTGTTTGAGGAGGTTTTCCATTTGCTACAGGACGCCCACGGGCTGAAAACCGGTTGCCATCCCGCGCTCGATTACGCCCAGGGTCGGTTCATCAGCGATCTGGACGCCGGCATTGATGCCCGGCTGGATCCCGGTGTACTGCGGGATAGGCACGTCATCCGCTGGATTCAGGAACAAGTGGATGAGCTGAAAACCAACCCTGCCCTGGCCGCCGAAGTGCAGCAATCCGCCCAGCGGGAGCAGGAGGTGTGCGACTTCATGATGGAAAACACCCGCCTGCTCACAGGATACGACGTCAACTATTACCGCTACTACCAGGCCTTTTACGCCGCCCTGCTGAAGGCCTTCTAGCCCCAACAAAAAACCACAAGAACCGAAGCCTTGTGGTGAATGGTGGGCGGTACTGGACTCGAACCAGTGGCCTCCACAATGTCAATGTGATGCGCTACCAACTGCGCCAACCGCCCATATGGAGTGCTTATAGTTATGAGGCAAACCGGGGGGAAAGTCAATAAATGCCGCCGCAACGCCAGGGCCCGCAAACGGGGCGGGCGCTGGACGACCGGGAGCGGAATGCCTACAATGAAGGGATGAGCGAACCCGCCAAAGCCGCCTCGCTGGCCAGCCTGCTGTGGAAATACCGGGCCATCTTCCTGAAGTACCGCACCGCCCTGGTGCTGGGCGTGCTGGCGCTGGTGGTCACCAACCTGATGGGCATCGCCATCCCCTGGCAAATCAAGCAGGCGGTGGAATGCATCCAGCAGATTTTCGGGGGCAACGGGCCTTCGGCAAGCCCGGAGGCTTCGGCGGACGCCTGGGCCGCCTTCCACCAGACATTATGGGCCATCGTCGCCCTGGCCACCGGCGCATTCCTGGCCCGGGTGGCCTCCCGACAGTATCTTCTGGGCACCGGACGTCGGGTGGAGGCCGACATCCGCAACCGGCTCTTTGCCCACCTCATCAAGATGCCCACCGCCTACTACGCCGCCCATCCCACCGGGGAGCTGATGTCGCGCATGACCAACGACGTGGACGCCACCAAGTTCCTGACCGGGGGCGGGATCATGCTGGGGGTGAACACCCTGCTGGCCTACCTGATGGTCATCCCCATGATGTGGGTGCTCAACCCGCAGCTGACCCTGGTGACCTTCCTGCTGTACCCGGTACTCATCTACGTGATGAGTCGCATTTCCAAAAAAGTGCGCCAGGGCTATTACGATGTGCAAAAGGTACTGGCCGAAATCAGCGACCTGGCCCAGGAAAACCTGAACGGCATGACGGTGATCCAGTCCTACGTCAGGGAAAACCAGGAAGAGCACCGCTTCGGGGCCCTCGGGGAGCGATACTACCACACCTACAAGGCGCTTATTCATGAGCGCATCCTGCTGTTTATGCTGCTGGCCGCGCTCAGCGGGTTTTCCACCCTGATGGTGCTGCTGGTGGGCGGCTGGCAGGTGATTGACCATCGCCTTGACGTGGCAGGCTTTGTGGCCTTTACCATGTACCTGGAGCAGCTGGCCTGGCCCACCATGGCGCTGGGCTGGACCATCTCCATCTTTCAGCAGGGCACCGCCGCCCTGCAACGGCTGGATGAGGTTTTCAGCACCCAGCCGGCCTTCCATGCCCAGGGCGAGGAAGCCCCCATGCCAGCGCCCACAGAGGCCGGGCGGCTGGAAATCCGCCATCTCACCTTTACCTACCGCAATCCCTACCAGCCGGACGCCCCGGAAAACCGTCCCGCACTCACCGATCTCTCCCTCACCATGGAACCCGGGGAAACCATTGCCCTGGTAGGCCCGGTGGGCAGCGGAAAATCCACCCTGCTGCGCCTGCTGCCCCGGCTTTACGAAGCCCCGGAGGGCACCATCTGGCTGGACGGCCAGGACATCAATGGCCTGGACCCGGGCTGGCTGCGCCGCCAGGTGGTGCTGATGCCTCAACTCAGTTTTCTGTTTTCCTCCACGGTCAGCCACAACATCGCCTTTGGGGAACCCCTGGCCATGCAGCAACCGGATCGCCGCATCATTCCCGCCGCGGAAACCGCCGCCGTGCATGCCGACATCCAGCGCCTGCCCCACCAATATCAGACCCTGGTAGGGGAGCGGGGCTTGGCGCTTTCCGGCGGGCAACGCCAGCGGGTGGCCCTGGCCCGGGCCCTGCTGATGGATGCCCGGGTGCTGCTGCTGGATGATCCCTTCTCCAACGTGGATGCCGACACCGAGCGGCTGATTCTGGACGCCTTGCAGGCCCGCCGCGTTCTGCATGGCAAAACCACCCTGATTGCCACCCATCGCCTGTCGCTGGTGACGCTGGCCGATCGCGTGGTGCTGATGGAGGCTGGCCGCGTGGTGGCCATCGGCAGCCACGCCCAGCTGCTGGAAACCCAACCCCTGTATCGCAAGCTGAACCGCCTGCAAGAACTGCGCAACCGGCTGGGCGACTGGGAAGCCCCGGAGGAGGTGACCCATGGTGTGGAATGACCATCCCGAGTACGCCACCGAAGACCTGCTGCAGCAGGAGGTGCAGGCCGCGGAGCGGCAGGAATCGGGCCTGCGGGACTTCAAGCTGCTGGGCAAGCTGTGGCCCTACCTGCGTCCCTATAAGCCAAAGCTTTTCCTGGCCTTTGCGCTGCTGCCGGTGATTGCCGCGGGCGAAATCGCCCAGACCTTTGCCATCCGCTACGCCATCGACGGGCCCATCACCCAGGGCTACCTGCCCGGGTTGTGGCTGTACGCGGGGGCTTTCCTGCTGTTTCTGGCCATCAACTACCGGGCCCGCTACACGCAGATGGTGGTCTCCCAGGAGACCGGCCAACGCATCATCCGGGACCTGCGAACCGATCTTTACCGGCATTTCCAAACCCTCTCCCCCCGCTTCTACCAGAAACACCCCCTGGGCAAGCTGGTCACCCGGCTGACGTCGGACATCGAGAACCTCAGCGAGATGCTGTCCTCGGGCGGGCTGGCCATGCTGGCCGACCTGGCCATGATCTTGGGGGCCATGATCGGCATGTTCATTCTGAACTGGCAACTGGCCCTGGTGGCTACGGTAACCATGATAGCGCTGCTGGCGGCCATGGAGTTTTTCCGCAACCGGGCCCGCCGGGCCTATGACGAAATCCGGGTGAAGATGGCCCGGCTGAACGGCTTTTTGCAGGAGAATTTTGCCGGCATGGAGCTGGTGCAGCTGTACCGACGGGAACAGCGCAACTACGCCCACTTTGAAAGCCTGAACTTCAGCAACATGCAAAGCGGCATCCATTCCATCTTCTATTCCACCTCGTTCAACGCCCTGGTGGAATACACCACCGTGCTGACCCTGGTGCTGGTGCTGTGGCTGGGCGGGCGCGGGGTGGAAACCGGGGCCATGACCCTGGGCGGGCTGGTGGGCTTTTTCCTGTTCGTGCGCAAGATGTTTGAGCCCATCGAGGAAATCAGCGAAAAATACACCATTCTGCAATCGGGGCTGTCCTCGATTGACAAGGTGATGGCTCTCTTCCAGGAGCAGCCGGAACTGCCCCCGCCCCAGGCGCCGCCCGCCGACGGGCGCTATCCCCGCAGCCAGGGTGACATCCGCTTTGAGGGGGTTTGCTTTGCCTACGTGCCGGAGCACCCGGTGCTCAAGGACATCCACCTGCACATCCGCCCCGGGGAAACCATCGCCCTGGTGGGGCCGTCCGGGGCGGGCAAAACCACCCTGCTCAAGCTCCTGCTACGTTTTTACGACCCCACCGCCGGGCGGGTGCTGCTGGACGGCCAGCCCCTGACGGCCTGGGATCTCGGGGCGCTGCGCCACAACATCGTGTCGATTCAGCAGGATGACTTCCTGTTTTCGCGCACCGTGGCCGAAAATATCGCCCTGGCGCCTTATGAGCCCGAAGATGCCGCCATGCAGACCCGCCTGACCCGGGCCGCCACCCTGAGCAACGCCATGGCCGTGGTTGACCGCCTTCCCCAGGGCTTTGCCACCCCACTGGAAGAGCGGGGCAAGAACTTATCTGCCGGGGAAAAGCAGCTAATTCTCTTTGCCCGGGCCATGTACCACGATCCCGCCGTGCTGGTGCTGGATGAAGCCACTTCCGCCATTGACCCCATGACCGAAGCTGCGGTGCAGGAAGCCATGACCCGGCTGATGAAAGGGCGCACCACCCTGGTGGTAGCCCACCGGCTGTCCACCATCCGGCAGGCCGACCGCATCATCGTCATTTCCCAGGGCGAAATTGCCGAAGCCGGCCCCCATGACCAGCTGATGCGCAACCCCGACAGCCTGTACCGCCAGTTCTACCAGTACCAGGAGCTGCTGGCCCAGAACGCCTGAAGCGGCCTTGTCTTGTATCCGGGGCGTGTTTGTATTTGAATGCACCCACAGCTGTTTTGAGGAGAGGGTCTGACAGGGATGCATGTGCTGGATGAACCAAGCCGGGCGCCCGAACTGCGGGACATGCACTGGTTCAACCTCGAAGCCGACGGCTTTGCGGGCCCCCTCACCCTCAGCGCCCTGCGCGGGCGGGTGGTGCTGATCGATTTCTGGGATTACACCTGTATCAACTGCCTGCACACCCTGGACTATATAAAGGAGTGGCACCGCCGCTACCGGGCGCAGGGGCTGGTGGTGATTGGCGTCCATACCCCGGAATTCGCCTTTGCCCGGGATGCGGCCCTGGTGGAAGCCGCCGCCCGCTGCCTGGAACTGGCTTACCCCATTGCCGTGGACAGCGCCTACGCCACCTGGAAGGCTTTCGCCAACCGCTTCTGGCCGGCCAAGTACCTCATCGACAAAGACGGCAACATCCGGGCCTTCCACATTGGCGAAGGTGCCTACGAGGAATTCGAGGAAGCCATCCAACAGCTGCTGCGTGAAACCGATGCCAGCCTGGCCTTCCCCGCCCCCATGGCCCCGGTGCGGGACATCGACCGCCCCGGGGCAGTCTGCCACCGCCCTACCCCGGAGCTGTACCTGGGTTACGACCGGGGGGAGCTGGGCAACCGGGAAGGCAACCCGCCCGATTCGACCATAGACTATCCGCCCCCGCCGGCGCAGCGTTTTCAGGATACGGTTTACCTGGAAGGCGCCTGGCAAAACGCCCAGGAATACGTGGAAACTGTAAGCCACCAACCCGCCCGCATCCACCTGGACTACCGGGCGGCCCAGGTCAACCTGGTGCTGGAGCCCGCCGGGGCTCGCCCCGTGACCCTTTTTATTTACCAGGATGGGGAGCCCCTGCCCCGCGCCCACTGGGGAGCCGACGTGGAACTTATCGACGGCAAACCCGCCTTGGATATGCAGGTGCCCCGCATGGCCTCCCTGGTGTCCAACCCGGACTTCGGGGCGCACCGCCTGATGCTGGAGATTCGCCAGGCCGGGCTACGGGCCTACGCATTTACGTTTGTCGGCAGCATTTGCCATCACACGGCAATTGCCTGAAGGAGAAGGAGCAATGACTATGGGCATCAAGGGTTATGCCACCCCCGAGGGAACCCGGCGCTACCGGGAACGGTTCGAAGGCAAGGACACAGGCGGCCTGCCCATTGCAGAAGGGCATTTTCGCGAAACCCCGCACGGGCTGCACCTGACCAGCCTGGGCATGGGCACCTACCTGGGCGGGCTGGACGAGGACACCAGCGACCAGATGTACCAGGCCGCCTTGCGCTCCGTAGAAAGCGGGGCCATCAACGTGCTGGACACCGCCATCAACTACCGCTACCAGCTTTCGGAACGCACCCTGGCCCGGGCCATCCAGCACCTGGTGCACCATGGCTTCCACCGGGACGAGCTGTTCGTATGCACCAAGAACGGCTTCATCACCCCGGATGCCGAGCTGCAGCAACGGGGCGAGGACTTCAAGGCCTACTTCCGGGAGCGCTTTATTGACAGCGGCCTGATTCGGCCCGAGGACGTGGCGGGCGGCATGCACTGCATGACCCCGGCCTACCTGGATGATCAGCTGAACCAAAGCCGGCACAACCTGGGCCTGGAAACCATCGACCTCATCTACCTGCACAACGCCGCCGAAAGCCAGATTCCGCAGGTGGGCCGGGTGGAATTCATGCACCGCCTGCAGCGGGCCTTTGAGTTTTACGAAACCGCTCGGGCCGAAGGCCGCATCCGGTTTTACGGCATGGCCACCTGGAACTGCTTCCGCATTGAGCCGGAGGCCGACAACGAATACCTCAGCCTGGAATCGGTGGTGCGCCTGGCCGAGGCCGTGGGCGGCGCGGACCACGGCTTTCGTTTCGTGCAGCTGCCTTTTAACCTGGCCTTTACCGAGGCCCTGACCCTGGCCAACCAGCCCATTGACGGCACCCCCATGTCCCTGCTGGAGGCGGCCATGCAGTTTGAGGTGGGCGTATTTACCAGCGTGCCCCTGCTACAGGGCCAACTGCTGAATCAGCATGCCCTTCCCAAGTTTGAGGGCCTGCACACCCCTGCCCAAGCCTGCCTGCAATTCGTCCGCTCCAATCCCGGCGTGCTGGCCCCCTTGGTAGGGCATAAAAGGCCCGAACATGTGGCCGACAACCTGCAAGTGGCAGCGGTGCCTCCCCTCATGCTGGCCGAGTTCGAGGAAATGCTCTCCCGTTGAGCCCTGGATGAGCCTGCCAAAGCGCGCAGGCAGCCCTCGACAACCGGGCAATAGTCAGGGGCAGCCCTCCTTTGCTAAGCTCATGCCCACACAGAGGAAGCGGACATGGGCCTGCCTACCCGGTGGCCGACCAGGCTTTTCAATTACGCAGCGCTGCTGTGGGGCATACTGGCCCTGGCCGGGTGCTACCAGGATGCCTCGCCCCGCAAGGCCCTTCCCGTACCGCCCAGCAGGGAAAGCCGGGTGATGGGAGCCGCCCAGCCAGGAAGCAGGCGCTCTCCCATGGACATGCCCCCCTGGTACCGCGAAGCTTTGCGGGCTGCCCAGACGGAAACTCGCCAGAGGAGCGGCGTGGTGCGCGGCTACTGGTAGCCCAAGCCGCCGGGCAATTATGGGGGGCGGGCCCGGTTTTAATAGGGTGTTCCCCACCATCACCCATGCCATGACCGTATTGCTTCCCCCGCGCTTTGGCAAACTAAGCATTTACCCGTTTCAACGGGACGATCAATCGTCCTCCGTCTTGCTGAGCGTCTACAAAAAGCGGGCCGCCAAGGGCCTGCAAGCCGAGGCCGCCCGCCAGGCCGACCCGGACGTGGCCAAGGTAACGGTGCGCGCCTTGGCCGCTGGAGAAAGCGGCGATGTGCTGTCGCTTTCCACCTGCAAGCGCCTGACCCGCAAACGCCTGCTGGCCACCCTGAAAGGCATGATTGAGCGGGGCGATCTGCGCGATCTACCCGTCCCGCCCGCAGGGGGCGGGGTCATGCGGCGGTTTCTACCCACCGGGCAAAGCGGACGGGAGCTTTATGAAGCCAACAAGACGGCCATGCTGGCCTTGCTGGATGATCCGCGGGTGCAGATTAGCGTTCGGCGCATCCGTGAAAACGGACGCGATGTGGAGCGCATCCACATCGTTCACTTGCCGGGCGACCCGGTTTAGTAGAAACCCGAGTCCTCGGCCTGGGCCAGCTCGGTCAGCTTGTCCAGATCGGTAATCACAATCTTGCCGCCGCGCAGGTAGTTAATGCAGCCGTAGTTTTTTTTCAGCCGGCTGATGATGCGCACGGACTCCTCGTAGGCAATGCCGGTCATGCTGGCAATGTAGTCGTGCGGCAGCTGGATGTTGAGCTGCTTGCCCTCGGGGGTCTCGGTAAAGCCGTCCCGCTTGAAGTGGTAGAGCATGATTTTGGACACCCGGGCGTCGGTCTTTTTCACCACCTGGTTGTGGGTCTCGTAGTTGAACCACAGCACCTGGCCCAGCGCCGTGATCATGCCCAGGGCCACCTGCGGAAACTGCTCCACCAGGCGCACGAAGTGGTCTTTTTCCAGGTACATGACCGTGGTGTCGGTCAGGGCTTCCGCCGAATAGGGCATGGGCTTGTCGGTCAGGGCCCCGGTGACCCCGAAGAATTCGCCCACCGAAGCCAGGCGCACGATGGTGCTTTCCCCGTCGGTGGAATACTTCACCAGCTTCACGCAGCCGTTCAGCACGAAGTAAATCTTGGATCCGGTGTCCCCGGGCAAATCCCGCTCGTAGAAGATGACGGTTTCCTTGTCGTAGTTGGCCTCGTAAAAGTAAGGCGCCACCCGTTCGATGTCGGCATCGCTCAGGCTGTTGAAAAGCGGGATTCTACGGAACTTGGGGAGGAGATCGCTTTTGTTTTCCAGTGATACGGGCAAAATAAAAGCCTCAGTTATTCAAACCGCATTCTATTATAGAAGTAACACACTGCCGCCGCAAGCACATGCGCCCTGTCGCGCTTTTGCCTTGGCCGCCATGCCCGGGCAACCGATCGCCCCGGCTAGCGCACTTGGCGCAGGCGGCGATTCGGGGCCCGAAAACCCACCGCATGCGAGCAGGGGCGGTTCAACTCCGCAAACATGTCCGGCGGGGCATAGGGACGCACCACCCCAATCCAGCCGGACAAATCCGTCCCAGGGGCTCCCGCCGGCGCGCCTTCCGGGGGCAGGGGGCGATCCAGCGCCGCCTCGGCATTGTCGCCACTCTCCGGGGCCAGCCAGGCCACGTCAAATCCCTTGAGCCAGGGGCTCAGTTCCAGGCCCAGGCATTCCCCGGGCACAAACCGCCAAAGCGCCCCGTCGGCGATCGCCTCTTTTTGGTGGCGCAGCAGCTGGCGGGGCAGCTTTTCCCCGGTAAACACGCGGGGCGAAAGCGGTGGGGCATCCATGGAGAAATCGGTAAGCGCCAGGATGGCATTGGGATGGCCGGCAAACTCGGTAACAATCTTGTGGCGCAGCATGGCCAGAGAGTAGGGCTTGCCTCCCAGGCGGTAGCGGGCCAGAGTATCAAGGCCCGGCACCTGATCCAGGCTGTCCACGGGGTAAATATCCAGGATTTCCCGCAGGGCAATGGCGTTATGGGCGTTAATCCAGTAGGCCAGCTCCTCGTTCCGGTTCATGAAGTAGTCCGGGTGCGATTCCGGGGACACCGCAGCCAGCTGATCGAGGTACTGGTTGAGCCGACGCGGGTTGGCCCGCAGCTTCACCAGCGACACCTCGCCCTGGGCAGAGACGTAATAGGTCAAGACCTCCTGGAACACCGGGTGGGAAAAGGGACGGGTCACCAGGGCATCGTTCAGCACCTTGCCGGCCCGGGCAGACAGGCCCGTCATCAGCAATGCCAGCACCAGGCCGGCGATGATCCCCCGAAACAGGCCAGCCAGCCCCCCGGCCCGGCTTGAAGAAAGCACCCTGCTAAGCCGGGACATGGCACAACCGCTGGCGGATGACTTCATACAGGACGATGGAAACCGAGTTGGCCAGGTTCAAGCTGCGGGTGTCGGCCCGCATGGGAATGCGCAGGCTGGTTTGCGGATTTTCCTCGATGAGCCAGGCGGGCAGCCCGTGGGTTTCGCTGCCGAAGACCAGCAGGCAGGGCTCGTCATAACGGGCCTCGGTATAGTTCAGGACGGCCTTGGTGCTGACGAAGTAAGGAGTCCAGCCCGGGTGCCGCTCGGCCACATCCTTGAAGTCGGGCAGGTGCTGAATGGGAATGTCGTCCAGGTAGTCCATACCGGCCCGTTCCAGGTATTTGTCGTTCAGGCGAAATCCCAGGCTCCCCACCAGATACAGGGATGCCCCGGTGCAGGCGCACAACCGGGCGATATTGCCGGTGTTCTGCGGAATACGGGGTTCCACCAGCACCACGGCAATGCGGGGATCGCCGCTGAGCGTGGGGTGCTTACCCTCTAAACTCAGTGGCTTCGAGGATGGAGGCGTAGGTGGGATCATTGAGCATCTTTTCCGTGCCCAGCACCACGCAGGAGAGCGGGTCGTTGGCAATGTGCACCGGCACGTCCACTTCCTTGGCAATCAACTCGTCCATGCCGGCCAGCAGGGCGCCGCCCCCGGCCAGCACGATGCCCCGGTCCACGATGTCCGCCGCCAGTTCCGGCGGGGTGGTTTCCAGGGTGGCCTTTACGCCGTTGACGATTTCCATCAGGGTTTCCTGCAAGCATTCCCGGATTTCGGTGCTGTTGATGGTAATGGTGTGGGGCAGGCCGTTGAGCAGGTTCAGGCCGCGCACTTCCATTTCCTCCTCCTCCTGGCTGCGGAAGGCCGAGCCCATACGAATTTTGATGTCCTCGGCGGTGCGTTCCCCGATGGACAGGTTATGCACGCGCTTGAGGTGATCCATGATGTTCTCGTTCATCTCATCGCCGGCGGTACGCAGGCTGCGGCTGACCACCAGGCCCTTCAAGCTGACCACGGCAATTTCGGTGGTGCCCCCGCCGATGTCCACGATCATGGAGCCGGTGGGCTTGTCGACGGGCATGCCCGCCCCGATGGCCGCCGCCATGGGCTCATCCACCAGATTAACGCGCTGGGCGCCAGTTTGCAGGGCGGCATCTGCCACCGCACGGCGCTCCACTTCGGTAACCCCGCTGGGAATCCCAATAATCACCCGGCCCGGACGCATGCCAAACGCCCCGTTGCCGCCGTTGACCTTTTCAATAAACTTTTTCAGCATTTTTTCCGCCCACTCGAACTCGGCAATCACGCCGTCGCGCAGGGGACGGGTGGCCCGGATCTTGCCGGGGGTGCGGCCAATCATCTCCCGGGCGGCCAGGCCCACCTCGATGACATCGGGCGGGTTCTTGGAATAGTCGATGGCGACCACGGAAGGTTCGCGCAGCACCACGCCCTTGGAGCTGGTGCAGACCAGGGTGTTGACCGTTCCGAGGTCAATGCCCATGTCGTTGGTATTTTTCTTGAAAAAGAAATCAAAAAGTCCCACGGATGCTGTTTCCTCAGACAAATGCTTGTGACGGCTGGCCGGTTAACCGGCATTGGCACCTCTTATTATTCCTTAATAGACAGCGCCGAACAAGCGATTTTTCTGCGGCCCCTCCCGGAGGCTCAGCGGACGTTTTCCGCCAGCCATTGCAAATAGGCCGGGGCGCCGGAATCCACGGGCAAAGACAGGAACTCGGGCACGGTATAGGGGTGCAGCTCCAGCAGGCGGGCCTGCAAGCGAGCCAGCACCGGCTGGGTCGACTTGATGAGGAGCAGCACCTCGGCCTCCGTTTGCACCGCCCCTTGCCAAAAATACACCGAGGTGAGCCCCGGCACGATATTCACGCAGGCGGCCAGCTTTTCTTCCACCAGGACGCGGGCCAGCTTTTGGCCGGTTTCGGCATCGGGACAAGTGACCAGAATCACCCGGCTATCGATCGGCATGCCCATTCCTTTCCAGCCTGGCATTCAGGCAGATAAACGAAATATAAAGATTATGCGAAGAGGGCTTAAATTCAGGCGACATTTATTGACCTCTACCAACTCATGCGATTTAATTACGCTTAATTGAAACTTGATACCCACCATCTATCAAGTCACCTAGAGAGATACAATCAAGCACAATTCAACCATTTTTGAAATGGCGGCAACCCTTTTTTGGCTATGGCTTCATGGCAAGAAAGGGACTGTTTGATGTTGAAAATCAAGCAAGGCCAAATTTTAAAAGTGGAAAGGGTTAGGTAGGAAAGTTCACGCAAACCATTAAAGTCTGGAACGACAATTTAAGGAGAAACCATGAAACTGAAATTCTTCACCATCTCCCTGCTCGCGCTGGCCGTTGCGACCACCGTCGCCCTGACCGGCTGCAAAAAGGAAGAAGCCGTGGAACAAACCACTGAAATGACCACCGAAGCTCCGACCACCGAAGCTCCGGCTACCACTGAAACCACTGAAGCCACCACCGAAACCGGCGCTGCCACCACCGAAGCGGCTCCGGCTACCACTGAAGGCGGCGAAGCGGCTCCGGCTACCGAAGGTGGCGAAGCGGCCCACTAGTTCAGGTTTAAAACCTAACTCAACAGACCCCTCAGCCTTTTTGGCGGAGGGGTTTCTGTTTGGGATCCGGCCACCCCAGGCCCACGGCAGAGCGCCAGAGTCGGTAAAACCAGGCCCCGCAAGCCTGCAGCTCCTGCCACAAATCCCGCCAGAAGTCCTGCCCATAGAAGAACCGAACCCGGTAATCCGGGGAATAGGCTTTCAGCATGTAGGGTGGCAGGGGTTTGCCGGCCAGCAGGTAACGGGCCATCTGGGAGAGCAGCTCAAATTGGGCATCCATGTAAAACAGTTCGCCGCGCTGGCGTTCCTCATCGGCCTCGAAGTGCCAGAGGGCCTGGTAGGCCACATCGAGGGAAAGATCCGGGCACTCCCCGGTTTCCGGCCAGCGCACAATAGCCTGGCGAGCCTCCATGCGCTCATCCAGCACCGCATCCAGCAGGTGCCCCGCCGACAGGCGATTTCGCAGCATCTGGGCCTCAAGCTCCGGGGTCATCCCTTACAGCCTCCACTTGCAGAAAAGGGCCGCCTCTTCCTTTATTATAAAGAGGTAACCCGCAATGGCAGGACGCCTGTTTGGAGGAAATTTGAGCGGATTGGCCGGCAAGCACGTGGTAATAACCCGCCCCAGGCCTGCGGCGGGGTGCCCGCTGGCCAACGCCTTGCGCCAGGCCGGGGCCCGGGTCAGCGAGATTCCGCTGGTGGACATCCAGGCGGTGGACTTTGCCATGCCCGACCTGGGCGCTTGCCAGTGGCTGTTTTTCACCAGCCGCAATGCGGTACAGGCCTTCCTGCCCCGGGTAGGGCCCGGCCCGTTGCCCGCTATTGCCGCCGTTGGGCCGGCCACGGCCAGCATGATAGCCTCATTGGGGCATCGGGTGGATTTCGTACCGGGGGAGTTCCACGCCCAGGCTTCCGCCGAAGCCTTTGTGGCCCGCTTTGGCCCCCAGCCCCTGAATATACTGTGGCCCTGCGGCAACCTGGCCAGCCCGGAACTACGGGACATCCTGGAAGCCGGGGGCATGCGGGTCACCCCCCTGGTGGTTTACGAGACCCAGCCCCGCACCCAGCTCCGCCCGGAAGAACAGACCTCCCTGCAAGCCGGGGTGGACATGCTGGTGTTTACAAGCCCCTCGGCGGTTCGGGCCTTGGCGGCCCTGCTGCCCTTTACGCCGCGCCCGGCCATTGCCTGCCTGGGCCCCCAAACCGCACAGGCCGCCCGGACGGTTTACGGCGGGCTGGAAGTGGAGGCGGTGCCCCACACCCTGGCAGCCCTGGCCGAAGCCATCGGGACGTTTTACGGGGTTTCAGGGTAACCCCCCCGAACAAGGCGGCATACAGGCATGATCGGGGGGGATTCCCGGCGAGGGGAAAAGCCGGACGGGAAGGCGGATCCCGCCGAAAGTCCCCGCCATTGGAAAAGCCCGGCATTTGCGGTAAAATAAACCCACCGGATACTTTCTGGGTGAGTTTACGACCGGGGTCTGAACGGAAACGGGCCGATGCGGCACCGACGCCTCCCAAAATAAGGAACCACCGTGAGCGATACATTTATTGAAGCCATTCAGCGGAGCAAGAGCGAAACGGCCAACGGGGCCAGCGCCTTGTCCAGCTACGAAACCCCGCTGGTGACCGTGGACATCGTGCTGTTCACCGTGAGTCAAAACCGCCTGAAGGTGCTGCTGATTCAACGCAAGCAACCCCCGTTTGAGCACATGTGGGCCATTCCGGGGGGCTTTATCCACGTGGGAGAGACCCTGGAGCAGGCCGCCGCACGGCGTTTGTACGAAGAAACCAACGTGGACAAAATTTACCTGGAACAATTAGGTTCCTTTGGCAGTCCAGAACGCGATCCCCGGGCCCGAGTCATCACCGTGGCCTACTACGCGCTGGTCAGCGGGGAAAAACTTTCTTTGGAAGCCCATGCCAACGCGGAAGACGTGGGCTGGTTCAGTATTGATGAGCTGCCCAAGCTGGCCTTTGACCACAAGGAAATCGTGGACAAGGCCCTGGCCAAGCTGAAGCGCCACCTGGAAACTTCCTCGGTGGCGTTCCAGCTACTGCCGGACAAGTTTACCCTCACCGAACTGCAGCGCGTGTTTGAGCTCATTCTGGGCAAGTCCCTGGACAAACGGAACTTCCGCAAGAAAATCCTGTCCTCGGACATCCTGAAGGATACCGGGGAAACCAAGATGGAAGGCTATCACCGCCCCGCCCAGCTGTATTCCTTCGCAAAGCCGGAGCAGCAAGCCTCCTAGGCACCGCTGGGCCAAGCTGGCCTTCGTTCCCCTTGCGCCTGAAGAAGAGGCAGGCAGCGCTAATGGCGTCATCGCCAGGCATCACCCGGAAGCCCCCCCCTGGCGGGATTAGGATTCCCCTGGGGAGAGTGGCTGTGCCGGCCAATGCAAATGTTGCGACAGCAGGCCAGTTCTGGTTGGAGAAAAACCGCCGGGCGCGGTGGCCTGTCTGGCCTGCCGAAAGCCGTGACTTTCAGATCAAGCGAAAACGCCCCGGGAAAATCCCGAGGCGTCTTCTTGACTTGTCTTCCAGTCGGTTGACTAGAACACGAAGTTGCTGCGCAGGCCGATCACCACGGTGCCGCCGTTCTGGTCGACACCCAGGCGATTGCCTTGGAACTGCACGCTGGGCACGATCGAGATGGAGTCGGTCGCTTGCCACTTGTAGTAGATTTCAGCAACGTGGTTCCAGGCTTGATCGGCGCCTCCGGCGGCATTGATGCCTTCGGAGAACAGCTTGATCACGCCGTAGCCGAGACCGATGGCATCATTTTCCCGGAAGCCGAGGGCTTTGGTGGGAATATGCAGCACACCGGTGATGGCATGGTTCATGCTGGTGGCGATGTTCTCGGCCAGCAGGGTGCGGCTAGCACCAGTGGTTTGATCCAGGCTGGTGTAGGACAGCAGGTAGTTGCTGCTGGTCGGGTTGAAGGCATAGTTGACGGTCGTCCCGATGCCTTGCCACCATTCCTGGTTCCAGCCGGCGTAGAAGCCCATCACGGACTTGATATCGCCAGGTTTGGAATCCAGGTCGGCCAGGTCGCGGTTCAGGGAACCCAGACCGATGGCGCCGCCGTTTTCAACCACACGGTTGTTCAGGCCGCTGCCGCCGGCATCCCAGATGTTGTAACCACCCACGTACACGCTACCGGGCATGTTGGAGACCATGTAGTTCAAGCGGCCTTCATAGGTCAGGTTGTAGCCATCCATGAAGTCGCCGATGTTCACGGAACCGAAGCCGGTGGTCAAATCCAGGCTGAGGTCATCGGAACCCAGCTGTTGATGCCATTGGTAGGCGATCATCGGCTGGTTCTGGTTGACCGGCACGCCAGGGACGTTGACGAAGGCGGTGTTCTGGAACTGGGTCAGCTCGTTACCGCGGTACGGGCTTTTGTCGAAGAGGTAGCGCCAGGGCACCACACCCACGTACAGGTCGCCGGTGGTGGCCCAGCTGTCGTCGTCGCTGCCGCTACCCAGCATCCAGTCGGTCAGCAGGGGAATGCCGGCCTTGAAGTGCTGTTTGTAGTGCATGTTTTCGACGTACAGGTTGGAACGGACGTTGCTGCCGTTGAACAGCGCGGGCTGCCCAGGGATGCCGCCGTTGAACCCTTCGTTGGCGTAGGACGCATCGGAAGCGATGCGGCTGTAGCCCACGAAGGAACCGAAGGCGCCACCGTTGCCAGCTTCAGCGGCCTGAGGGGCGATCCGGCCAAACGCGGCCACCAAACGGGCATGCACATCCCCGCGACCAATCAAGGAATCTTCCTTGTCTTCGCGAACCGGCACATCCATGGTGAGACGCAGGCGACCCAGGGCGGAGATACCGCCGATGATGCCATCATCGCGACCGGTACCGTCATTCACGCCGTTGCCGCTCATATCAGCCAGGATACCGACGCTCAAGTCGCCGTGCAGCTGGGTTTTTTCCAGCAGGGACAGGCGGCTGTCTTGCTCTTCGTTCTTGGCCTCAATGGCGGAAGCGCGGGCTTCCAGGGCATCGGTGCGGGCTTGCAGGGCGTTCAGCTCGTTGCGGAACTCTTCCTGCAGGCGGGCCAGCTTTTCCAGATCGGCACGGTCGGCTTTCTCAGCGCCCAGACGAGCGAGATCGCGGCCAACGGATTTGATCAGGGCGTTCAGCGCGGCGGCCATTTCCCAGCGGGTGGCGTTGCGCTCACCGCGGAAGGTGTTGTCCGGGTAGCCTTCGATGACGTCGTACTTCTCAACCAGGTCGCGAAGCGCTTCGTATGCCCAATGATTCTCATTGACATCTCTCAGCTCATCGATACCGGTGATGGCGTACGTAGGCGTCATCGAACCCAGGAACGCACCCGTGGCTCCGGTCAGGAACACACTTGCTGCAAGCAGCAGGGCTACTTTTCTTGAAGTCATATCTAACTCAACTCCTATTTGGTTCAATAACAACTTTTTGTACTACCTTTACCTACCTAACGCTTAAAACTCTATCTACCCACCAAACAAATCCAGTGACCTATGAGAGATGCCTTGAATCCTATCACCTCCACTTCGGCTTGCCAATAACCCGACGGGCAGTCTTCATAAGATCTTAATTCCTCTGAAAAGACGTCGTACCACCTTCATTATAGGAAGTCACGCCTGGGGCTCCGGCGATTCTTTGCATAATCTTTATCAGCAGATATTTCAACTTTTAAAGATGAGTTGAATCAACGCGGGCCGGCTTAGCGGGTTACCGAGGCGGATGGGGAAACGCTGCCCGCTGGATCGGCCAACCGTTTTTCCACGGCCTCCAGGGCCAGGGGAATCTTGGCAGCGTTTTTGCCCCCAGCCTGGGCGAACTGGGGCCGTCCACCACCGCCCCCTTCGCAGATTTCAGCGGCAATCTTCACCAGATCGCCAGCCTTGATGCCTTGCTGCACGAATTGTTCGGATACTGCGGCCACAAAGGCGGCCTTGCCGTCCTGGTCCCCGGCCAACACCACAACGTACTGGGGGTTCCCCTGGGCCAGCTTCTCAACCAACAGCTTCAGGGTATCCGCCGAGCGTCCAGGCAAATGCTGAACCAGAACCGGCTTGTCGGCGGTTAGTCGGGCCTGCAGAGATTGCACTTCCTGCAAGGCCAGCTTTTCCTCCAGGGCCTTCAGGGTTTTTTCCCGGGCCTTCAATTCCTCCACCAGCTTTTGCACCTTCAGGGGCACTTCGCGCACCGGGGCTTTCAGCAGCTCGGCCATCTCGCGCAGCTCAGATTCCATTTGCTTGAACTGCCGGTAGGCCTTTTCGCCCGCCACAATCTCGATACGGCGGATGCCGGAAGCAATGGCGCTTTCGGAAACGATGCGCACCAGGGCTATTTCCCCCAGGCTGGCAATGTGCGTGCCGCCACACAGCTCCTTGCTGGCTTCGCCGTAGGAGACCACCCGTACCCGGTCGCCGTATTTCTCCCCGGCCATCATGATCGCCCCGGCCTGGCGGGCCGCTTCAATGTCCATTTCCGCCACGTGGCGGGGAATGTTTTCCTGGATCCACTTGTTGACGAGCGCCTCCACGCGGGAGAGCTCTTCGGGCTTCAGACCCCGGTTGAAGGTAAAGTCAAAGCGGGCCCCCTCGGGGGACACATGGCTGCCGGCCTGCACCACGGCATCGCCCAGCACTTGCCGCAAGGCCGCCTGCAGCAAATGGGTGGCGGTATGGTGAATGCCTGCCTGCTGACGGGCCACCGGATCCACGTGCGCGGTGATGCAATCGCCCACTGATAGCCCTTCGCCCTGATCATACAAGCACTGGTGCACGAACAGATCGCCCACCTTCACGCAGTCGTTGACCACCACGGTGATTCCATGGTGCCCCGACTCGCCCGAAAAGGATCCCCGGTCACCCACCTGCCCGCCGGACTCGCCGTAAAAGGGGGTTACATCCAGAATGGCCTCAAAGGGGGTGTTGGTACCGCCCACCCGATCCACGGACTCCCCGTCCACCAGCAGGGCCACCACCCGGGCCGGGGAGGACAGGGTGTCATAGCCAACAAAGCGGGTAGGGCCAACTTTCTCCAGGATTTCGGAATAGACCTGGTCTTTCACGATGGCCTCGCCCTTGCCGCGGGCCGAGCGGGCCTGCTCCTTCTGGGCCGCCATGGCCTGCTCAAAACCGGACTCATCCACCTGGAAGCCTTCTTCCTCGGCCATGTCCCGGGTCAATTCGAAGGGGAAACCATAGGTGTCATACAGCTTGAAGGCTTCTTCGCCCGGCACCACGGTTTTTCCGGCCCGGCGCAAATCGCCCAGTAGGTCGTCCAGAATGCGGGAGCCCCGCTCCAGGGTTTCCAGAAAGCGCTTTTCCTCCAGCTTGACCGTCTCAAGAATATGATCGTATCGGCTTTTCAGCTCAGTGTAGGGGTCTTGGTACATATCGCGCACGGTGGTAACCAGCTGGTAAAGGAAAGGCTCGTTGAAGCCCAGGTATTTCTTGCCGTAGCGCACCGCCCGGCGCAGCAGCATGCGGATGACATACCCCCGGCCCTCGTTGCTGGGGGTTATGCCGTCGCCCACCGCAAAGGCAATGCAGCGGATGTGATCGGCCACGATTTTGAGGGCCACGTCCGTTTTTTCGGACTGCTTGTAGGGAATACCGCTGAGTCGGGCGGCATGATCCACCAAAGGATAAAGCAGATCGGTCTCGAAGGTGTTGTTCTTGCCCTGCATGACCATGGTAATGCGCTCCAGGCCCATGCCGGTGTCCACGTTCTTGTTCTCCAGCGGGGTGCGTTTGCCGCTTTCGTCCTGGAACAGCTGCATAAACACCAGGTTCCACACCTCCACGTAGCGATCCGTGTCCAGCAGGTCGGGATTGTCTTTGGGGGTGCCTTCGCCGGGCCGGCCAAACTGCTCGCCCCGGTCGTAGAAGATCTCGGAGCAGGGCCCACAGGGGCCGGTGGGGCCGGGAGGGCCCCAGAAGTTGTCTTTTTCGGAGCGCCCAATGATGCTGTCCCTGGGAATGCCCGCCACCCGGTGCCAGATGTCCCGAGCCTCGTCGTCATCCTGGTAGACGGTGACCCACAGGCGATCTTTGGGCAGGCCCAACTCCTCGGTCACAAACTCCCAGGCCCAGGCGATGGCTTCCCGCTTGAAATAATCGCCAAAGCTGAAGTTGCCCAGCATCTCGAAAAAGGTGTGGTGGCGGGGAGTACGGCCCACATATTCCAGGTCGGAGGCCTTGCCGCTGACCCGGGCGCATTTCTGGGAGCTGACCACCCGGGGCGGGTTGGGGGGCGGCTCGATACCCAGGAAGATGGGCACGAAAGGCAGCATTCCCGCTGGGGTCAACAGCACGGTGGGGTTGGCCGGCACCAGGCTGGCGCTGGGCATGTGCCGGTGGCCATGCCTGGCTGCAAAAAAGCGGATGAATTTTTCCCGAATGGTGGCTCCAGAAAGTGTTCCCGACAGCATGTGGCCCGTATCCTCGCCTGCTAAACCTCGTATCAACTGACACCAGTGTAACCGGGGCGCCCTCAAAGATCCAGCAATCCCCCACCCACCCCTTGCATAAACGGCCCACTTCGGTAAACATATTAATTGATATTGAAGAAGGATTGCCCATGACTTCGGAGTCCAAAATCAGCAGCCGGGATATTGGCCAAAAGACCATTGTGGATATCGATGCCCAGAACGTGGACTTCCGGAACTGCGAGGCCATCAAGTCCTCGGTGGCGGCCATGGTGTCGCAGGGACAAAAAAACATCCTTCTTAACCTCAGCAAAGTCAGCTTTATGGACAGCTCCGGATTGAGCGTCATCCTGTTTTGCAAGCGCACCTGCGAAGAAGCCGGCGGCACCTTCGGGGTCTTCGGCTTGCAAAACTACGTCAACAACCTGGTCAACCTCACCAACCTGAACAAGACCATCGAGATTTACCAGGACGAGGCGGAAGCCGTCCACTAGGGCTGGGAGGGGGCCCCTTCAGCACCTTCTTCAGGGCGGAGTTTTTGTGCGGGCTAGACCGGCTGGGCCAGCCGCACGGTGCCAGCGCCCGCCACAGGCTGGAACGAGGCATCCGGGCGCACCGGCTTGGCATACACCGCCCCCTCGGTGGTAATCTGGTAGCTGGGCGCCCCCATGCGACCTGCCGGCTCCAGAATCACCGAACCCGCCGGACCAGCCCGACGCGTGTAGCCGCTTTGACCGGGTGGAAACTGCGTTCCATACGGTTGCGCATTGTCGTATATGGCCTGGTAATCGATGGCCGACGCCGTGGGGCTGGACAAGCCGGACTTACCCCCGCCGGTGGACGAGATCCCCGAAGCGCCCGACAGCCCGCCGCCCCGAATCGTCCCCATCAGGCCGGCGCCCAGGTAATTTTCCATGCCGTAGCTGCTCATGCCATACCCCCATTGTCCCGCACATGCATAAAAACAATTTTTCAGGAATCGGTGCCAGTGGGCGGATTAATCAGGCTGGTTTGGCTTTACCAGGGTCAGGGGCTGCTCCAGGATGATGACCCAGTGATCGCCCGGGCCAATTACCACATGTGATCCCATACGGCGGGGCCCCCGGAACATCACGCGGTTGTACTGACCAATGGCATGCACGTTCTGGGTAATCAGCACCGGTTTGGTGCCTTCCGTCACCTTGCCACCCCAGATATGCTCGGGGTGTTCGGTGCGCACATGCGCGGCAATGGGCAGCCGCTCCCCGTTATCGAGCAGGATGTCCGTAAAGCGCACCTCTAAAATGGCGTCCCGACCCTGGATTGGCGGCTCCAGGCGGGTAATCCGCCCGAACAGGCGGGTCTTTTTGGAAAGCAGCAGATCGGCACCCAGGTAAAGGTTCTGGGCCAGCACAGCCTCCACCGGGTCGTTCATCTGGTTGGTCTCGGTGCTGACCGGGGTTTGCAGCAGGATGTGCAAGGGGGTCGCGGCTTGCAGGGTGAAGCGGTCGAAGTGCTCGTCGGCAGGTTGGCGGTCTACGGGGGGGGAAACCTGCGGGGCGGACTGGGCCGGGCGCATGCCGGGCAGCAACAGCAGGACGCACAGGCACAAAAACAGCAATCGGGAGCGCAAAAGGGTTCCTCCGGAGGGGCGGCTGTTTTTATTGTAGGCAGTTTGGCGGCGGCGCCAACCTTTATCTGGCGGATTTCGCCATTGCAGCAGCGGGCGCGGGGCGAAAATGGTATCCTCTTAGGTATGTCGCAGACCGGTTTTTTTATCGAAAATTCGCTGCCCGTCTTCGATTTTCTGTCGGCGGAAAGCAAGCGGGCGCTGGAGGCCTACATTGCCGGCGGCAATTCAGCCTTTCGGGCCCGGCGGGTGCTGGAATTCTTCAAGGCCATCGACTGGCTTCCCGCCGGGGAGGGCTGCGACCTGCGTCCCCTGCACAAACTGGCGCCCGCCCTGCAACGCCGCATTGCCCGGGAAATTTCAGACTACCGCCTGCAAAAGGCCCAGCAACGGGCACAAAACAGCGAAAAACGGGAAGAATACCGCCTGCGGGTGTTTGAGTACTTCCGGGCCAAAATGCCCCGGCACGACAAAATGCTGCTGGAAAGCCTGCGCGACTACGAGCTGGATTTGACCGGGCGGGACGTGAACTTCCGGCACCACTTTCCCTTTGACTCCTTCAAAAAGGTGGATGCCTTCATCCAGGCCGATAGCCGGGAGCGCCAGCGCCTGTTTGCCGCTTTCAAGAAAGACGTGGATACCTACAAGCGCAACTACGACAAGCTCCACAACCCGCCCCCGCCCGGTGGGCACGGGTTCAGCTTTGACGATTGGTGCGACCTGAACGGGGAAAGCACCTTTCACCAAGCTGGGGGTCAGGCCCGAAAACCCCATGCCAGCCAGCCCGCAAACCCGGTTTACCAGGCCTACCGCACCCTGCGCCTGGACTGGGGGGCCCCGGCGGATGCGGTGAAAAGGCAGTTTCGCCGCCTGACCCTGGAATACCACCCGGATCTGCCCACCGGCAGCGAGGAGAAGATGAAGTCCCTGCTGGCCGCCTACCAAGAAATCCAGCGTTTCTGGCAGCAAAGCGGGCAGATCGGCTGAACGGGCGGCCCGGGGCCGCATGTGTAATTTTTTGTGTCAGTTTGCCCCGGGCGCGCCATGGTTACCGGGCAATCTCCTTATAATGATCCTGTCGCCCGATCGTCGAGAGAGTTTGGAGGGTTCAGGGCCGTTGCAGTATTCATTTGATCTCTGGAACCAGCCGGTCCCGGCGGCCACAAACGAGCCGGCCCACCGCGATTTTCCGTTCACCGAGGATCTGGCCGAGCTGGAGGCCAGCTTGTCTATGCAGGATGCTGCCTGGGACGAGCCGGAAGCCTGGTCATCGCCGCAGACGGACGAACCCGCCGGCCCGGTGGAAGAGGACTGGGATCAGCTGGCCGAAGTGGTGGCCGCCCATGTGCTGGCCTATATGCAGGGCGTGCAATCGCAGGATGAAATTGAACGCTGGCAAAAACTGGCCGAGGAGTATCGCGAGGATAACCGCATTATGGCCCGCCAGGTGCGAGAGTTGCTGAAGGAGAAAGAACAGCTGACCCGCCGCCTGGCCGGTTACGAAATCGAACTGGCCCGCTACCGCCCCCTGGCCGGCAACCTGCACATCAAGTGGTAGTCCCGCCCCCCGCTAGGCAACCTGACGGGCCCGGGCCATATCCACATAGCCGGTAATGCGGCCATCGTTCAGGGCGTAGGATTGCTCCTTGATGGTGTCGGACTCGTTGCCGCCGATGGTATGCACCCGACCGTTCGAAACCCCGGTGACGATGGCCACATGCGACATGCCCTGGCCCTGGAAGATGATGACATCGCCCGGGCGGGGTTCGCCGGTGCCCTTGGCGTAAAAGGCGTTGTGCTGTTTGGCCCAGTTGGCGATGCTGGCCACGGCAGGCATATGCCCCCAGGGGGAGCCGCCGTTTTTGGCCATGGCGGTGGACACGAAATCCGCGCACCAGGCCTCCACCCGGCCCCGCGAATAATTCTGGCTGATATAATCCTGATCGGTGGCCTCATCAATGCCTTTCGCCTTTTCGGCCCGGGCCCAGGCGATAACCGACTGGGCATCCGCGCTGCCCGTACCGGGCGGGGAAAGCGGGCCACCACCACCGCCCGGGGCCACCCCGGTTGCGCTGTTGGCAAACGATCCCGACGGGCTGGAACCGGGGCCCGCAAAGCTGGCCGAGCCACCCGCCTGCTGGCGCTGCTGGGCGCTGGCCATGATCTGCTGCATCAGCATGCCAATGCCGCTCAGCACCGAGGCCATCATCATGTTGATCTGGGCCATCAGCATGAGGGAGGAATTGGATACGCCCATATTATGCAGGCTGGCGGCATCCAGACCCGGGGCGCCGCCCCCGATGCTGCTGAAGGCCGGAGAATTCAGCCCACCCATCATGCCGGCCAGGCCCCCCCCGCCAAAGGCGGACGCCCCACCGGGCAGGCCCACGCCGGTGCCCCCCAGCCCAGGCAGACTGGTGCGGCCAGTGAATGACATCAACGGCGAAATCCCTACCACGTTCTACACTCCCAGTGTTCAGCGACCAGACAAAGCCATGCGGGACGCATGATCCCGATCAGTACTCAATATAAATAAAAACAATTTTATCTCGCAAATTGCCTGCGTACAGGTTCCCGCATAAAAAACCCGGGATGATTTGAAAGCCAGCTTGCGGCTAATTTGTACCAGGCTTTAATTTAGCAAAAAAAAGATACCCAAAAGGGTATCGCATAAGAGAGAGAGCATAATGTGTGTTTAAGTGAAACTGGCTCACGTCATCGGCTTGCCAAATTGATGCGACGGCTGAAAGAACGCCCATCTGGCGTCAATACCGAACAGCAACCGATTGTGAAACTTCCTCCGTCATCTCCATCCCGTTTCAAACATCAGAAAACTATCTCCTGTTATAATAAAAACAACCAGACAACAGGAATTGCCTGATTGTTGCAAGCCGTTACAACCCAAGGGGAAGCGCGGAGGCGCTGGGACTTTCCAGCCCCGGTCAGCGCATAGGGTCACAACCAACCGGAAGAAAAAGAAAAGATACCCCGGGGGGTATCGCATAAGAGAGAGCAAATTAAAACCGCTAAATTCAAGCCAGATTGGGGAAAAGGCGATCGGGGTCGAAAGGCACCCCGTTTTGGCGCATTTCAAAGTGCAGGTGTGGGCCGGTGGAATAGCCGGTGCTGCCGACATAGCCAATCACCTGCCCCTTGCGCACAAAAGTTCCGGGGGGCACCGCCACGGCGGACATATGCCCGTAAAGCGATTCCAGGCCACCCCCGTGATTCAGGATCACATGGTTGCCGAAGCCGTCCCCCCGCTGCCCGGCAAAGCCCACCACCCCATCGGCGGTAGCCAGGATAGGTTCGCCCATGCGGGCGGCCAGGTCGACGCCGGTATGCTCGGTGCCCAGGCCATTACCAGTGGGGCTTTCCCGGTGGCCAAAATCGGATGTCTTGCGGAAAACCCCCGCCAGCGGCATGCCCAGCCCCCCGGTGGCGCCCCCCATGCCCAACGTCGCACCCGACAGGCCTGGCCCACCAGCTGCCGAAAACGGCTTGCCGCCGCCGGTTCGCATACTGCCGCCCAGCGCCAGCATCAGGCCCATCAGCATCAGGGACAGCATGCCGGCCATCAGGGCCATCATTTGCACCACCTGGCCGCTGGCATCATCGCCCCCGTGGGGCATGGCCGCAAAGCCCCGGGAGTTGCCCCCGGCATTCGAGGCGGCAGGGGCACTAGCCCCGGCATGCGCCCTCGCCTGGTTACGCCCGGCAAGCGGGTTGGCCGTGGCATGCGGCATTCCCTGCACACCCAATGGTAATACCATACAAACTCCCTACACTTCCAAAGAACGTCTCTCTACCAACGTCTCTCTACCATCCATGCGGCATTCGATTCTGAATCCCATCCATTGAAATAAAAACAATCTATTGGGAAGAATTGCCCGCAAAAAAAAGATACCCGTTTGAAGGGGTATCACGCGTTAAGAGAGAGCTAAATTTGTCGCTGCAAGCGTTTTGACGAATGCGGCGGCCAACGGATGGCCTAAGCAAGCGCTGCCCAGGGCAGAGGCCCTGACCGGATCCGTTCCGCTGATTGCACCCAAGTGCCAAAATAGCGTCCCGGCCACCTTGGGGCCATTGACCTATCTCAGACTCAGACTCCACACCCGCCAGACGCGCTGGCTATATTTTTATAAAAACATGGTTTAACTGCGGATTGCTTAGGCATGTCCAAACCTTGCCGGGCGTTGTAACTAAGGTGCCTCATTGTGGAAAAAAACAGATTGGCGCATAATGGCACCATTGCCCCAACAGCCCCTCACCGATGAGTCTTTCAGCAGAAGCAATCCACGCCCTTCCCCGGGCCACGGACACTAAGGTCCACCGGCCCCGGAAAAAAACCTTCCCCGAGCAGGTCTGGGAAATGGCGGCCTGTTTCCGCTCGGTGCATCTGGCCATTGTGCTGCTCGGTCTGCTGGGCCTGGCCACCCTGGCCGGGGTGCTGCTGCCCCAGGAAGCGGTGGTGGATCCCCTGCAAATCAAGCGGGATTTTGGCCCCAACTACCGCATGATGAAGGCCATGGGCCTGTTCAACGTGTATTCATCCTACTGGTTCGTGTGCCTGGAGGTGTTGTTTTTCTTCAACCTGCTGCTGGGCAGCTTCCAGTGGCTCAAGCCTGCCTTCCTAGCCGCCACCCAGGTGCTTTTCTGCGGGCCGGAACACATCCTGGCCTCGCCCCACCGCATGGAATTCGCCCCCGCCACCACGACCGATCAGGCGGCCAGCCAGCTGCGGGCGGTGCTGCAAAAAGCCCGCTACCGGGTGCATGAAAGCCGGGCCGGCCAGCATGTGCGCTTGTACGCCACCAAGGGCAACGTAACCCGGATGGGCCCGGTGGTGGCGCATGCCGGCATCCTGCTGTTGCTGGTGGCTTCGGTGTACGGGGCGTTTTACGGCTTCAAGGCCCAGGAGCTAGCCGTGCCCGGGGAAACCTTCCGCCTGACCCGCACGGATGCCTTTATGCCCAACCTGAACCCGGGTATCTGGCAGGGGCGCATCCCCGACTGGACGGTGAAGGTCAACGACTTTCGCATTGAGTACTACCCGGAAGGCAAGTCCCCGGACGGCATGACCGTGGTGCAGCAGTATTACGCCGACCTGACCGTCCGCAACGCGCGGGGCGAACTGCTTAAACGGCAGACCATCTCGGTAAACCACCCCATGCAGATTGGCGCCATCACCCTCTACCAGGCCAGCTTCCAGCCCACCGGCAAGCTGTTTATGGAAGTCAACGGCCAACCCGCCACCTGGGAGGTGAACACCAATTTCGGCGATCGCCCGGTCAGCCTGGCCCCGCTGCCGGATGGCCGGGCCGCGCTGGCCATCCCCTTTTTCGCCCAGCAGGATCCCGGGGCCAAGCGCAACTACGTGGTCATCTTCATGCAGGATCGCCACGGCATCCTGGGGGCGCAACCGGGCAAGATGCCTCCCCGCCTGAAGCTGTTTGAAGGGGAAACCGGCACCCTGTTTGGGGCCACCTTCCGTTATGGCAAGCCGGAAATTGCCACCGGCCTGCAAATCAAGCAGGCCCCGGAAGTATTCTGGATTTACCTGGCCTTTCTCATCATCTGCCTGGGCACGGTCATGAGCATCTTCTCCCAGCGGCAGCTGTGGGCAACCCTGCAGCCGGATGCCGACGGACGGCAGCAAGTGCTGGTCTTGTACAAAACCAAAAAGGCCCGGCTCAGCTTTATGAAAGAACTCAAGCGCATTCAGGGCCAACTGAACGCGCTGTGGCACAACCATCCCCCCAACCAAGCGGAGGCGCACCATGGGTGAACTGAACTGGGTCCACACCGCCATTGTCCTGCTGGGCTTCAGCAGCCTGGCCTACCTGATGCATTTGCTGCGCAACCGGCCCGTGTTCCGGGAGGCCGGCTGGGGCGCCATGCTGCTGTCGTTTATCTGCCTGTGCGTTTCGCTGGTGCTGCGCTCGCAAAAGGCGGAGTATTTTGCCCTGTCCAACATGTACGAATCGCTCCTGATGCTGAGCATCTGCACCCAGCTGGGCTTTCTCATCGTGGATCGCTGGTTCAGCATCCGGGCCCTGGGCCTGCCGGTGGCCCTGCTGGTGATGGGGGCGATGATTTATGATCTCACCCTGCCCACCCAGGTGGCTCCCCTGCAGCCGGCCCTGCAAAGCTACTGGCGCAGCATTCACGTGCCGGTCATCCTGCTTTCATACGCCCTGTTCACCCTGGCCTTCCTTAGCTCGCTGGTTTTTCTGGTCAAGGACTACTTTTTCACCCCTCGCGAGAACCCGTCCCCCGGGGGTGGGGGGCGTCTGGCCACGGCGGGCGGCCCGCCACTGGCCATGATGCAGGAGCATACCCCCGTGCTGGAGCTGGAAATTGACCTGCTGGAAGACAAGGCCAACATTTATGACGAAATCACATATCGCTGCGTGGCCTTTGCGTTTCCCCTGTTGACCATCGGCATTATCCTGGGCGGGCTGTGGGCCAACGAGGCCTGGGGCAACTACTGGAGCTGGGATCCCAAGGAGTCGATGAGCCTGGTTACCCTGCTGGCCTACGGCGTGTACCTGCACATGCGGGTCAACGGCGAACACAGCCTGCGGGCGCTGGCCTGGACCTCGGTGGCCGGCTTCGTGATGATGCTGGTGACCTATTTTGGGGTCAACCTGATGGGCCTGGGGCTGCATTCCTACGGCAAGATCGGCTGATCCCCCCAGCCCGGAAGCCCCCGGCGGAATCGGCCATTTGGCTCATGGGCCGGGGCCGGCCAAAATGGTACAATAGCAGTACATCGGAAATCGGGTGAAAGTGAAACGCTGTGGAAACTATGGGGAATTTTGCTCAATCCGTATTCAGCAGCCCGGCCTGGAAGCGATACAGCGCGGCGCTGGGACTTGCCTTGGGCCTGAGCCTTGGCCTGACGGCTTTTGCGGCCAACCCGGCCTTGTTTGCGGGGGTCACCCGCCTGGAGACCGCCCCCGGCACGGGCATGAACACCCAGGTGCTGAAGTTTGAGGCCGATCTGCCCTTCCAGTACCAGGTTTCCGTGCTGGGCCCCGATCAGTTGCGGCTCCGGCTATACAATGCCCGGGTCTCCAGCCGGCTGGCCGATGCCAGCGGCAGGCTGGAGCTAAGCGGAGGGGCTATTGAAAGCGCCTACCTGCAGCCGGAAAGCGGGCAGGGTTACCAGGAAATCGTCTTGAACGGCAAGGGGCTGGGACGCTACACCCTGCAGGTCAGCGGGGCCACCGAACTGAAGTCCCCCGCGCCGGCCACCCTCCAAGCCGCGGCCCGTCCGGCCAAGAAGAATGACAAGCCCGTGGTGGTTTTCCCTTCCCGCTCCCCGGCAACCGGCAACGACGCCGGCATGGAAGCCGTGGCCATGGCCGGGGTGGATGACGCCCCCGAACCGCGCATCGATATCAACTCCCGCCCCGGCGGGTTAAAGAACGTCTCAATCACTGCAGCATCCAGCTCGGCGCCATCTCAGGCTACCGAAACCGCAGGCTCTTCTGGGGTCAGGGTGGTTGAGATGTCGGCCATCCCCTCCCAGACCAGCCGGGGGCCTTCCATCGCCTCGGTTAAAAATACCACCCGGGGCATGGCGGAAAGCACCGTCAACGTGGAGCGCAGCCCGGCGGGCGGCATGCCCATGGGTTTCGTCATGGGGAGCATCCCCAAGGACCTGAAACAAGGCATGCAACCGGCCGTCCTTACCCCAGCACAGGCAGCGCCGTCCGCCGAGGCCAACACCCCGGTTCCGCCGGAATTTGGGCCTGCCCTGGAAGAGGCCCAGCCTTTCGGGCCGGAGGAGGCCACCACGGAAGCGCCGCCAGAGCCGGATTACCAGCTGCTCATTCCCATTCCCCGCTACCACGGCGGAGCCGCCCCCATCAAGGCGGTTACCCTGGACGACCAGGGCCGGGCCATTTCCCTGCGGCCCAAAAACGATCGCAGCGTGATGGAGGTGGAGTGGGGCGAGCCTGCGGGCGGCTTCAACACCCTGTTCCAGGCCGACGGCCCGGACGCCTCGCCGGATCAACGCATGGGCCGGGCCCTGTCGCTCTACAAAAGCGGCAACTACCCGGCGGCGCTGGATGAAATCCAGCAAGCCCTGACCGCGGACGGCAAGAATGCCGACCTCTATGCCGCGCTGGGCGAGGTGCACCTGAAGCTGCAACACCCGGTCGAGGCCGAAAAGGCCTACGAGCGCGCCGCCCGCCTGAATCCCGGCAAGTACGACAAGCGCTTTGCCGAAGTGCTGGTACTGGGCGGCAAGCGGACGGACGCCATCACCTACCTGAAGAATGCCTTCAAGCAAAGCCCTCAGCAGGCCACGCTGGCCTATATGCTGGGCACCCTGCATGAGGAGCAGGGGGACACCCAATCGGCCCTGGCCTACCTGCAACAGGCAGCCCGCTTGCAGCCGGGATCGGCGGACATCCAGTACAACCTGGGGCTGGCCTACGAGCTGACCGGCGATCGCCAGCAGGCCGCCACCCACTACCAGAAAGCCCTGGCCCTGAACCCCAAGGCCGGCGACGTGAAACAGGCCCTGGACCGGGTGAAGCATTGATCCCAACGGCCTCGGAGACCAGCCCCCAGCCCATTATAGCCTTCCAGGGGGTGCATAAAAGCATTGCCGGGCTAAAAGTCCTGGATGGCATCGACTTACGCATTGACGCGGGCGAAAAAGTGGCCCTAATGGGCACTTCCGGCTGCGGAAAAACCACCCTGCTGCGCTGCGTCAACGCCCTGGAAACCGTCGACCAGGGCACGCTGATTGTCAACGGGCACACCCTGGGGCGGGACGCGATAGAGCTGAACCGCTTCCGCTCCCGCATCGGGATGGTGTTCCAGCAGTTCAACCTGTTTCCGCACCTCACCGTGCTGGAAAACATTATGCTGGCCCCGGTCAAGGTGCTCAAACTGCCCAAGACCCAGGTTCGCCAGCAAGCCCTAGGCCTGCTGGAGCGGGTGGGCATCCCGGACAAGGCCGACAGCTATCCCGATCGCCTCTCCGGCGGCCAGAAGCAGCGGGTGGCCATTGCCCGCAGCCTGGCCATGACCCCGGAACTGCTGCTGCTGGACGAACCTACCAGCGCCCTGGACCCGCCGGTACGCCACGAGGTGCTGCGGGTGATTGAAGACGTGGCCCGCGACGGCATGACCATCGTGATGGTGACCCATGAAATCGGCTTTGCCAAGCGCATGGCCGACCGGTTGATCATGATGGATCGGGGCCGCATTGTGGAAAGCGGCCCGCCGCAAAGCCTGCTGCAGCAGCCCCGGGAGGAGGCCACCCGCCAATACCTGGCCGCGCTCGCCGACTAGAGCGGCTGGCTGGCCAGGGAGGCTTCCAGCGTGCGCATCAGTTGCGGCACCCACTGGCTGTGCTCGGGCTTGAGCAGGCAGCTGCGCAGCAGGGTGACCGTGTCGCTGTTGGGCGTAATCTGGGGATGCAGGGCCGCGAAATGCTCGATAGGCACGCTAAGCTTGGCCGTGAACATCGGGAATTCCGGATGGGCCATTGCCGCGCGAAACACCTGCTCGGTGCGGGCGCTAATGCTTTCGGTATCCGGGCCGTTGGGAAAGTAGACGACGATATCCAGCGCCGGGTCGAGGTACAGGGCAAAGCGCGCCGAATCGTTCAGGGCATCGGCAAAGGCCAGGGCGGCTTCCCGGGTTTTTTGCAGGATGAGGGCCATGCCGGTATCCTCCAGGGGAAAAAGCCGCATGGTCAGCCACAAGGCGGCAGCCGCCGCGCCGGCCCGGGAGCATTCCAGGCTGATTTCGCCCAAATGGCGCTCGGCGGAGGTGAAGTAGGTATAAGGGGAATGATGGGCGTACAGGGAGGCCACGTCCGGGTCGCGGAAAATCACGCAGCCGCAGCCATAAGGCTGCAAGCCATGCTTGTGGGGATCCACCACCACGCTGTCGGCGTTGCGGATAAAATCGAACTGGAAAAACGCCGGATCGCTGTAGCGCAGCAGGTGGTAATAGCCCCCGTAGGCGGCATCCACGTGGATGCGGAACCCATGCTCCTCCTGCAATTTGGTCAGTTCACCCAGGGAATCCAGCGCCCCCAGGCTGGTGGTGCCCAGGGTGGCCACCACCGTGCCGATCTTGCGGGTTTTCAGGTACGGGGTCAGCGCCTCCAGGTTCATGGTGCCGTCCGGGTGGCTGGGAATGACCGCGTGCTTTATTTTCAGCAGCTCGCACATGCGCCCATGCGTGTAGTGGGCCTGGTCGCTGAACACCACAATCTTGTCGGGGTGCATCTGGCGGGCCACCCACAAGGCTTCCAGGTTGGCCATGGTACCGCTGCTGGTCAGGTGGCCCAGCCAAGTGTCGAAACCAAAGCTGCGGGCCAGGGCATCGATGCATTCATTCTCCATACGCGCGGTGGGCGGGCCCCCATCCAGGGCATGGTTGTTGGGATTAATCAGCATGGCTGACAAATAGGCAATGACCGCCGCCGGATGCGGGGGTTTGAGCATTTGTCCGGCATAAAGGGGGTGGGGAAACGGGTAATTATCCCCATGCAGGCGCTCAAAAAGCTCATTCAGGGCGGTGTGCAGGCGGGCTTCAGGTATTTGAAGGGTCTCATCCAGCTCAAAGGCGGGCCATCGGGCCAGCCATGCCTGATGAGCATTCAGGGCGGCCCAAAGACCGCCCTGAAGCATGGATTCGGTCGCCGGACCGGCCACTACACCCGGACGGCGCTATAACGACCGGCGGGTTGGGGGTTTTCGTATACCCAGGCCTCGGTGCTGCGCTCCCAGCCGGAAAGCAGCTCATGCGGCTCAAAGAAGATGGCCAGCTCGCGCTCGGCGCTTTGCACACTGTCGGAGCCGTGGATGGCATTGCGGCCCAGATCCACCGCGAAATCTCCGCGGATGGTGCCGGGGGCGGAATCCTTGGGGTTGGTGGCGCCCATCAGCTTGCGGGCGGATTCCACCACGTTGTCGCCTTCCCAGGCCATGGCCACGATGGGGCCGCTGGTGATGAAGTCCACCAGGCCTTTAAAGAAGGGCTTTTCGCGGTGCTCGCCGTAGTGGGTCTCGGCCATTTCGCGGGTCACATGCATGAACTTCATGCCGATGAGCTTGAAGCCCTTGCGCTCGAAACGGGCGATGATTTCGCCAATGTGGCCGCGCTGCACGGCATCCGGCTTGATGGCAATAAAGGTGCGTTCCATGAATATTGTCTCCTGATTGACTGATGACGGTTGCGAACAGATTAACGCAAAGGCGTGCCGCTGTCCAAGCGCCAGGCGTTCTCGACCGGCTGGAACCCGATATGCCCGTAGTAATCCCGGGCCGCCGGCGCCGCCAGCAGCAACAGCAACGCCTGGGGGTGCAGGGCCTCCCGGGTGCGGCGGATAAGCTCCCTGCCAATGCCCCGGTGCTGGTAGGCCCGGTCCACGGCCAGATCGGACAGGTAGCAGCAGAAGGCAAAGTCGGTCACGCTGCGGGCCACGCCCACCAGCAGGCCCTGGGCGTTGCGGGCGGTCACCACCAGGTTGCCATGGCGCAGCATGGCCGCCAGGCGATCCGCATCCTCCGCCGGGCGCCGCTCGGCCAGCCCGGAGCGCGCCAGGACATCCCGGAACTCGGCCACGGACAGGGCCGCCTCCTGCTGATAGGCAATGGCAGTGGCTTCGGCGGGATGGCTCACAACCCGTTGGGCCCCAGGCTACACGGCCACTTTGCTGGGCAGCTTCAACAGGGCCTCGGCCACCCGGCGACCCATTTCGGCGGTGCCCACCAGGGTGGTGCCGTCGCCCATGATGTCGTAGGTGCGGTAGCCGGCTTCCAACACCTGCTCGATGGCCTGCTCAATCTGGGCGGCCTCGGCGGCGTAGCCAAAGCTATACTCCAGCATCATCTTCAGGGAGATGATTTGCGCAATGGGGTTCACCTTGTCTTGCCCGGCATACTTGGGGGCTGAGCCGTGGGACGGCTCGTACATGGCCGCCCGCTTGCCGTCGGCGCGCTTTTCGCCCAGGCTGGCACTGGCCAGCATGCCCAGCGAACCGGTCAGCATGCTCGCCTCATCGGAGAGGATGTCGCCGAAGGTGTTTTCGGTCAGCAGCACGTCGAACTGGCGGGGATTGCGGATGAGCTGCATGGCGGCGTTGTCCACGTACATGTGGGAGAGCGCTACTTCGGGATACTCCCGGGCCACCTCGGTCACCACATCGCGCCACAACTGGGAGCTGGAAAGCACGTTGGCCTTGTCCACGGACACCAGGCGGCGCTGGCGGGTCATGGCCAGATCGAAGGCCACCCGGGCAATGCGCTCGACTTCCGCGCGGGTATAGAGCATGGTGTCGTAGCCTTTTTCAGAGGCGCCGCTGCCTTCCCGCCCGCGGGGCTGGCCAAAATACAGGCCGCCGGTCAGCTCGCGCACCACCATAATGTCAATATGCTCAATCACTTCCGGCTTCAGGGTGGAGATGAACTCCAGGCAGCGGTAGCCTTTCACCGGACGCAGGTTGGCATACAGGCCCATGGCCTTGCGGATTTGCAGCAGGCCTTGCTCGGGGCGGATCTTGGGATCCAGGTCATCGTATTTATAGTCGCCCACCGCGCCCAGGAACACCGCATCGGCGCTTTGGGAAAGGCGCAGGGTATGCTCCGGCAGGGGCACGCCGTCGCTTTCGATGCCCGCCCCGCCAATGGGGGCGTATTCCAAGTCGAACTGCACGTTGAATTTCTGCTCAAACGCTTTCAGGACGGTAATGGCCGCCTCGACGATTTCGGGACCGATCCCGTCACCGGGCAGCACGGCGATTTTATGGTGGGACATGCCTTTTCTCCTACAATGGGACGCATGCGATATGAAAGCACAAAGGCGCAAACCCTGCCAAGCGCCGCCTCACATAGCGGGGCAAGTTGCGCAATCACGTTGAAAGCCCGCCATGTGCGCGCTAAGCTCGGGGCACTGACCTCAGAAATAGGAGTTTCCCCATGACCTCCGTGGACGGATGTTCGTTGCGCATCAAGCATCGCGGCCTCATCGGCATCAAGCCCAAGGTGCCCATCCGGGATATCGCCACCCTCAGCTGGGTTTACACTCCCGGTGTGGCCAAGCCCTGCCTGGAAATCGCCGAAAACCACCTCACCTCGTTCGACTACACCCTGCGCGGCAACACCGTGGCCATTATCAGCGACGGATCCAGCGTATACGGCCTGGGGAAAGTCGGCCCCTACGCGGCCATCCCCATGCTGGAAGCCAAAAGCGCCTTCCACAAGAACTTTGCGGGCATCGACGGCTTCCCCATCGCCATCGACACCCAGGACATCGACGAGTTCGTGGAAATCGTGCGCTACCTCTCTCCCACCTTCGGGGGCTTTCACATGGAGGACATCTCCTCGCCCCGCTGCTTTGCCATTGAAGAACGCCTGAAGCGAGCCATTTCCCTGCCCATTCTGCACACCGACCAGCAGGGCTCGGCGGTCAGCGTGTTTGCCGCCCTGCTGAACGCGCTGAAAATCGTGGACAAAAAGCTGGAAAACATTTACGTGGTGATTAACGGGGCGGGCGCCGCCGGCATTGCCACGGCCAAGCTGCTGCACCGGGTGGGGGTGGGCAACGTGAAGGTGCTGGATCGCCACGGGGCCCTGTATTACCGCCGCACCACCGGGCTGAACTGGATTAAATCGGAAGTAGCCCGCATGACCAACCCGGAGGACAAGGCCGGCGATCTGGCCGCCATGATCCGGGGCGCGGATGTCTTCATCGGCTTTTCAGCCGCCGGGGTGCTGACCGCCGAGATGATTCAAAGCATGGCCCGGGATCCCATCATCTTTGCCCTGGCCCTGCCGGAGCCGGAGATTTCGGCGGAAGCCGCCCGCCAGGCCGGGGCCCGGGTGGTGGCCAGCAGCCTGAGCAACGCCCCCAACCAGCTGAACTCCTCGCTGGTGTTTCCGGGCATGTTCCGGGGGGCCCTGGACGTGCGCGCCACCGACATCAACCATCCCATGCTGTGCGCCGCCTCCCACGCCATTGCCGACCTGGTGGACGAAAACACCCTGGAGCAAGGGCTCATCCTGCCCGGGGCGCTGGACTACCGGGTGTCGGCCAAGGTGGCCCGCGCGGTGGCCCAGGCGGCCATGGAATCGCACGTGGCCCAGGTGCCCGTGGATCCCGAGGACATCGAGGCCAAGGTGATGAATTTCGTGTACGAGGGCTCCAACGCCTGGGTGGAAGACGAGGGGGAACCGGTGCCGGAAAACAACGACCAGAAGTCCCTGGTGCTACACAAGCGCTACCACGGGGTGATTGAGACCGTCTCCTACGTGCCCATCCGGGACAACTACATCTACAACCTGGTGTATTCCCAGCCGGAGGCGGCCCGCCCCTGCGAAATCGTGCGGGACAACCCCGAAAGCGCCTACGACCTGACCCTCAAGAACAACCTGGTGGCCATTGTTACCGACGGCAGCGCGGTACTGGGCCTGGGCAACATCGGCCCCGGCGCGGGCCTGCCGGTGATGGAAGGCAAGGCCGTGCTGTTCAAGACCTTTGGGGGAGTAGAAGCCTTCCCCATCTGCCTGCGCACCCAAGAGGTTGATGAAATCGTCAACGCGGTGATGAAAATCGCCCCGGTGTTCGGCGGCATCAACCTGGAAGACATTGCCGCGCCCCGCTGCTTCGAGGTGGAACGCCGCCTGACCGAGGCCCTGGACATCCCGGTCTTCCATGACGACCAGCATGGCACCGCGGTGGTGGTGCTGGCCGCACTACTGAACGCGGTGAAGGCCGTGGGCAAACCCCTTTCCGATATCCGCATCGCGGTGAACGGGGCGGGCGCCTCGGCGCTCAGCGTTTCCCGCCTGCTGCTGAAGGCGGGGGCCCGGGACATCATCATCTGCGACACCACCGGGGCCATTTACAGGGGCCGGGAAAAGGGCATGAACGAGTATAAGCGCCAGATGGCGGAAATCACCAACCTGTCCGGGGAAAAAGGCGACCTGGCCAGCGTCATGCGGGGCGCCGACATGTTCCTGGGCCTGTCCGTGCCGGGCATGGTCAACCGGGCCATGGTGGAAAGCATGGCCAAGGACCCCATCATCTTTGCCCTGGCCAACCCCACCCCGGAAATCATGCCGGACGAAGCCCTGGCCGCCGGGGCCAAAATTGTGGCCACCGGGCGCAGCGATTTCCCCAACCAGGTGAACAATTCCCTGGCCTTCCCGGGCATTTTCCGGGGGGCGCTGGATGTGCGGGCCCGCCTCATCAACGACGAGATGAAAATTGCCGCCGCCCAGGCCATTGCCGACCTGGTACAGCCCGACCAGCTGGCCCAAGGGCAGGTTATTCCCGCCTCGCTGGATTTCCGGGTGCCGCCCGCCGTGGCTTCCGCCGTGGCCCGGGCTGCCGTGGACACCGGGGTGGCCCGCCGGCCCATGGATCCCCGCGAAGTGGAAAAGCAGCTCACCCACTTCCTCTCGGAAGGCATCCTGACCCCGGTCAGCTAGGCCGCTGCCGCCGGTCTGCCCGAGGCGACAGAAGCCGCCATCGGCTGGCCGCCGCATTGCAAGGTCTTGGTTAGGGGGTGCGCCCTCTAGCGGGCTCCCTCATGGGCAGGGGCCACGGTGCCCTCGGGAGTCATCGCGGGCTCCGGGGAAGGCAGCTCGGACGGGGCCGGTTGCGTCATGGCCGCCGGGGAGTGCGACGGAACCGCTGGCAGGGGTTCCTGCTGGCGAGTATAAACCAGGAACAACAGCAGGGCCGGAAGTCCCAGCAGCATCAGCCACACCAGGAACTCCCCGTTCACGCCGGGCTTGATGTAGACGTTCTCATCGTACTGGAAGGTTTTGCCAGCCATGGCCGAATCCTTTCACGCTAAACAGATGACCCTATTCTATCGCATAAGCCGCCCGCTGACCGCAAGCGCATAAGCCGGCAGGGGGTCAGATGATACGCTCCCGCAGGGCCTTCAGGGCGGCAGCCGTGCGATCCTCCACCTCCAGCTTTTGGAAGATATTCTTCAGGTGGGTTTTGACCGTGTTCATGCTGATGCACAGCCGATCGGAAATCTCGGCGTTGTTCAGACCCTGGGTTACCAGCTTCAGCACGTCAATTTCCCGCTCGGTCAGCAGGGTCAGCCCCCCCGAACCCTCCGCCTCCCCGGCAGGTGCCTCGTCATGATTACCCGGAAGCTGGCTCATCACAATGCGGGCAATCTTGGGATCAATCCAGCAGGCCCCGTGCGCGGTGGAGAGAATCACGTTCACCAGCATCTCCGGCGGGGTCTCCTTCAGGCAGTAAGAGTTGGCCCCGCAGTTGAAGGCGTCCAGCACGTCGGACTCCTCCTCATGCGAGGTCAGCATCACCACCTTCACTTCCGGGTACTGGCACTTAATTGCCTGGGTGGCCCGCACCCCGTCCATGATGGGCATGCCGATATCCATCAGCACCACGTCGGGTCGCAGCTTGCCGGTCATATCCACGGCCTGGCTGCCTTCTTCGGCCTCCCCCACCAATTCCACGCTCTCGCTGGCCGCTTTCAGGGTGGTGCGGATGCTCATGCGGGTCAGGCGGGAATCATCCACCACCAGCACCCGGATTTTAGGGGCTTTTTCGGCGATCACCGTAAACCCTCCTGTCCTGGGCGGTCTGCTTGTTCTGGGGCAGCACGAAACTGACGGTGGAGCCTTCGCCCTCGGTACTTTCCACCCACAACACGCCGTTGTGGGCGGCCACCACCTGATGGCAATTGTACAGCCCCAGCCCAATGCTCATGGGATTGCGCCCCTTGCTGGCCGCAAATTGTTTGAAGAGGTTGGGCAAATCTTCATGGGAGAATCCGATTCCCGAATCCTGGATAACGATTAAAAGCCTATCTTCCAGCTTTACCGGGGCTTTCAGGGTGGTCAATTGAAAGTGGCTGACTTTGTAAACCTGATCCGCGCCAAAATGCCGGGCGTTGCTGATACGGCAATTAATCTTACCATGGGCAGGCGTGTTGATAATGGCATTGCTCATTAAATTATGCAAGACCCGTTTAATTTCCAACCGGTCGGCATACACCAGGGGCTCCTCGCCCTCGGGCTCCACTTCGCAATCGATGGTCAGCGTGATGGATTTTTCCTGGGCCAGCGACAACAGCTCGCTGGCGGTTTCGTTCATCAGCCGCACCAGATTGAACACTTCAAACACCAGGGACACTTCCCCGGACTCGTAGCGATAAACCTCCAGCAGGCCGTTGACCAGGGACAAGCAGGAGCGGTTGGAAGATTGCAGCACGGCCATCACCTCGCGCTGCTCGGCGGTGAGCGGCCCGTAGGATTCCTGCTGGAAATAGGTCAGGGTTTGCTTTTCAGCAATCAGCGGCACTTTCAGGTCATGGGTCAGGGTGGCCACAAACTCGTCCTTCATCTTGTGCTCCTGCTGCAGGCGTTTCACCATGCGGTTGAACGCCTCGCCCAGCTGGTTAATTTCGTGCACGCCGCGCACCGCCACTTCCTCCTTCATCACGCTGGATCGGCTGAGCGTATTGACCTGGCGAATCAGGCGCAGCAGCGGCTGGGTAATGGTACGGCCCGCCAGCATGGCCAGCAGAACCGAAAACAACAGGCTGAGCACGAAAATAATATAAATGCCCATGTAATAGTTGCCCATCAGGATTTGCTGCCGGCTGAGGGGCAGGATATGCACCACGTTGGCCACCCGTTGCTGGGTCAACGAATACAGTGGCATCTGGTTGACCTGGTAGGTGACGCCGTTGATTTTCACCGCAAAGCTTTCCAGGCGGCTGCGGGTTTTTAATTCCTCCAGCAGGCGGTAAACCGGCAGATCGTATTCCGGCACCGCGTAGCGGGCAAACCACTGCGGGTGGTTGCTATCCACCTGGGCCGGCAAAATCCAGATCTCGGTTTCCAGAAACGACTGGCGGCGGTAAATTCGGTTCAGCAGCTGGGAGTCGATGGGAATGCCCATCAGGCGGATGCCCGCCGCCGAGGTATCCTGTACCCGGCGCATGGCAAACAACTGGCCCCGGTACACGGAATAAAAGTTTAAGCGGGGCTGTTGCAGGGCGGTGGCCCCGGCTACGCGGTCAGCCTCCGGCTCCCGCCAGCACTGGATTTCCTCGAACACGTCGCACAGATGCGGCAGGGTCTGCTCGCTGGTCTCCCGGGCCAGCAGCTCCAGCATCACCAAACGCTCCTGCTGCTCCTCCAGCACCCCGCCGACCTGGTTGCGGCTTAGCTGCAACTGGGCCTCGGACGCCTCGGCCAGGTGGTTGGCCAGCAGGGTGACCGTGAAGATAATCACCGCGCTCAGCGGAATGACCAGCAGAAACAGAAAAAGCAGCAGGAACCGGGTGGTAATGGTATCCACCGCGGCGCCCAGAAAGTCGGCCTTCAGCCGGGCCATCAACGAAGCGGGTTGCGAGGGGGAGTGGCTGCTTTCCACGGGGCCGATCATCCGTTAGGGCTTTCCCCATTGTATCGGATTATGGCCGCTTGGGGTGGCCCGCAAGCAAGGATTTCCCCCCGATGCCGGAGATCCGGTGTGGTCAAGCGGGCCAGCTTTGCGCATAATAGAAACCATGAAAGCCGCCGACTTTGCCATTCCCCGCGATCAGCGCTACTGGGACACCTTGCGCCGGGACTCCGCCCGCCAGGTGGGGCGACGCTTCATGCACCGGCTGTGGGCGTTGTATGAGCAGGTGGTGCACGTGCCCGCCTGGCGGCGTCGCAGCCGGGCCACGGCCACAAGTCCCAGGCTGAGCACCTGCATTATGACCATGAATTCGGAGCACCGCATCCGGCCCCTGCTGGAATACGTGCGCCGCTTTTCGGACGAGGTGGTGGTAGGGGTGGACAGCAAGACCACGGATAATACGCTGGCCGCCTGCCAGGGGCTGGCCGATGAATTATTCGTCATCCACAGCGAGGCCCTGACCTGCAACGCCGGCATGGAGGAGCTGGTTAGCCATTGCCACGGGGACTGGGTGCTGCGCCTGGACGACGACGAGTTCCCGGAGCCCCACCTGATGGAGATCCTGCCCGGCCTGCTTTCCCAAACCCGTTTTACCCACTACAAGATTCCCCGCCTGCACCTGGCCTCCATCGAGCCGCTGACCTGGATTAACGACGGCTACCTGTACCCCGACTACCAGATGCGGCTGTTCAAAAACGACCGCGCCCTGCTGAAATTCCCGGGCGCCGTGGGGCACCTGGGCATTGAGTGCGCGGGCCCCAAGGGCCGCCTGAACACGGTCAACCTGGTTCACCTGAACATGGCCATCAACCCGCGCTTTAAGCGGGAGGAAAAGCTGGCCACCTACATCAGGCGGCTGAACGGCGGCTGGGTGCATCCCGTGAACGAATACGCCCTGCTGTTTGAGGATTTCGACTACCGCATCGACCCCTACCGCTATCCGGACGAGGCCTTTTGCCGACTGCTGACGGAAACCACCCGCCACCAGCGACACATATACGAAAGCCGTCACCTGGCGCAGACCGCGCCCTGACTACTCCGTTCCATCCCGTGTCTTGGCCCGTGTTTTGGGATTGCTAGGAAACTTCTTTCAGGAATTCATCCTTGCCGCGGGTCATCCGAAGCACGAACCACACCCGCGCAAACCGGCGCAGGGCTTCCCGATAGGCCGGGGATTCCTTACCCGCAGTATTGAGCACGCGGGTCACCTCGTTTTCCGCTTGCAGAACGTCATTCCTGATTTCCCACAGTTCTGGTAATGCCATGATAGTGTGTCCTCCGGAAATTGCGCTGTGAATGCCATGGCGCCCGTAAGGCATTCTATATATATGAAAACAATCAAAATGGCTTTTTTGTCATGACCCGGGGTATTTTGAAACAAATGGACACAAAAAGGATATCAGCCCGGGCGTCCGGGTCTCTGCTGGGAGATTCCGCCGCTATGGGTGGCGCTCCAGAACACCTGGTAGTGATCTGGTCTGAATTTCAGGGCAATTTGTTCCCGCAGGCCCGCGTCTTCCTCGATAAAACCGAACAAGGCCGCCCCGCTACCGCTGACCATGGGGCGGCGCACGCCGCAATCGCGCATCAGGTTTCGGGTATGCGCCAGCAAAGGGTACTCCCGGTACAGGAACTTCTCAAAGTCGTTCAGCATGGTGGCCTCGATGGCCGCCATCCGGGCGGAGCCCCGCCGCCCCAAGGCAGCCAGCAGGTGCGCGGGGGTTTGCTGCTCGTACCAGCCCATACGGGCATAAGTATGGTAGGCCAGCCCGGTGTTGATGTTGACGTTACGCGGCTTGATGACCACCAGGGGCAAGCCATCCTCCAGGGGGGAGGCCACCGGCTCCAGCAGCTCGCCGCGACCCCGGGCCAGGGCCGTTCCGCCGCCCAGGAAAAAGGGCACGTCCGAGCCCAGCTCCGTGGCAGCCTCGTGCAACGCCGAGGGGGACAGGGGCCCAAAGGCCAGATGGTTCAGCACTTGCAGCATGGCCGCCGCATCCGAGCTGCCGCCGCCCAGGCCGGCTTGCATGGGGATGCCCTTGTGCAGGCGCACGGCCAGGCCTATGGGGGGCAGGCCGGTCTTTTGCCAGAACAGGTGATAGGCTTTCACCACCAGGTTGGCGGGGGCTTCGGCCTCCAGGGCCGGCAGGTTGCAGGAAAACCGAATAGTGGGGGGCCCTTCCGGCAGCGGGGCAATGTCCAGGCGATCCCACAGGCGGATGGCCTGGAAAACCGTGCACAGCTCATGGTAACCGTCCGGGCGGGGCGGGCGGATGTTCAGGAACAGGTTGATTTTAGCGGGCGTCAGCACCGAAAGCATTGCTCAAGGCTCCAAAGGCTTCGATGGACAGGGCCTCGGCCCGCTGGCCGGGGTCGATGCCGGTTTGCGTAAACAACCGGGCCAAGGTATCGGCATCGGCGAACTGGCCGTTCAGCAAGGCATTGCGCAGGGTTTTGCGTTTCTGGGCAAAGGCGGTGCGCACCAGCCGGGAAAACAGGGCCATGTCCTGCACCTGCACCAGGGGTTTTTCGCGGGGAATGAGGGTAACCACCGCCGATTCCACCTGCGGGGGCGGGTAAAAGTCGCTGGCCGGCACCAGGAATTCCAGCCGGGCCTCGTACCAGAACTGGGCGGCAATGCTGAGCGGGTTGTAGGCCTTGGTGCCAGGACAGGCGGTAATCCGTTCCCCCACTTCTTTTTGCACCATGACGGTTATGCGATCCACCCGCCCCCGCAAGGGATAATCAGGCTGCTCCAGCTCTCCCACCAGGTAAAACAGGATTTTAGAGGAGATTTGATAGGGCAGGTTGCCCACCACCTTGAAGCGGGGGGCCGCGACCCCGGCCATGTCAAACTTCAGGATGTCCTGGTGGATGAGGGTAAAGTTGGGCCGCCCGGCGAACTTCCGGGTGAGGTAGGCATGCATGCGGTTTTCCACCTCCACGGCCAGCACATGGTCGCTTCGATCCAGCAGCTTTTCGGTGAGAAAACCGGCCCCGGGGCCGATTTCCAGCACGGTTTCCTCCCGGGACAGCGCCAGGCAATCCGCAATGCGATCCAGTACCGCTTCCCGAATGAGGAAGTGCTGGGCAAAGCGCTTTTTCAGGCGCAGCTCCCGGGCCTCCTGGAACAGCCGGTTGGCGGCTGGGGCGGACATCAGGCCCCCAGCGTTTCCAGGGCCAGGTAAGCCGCCCCCACCAGGCCGGCCAGGTTGCCCAGTTCGGCGGGAACCACCCGGTACTCATGGCCCATGGCCCGCTCGGCGGTGAGTTCGCGCAGGCGGTCGAAATCCACGAACTGGGCCAGGCCGCCGCCCACCACCACAATATCCGGATCCAGCACGTTGATCATGCTGCCCAGCCCCACGGCGATGTGCCGGTGCCAGTGATCGAGCATTTTCAGGCCCAGGGCGTCCTGCTGGCGGACGGCTTCCACTACGGTGTAGGTGGTGACCGGCGCGTTGGGGGCAAAACGGTTGATAAAGGCGTCATGGCTGGCCGGATCGGCGGCGGCCAGCACCTGGCTGGCGGTAATTTCCAGGCCCCGACCGGAGGCGAAGGCCTCCCAGCAATCCCAACGGCCACATGTACACTGGCGCTCCCGGGTATGGGCAATGGCAATGTGCCCGCCCTCGGCAGCAAAAAAGTGGGATCCCCGGTACATCTTGCGATCCACCACCATGCCCATGCCCACCCCGGTGCCCAAGGTGATGGCAAACATGTTTTCCGCCCCAAAGGCCGAGCCGCTGCGCCATTCGCCGTAGGCCGCCGCGTTGGCGTCGTTTTCCACGTGCACTTTCAGCCCGGTACGAGCTTCCAGCAAGGCTTTCAGGTCGGCGATCCGGCTGAGGGCCGGCAGGTTGCCGGTGGAGCCCAGGATCTTGCCCCGGGTGGAATCCACCACGCCGGCGGTGGAAATGCCCACCATGCCCGCATTGTATTCCTGGCGCAGGCTTTGGATCATGCGCACCAGGGTATCGAGAAAGGCGTCCGGATCATCCACCGGGGTGGGGGCGTTCATTAGCCCCTGGATATTTTCCTGGCGGGTCTCGAAGTTGGGACGCACGATGGCGGCATTAATCTTGGTACCGCCAATGTCGATGCCCACCGGGGGCTGCTTGATATCCGCCGCCCTGAGGGTGCCGGCGGCCAGGGGGGTATGGGTGCTTTCAGTCATGCGGGGCCTCTTGCTTGCAAACGATTACCGGTGGGTCGGGGGCACCTGCGGGGCCTGCATATACGGCAGCAGTCGCTTGACCGTTTCATCGGCGGTGCGCTCCGCGATTTTCCTCAAAACCGTCTCTCCCACGGCCTCGCTGACGTTATAGGTCGGAGACGCCTGGAAGGGGTACTGGTTCACCGCGTGGTAGACCAGGGTGGAGAAAACCGGCCCGAAACTTCGGGGCTGGTTAATTTTACCGTAAAACTGGGCAAGATGAATCTGCACCAGGGGATCGGGATGGCTGTTCCATCGGCTGACGGTAGCGTAGAGGTTCTCCACGCCGGACACCCCGGCGTCCGCCAGCTTGCCGGCCAGGTACAGCCCTTCCAGAATGCCCGGGATGCTGGATACCGAGCCCAGGAACGCTTGCAAATGGGGAAGGGCCTGCTGCCTGGCGGCCACAATCTGCTGCACCAGGGGCTCGTTGAACATGGCCTGCCCGTCCATGCTGATGCGGGTTTGCACGCCCAGCTGGGCTACCAGCCAGGGCAGGGGCGGCGCGGCAGACCGGGGGGACACCGGGGCGGCAGGGGGCTGATTGGCAAACCGGATAGGCGGGATGGACATTCTCAATACGCTCGGCAAAATGTGACCATACCTGGGCAGCCGGGGCTCAGGGGCTGCCGAAGATACTGCAATAAATGCCGTGCAAGGTTTCAAATTGCCCCGCCGTCAGGGGAGGCCGTTGGGCAACCGCCAGGTTCTCCTCAACCTGGGCCGGGGTTTTGCAACCCACCACCACGCTGGACACTGCCGGCTGATGCAGGGCCGCCCCGATGGCCAGCTGGGCCAGGGTCTGCCCGTCTGCGACCTGGGCTTGCCGAAACTGGTTTGCCGCCTGAATGCGTCGGTTAACAAAAGGCTTGGGCCACACGGCCCGGTGATCGCCGGGGGCAAAGGCCATGCCCTCGGTAAACGTGCCGCCCAAAAAGCCCCGGGCCAGCGGCTCGCGAATGAGCAGGCCGGTGTGCGAGCGGTCGCACTCGGTCACCAGGGCCTTTTCGATGCGTCGGTCAAACAGGTTCCAGATGGCCATCACCGCATCTACCTGCCCCAGGCGAATGGCCTGGATGCCTTCCTGGGGATCCTGGATAGACACGCCGTAAAATCGGATTTTGCCCTCGTGCTTCAGGGCCCGGAGCACCTCGAACACCCCGGCATGCTGAATCAGCTCCAGGGGCGGGGTGTGCAGCTGATACAAGTCGATGGCCTCCACCCCCAGGCGGGTCAGGCTGGCCTCCACCGCCCGACGCAGCGCTTTTTCGGAAAAGCCCGGCTTGACGCCTTCTGCGCTAAAATCCTGCCCGCCTTTGGTGGACACCACCACCCGTTCCCGCTCCCAGCCCTTGAGCGCCCGGCCCAACAAGGCTTCGCCATGCCCATGCCCAAACATGTTGGAGGTGTCAAACAGGGTACAACCCAGCTCGTAAGCCCGGTTCAGGGCGGCCAGCGACACCGCGTCATCGGTGGGGCCGTAACCGTCGCCATGCGCGTTGCCCGCAATCGCCCAGCCTCCGAAGCCAATCTCGGAGACCGCCAAGCCCGTCTTGCCCAACTGCCGGTATTTCATCATGGCAACAGGGTAAAAAAACCGGAGCGGAAGTTCAATCGGATTGCCCCGTTTTCCATTACAATAGGGAGGACATGAGCGTTTCCAAACTGAGGCAGATTCTGTTTGCGCTGATCCTGGCCGTCATAGCGGTGGCCGGGTGGTACGTGATGGTCACCCCCGGCTTGCGCCCGGTGGTCATCAACGCCTACGATCCGCCCCAAATCTGGGCGGAAGCCCGGGTACACGACCTGGGCACCGTGGAAACCGACAGCAAGGCCACCTATACCTTCCTGCTGTATAACCTGGGCGGCAAGCACCTGCGCATTCGCGACGTGGAAACCACTTGCGGCTGCACCGTGGCCCACATCAGCCGCCGGGTAATTGCCCCGGGTAGTTTTGCCCGGCTGGAAGCGGCTCTAGATACCAGCATCAAGATGGGCCCGACCCGCAAGATGATTACGGTCAAAAGCAACGACCCCCAGCGCCCCGAGCTGAAATTGTTCCTGGATGCCGTGGTGGTAAACAGCCGCCCCGCCCCGCACGGTGAAATGCGGCTGAAGGCCCGGGATCGCCTGGTGCTATTCAAGGGCAGCTGCGCTCAATGTCATGCGACCAAAGGCATGGGCAAGTCCGGCAAGGATCTGTTCCTGGCCGATTGTGCCATGTGCCATGGCCAGCAGGCGCAAGGGCATGGCGCATCCGGGCCTTCGCTGCTGGAGAAGAACTTCAGCGACGAAGCCGTGCAGACCCATGCCCGGCGGGTCATCGCGGAAGGCTCCCCCCACACACCCCAGATGCCCCCGTTTTCCCAAGCCAAGGGGGGCCCGCTGACCGAGGGGCAAATCGACTCGCTGGTGGCCTTCCTGCAATACCAGCACATGTTGAAGGAAGCGGGCAAACTGGAAGCCGGGGAAAAGCCGGACACCGAAGACGAGGCCGCCTACCAGGAAGCCCTGGAGCATCCCCACTAGCTAGCCGGAAAACTCCTGGCTTTGCCGGGCCTGCGCGGCCAGCCCCACCGCCAGCCCCGCCTGCACCTTGACCAGCCAGCTCTCGTCATCCAGCCCCTCCAACACCTGGGGCAGGAAATGATCCACCAGGTGGGGCATGGTCTGGGCCAGCTCCACATACGCCAGCATCACGGTCAACCGCACGTAGGGGGCGTTCTTGTCCTTGCCGGTCTGGGCCTGGGCAAAGGCATCCCGCAAAAAAGACAGCGCTGAGCCGCCCATGCGGGCCATGGCTTCGGCCACGTGCTTGCGCACGGTGGGATCGTCATGCCCCAGGCAGCCTGCCAGGGCCTCCAGGGCGGAAGTGGCATGCAGGGCCCCCAGCGCAAAGGCCGCATTAGCCACCACGGCGGGCTCCCGGTCTTCCAGGCGGCGAATCAGGCTGGGAATGGCATCTTCCAGCGTGGGGGCGCCGGCGATGGGGGCCTTTTCCTCGGCACTCAGCGTATAGGTCTTCTTGCCCTCGTACACGTAGTCGAAGCCAGCCAGCCGAATGGCCTGCTGGGCCTCTTCCAGGGTGTCAAAGAGCATGGCCTCCTGGCCCGAGGGATTGGGAATCATTTTTTTTCCCTGCGGGGTGACAATTGCCACCGAGGGCACCGCAAAGACCTCCCGCAAAACCCCCAGCCGGGGATCGGGGTGCTGGATTTTCTTGATGTGCACGAAGCTCATGCCCGATCCTCCGTCGCCATGACCTGGCGGAAGGCAATGGGCAGGTGCCGGGTGATGTCGGACGCTTTCATGACGTAAGGGGTCAGGGCTTCGGCGGCGGCATCCCCGGCCAATCCGTGAAGATACGCGCCAAGCGGAGCGGCTTGGGCCACAGACTGCCCTTGTGCAGCCATCTGGGCCGCCAGCCCGGCCAGGATGCCGGTCAGCACATCCCCGCTGCCTGCGGTGGCCATGCCGGAATTCCCGGTAGGAGAAAGCCACAAAAGCCCATCCGGGGTGGCAATCACCGTGGAGGCCGACTTCAACACCATACTCGCTCCCCATTGGAGCTGTAAATCCCGGGCAGCCTTCAGCAGGTCAGCCTCCAGAGCCGACTTTTCGCACTGCAACAGGCGCGCCGCCTCTCCCAAATGCGGGGTCATCAGCCAACAAGCGGCGGTTTCGCCCCGCCCCGGACGGGAGGCTTCCGGCATAAAGCCCGGATTGGCCAATTGCGACAGGGCATTCAGACCATCGGCGTCGATCACGGCTGGCAAGTCTTTCGGCAGGCCAGCCAGCAAGGCACCCACCAGGCGAATGGTTTCGGGATGCTGTCCCAGACCCGGCCCCAGGGCCAGCACGTGGTATTTTCCCGTTTGCAGGGCAGATTGCAAGACCGGCAGGGCATCCATATCCAGCGCTCCTTGGGCGGACTGCGGCAAGGGCATCCGGATCACCTCGGGCCAAACGGCGATTTGGGTAAACAGCCCCTTCACCGAGGCCAGGGTCACCAGCCCGGCCCCGGCAGCCAGGGCCGCTTCCGCCGTCAGCACCGCCGCGCCCGGCATGGCCTCGCTGCCGGCCACCACCAATACACTGCCAAAACTGTACTTGTGCCCGGCAGGATCCCGCTTTGGCAAAAACTGGGCCGCCCCATGGCGATCCATCAACCGGATGGGGCTTTCATCGCCCTCGATCAGGTCCGGGGGGATGCCGATATCCACCACCCGTACACGGCCAGCCAGCGTCTTGCCCGGCTGCAGGTAGAGGCCCGGCTTGCCGACGGCAAAAGTCACCGTCTCATCCGCACGGATGGCAAGCCCCTGGACGTTTCCGGTGGCCCCATCCACCCCGGAGGGAATATCCACCGCCACCACCCGGGCCGTGGCCTGGGCGTTGGCCTGCTGGATGAGCTGCCCTTCCAGGCCGCCGACCGGGCGGGCCAGGCCGCTGCCGAACAGGGCATCCACCAGGATATCCGCATGCCGGATTCGGGAACTCGCCAGTTCGGGCTGACTTTGGGAATTGATCAGCTCCACGGGCAATCCCATCAAGGCTTCCAGGTTCACCAGGGCCTCGCCCTTATACGCATTGCCGGTATAAATGGTACTGATGGCGCTATAGCCCGCCCGGTGCAACAGCCGGGCACAAACGAAACCATCCCCGCCGTTGTTGCCAGGGCCGCAAAGCACCACCACCCGGTCAGTGCGGCTTCCCATCCGCATCACGGCGTCCGCCACGAAGCTGCCGGCCCGCTCCATCAAGTCCACCGCGGGAATGCCGTACTGCAGGATCGCCTTGCGATCGATGTCTGCCAGGTTGGGTATCAGTTTCATCGCAACCAACGGAACACTCCCGCTTGATGCCGTCATTATGCTTTATGATGCCACAAACCCGGCCCGGATGCCCGTGCTTGGTTTGGGGGCCCCAAGATGGTTAAATAGAGTAGAGACTGGTGTGAGGACATGGTGAACCCGACTTCCAATGCGTATGACCGCAAACCTTCCCATCGGCGCCGCATGCGGCGTCATGTGGCCGGCATGCTGCTGATTTTTCTGCTATTAAGCGGCCTATTCTACTTTCAATCCCAGCTCCAGCCTGAAGGCACCGCCCTGGTACAGCAGGCCTACGCCGAGGCCACGGACATTACCGACGCCACCCAAATGAGGGTGGGCATCAGCGACGACGCCATGACCGCACTGGAATACCCCAGCACCCAGATTACCGCTACCGGCCCCTTTACGGTTACGGATCAGGCCACCGGGCAGGCGGTGTTGAGCGGACAAGCCGGGGAGATCATCACCGTCACGGTCGATAAAAACGGTTTCAACCTGAAGAGCAACCAGCAAGCTGGCGCAGCCCGCCAACCGGTGGCCGGCCCGCTGCAGGTGCGTACCGGGGCGAGCCACCGGCTGAAAATCATGAGCATCACCCGGCGGGGGGTCAACCCGCAGTATCGGGGCGCCTTCGAGATTGCCCGGGGCTTTTCCGCGCCCAACAAGCTGACTGTCATTAATGTGGTCAGCCTGGAAGACTACCTGAAGGCGGTAGTGCCCAACGAGCTTCCCATGAAGTACGGGCTGGAGGCGGTCAAGGCCCAGTCCATCGCAGCCCGGAACTACGCCATCCGCCCCAGGGAAAAACCCTGGAAGCATTTCGATATCTGTGACTCCCAATACTGCCAGGTTTACCTGGGTTCCCAGACCGAGACCCCCGGCAGCAACGCGGCCATTGCCGAGACAGCCGGGCTCATCGGGCTGTACGAGGGCGAACCCATCCTGGCACTATTCAGTTCCTCCCATGGGGGATACTCAGAGGCCTACGCGTTTGCCTTTTCCGACCCCAAAACCAAGCAATACCCGGCCCCACCCATCCCCTACTTGGCTGGGGGCGCGGACATGGATATTGGCAACCTGGATTTGAGCACCGAGGCCGGGGCCCGGGCCTTTTGGACACGACCTCAGCCAAGCTACGACGTGGATTCTCCCTACTATCGCTGGAAAAAGCAATGGACCCGCCCGGAGCTGGAGGCCGCCATCAACAAGGGTCTGCTGGAGGTCTCCCAGGACACCGCTACCCAGGATTTCGTTAGTCCGCGCTTCCGGCCCGGGGATAAAATTGGTACGCTGAAGCGACTGGAAGTAAAGCAGCGCGGGTTGTCCGGCAAAATAATGCAGCTGGAAATCGTGGCCAGCCAGGGTCGCTGGCTGGTGCAGAAGGAGTTCCTGGTGCGCAAGGTGCTGTCCCACCAGGGTCGCATGCTGCCCAGCGCCAACCTGGTGCTGTCCCACCTGACCGATGCCCAGGGCAACCTGGTGGCCGTGGTGGGCCAGGGCGGCGGCTTCGGGCACGGCGTGGGGCTAAGCCAGCTGGGCGCCAGCTGGATGAGCCACCACGGCTACGGCTTTGCCGACATTATCCGCCACTATTACAAGGGCGCCAGCCTGGGCTCGGTGCCCCTGACCCTGAACGGCAGCGCCAAACAGCCAATGCAAACCCGTTTTGTGGCCAGCCAACGCAAGGGGCGGCTGCTGTTGGAAACCGCCAGCGCCAACCTGCTGGATCGCGGCAAGCCGGTAGCCCTCAAAATCAATGGGCGGACGCTCAGCCTGACGCCCCAGGGCAGCCGCAGCCAATTCAATGTTGACGCCTATCTCAAAACGGATGGCCTGAACACGCTTACGCTATACCCCGACCCCAAGGCGCCGGATCGCACGGTGAAGGCATGGGTGGAGTTGTACCCGCCCCAGGCAGCGGTGGCGTCGGCACGCTAGCTAGTTCTCCGGGAACATGATGCCGGCATCGCTGGCGGCGGGAGCCGTCACTACCGGATGTCCGGGGGTGGAAGGCCCGCTGGGCCATGCAGGCGCCATACTGCTGCCAGAGGGAAGATCTGAAGCCGGCGGCGGGGTCTGACTGCGCTCATACTGCTGCTGAACGGCCTCCACGTAATCGTTCACCGGTTGCTGGGCGGGGGTGCCCATCACGATGTTTTTGACCATCCAGCGATTGATGCGCCTGCGGCCCGCCGCGGTCTGCATTTCCACCCGGAACCGATCCATATACAGGATTTCCCCGAAATACTTGCGGTTACCGGAAACCTCCACCACGTCGCGGCGGTTGGTCAGGTTAATGCGCTGTACATCCCCTTTGGTACCCAGGCCCTTAAACTCAATCAGCTCTCCGGTGACCCGGTAAATCTTGGTACGCACCACCCGACCGTTATAAAAATGGATCACATCCCCCCAGGACAAGGGAAGGCTGGCGGCCAGGATGGCAAGCCCCATCAGGCCCGCGGCGGCGGCTTGAAGTCGGGATAATTTGAACAAGGCAAATGCTCCTGCTTGGGACTTTGCCTTCAGCATAGCGGCAGCCGGTTTGCCCCGGCATCGACCGCCTGATGGAATTCCTAGCCCGGGGGCATGGGGTAGAGGATCACCGCCAGGACGCAGAAAATGAGCTGCACGGTGACGAACACAAACACCACCTTGGGCTCTTTCCACCCACCCAGCTCAAAATGATGGTGAAGCGGGGCCATGCGAAAAATGCGCTTGCCGGTAGCCTTGAATGAAGCCACTTGCAGGATGACCGAAAGCGTCTCGATGATGTAAATGCCCGCCAACAAAGCCAGCCAAAGCTCCAGCTTGCCTGCAATGGCCAGAGCGCCCAGCGCACCGCCCAGGGCCAGGCTGCCGGTGTCTCCCATAAACACTTTGGCCGGGTAGTGGTTGAACACCAGAAAACCCATGCAGGCCCCGGTGAAGGCATGGGCCACGTAGGCCAACTCCGGATGGGCAGGGGTGAGCATCAGGGCCAGGGCGAAAAAGGAAAACACCGCCGTACTGCTGGCCAGGCCGTCCAGCCCGTCGGTCAAGTTCACCGCGTTGGAGGCGCCGGTGAGGATGAACGCCGCCAAGGGCAGGTACCACCAGCCCAGATCCCACTGGGCCAACCCGAAAAATGAAACCACGGTGCCGCCCGGCTCTCGCATGGCCAGCCATCCCATCAGCACGCCGCAGCCCACTTGCACGGCCAGCTTGGTATAACCGGAAACGCCTTTATTATGCTTTTTGGCAATCTTCATGTAGTCATCCACAAAGCCCAGCAGGGCAAACGCCAGCACCACCCCCACCACCAGGCACACCTTGAGGGAGAGATAACCCCACCCGTAAAGGCCGGTCACTGCCAGCAAACCGGCCAGCACCCCGGCCAGAATCAGCACCCCGCCCGCCGTCGGTGTACCGGCCTTGCTCAGGTGGCTTTGGGGGCCGTCCTCCCGGATGTACTGGCCCATATAGCGCTTGCGCAAAAACCGGATGTAGGGCTTACCGGCCATCAGCACCACGGTGAGGGCGGTAAAGGCGGCCAGAATAATGGCCGTGGCAATCATGTCGTGATCCGGGGTCGTCATCCGATGGTTTCCTTGCTGCGGGTCAGGGCCTCCGGGATGGTTTCCAGGCCGTAGGCCCGGGAGCCTTTCAGGTAGAGCACGGTGTGATCGAGCGGACGCCGGACCAACTGGGCAATAACCGCCTCCACGGTGTCCTCGGCCAAGACCTCAAAGGGGGCTTGCCGACGGGCAGCCTCGGCCAGCCAGCGGCCCTCCTCCCCCACGGTGTACAGGGCCCCAATACCCTCCTGCTGGCCCAGCCAGGCACCCAATTCCTGGTGATAGTCCCGGCTGAAGGGGCCCAGCTCTTTCATGCCGCCCAACACCAGCACGGCATGCTGGCCGGGCTGGCGGGTCTGCAAAAAGGCCTTCAGGGAAGCCCGGGCGCTGTCCGGGTTGGCGTTGTAGGCGTCGTTAATGACCCAGGCGTTTTCAAAGCCGGGCAGGGGCTGGCGTTCCCAGCGGCCCTTTTCGGTACGGAAGCGGCTGAGCCCGGGGGCCAGCTGCGCGGGCGAAAAGCCCAGGGCCTCGCCCACCTTAAACACCCCCAGGGCATTGGCAACCATATGCTCGCCGGGAAGACACAGACTCACCGCCTCTCCCCGGTAGCGAAAGCGGATACCTGCCTGTCCCTCGGCATCTGTCCAGGGGGCCACATCCTCGGCCTCAGCCAGGTGGTAGGCCAGCCGCTGGCCGGGCCACAAGGTTGGGGCCAAGCGGGTGAGCAGGGGGTCATCCCCGTTGATGACCAGCACGCCGGCCTGGGGATCCAGCCCCTCGGCAATCTCCAGCTTGGCCCGGGCAATGTTCTCCAGCGATCCCAGCATCTCGATGTGGGCCGGGCCGATGTTGGTAATCAAGGCCACATCGGGCTCGGCGGCCCGGGACAGGGGCGCAATCTGCCGGAGTCCACGCATGCCCATCTCCACCACCAGCAACTCGGTATCCGGGGTAATGGATAGGAGGGTCTGGGAAACCCCAATCTCGTTATTGTAGTTCTTTTCCGTTTTGCGGGTGGTGCGTACCTCACTCAGCGCTGCGGCTAGCATCTCCTTGGTGGTGGTTTTCCCAGAGCTGCCGGTCACAGCCACCACCAGGGGATCCCGCTGACGCCGGTAAAAGCGGGCCACATCCAGGTAGGCCTGCACCGGATCGGGCACTGCAATGAGATTGGGCAGCGCCTGCCAGTCAGGATGGGCCTCAAACTTGTCCCGCTGAACGAAAGCGCCGATCGCCCCGGCTTCCATGGCCCGGGTCAGGTAGTCATGCCCGTCGAAGCGTTCGCCGGCAAGCGGCAAAAAGAAGTCGCCAGGGGCGATGGTGCGGGTATCGGTGGAAACCGGGGCGCGATCAAAGGGACGCCGGGGACTGACCGACACGCCGCCGGTGGCATCAAGCAATTCCTGAAAACTGAAGCGAGACACGCGGACCTTTAGCGGGGACTGACTCTGAGACGGGTTCCAAACTCCAGGCTGAGGCGGATTTCATCGGCACCCAGGTCGGGGGGAAACAAGGTGCCGCTCACTTTGGCCTCCTTGATGCTGGCCCCTTCCAGCAGCGCCTGGCTGAGATCCAGGGTGCGCAAATCGGCAGAGCGCAGGTAGGCGTTGCGCAGATCGGCATGGCTGAGCTGGCACTTGCGCAGATCGAAGCCGCGCAAATGGGCGCCGGACAAGTCCACCCGTCCGCCCTGCCCCGCCACCAGGCGGTTGAACGCCTCAAAACGCTCTTCCTGAATCAGTTCCAGCGCAGTCAAATCTGCCATGACGGATTGCCTTCCTCCGGGGCGGCCCCGCCTGCCAACTTTCCACCGCGGCAAGGCGCCCTTTGACTGTTATTATACCCCGCCCCGCCGGGATTGGGACAGGCCCCCCGAAATCCCGCAAACCCCTCCGGGCTGATACAATAAGAGGGGATCCCCCGCTGTTAAAAATGGTAAAAAACTGCATTACTACGTTAGGCGGTGATCGGTTTATCGGATATGATGGGTAGAACAAAAGCGGTTAGCCGGTTGGCACCCTTGAAAAACGGCCTCCGAGCGCGTTCGAAGACCAAACATATCCAGCGGACAGTGAGAAACAGGGGGTTCTGCCGTTTTAGTTTTTGGCAACCCCGTTCCCGTCCGAATATGGCAAAGCAAATCGAGGAAAGAGAGTTAGCGTTTATGCTGAAGATTGTGATTCAAAACCCGTCGAGCGAGACCGTGATTAACAACGTGCATCCCGATGAGCTGGAGTTCTGGAAAAACCTGCTGGACGGGGCGGTTCGCGGAGAAATCAAGGTGCTGGACGCAACCAGCGGACAGGAATACCAGGTGGCCTGAAACCTGCGGGGCCCAGCCACCGGCCCCACCCACCCGATGAGAGAGAAAGGAGTTGATGCCGAGCTTGAAGCAGCGGCTGATGAGACCGCTATTGTACAATTTTCAGATAATTCACCATCGATAGAGAGCAGAAACGAGTTACAAGGCAACAAGGAAACCATTATGCAACAGTCCCTTTTCGGCAGTATGGCCGCCGCAAGCACACCCGAGCTAATCAAGCCCTCCCTCCCGCTGGGGCAATTGAAGCTGGATGAGGCGGTCTTTACCGTACTGGACCTGGAAACCACGGGGCTGAACGCCAAGCGGAACGCCATCACGGAAGTGACGGCCATTCAGTACCGCAACGGACAGGAGGTGGACAAGTATTCCACCCTGGTCAAGCCCACCGAGCCCATCTCGGAGGAGGTGGAGCTGCTCACCGGTATCTCCAACGACATGGTGCGCAATGCGCCGGCCCTGGTGATGGTGCTGAGTGAGCTCTCGGCCTTTATCGGGGAATCCCCCCTGATTGTGGGGCACAACGTGGGCTTCGACATCGGTTTCCTGCGCGAAAAAGTCAGCCAGAGCGGGCTGGATGTGTTCCTGGATCGCTACAACTTGGCCCGGGCTTTCTGCACCCGGGTGCTGGCCGTGAAAGCCATCCCCGGACTGCCCAGCTATGAGGGCATCGTGGTGGCCACCAGCTGCGGCGTCTACAATCCCAACCCCCACCGGGCGGAGAGCGACGTGCGCATGAGCGCAGGCATCCTGTTTGAACTCATCCGGCGCCTGCGGGGGCAAGGCATTGCCCTGCACACCGTGCAAGACCTGCTGGAGTGGCAAGGCATTTTAACGTAACACCGACACAACCACCTATTCCAACAGAAAAAATAGCCCGCCCCGGCGGGCTTTTTCTTTGACCGGCGGTCTACAGCTTGAGGGTGAGGGTGACCGGGCAGTGGTCGGAACCCTGCACGTCCGGCTCGATGGAGGCGTCGGCCAGCAGGTCGGTGAATTCCCGGTTGATGAAAAAGTAGTCGATTCTCCAGCCCACGTTGCGCTCCCGGGCAAAGGTGCGCATGTTCCACCAGGAATAGGCCTCGGTTTTGTCCGGGTAGAAGTGGCGGAAGGTATCCACGTAGCCGGCGGCCACGTACTTGTCCATCCAGGCCCGCTCGATGGGCATAAAGCCGGAAACGTTCTCGTTTTCCTTGGGACGGGCCAGATCGATGGGATGGTGGGCGGTATTGTAATCGCCGCAGGCCAAAATGGGCTTGCCCTTTTTTCGCAAGGTCTCGCAATGGGCCAGGAAGGCATCGTAAAAGCCCAGCTTGTAGCGCAGCCGGTCATCGCCCCGGCCCCCATTGGGGAAATAAATGTTGTAGAGGATGAAATCCGGGTACTCGGCCACCAGGGTGCGCCCTTCCCCGTCCCATTCGGGCAGGCCGAAGCCTTCGGTCACCGACAAGGGCCGCTGCCGGGTGTACAGGGCCGTCCCGCTGTAGCCTTTCTTGTTGGCATGGCTCCAGTAGGTGTGATAGCCCAGGGGCTCCACCATCTCCGGGGTCAGCTGGTCGGCACTGATCTTGGTTTCCTGCAAGCCCAGGATGTCGGGCTGGGCCTCATTCAGCCAGTCGAAAAACCCTTTTTTGATTACGGCCCGGATGCCGTTGACGTTCCAGGATACCAGTCGCACGGATGCCCGCCTCTCTGCTCTGACGCTTCACTCGGGGTGCCCCTATTATGCGGCCATGAAGGCCCGGCATCAAGCGGGTCACAACAACTGGAGCTTCTGGGCAAAATAGGCGGCCTGGGTGCGGTTGGAGACCTTCAGCTTCTTGAAGATATGGGCCAGGTGGTTCTTGACGGTGGTTTCGGAAATTACCAGGGCCTCGGCAATCTGCTGGTTGGAGCAGCCCTGCACCAGGTAGCCCAGAATCTCGCTTTCCCGGGTGGTCAGCACCTGCATGGTCGCTCGCAGGTGGGTCAGGCCCGGGTCTTCCTCCAGGGCGACCCGCCTTTCCGTCCGGCGCAGCACGGCTTCCACGTAAGCCAGAAAGCGCTTGGGTGAGATGGGCTTGACCAGGTACTCATCCGCCCCCCGGCGCAAGCCGCGCACGATGGTTTCCTCATCGCCATGGCAGGTTAGCAGGATTACCGGGATATCCGGGCGCTCCTGGCCGTTTCGAATGCGCTTGAGCACCTCCCAGCCATTCATGCGGGGCATGTCCACATCCAGGATGACCAGATCGAACTGGTTGGCGGCATCAAACAGGGTTTGCACCCCCTGGTAGCCGTCCTCCGCCACGGTGACCCGGTAGCCATACAGGGTCAGCACGTCCTTGAAGACCTGGGGACTGTCGTCTATCAGCAGTATCTGTTGCAAAACGGGTTTCTTTCTCGCCATAGTACAGCGGATCGTATTAGCATCCCCTGGGAACCGGGAACCGCTATTTGTTCAATTTTACACGAAATCGTCAAAACGCCCATAAATCAACACTTTCCAGGAACCCAAAGATATAAACTAACTATCTATCCAGATAAAAGCCCATAGCCAAGCGATATATACAAGCAAATTGACACCGAAAATATTAGCCGATCGGCTATATTTTCCCGGCATGGGTCTTGGCGGTGGAAAACACCAGCCACCAGGCCGGCACCCCCATTATCAGCACGGCATAGGAACGCCCATCCCAGAACGTGGCCACGATCATGGCCAGGGCGCCCAACCACAAAAGCAGTTGCTGCTCATCCGAAGCTTGCAACAGGCGATAAATAAACCGATCCGGCAAACGCTTCCCGCTACCCAGTAGTCCCCAAATGGGCAGCACCCCAACCGCCAGCAAGCAGGCGCTTTGAATCAGGCTTTGCCAGCCGGGCGGCGTCCAGGCCCCCAGCCACTCGGCCTGAAAGCCCCCAAAGTACCCCCCGGCCCACCGGCCCGCCCACAGCGGGGCCACCCTCCCCGACAGGACATGCCACAAGCCCCAGCCCGGCAGCAGGCACCACAGCCCCCAGCTGAGCAGCCAGCGACGCCCCACCTCCCCGGCGGAAACCTGAGTGCTCAGCAGGTGCTTTTCCTCCCGCTCATGCAAAAAGTGATGCAGCCAGCCAAACAAGGCCAGGGCCACCGCCAGCCCGGCACCCGCTACCGGGGCGGCCCCGGCGGCCAGGCCCAGCTGGGTACCGCATAAAAGCAGCCAGCCACGTCCGGGCTCTGCCCTATAAGCTGCCCGCAAAGCGCCTTCCGCACCCACAAGGGCCCCCAGGCAAAAGCACACGGCCACCCATGGTCCCGCATTGCCCGGCTGAAGGGCGGCGGTTGCCAGCAGAAACAACCAGCCCAGCCGCCATAGCCCGGGCCGGCGCCCGGGGGAGGCGGCCCACGCCCACACGGCCACCGCCAGCCAAGCCAACCCTTGCGGGGCTACCTCGCCGGGGCATGCCCACCCCCACAGTCCGGCCACGGCGGCCAAAACCGCCGCCGCAGCGGCTTTGCTCCAAAAAGGGCATTCCACGCAGTGACTCCTTGCTGATGCATTATAATTAAAAGAGTAACAGCCTTATTGAGATGCAGGAGAACCCGTGGCCAGCGAAACGCCGGGAGAGTGGCTTGAGGAGCAGCCCACCAAGCAGGGCAAGCTGTTCCTGAACCAGGGCATTGAAATTCACGCCTCGGCCATTATTTATGACCGGGTCATCCTGAACCAGGGCACCACCATTGGGGCCTTCACCATCCTGGGAGAAAGTTCCCCAGGCCGGCTGGAGGATTCCCGCATGACCATCATCGGGCCCTTCTCCAACATCCGCTCCCACACCGTCATTTACTTTGGCACCCAGATTGGGGCCTACTTCTCCACCGGGCACAATGCCCTGATTCGGGAGAACAACGACATTGGCGACGAAGTCAGCGTGGGTTCGGGCAGCGTCATTGAGCACCACGTGACCATTAAAGATCGGGTGCGCCTGCACTCGCGGGTTTACGTACCGGAATACACCATTCTGGAAGACGATTGCTGGCTGGGCCCCAACGTGGTCATCACCAATGCCAAGTACCCCAAGTCTCCCGGCTCCAAGCAAAACCTGAAAGGGGCCCATATTATGCCCCATGCCAAGATTGGGGCCAACAGCACCCTGCTGCCGGGCATTACTGTGGGCCGCCATGCCCTCATCGGCGCGGGCAGCCTGGTGGTGCAGGACGTGCCCGATTACGCAGTGATGGCCGGACAACCGGCCCGGCAAATAAAAGATATCCGGGAACTGCCCGCCTATACCATTACCGATTAAGGGGCAATTCCCGGATTTTCGAGTTGACTGAAGCTTCCTAGCGGCTCATCCGGCCCAGCAGCTGAATCATCAGTTGCAGGAGGCTGACGATCTGGGTCATCAGCTGGGGCATCAGGGTCGCCACATCCTGCGGGGCCGCCTGACTGGGCAGCGGTTGCTGCTGGTTCAGGGCCACGCCCTGGCCAACGCCGAGGTTCAGGTTCTGGCCAAAGAGGGGCTGACCCGCCACACCCTGTTGGGTGCCCGCGATACCTTGGTTACCGGCCACACCCTGGCTACCCGCGGTTCCGGTGTAAGCCACCGGTGGGGTATAGGTGGGCGGCACGTTGTAGCTGACCGGAGGCACCACACCCGCATCGTTGTTGGTCACCGGCGGGGTGTAGGTGGGCGGGCAGTACACCGGCGGCGGGGGGTAGACCGGCGGGGTCACGTCGGTATCGTTGTTGCTGGTGTTGCCGTAGGTAATGGTCACGCCGTAGTCGGTGCCGTAGATGGGTTTTTCCACATCGCGGTAGACCGGACGCTCCTTGTAGACAGGACGCTCGCCGTAGATGGGCCGCTCTTCGTAGATGGGCTCATCGCGGTACAGGGTGCGCTCGCCGTAGGTGGGCCGCTCTTCGTAGATGGGCTCATCGCGGTACAGGGTACGCTCGCCATAGATGGGCCGCTCTTCGTAGATGGGCTCATCGCGGTACAGGGTACGCTCGCCATAGATGGGCCGCTCTTCGTAGATGGGCTGCTGCTCGTACACCGGACGCTCGCCGTACACGGGCACCTGGTCGTAGATGGGCTGCTGCTCGTACACCGGACGCTCGCCATACACGGGGCGCTGTTCGTAGATGGGCTGGTCTTCGTAGATGGGCCGCTCGCCGTAGACCGGGCGCTGTTCGTAGATGGGCTGGTCTTCGTAGATGGGCCGCTCGCCGTAGACCGGGCGCTGTTCGTACACGGGCTGCTGCTCGTAAACCGGGCGCTCCTTGTAGATGGGGCGGTTTTCGTACACGGGCTGCTGCTCGTAAACCGGGCGCTCCTTGTAGATGGGGCGGTTTTCGTACACGGGCTGCTGCTCGTACACCGGACGCTCGCCGTACACGGGGCGCTGTTCGTACACAGGCTGCTCTTCGTAGATGGGCCCGTAGACCGGCTCCTGGTATTCCTTGCGGGTGGGGAGCGTGAAGGAATCCGGCTCGTAGAAGTGGGCATCGTAGTAGGTCTTCACGCCATTGTAGGTAGTGCTCATACCGCCGGGAACACCCGCCGAGGCGCGGTAGCTGCCTTGGCCATCCGGGATGCGGAAGCCGAAGGTGGCTTTGAAGGTGGAGCGCAGACCATCGATATCGGCAGGGTTAGCGCCGGCGTCGATGAGCTTTTGGCGGGTTTCGGGGGTGACTTTCTCGTAGGATTCAAACACCAAGCGCTGCTCGTTGGTGCCGTTCTGGCCGCCAGGGACGCTGGCATAGTAGAACTTGGCCACCGGGTTGGCCGGATCGCCAATGATGCGCTCCTGGCCGGGCAGCAGGGGCTGGCCGTTGATGATGGCCTGGCCGCCGGACACCGTGGCGGTGGTTTTTTGGCCGTTGTCGCCCTGGATGACGAACCCGTATTCGGTGAAGGCCTTGTTGCCCTGGGGATTGATGGTATCCACGTGGGCGTTGATGGTGACCTTGCGGCCGGCATCGGTGCCGTCTTCGTACATGGTAATGAAGCCGGTGCCGGGTGTGATGGTGTCGGGATTGTAGCCGTTGCCTTTGCCACCCACCACGGGGTCGCCGGCCACGTACATATCATCCGCGTTCAGCTTTTTAAAGATGTCCACCGACTCACCATTGGTGGCGTTGTTTTCGCCCAGCAGGCTGCCAACCTTGTATTGGCCGCTGTTGGTGGTAAAGAACTGGTTGGCTTTGCTGGCATCCATCAGCAGGCCGGTGCCCTGGTCGAGGATATCGCCCACGGCGCCGCCGTTGGCCCGGCCGTCCAGCTCGCGGCTGACGTTGATGGTGCCGGTTTCCACCCGGGTGTTGTAGCCGACGATGCCGGTGCCTACCTGCACCTGTTTGGTGCCGGTCTGCACTTGCTCGTAGCCGGTAATATATTGTTCGGTGCCGGTTTGCACTTGCTTATAGCCGGTCAGCACCTGCTCGTAACCATCGATATATTGTTCGGTGCCGGTTTGCACTTGCTTATAGCCGGTCAGCACCTGCTCGTAACCATCGATATATTGTTCGGTGCCGGTTTGCACTTGCTTATAGCCGGTCAGCACCTGCTCGTAACCGGTGATGTAGGGCTCAGTACCCACTTGCACCTGCTTAGTACCGGTTTGCACTTGCTCATAACCCGTGATGTAGGGCTCAGTACCCACTTGCACCTGCTTGGTGCCGGTTTGCACTTGCTCGTAACCGGTGATGTACTGCTCGGTTCCGGTTTGAACCTGCTTATAACCGGTAATGACATTGTCATAACCGGTGATGTACTGTTCGGTTCCGGTCTGAACCTGCTTATAGCCTGTCAGCACGTTTTCGTAACCATCGATATATTGCTCGGTGCCATAGGGCACTTGTTTGGTGCCGGTCTGCACTTGCTCATAACCGGTAATATATTGCTCGGTGCCATAGGGCACTTGTTTGGTACCGGTCTGCACTTGCTCATAACCGGTAATATATTGCTCGGTGCCATAGGGCACTTGTTTGGTACCGGTCTGCACTTGCTCATAACCGGTAATGTACTGCTCGGTGCCTACCTGGTATTGCTCGGTGCCTACCTGCTCGCGGTAGCGGTCGTAGCCCACGATCTGGTCGTTCTGGCGAGTCTGCCCGTTATAGGCCAGGTTCAGGACTTGGCCGTTGGGCGCGGTGTATTGCAGGCCCTGGTTGTTGCCAGTGGCAAACTGGTACATGCTGCCGTTGTAAGACATGTACTGCGGCTGGCTGCCATAATTGAAATTGACGAAATTGCCGTTCAGCACGTAAGGGTTGGCCTGGCTGCCAAACGCGGTGCCGCCGATACCCACGCTGGATGCGGTGCTGATGAAATTCAAACCGCCAATGCCTTGCTGGAAAAGAGGAAGCGTATTCACCGAGCTCATAATCTGTCCCTTCTTGTCTGCTCTCTCTATCTGGAAAAATCAAGATAAGATAATTTGGAATTCTTAAGTATATAAAAACAATCTAAAAGGGATAATTGATCGTCACTTTACAAAACTTTAACGCTCCCCCAAACCCTGTCTGGGAGAGCGTTTCAAGCAGTTCCGGATAGCGATCCGGCAGGGGCTAGGAAGGGGGCGGCGACAAGGCACTCAGCCAGGCCCGGGCCTCCTCGGGTGTCGATATTTCACCCAGCTGCTGGGCTTCTTGCAAGGCTTCCAGGATGGGCTTGAGGTGGGGCCCCGGGGGCAGTCCCAGCACGGCCATCACGTCATGCCCGCTGAGCAGCCGGGGGGTCTTCAATACCGGCTCTTCCCGCGCATAGTCGGCCATCAGCCATATGTGATCGTCATGCGCCTTCTGAATTTCGTCGTCCGAAATCCAGCATCCGCAGGAACTGTGCCGATCGGCCAGGGCCAGCAGCAGCACATCGGGGGTTTCCGCGCCCATGCGGCGGTAAAAGCGCAGCACCGACCTGCGGGAGGACTCCGGCCCGAACTGGCAGGGATACAGGTGCCAGCGAATCAGTTTTTTCACGTAATCGCGGGCCTCGTTGCCAAACTTCAGGCGGCCCAGCCAGGGCCCGGCCATCTGCTCACCCACTTCTTCATGGCCATAAAAGGTAAGCCGCTCGCCATGGTCGGGATCTAGACGGGTGCCCCGGGTGGCGGGCTTGCCAATGTCATGCAGCAGGCAGGCCAGCTTCAGGTAGGCCAGGCGGGAAAAATTCTGGTTGAAGGGCCGGCTTACCCAGGCCCGGGTGGGTTCAGGCAACTCGGGCAGAAGGCGCTCGCACTGGCGCACCAGCTCCAGGCTGTGCTCAAACAAGCCCAGGTGGTGAAACCCGCTGGCCCCGATGGCCCGCATGGGGGTGAGATCCGGGATGATAGCCTCCAGCAGGCCGCTATCGGCCATGGCTTGCAAGGCATCAAAGCAGGGGGTGGCATCCAGCAGGCGGAGCAACTCGTACTGGATGCGCTCTGGGGCGGCGCCCCAGACGGCCTGGGGCTGATCCCGCACCACTTGCATCGTGGCCGCATCAATTTCCCGCGCTCCCAAGGTGGCCGCCAGCCGGAATACCCGCAGCAGGCGCAGCGGATCCTCCAACAGGTTACCGGCGCTCACCATACGGATGCGGCCCGCGGCCAGGTCGGCTTGCCCGTCAAAGGGGTCCAGCAGCTCGCCACTGTGCAAATCCAGCGCCATGGCGTTAACGGTGAGATCCCGTCGGGCCAGATCGCGCCCCAGATCGTTGTGCAAGGCATCGGACAAATCCACCACCGGCCCACCGTCAAACACCACCCGGTGGATGCCAAAGTCCGCATCGAGCGGCACCAGGTGCCCGCCCGGCGCATCGGCCAGCGTTTTGGCCAGCGTTTCCGCCCGGCAATCGACCAGGGCAAAATCCAGGTCGTGGGCTATGTTGCCGGTATGCAGCCAGTCCCGTACGGCGCCCCCCACCAGCCAGGCCCGGCCCCCATGGGCCTGTGCCAGCCGGCCCACCGCCTGCACGGTTTCATGTTGCAGCAAGGGACGCATATCGGCTGCCATCATCCGCCCGGCTCCGAAAATTCGTAGGTCAGGGCGCTGAGCGCGGCGATAGCCGCCGTTTCCGCCCGCAATATGCGTTCTCCCAGGCTGGCCGGCACAAAGCCCGCCGCCACAAAGTGATTGTGCTCGGCCTCCGCCCAGCCCCCTTCCGGGCCTACTGCAAGCACCACGGCCTGCCCGGGGGCCAGATCGGGCAATAGAGCTTTAAGCGCCACGCGATTGGCCCCCCGCTCGCTGAGCAACACGCGGAAGTTCCCGGGAGTGTTGCCCTGGCAGAAGGCCTCCACGCTGAGCGGGGCCAGAACCTGGGGGATGAACAGCCCTTCCGATTGCTGGGCCGCCCCCCGGGCAATCATTTGCCAGCGATCCACCTTGCGGGGAATATCGCGGGCGGACAATTTCACCACCCCACGCCCGGCCAGCAAGGGCTGGATGGCCCGCACCCCCAGCTCGGTGGCCTTTTGCAGCACCAGATCCCAGGCCTGCTCCTTCAGCAGCGCCATGGCCAAGGTGGCGTAGGGCAAACGGCAGGGCGGGCACTCCAGCAGGGCCAGGCAGGTAAATTGGGCCTCCTGCTTTTGCAGGCGCTCAATACGTGCGCTGTAAGCCAACTCCCGCAGCGGATCCACCAGCACCACGGCATCCCCCGGGGCGGCCCGCACCACGGTACGCAAATGGTGCAGCAGGATTTCATCCGTCACCGTGTGGGCCTGCGGAAAGTGCTCAAGCGGCGCGGGAAAGGCGGTAAAAAATCGCTTCAGTCCCGTGGTATCAGTCGGCCCGGCTGGCGATAAGGGCATACCAGTCTCCTTGCTGCATGCGCTGGATCCGGGTCAGGCCGGTTGCCCGCAGGGCGTCTTCCACCGGGCCCACGCTGGTTTCAATCAGCCCGCTAAGAAGCAGCACGCCATCCGGCTTCAGGCGGGCCCGCATCTCCGGCAGCAGATCCAGAATCACCGGGGCAATAATGTTGGCCACCATCACATCGAAGGGGGTCAGGCACAGTTCGGCCAGCGGGGTATCGCTGTAGTGGATAGCCGCCTCCACCCCATTCAGCCGGGCATTTTCGCGGGCGGTCTGCACGGCCAGGGGGTCGATATCGAGGCCCCGCACGTCCAGGCATCCCAACATGGCGGCATAAATGGCCAGGATCCCCGAGCCGGTGCCCACATCCAGGAGGGACAGACGGGAAAAATCCCGCTCGGTGGCCAGCTGTTCCAGGGCCAGTAGCATTAAACGGGTGGTTTCGTGGGTGCCGGTGCCGAAGGCGCAGCCCGGATCCAGTTTGATAACCCGTTCCTGCGGGTTTTCCGGCTGGTAGCGCTCCCAGCTGGGCACGATCATCAGCCGCTCGCTGACCCGGGTGGGATGCCAGTGCCGCTTCCAGTTCTCGGCCCAGTCCTTTTCCTCGATCCAGCGGCTTTCAATAATGTCGGTCACTTTCATCAGCCGGGGATTTTCCACCATCATCACCTTGATGAGGTCTTCCCCCAAGGGGTTGCGGGTCAGCACGCTGACATAGGCCAGGTCGGAGAGGTGGGTCTCGTCATCGGGCAGGTCGGTGCGGTAGGCTTCCGCCACCGACTCCACCCCGTCCACCGTCCACAGCAGCTCTTCAAGGTAGGCGGCCAGCACCGGCGGGCAGCTGATGCGGATTTCTAGCATGGCGTTGGCGGAAACAGCTTCGGGCAAGGCGGCAGGCTCCTTCAGGCGGTTCAAACGGGGGTTGCTTTGTGCTAGAGTACAGCAAAGTCCCCCATAATTGAAGTGAAGGAAAGCCGCCATGCCAAAACCCGCCGCCAACCTGGGCAAGATCCCCCCCTATCTGTTTGCCGAAATCGACCGCAAGATTGCCGAGGCCAAGGCCCGCGGCGTGGACATCATCAGCCTGGGCGTGGGCGACCCGGATTTGCCCACCCCGGAACCCATCGTGAAAGCCATGCAGGCCGCCGTGGCCGATCCCGCCACCCACAACTACCCGCCCTATCACGGCACCCAGGAGTTCCGGGAGGCTGCCGCCAGCTGGATGAAAACCCGCTTTGGGGTCAGCGTGGACGCCGACAAGGAAACCCTCTCCCTCATCGGTTCCAAGGAAGGCCTGGCCCACCTGATTCTGGCCTATGTCGATCCGGGCGACGTGGTGCTGTGCCCCTCCCCGGGCTACCCGGTGTACAGCAACTGGACCCTGCTGGTGGGCGGCGAGCCCTACACCGTGCCGCTGCTGGCTAAAAACAAGTTCCTGCCGGATCTGGCCGCCATCCCGGAAGACATTGCCCGCCGGGCGAAGATCTTCTTCCTGAACTACCCCAACAACCCCACCGGGGCCATCATTGATGAAGCCAGGATTGCCGAAGTGGTGGCATTCTGCCGCAAGTACGACATTCTGCTTTGCCACGACAACGCCTACAGCGAGATGACCTTCGACGGCTACCGGGCCCCCAGCTTCCTGGCCGTACCCGGCGCCAAGGACGTGTGCATCGAGATGTTCTCGCTGTCTAAAATGTACAATATGACCGGCTGGCGGATCGGCTTTGCGGTGGGCAACGAAGCCGCCGTGCAGACCCTGGGCAAGGTGAAGAACAACACCGACAGCGGCGTGTTCAAGGCCATCCAGCACGCCTCCGCGGTGGGGCTGTCCCGCTCCGACGAGCTGACCAAGGACCTGAACCAGATTTACGCCCGCCGCCGGGACATTTTCGTGGAAGGCCTGAACCGCATGGGCTGGCACACCCCCAAGAACGAAGCCACTTTCTACCTGTGGGTGCCCGTGCCCACCGGCATGAGCAGCGTGGAGTTCGTGGGCCTGATGCTGGAAAAATGCGGCGTGGTGGTGCCCCCGGGCATCGGCTACGGGCCGGAAGGGGAAGGCTTCTTCCGGGTGGCCCTCACCGTGCCGGAAGCCCGCCTGCAGGAAGCCCTCCAGCGCATGGAGGACAACGGGGTGACTTTCAACGCCCTGGCCAAGCAGGGTGCCTCGGTCTAGCCCTTGGGCGCCCCGCAGCCAGCCCGCGTCCTCAGCGTCAACCTGCGCCCGGCGCCGGAAACCTTGCGCTGGCTGGATCAGGAGGTGGCCACCGGCATCAACAAGCAACCGGTCGACGGCCCGGTTCGCGTGGGCCACGCCGGACTGGACGGGGATACCATCGTGGACACCCGGCACCACGGCGGGACTTACAAGGCAGTCTATTCCTACGCCATGGAAGATTACGACTTCTGGCGCCAGGCCCTGGGCCGGGCCATCCCGGTGGGGGCCATGGGAGAAAACCTGACCACCGAAGGGCTGCGGGAAACAGAGATTCATATCGGGGACCGCTTCCAGGTGGGCAGCGTGATTCTGCAAGCCGCCGAACCCCGTCAGCCCTGCCGGGTGCTGGGCATGAACTTCCAGGATATGGGCCTGGTGAGGCGTTTTCTGGAGGCGGGACGCTTTGGGGTGTATTTTCAGGTGTTGCAGCCAGGCATCCTGCAGGCCGGGGACGCCATAACTCGCATCCACCGCGATCCGGCAGGCATCCCGGTGGGGGAAATCAGCCGCCTGCACAAGCGGGACAAGGATGACTTGCCCGCCCTGGAGGCCATTTTGCGGGTGAGCGCCCTGCCCCCCGCTGGATGGGGGTTGCGGGTTCGGCCAGAGGTGCTACCATGGGAGTAGGTTGATCTTGGCCCCCAAGCGCCAGTTTCGTTGATTCCGGGTTCTGCACAGAGTCAGCGGAATGTAAGGGGTTACCGGACGGAACCTGGTTCGGGTGAAGGGCAGTGCGTCTTCTCCAGATCAACCTTTTTCCCTTTGCAGGGGTTAGGTAGGTGTCCTTGACGTCAAAAACCGACACAATGGAATGATATCCATCCGTGTCTATCCGGGCTTCCACAACGGCCAGCTTGTTGGATCCGTTCCGTTTAACGTACAGCAAGTTGGTAGAACCGTCTTGCTGCCAAATCTCGTTGTAATTCTTGGCCACGTCATCTGCAAAGCTATCCGGCCCATCATAACCAAGCTTCTGGATGCGCTGCAACTTGTCCGGGGTTATGTGGTTTAACCCAAAACGCTCATCCCCTACAGGGTAGCGCAACGGCCCATCTTGGATATGAGCTTCCCCCACCCATTCCCCAGCAGCACTCTGAAAATGCCCCAAATCTGCATTGCCATTAGCGTCCAGCACAAAACCATCCTTGACCGGACTGGAGGCCATTTTGCGGGTGAGCGCCCTGCCCCCCGAGTGGCGGGAGATTTTCGAGGGCCAGCGGCAAAAGGCCCGCCTAACAATTGGCCTTTGATGCCCTACGGAGCGTGAGGGTTTTGCTGGCCATTCATCAGGTGTTGACCCAGCATAATGGCTCCGGTAGCGGCCATGGTGCCGCCCATAAAGCTGCAGACAGCCGTAGTAGCGGCCATCGTTCCAGCAAAAGTAAGCACAGCTGGGGCGTTGTCTACCAACATCCCACCGAGGGTGCTCAGGGCACGTCGAGCACCCTGCCCCATATCGTTGGCCACCTGCGAAAAGCTCATGGGACCACCAAAAGACATCAAGGCCGGCATCGTTAGTTGCGGCATAGAGACTTCCCAAGCGGGGGCAATGGAGGGACCCTGCATCAAAGAGCCCGTCATCTGGCTCAGCCCCGTGAGCATCCCGCGCAACCCTTGCCAAGACTCTGTTGCCAAACCGGCGATGGGGGTCATCCAACTGGAATCTCCCATCAGCACGGGTAATGAGGAGGAAGATGCCGTCTGGACGACAGGCGCTACGGAAGCTACCGTACCCCCTGTATTTCGGATGGACAGTGCCACAGGTCCCGACCAGGGAACGACATTATAAAAAGGAGATTGTCTCACTTGCATACACTATGCCCTCATTGTCTCTCTCTAAAACTCGTGCCGACCCCTTGGTCCATAGCCAGCACCTCGAAAAAATCTATTTTAGATATAAAATATATATAATAATTAAACCTGTCTCGTTTCAAAAATTGCTATGCAGAGTCAATAGCAGTTTCCATGCTCGCACGCTGTTCCGCTACAGGGCGAGATCCGCTAAGGTATAGGTATGCTGAAGACATGCCTGGCCATTGGGGCGGGAAAAACCGTAAACAGTCTCATCCACCTGCTGCACCTGGGGGCCGGCACCAGCCTGCCCGGCAAAGTGGCCCGCAAGCTGGATCCCCAACTGCTCAGCCGCCTGGGCGGCCAGGTGCGCCGCCAGGTGATTTCGGTCAGCGGCACCAACGGCAAAACCACCACCTGCGGCCTGCTGGCCCAGTTTCTGCGGGAAGGGGGCTTCCAGGTGGTGCACAACCAGCTGGGCGCCAACATGGTGCCCGGCATCACCGCCGCCCTGGTGAACCAAAGCAACCTGTACGGGCACCTGAACGCCGATTACGCGGTGCTGGAAGTGGACGAGGCGTCCCTGAAAGGGCTCACCCGCGAAGTGGCCGTGCAACGGGTGGTGGTGACCAACCTGTTCCGCGATCAGCTGGATCGTTATGGCGAACTGGACACCACCGCGCGGATGATCCGGGCGGGCATTGACCAAACGGGCATCCCCCAGGGCAAGGGGCGGCTGATCCTGAACGGAGACGACCCCCTGGTCACCACCCTGGGCAAGGGTGAGCCCGCTGATCACCTGCTATTCTTCGGGGTGGAATCGGTGCGCTACCTGCATGGCCTGGAGGCTCCCGGAGCGGTGCCTTTCCCCCGGGAGGTCACCCAGTGCCCCCTGTGCCAGGACAACCTGCATTACGACACCCTGATTTTCGGCCACCTGGGGCATTATGCCTGCCGCCGCTGCGGCTATCACCGTCCCCAACCCAGCGTTGCCGCCGAGGACGTGCTGGTCAAACCGGAGGAAACGGAAATTCGCCTGCGCTACGGCGGGCAGCACCTGGATCTCACCCTGCCCCTGCCGGGCCTGTTCAACGTGTACAACCTGCTGGCCGCCGCCGCGGTGGCCTTTGACCTGGGGCTCCCCGCCGAAAGCATCCCCCGGGGGCTGGCCCATTACCGCAGCGTGTTTGGCCGGGCCGAAAAAAAGACCCTGCAAGGCAAACCGACCCTGATTATGCTCATCAAGAACCCGGTGGGCGCCTCGGAAGTGTTAAAGCTGGTGGGCGGCGACCCGCAGGGCAGGCTGCTCATCGGGCTCAACGACAATTACGCCGACGGGCGGGACGTCTCCTGGATTTGGGACGCCCAGTTCGAGCGGATTCCGCCCCACAAAACCGTGGTGGTCACCGGGCAGCGGGCCCAGGACATGGCCGTGCGCCTGAAATATGCCGGCCTGCCCGAGAGCCATATCCACATTGAGCCGGATCTAAAAAAGGCCCTGCAACGGGCGCTGGATAGCACCGGCCCGGGGGAAACCCTCTACATCCTGCCTACCTACACGGTGCTGCTGGCCCTGTACAAGATGCTGGGCTAGCTGGCCAGCCAGCCGCTCAGGCCTGCATGTCCACGTGGCCGTGGCGGGCCCCGCCGTGCTCGCAGGGGGTTTTTTCGGGCTTGACGCCGGCTTTGCGCAGAATGTAGGTTTCCAGCAGCATTTCGTAGGGCTTGATCATGTTCTTGCGCACGTCGTAGGCCAGGCCCGGGTTGTCATAATCCAGTTCCTGGCGCCCCAGGTGCTTGATGAAGATGTACTGGGTCATGTCATCGCAGGAGACCGCGCCCTTGAGGTGCCCGTTGATAAAGTCCAGCAGCTTGTCGCGCATCTTGTCGGTGGGTTTATGGGCCAGCTCGGTTTGGGATTGCTCCGGGCGGCCAATATACTCGAAGGCCAAGCCCAGGGGGGTCTGGTTCCGGGTGAGATCGGGGGGCAGGTGCTCGGCCAGCTCGCGGGCCTCGGACTCGATGCCCTTGCAGGCGTCCTGCAGGGGGTTCAGTTCCGGGTGACGGCTTTTGAACAGGGCAAACTTCATCAGGATGAGGCCCAGCATGGTGCGGGAGCGCTTTTCGCTCATGCCGGTGATTTTCTGGAAGGCATCCACCTGAGCGGGCGACAGGGTGCGGGTGATTTCGCCCAACACCGTGAAGAACGGCTTGCGGGCGGGGTTGGGGATGGCGCGGCCACTGACCGGATCGGTCTGGGCCTGCACGGCGGGCACCCAGCGGGCGATGTCATCGGGGGTAAAGATGCCCTGGCGCAACGCCTGCATGGCGTACAGCTCGTACATCATGTCGGAGGCTTCCTCCAGCACGCCCAGCGATTTGCACTCGTCGTAGGCGTTGGCGTGCTCCAGGAAGTGGCGGAAGGCTTGCTCATGCAGGGTCTTGGGCAGCGGACGCTTATGGTAGGGCTTGGCGTCCTCTTCCGGCAGGAAGCTGGCCAGCATGCGATCCACGTACTGGCGGGCCCGGGGGGACATGGCGGCAAAACCCACTTCCAGGTTGTCGCTGCCGGCGGTGTCGTACTTGCCCAGACCGGTTAACAGGCCCAGAAAGCCCAGTCTTTCCAGAATATCCCGCGGGGTAAAGGGGATGGCGGGAAACTGGAATGCATGCCGGTTGCCCTGCCTGCCTTGCGACGGGTCAAGGCCCGAGAAAAATCCCAGGGTGCCGAACCGGGCGGCACGCTGCGGCTGAGCCTGGGGCCGACCCAGGGCGGTATTTAAATTGGCGCTTGCAAAAAGGGTTGTCTGCACTTTCCGATGACCCGATTGATCGCTATCAGTCGTCCTGACCATGTAACACCACTCAAGCCATTTTGTTGCTAGCCAAACGCTTTATGACATGCATTTTTACAATGGCCGCCCCAAGGGTTTCGGGCCTTCGGGATCGGTCTCCCCCATCCGGTATGGACCGGACGGTGGATCTTTTGCAAAAGCGGGTATAAAAATCGGGAAGCCCCCGCAAATGGCTCTATAATGAAAGAGATTCGGATTGGATGGCAGAAGGTACCAAACCCTGTATGACCGAGGCAAAGCAACCGCTTTCCAAATCGCTGTCTCAAGAAACCAGAGCGTCCAGCTCCCCCGCGGAAGACGTTTACCAGCTTTGGAAGAGCTATAAGAAAAATCCGAACAACGGCCAGCTGCGCGAGCAGCTGATTTTGAAGTACCTGCACCTGGTACGCTACGTGGTGAGCCGCCTGCCCATCACCCTGCCCATCAGCATCGCCACCGAGGACCTGATTAGCTACGGCACCATGGGCCTGATGGAAGCGGTGGAGCGTTTTGACCCCGACCGGGGGCTGAAATTCGAGACCTATGCCGTCACCCGCATCCGCGGATCGATTATCGACCAGCTGCGCTTCCAGGACTGGATTCCCCGGGGGGTGCGCAAGCGCAGCAAAGACCTGGTGGAGGCCATGCAACGCCTGGAAGAGGAGCTGGGCCGGGCCCCCAACGATGACGAACTGGCCGCCGAGCTGGGCGTCTCGAAGCAGAAAATCCAGCAAATGATGGCCGAAACCCAGAACATGGTGTTATCCCTGGATGACACCTACGGCAACGACCCGTCCGGCAATAACATGACCCTGCTGGACATGGTGGAAGACAAGAACAGCCCGGATCCCCAGGGGGAGTTCGAGGCCAGCGAGCTGCGCAAGCGGCTGGCGGAAGCCATTGCCTCCCTGCCGGAACGGGAAAAACTGCTGATTGCCCTGTACTACCACGAGAACATGACCCTGAAAGAAATCGGCGAAGTCATCTGCGTGTCGGAGTCCCGGGTTTGCCAGCTGCACGCCCAGGCCATCCTGCGGCTGCGCAGCAAGCTGAGCCAATAGCCTCCGACTGCCGTCCAGTGCCCGCCCCCCTGCCCAACGGAGCCACAAGCCATGAAATCCGGCGACCTGAAACTGGCCTACCTGATGGTTTCCACCCCGGTGCCCGGGGTTTACGTGGGCGGCCTGATGGTGACGGACGCCCGGGGGTTGCCGGTTGAGTTCCGCTACTCGGAGCCCATCCAACCCACCCGCATCCAGCAGGTGCTCTACGGGCAGGTGCTCAGCAGCTACATCAAGCGGGAAGTCATTATGGAAACCCTGCTGAAAAGCGTGGAGTCCAAGTTCAAGTGCCTGCTGGTGGAAGACGAGAACCTGGCCGATTTTCCCGCCAAGGGATTCGCCATCGTGCGCATCAGCCCCACCAAATCCTCGCCCATCGGGGAGCCCGGCGCCACGGAGGAGCTTTCTCCCACGGAAGCCCTGCTGCAGCTGACCTCGGAAAGCAGCCCCGTGCGCATCCACCGGCCCAAAGGCAAGCCGCCGGCGGAAGGGGAAGAGGGCGGCGGCAGCGATCCCGTCGCCTTGCTGCTGGAGGCCGGCCAGGGCATGGATGTGTGCGAGCCGCTCAAACGCATTGAAAAAGCATTGGAAATTATATGCCAGGAAGCCGGGATCACCCAGACGGCGAAATAAACCGTCCGGCGGGACTGGGCGGCAAGCTTCGGGCGGAACTCGAGGCGGCCTTGAAGCTGCTTTTTAGGGAGGTGGCCTGTCATCCCGCCAACCTGGCGCTGGAATGCCCATGGACCGCCTTTGCCATGACCGTCCCCTGCGATATCAACCCGGTTCCGCTGGAAAGCCCTCCCCCGCAGATCAGCGACGATCCGGTCACGGCCCTGAGGCAGCAAACCCAGGCGGGCCGGCTGGCCCTGCTACTGCCGGAAGCTACCGTGGCCGCCGGCGGAAGCTGTAACCTTGAGCCGGCCTTTGTGAACGCCCCCATGTTTGAAACCCAAACGGCGGCCATTGGCGAGGTACGCCTGGGCAAAGTAACGGCCCGCTGCGCCCCATGGCCCGCCGAACCCATCCGGCCCAGGCCGGCCCGGGCCTGGGCCATTCCCCGCCAGAACGCGGGCCGGGTGGAGGGACTGTCCCCCGGGCATATGAAGGCGGGCGTGCGGCAAATTAACGCCCAGTTTGGCAAAAAAGGGGTGCAAAGCACCAACCGCTTCCACCTGATGGCCATCCGCAAAAGCCCCATCCCGCCCCACCGCTTCACGCCCGATCAGCGGGATCGCTTTCGCCGGGCCCTGGCGGACAAGGGCCAGACCCTGCCCGCCAACGTCCAGTTGAAAATGGTCTACGCCCGCATGGATATGACCCTCTACAGCAGCATGCAACAGGATGAGCATGGCGTTTTGCTTTGCGTGCCCAAGCCGGAAGCGGTGGGCAAGCAGGCCCGGGGCGGAGGCCGCGCGCCCCTGGCCTACCTGGTATTTGGGAACCGCCTGGACAACCAGCAAGGGCTGCGGGCCCTGGTGCCCATCGAGACGCCGGGAGGAGACGCATGATCGATACCGACCTGCTCATCCTGGACATGATTTTCGAGACCCTGCCTTCCGGCCTGCTGCTGTTTGAGGCCGACGGCGACATCATCCGGCTGAACGCAAAAGCCCGGGAGCTGCTGGACTTGCCAGACGCCTTCACGCCCCGCCATTTCAACGATTTGCCGGAATACCTGGCCCCCCTGCGGGCCGCCTTGCTGTCGGCCCAGGCCGACATCCACCGGGGCGAAATTACCCTGGCCTTCCCCGAACGGGAGGAGGAAACCACCCTGGGCTTTGGCCTGCGGCTGATTGAAAAGGCCCAAGGAGACCCTGTCCGCATCCTGACCTTTTCCGACATCACCCAGGTTTTGAAAGACCGCCTGGCCATGGATAAAATCAAGGACGAGCTGGGCCAATCCCGCAAGCTGGCCTCCATTGGCACCATGGTGGCCGGGGTGGCCCACGAGCTGAACAACCCGCTGACCGGCATCTCCATGAGCGCCTCGCTGATCAAGATGAACCTGGAGCGCCTGAAAAAACAGCCCGCCGCCCGGGAGCACCCCGCGCTGCTGGAGAGCCTGGAGCAGGCCCTGGCGGAAGTCGGCAAGATCAGCCGGGCCAACGAGCGGGCCGCCGTGCTGGTGGGCGATTTGCTGGCCTATTCCAAACCCACCCAGCTGGAACTCGCCCCCCTGCACATCAACGAGTTGGTGGCCGAAATCGTGGGCGCCCTGAAGAGCCATCCCCAGTTCTCCCAGTTCACCTTCCACCTCAGCCCGCATGCCGATCGGCTGGTCTTGTGCGACCGGGTGAAAATGGAGCAGGTGTTCTACAACCTGTTCAAGAACGCCTGCGACGCCACCGAGGGCAAAGGCTCGCTGTGGATTTCCTACAGTGAGCACCTGGAGGGCAAACACCCCTATGTTGCCGTGCACGTGCGGGACAACGGGCCGGGCATTGACAAAACCATCATCGACCGCATCTTCGATCCCTTCTTTACCACCAAGGGACATAGCGGGGTGGGCCTGGGACTCAGCATCAGCTACCGCACGGTGGAGCAACATGGCGGCATGCTGGTGGTGGAAAGCGAAAAAGGGAGCGGTACCGAATTCACGGTTTCCCTTCCGGTATACTTAGAGGAGGGTGCGCCCGCCTAGGCGCATGCCCCCGGATCCGATACGGTTGGAGATTGCAATGCCCCTAAAGGTGGAAGTGCCGTGAGCGAACAAGCCGACAGCCTGGTGGCCACCGCAGGCCATGCCGGCCCGGCCCGGTTTCGCTTGCTGATTGTGGATGATGACGACGTGATTCGGGAAGGGCTGGTAGGCTACCTGGAAAACTACCACGAGGCCGACTACGAGCTGGAAATCGAAGCTGCCCGGCATCCGGGCGAAGCCAAGGAAAAGCTGGCCGCCCGGCATTACGACCTGGTGATTAGCGACATCAACATGCCCGGCGAGGATGGCTTTTCGCTCATCAATCACATCCAGAAGCACCATCCCCAGACCAAGGCGGCCATGATCACCGCCTACAAGATTGAGGACTACGTGCGCAACGCCAAGCGCACCGGGGTGTTCAACATCATCGCCAAGACCGCCCCCTTCAACTTCGATGAGCTCTCCACCGTGGTCAACAACCTGCTGAACCCGGCCTCGGCCTTCGGCATTGAAACCTACATGGATCCCGATTGTGAAATGAGCCAGGTCGTCATCCGCAACAGCGATGATATCTCCGTGGCGTTTTCCGCCTTGCAGGGTTTCCTGGAGCAAAACAACGTGGCCTCCCCGGCGGATTTGCTGACCGCGGTGATTGAAGCCCTGACCAACGCCGTCTACCACGTGGCCAAGCTGCCCGATGGCTCCCTGAAGTACGAAAAAGCCCAGCACATTGAGCAACTGGCCGAAGACGAGTACGTTTACGTGTACTTTGGCCGGGACGCCGAACGCATCGGCATTGCCATCGTGGATCAGGGCGGACGCATTACCGCCGACGAGATTTTGTACTGGCTGGACCGCAACATCAGCGGCGCCGGGCTGATGGATACCCATGGGCGCGGGGTCTACCTCATCCACTCACTGGTGGACCGGGTGCTCATCAACATTGCCCCGGGCACCCGCACCGAAATCATCATGCTCAACTACTTCAGCAGCACCTATCGGGCCAATAAACCCATCTACATCAACCAGATCGGCTGATCCGGGGCTTTACATTCATTCACATTTATCCGGCCACTGGCACACCCGCCCCTTGAGGGTTCTTCATATCAAGGAAGCTTTCACTCGTGATTTTCCCTGCAAGTGCCAATCAGCCATAGAAATCAATCTAGGAGACCCTCCCGCATGAGCCCTGTCCAGTTCAGTTCGCAGTTTTCACTGCCCACCTTGCACGGCGCCCACAAGGCCGGCAACGCCAAGACCTACTTTTCCGGTGCCCTGCAAGCCACCCACGGGGTGGATCGGGTCACTTTTTCGGGCAACGATGAAGCCCCGCCCCCCGAGCCCCCCGAAACCAAGAGCCAGGGCGGCGGCCTGCTGAAAAAGCTTATCAAGCCGGCCATCAAACTGACCGTGGCCGCCGGGCTCGCTGCCGGCGCCGTGGCCGCGCACCTGATTGCCCTGCCCTCCATGATTGCCCCGCCCATCGGGGTGGCTATCCATGTGGCCATTGCCGCGGCCCTGGGCATCCCGGCGGCCATGCTGGGGCTGTCCTCCCTGAAAGAACTGCTGGGCGCCTTTAAATCGGGCAAAGGCCAAGGCGAGGAAGCCCCCACCGAGACCCATGAGCACGGTGGCGATGAACACACCCACACCGAAGAGGACGCGCAGCCCGCCAGCGATCTGGAAACAGCTCTGATGCCAACGGACACCCCGGAACCGGCCACCCAAACCGTGGCCATCAACCAGCTTGGCCCCCTGCTGAACTCTTTCGGGGTGGAGGGCGCCAAGCCCTCGGAAGTCATCCGGGCCATCAAGGCCGATGAAGCCCTGGCGGCCAAGTACCCGGGGGTGAAAGACCGGGCCTACACCGTGGCCATTGCCGTGTCGGAAGACGACGTGCAGGCCATCGCCAAGGCGGTGAAGGCCCAGCGCGAAACCTCCGTCAGCTAGCCCCGGGCCAGCCGGCATTCAACAAAAAAGCCTCCCGCAACAACGGGAGGTTTTTTTACGGTCTGAAAATGGCCTTTATAGCCTAGTTGCGGCCACTCACCCGTTGCAGGATGACCGAAACGTTCTCGTAACCATCGGTGCGGTCTTTGTAACGCACGATGGGCTGGCGGCTGTGGGCGGCCACCGTGGCGGGCACCGCCGGCTGGGCGGCCAGATCCTTCAGGAAGTTGCGCACCGAGTTCACCGGAACGGCAAAGCCGATGCCGATGTTGGAGCGGTTGCCTTCGGGATTGAAGATGGACTGGTTGATGCCCACGATATAGCCCTGGGTATCCAGCAGGGGGCCGCCGGAATTGCCCGGGTTGATGGCGGCGTCCGTTTGCAGGCGGTTACGCTCGTAGTCGATGCGGCTGATGATGCCGGTGGTCAGGGTGCGCTCAAAGCCGTAGGGGTTGCCCAGGGCCAGCACCTTTTGGCCTACCTTCACCTTGGAGGAGTCCCCCAGGCGCAGGAAGGGAAAGGGGCCTGGCAGGCTGGCCTTCAGCAGGGCCAGATCGGACTTTTCGCCCGCCCGTCCCAGCACGCTGGCCTGGCCCTTGCGCCCGTCGGCCAGCGCCACGAACACGGTGGTGGCGTTGCCGATGACATGGCTGGAGGTCAGGATGATGCCGGTTTCATCGATGAGCACGCCCGAACCGCTGGAAGGCTTGCCGTCCACCAGGGCGTTGATGGTGACGGTGGCCTGGGCGGCCTGGTCGTAGACGGAAATGTTTTCCTGCTCCTCGGAATCGAACACCGGCTCGTAGGCGCGGGCCGGCGGGGCCATCACGCCCAGGGTCAGCGCGGTGCATATCCCCAAAGTCACTGCCCCGGCCTCAAAAACTCTTCTCATAGCCTGATAAAACTCCTTACTCGTCCAGCGTTGCCTTGTCTTGGGCCGGCCTGTCTCATGAAAGGCCAAACCACATCCCCAATTGCATGATTCGTGAATAAAAGTTAAGCCCTGGGCCCCGGGAATCCCTCCCCTGCCGGGGTCCTGCGGATATCCATGACCATAGCACGCCGGTTGAACCACCGTCAATCGTTCAGGTGGCTAGGGGCAACCCAATGCGTGGACAAACCGTTGGGGGTTGGGGCCGCGATCGGGACACGGACGGGGGGTTGGCTTTTAACGCCGTTTTGTTTCCTCTATAATTTGCCTGTAAACACGAGAGGGTCATCATCATTCTGGAACAACGGGAAAAACCCATGCGCAAGCCGGAATGGCTGAAGATTCGCCCGCCTGCGGGAGAGAATTACACGCGCCTTAAAGGCGTGTCCCGCTCGTTGGGCCTGGCCACGGTGTGCGAGGAAGCACGCTGCCCCAATATCGGGGAGTGCTGGGCCGGGGGCACCGCCACCTTTATGCTGATGGGGGAAGTCTGCACCCGGGGCTGTCGGTTCTGCGCGGTCAAAACCGGGAACCCCAACGGCTGGCTGGATCATGAAGAGCCGGCCAAGCTGGCCAAGGTGATACAGGAAGCCGGCTGGGACTACGTGGTGCTCACCTCCGTGGACCGGGACGATCTGGCAGACGGCGGGGCGGCGCACTTTGCCCGCTGCGTGAGCGCCATCCGGCAGGCCCGTCCCCAAATCGTGATTGAGGTATTAATCCCGGACTTCCAGGGGCAGGAAGGCCCCCTGCGCACCCTGCTGGAAAGCCATCCCGACGTGGTGGCCCAGAACATCGAAACCGTGGAGCGGCTGACCCACGTGGTGCGGGATCGCCGGGCCGGCTACCAGCAAACCCTCACCCTGCTCAAACGGGTGAAGGCCTGGATGCCCGACAAGTTTACCAAGTCCTCTATTATGCTGGGGCTGGGGGAAACCGACGACGAGGTGCGCCAGTGCATGGCCGACCTGCGCGCCCATGGGGTGGATATTCTGACCCTGGGGCAGTACCTTCAGCCCACCCACAAGCATCTGCCGGTGGCCCGCTTCGTCTCCCCGGAGGCATTCAAGGAATGGCAGCGGGTGGCCGAAGAAGAATACGGCTTCCTGTACTGCGCATCCGGGCCGCTGGTGCGCAGTTCGTACCGGGCCGGCGAGTTTTTCATCCAGGGCATTATTGAAAAGCAACGAATTGAGCGTGAAACAAAGGAGGCATGCCATGGCGAGCAGGTCAGGCGGGTCGGACACCCTATATAAGGTCATGGAGGATAACGTGAAATCCCCCAAGTTACCTGAAGGCTTATCGGAAGACGACATCAAGCGCATGTACGAAGGGATGATCGCCATACGCGCTTATGACGAGCGCCAAAAGCGGCTGCAGCGCTCGGGACGAATCGGCTTTTGCGTCACTTCCACCGGCGAGGAGGCCGTGCAGGTAGGCACCGCGCATGCCCTGCAGCCCAACGACTGGGTCTATCCCTATTACCGCCAATACGGGGTGCTGCTGTACCGCGACGTGCCCATGGACGTGCTGGCCGACCACCTGTACGGCAACCAGGCCGATTTGGCCAAGGGCCGGCAGATGCCCGCCCACTACACCCACAAGGACACCCATTTCGTCAGCTTCTCCAGCGTCATTGGCACCCACCTCATCCACGCCGTGGGCACCGCCATGGCCGCCAAGTACAAGAAGGATCCCTCGGTCACCGTCACCTACATTGGCGACGGGGGAACCTCCTCCAGCGATTTCCACTCGGCCATGACCTTTGCGGGCGTCTACAAGCCGCCGGTGGTGCTATTCATCGTGAATAACCAGTATGCCATCTCCCTGCCCGTCTCCAAGCAGTGCGGGGCCACCAACCTGTCGCTGAAAGGCGAGGGCTACGGGGTGCCTGCGGTACGGGTGGATGGCAACGACGTGGTGGCGGTGTACCAGGCCGCCAAAGAGGCCTACACCCGGGCCCGCAACGGGGAAGGCCCCACCCTAGTGGAGCTGCTCACCTACCGGGCCGGCCCGCACTCCTCCTCGGACGATCCCACCCGCTACCGGGGCAACGAGGCGGATGAATGGCTGCAGCATAACGATCCCATCGAGCGGGCCAAGCGCTACATGCAGCAACTGGGCATCTGGACCCAGGCGTACGACGATCAGGTGTGGGAAGAAACCCGCACCCGCATCAACCTGGCCACCACGGAAGCCGAGAAGCGCCAAGAACCCGACTGGGCCAGCATGTTTGAAGATGTTTACGCCGAAATGCCGCCTGCCCTGGCCGCGCAACGAGACGAGCTACTTGAGAAAGAGAGCGGTTTCGAGCGCGAGCAGGAAGGCGAGTTTCCGCTTTAGGCAATTGGAGGAGAGCGCAATGCCACAAATGACACTGCTACAAGCTATCAACGACGGCCTGAAGACGGAAATGCGGCGCGATGAAAGCGTGCTGGTTTTTGGCGAGGACGTGGGCGTCAACGAGGGCGTCTTCCGGGCCACCGAGGGCCTGTGGAAGGAGTTCGGCGAGGAGCGGGTGTTCAGCACCCCGCTGACCGAAACCGGCATCATCGGGGCGGCCATCGGCATGGCCGTCTACGGCCTGAAACCGGTACCGGAAATCCAGTTTGCCGACTTCATCTACCCGGCCTTCGACCAGATTGTCTCGGAGCTGGCCAAGTTTCGCTACCGTTCCGGCGGGGAATACACCTGCCCGGTGGTGGTTCGGACTCCCTACGGGGGCGGCATCCGGGGCGGGCTGTACCATTCACAAAGCCCGGAAGCCTATTTCACCCATACCCCGGGGCTAAAGGTGGTCATCCCCTCCACCCCCTACGATGCCAAGGGCCTCTTGGCCTCGGCCATCCGGGGAGAGGACCCGGTCATCTTCATGGAGCCCAAGAAAATTTACCGCGCGGTAAAGGGCGACGTGCCGGAAGGCGAGTACACCGTGCCCATCGGTCCGGCCCGGGTGGTGCAGGAAGGCACCGATTTGTCCATCTTCTGCTACGGGGCCATGGTGGAACCCTGCCGGGTGGCCGCCGAAAAGGCCATGGAGAAGGAAGGCTGGTCCTGCGAGATCATCGACCTGCGCACCCTGTATCCGGTGGACGAGGAAGCCATCATCGAGTCCGTGAAAAAGACCGGGCGGGCCTTGATTGTGTATGAGGCCCCCAAGACCTGCGGCTACGGCTCGGAAGTGGCGGCCATCATCGCCGAAAAAGCCATCGAGTACGTGGAAGCCCCCATCAAGCGGGTGGGTGGCTTCGATACCCCCTTCCCCTACACCCTGGAAAAAATCTACGTGCCGGACGCCATCCGGGTCTTCCTGGGGATCAAGGAGGTCATGGAATTCAACTAGTCCCCTGCCCGGGGTGAAAACGGCCCCGGGCGGCGGCTCCCGCTGAAACGGTTGATTGGAGAGATTACGCTATGGCATTCGAGTTCAAGCTTCCCGACATCGGGGAAGGCATTCATGAAGGAGAAATCGTGCAGTGGCTGGTTTCGGTGGGCGACACCGTGGCCGAGGATCAGCCCCTGGTGGAAGTCATGACCGACAAGGTGACCGCGGAAATTCCCGCCCCGGTCAGCGGCACCATTACAGAACTGCACGGCCAGCCCGGGGAAGTCATCCGGGTGGGCGCGGTGATTGTGGTCATCGAGGAAGGCGCGGGCGGCGGCAAGCCGGCCCCGGCAAAAGCCGCGCAAGCCACGGCCACCCCTGCCCAGGGCCAGCCCGAAAAAACGGCGGCCGTCGATCAGCCCAGCAACGGCAAAGCCAAAACCGCGGTGCTCAGCCCGCCGGTGACTTCCGGCAAGGTGCTTGCGGCCCCCGCCACCCGCAAGCTGGCCCGCCAGCTGGGCGTGGATCTGGCCCTCATCCAGGGCAGCGGCCCCCGGGGACGCATCACCCCGGAAGACGTGCGTCGCGGCCCCGCCCCCGGCGGCATGACCCCGGCTGCGTCGGCCCAGCCCGGCCAGTTTGTTTGCGGGCAAGACAAGCGGGTGCCCTTTGCCGGCATGCGCCGCAAGATTGCCGAGCACCTGGTGAAGTCCAAGCACACCGCCCCCCACTTTGCCTACGTGGAGGAGGTGGACATGAGCCGCCTGGTGGCCATGCGCGAAGACCTGCTGCCCCTGGCCGAAGCCCAGGGCGTGAGACTCAGCTACCTGCCTTTTCTCATCAAGGCCGTGGTGGCCGGCCTGCAGCAGTTTCCCATGCTGAACGCCCAGCTGGATGAAGAGAAAAACGAGATTGTCTACAAGGGCGCCTACCATATTGGGGTGGCGGTGGCCACCGATCAGGGACTGATTGTGCCGGTGGTGAAACACGCCGACCAGAAAAGCCTGTTTGCCATCGCCCGGGAGATTTCGGAACTTGCCGCCAAGGCCCGCCAGGGCAAGCTGGCCCTGGACGACCTGAAGGGCGGCACCTTCACGCTCACCAGCATCGGCAGCATCGGGGGCATGTTTAGCGTGCCCATCATCAACCACCCGGAAGTGGCCATCATGGGCATCAACAAGATTGAAAAACGTCCCGTGGTGCGGGACGGCCAGATCGTGATCCGGGACATGATGTACCTGAGCATCTCCTGCGACCACCGGGTGGTGGACGGCGCGGAAGCCGCCCTGTTTGTCAAGGCCGTGATGGAGCAGCTGGAGTCCCCGGCCCGGCTGTTCGTGGCCGTTTAGAAAGGATTAGCGCATGAGCCGTTACGATGCCGTTGTCATTGGCGCGGGCCCCGGCGGATACGTGGCCGCCATCCGGCTGGCCCAGCTGGGCAAAAAAGTGGCCGTGGTGGAAAAAGAAGCCCTGGGCGGGGTCTGCCTGAACTGGGGCTGTATTCCCTCCAAGGCCCTGATTTATGCCGGCACCCTGTATGAAAAAATCCAGCATGCAGGCGACATGGGCATTGTGGCCGACAACGTGCGCCTGGACATGGCCAAGCTGCAACAGTGGAAGGGCTCGGTGGTCAGCAAGCTCACCGGGGGCATCGGGCAGTTGTTCAAGGCCCATGGCATTGAAGTCATTCGCGGCACGGCCCGCTTTACCGGCTCCCACAGCCTGGCAGTGGCCGCCCTGGACGGCACAAAGCAGACCGTGGAGGCCAAACACTTCATCATTGCCACCGGGTCTTCCCCCATCGAGCTGCCCGGCCTGGCCTTTAACGGGGATACCATTATCGAATCCCGGGAAGGGCTGGACTGGACCGAGGTACCCCAGCGCATGGCCGTCATTGGCGGCGGGGTGATTGGGGTGGAGATGGGCACCCTGTACGCCAAGCTGGGCGCCCAGGTAACCCTCATCGAGCTGGCCCCGGATATCCTGCCCGGCGTGGACCGGGAAGTGGTGCAGACCCTGCGCCGGGCCCTTAAAAAGCGCAAAATCGAAGTCTTTACCGAGTCCAAGGCCAGCCGGGCCGAGGTCAAGGGCAAGACCGTGCACCTGGCGGTGGATACCCCCAAGGGGCCCCAGGCCCTGGAAGTGGATAAGCTGCTGGTCTGCGTGGGACGTCGCCCTAACAGCCAGGGGCTGGATCTGGACAAGGCCGGCGTGGAAGTGGATGCCAAGGGCTTTATCAAGGTCAATCCCCAGCTACGCACCACGGCATCGCACATTTTCGCTATCGGGGATGTTGCCCAGGCGCCGCTGTTGGCCCACAAGGCTTCTAAAGAAGGGCTGGTGGCCGCCGCGGTGATTGCCGGGCAAAACGAGGTGCTGGACGTGCGGGCCATGCCGGCGGCCATCTTCAGCGACCCGGAAATCGCCATGGTGGGCCTGACCGAGGAGCAGGCCAAGGCCGATGGCCACGCCGTGAAGGTGGGCAAGTTTCCCTTTGCGGCCTCGGGACGCGCGCTATCGATGGATGAACCGGAAGGCTTCGTGAAGATGATTACCGACGCCGAGACCGATCAGGTGCTGGGCGTGCACATGATTGGCCCAGAGGTCTCCGAGCTCATCGCCGAGGCGGCACTGGCCATCGAAATGGGAGCCACCGCCGAGGACATCAGCCTCACCGTGCACACCCACCCCACGCTGCCCGAAACCATGATGGAAGCCGCCGAGGCGGTGCACGGGCTGGCCATCCACATTTACCAGAAGGAAAAGCCGCTGGCCTCGGTTAAATAGGCAATTGCCGGCCTAGCCGCAGAAATAGCGCACCGACACGTAGCCGGCGTGGAATGGGTATACCAGCTCCCGCCCGCTGCCGTCGCCCACCTTCAGCCGCAGCTCGCCCTCCCAGCCGTCGGCATCCGCGCGTTCCAGGCGTACCCGGGCCTGTTCCAGGGATTCGCAGCGCCCCTGCTCCGGGCAGTACACCACCCGCCCGCCTGTCTGGCCCTGGACGTCGGGATCGAGCTCAATCCAGCGTCCCAGGGCGGGCTGACGGGTCCACAAGCTGATGGCATACAGCGGGAAGGTTTCTTGGGGCAACTGCCCCTCTGCCTTGGACGGGGAGATCGCCTGGTTTTGCAACACGATACGGGTTGCCGGGCCATCCCAAGGCGCGCAATCGCCATGGACATAAGCGTGCTGGAAGCCCGCCACCGCCCTGGGCTGGCTGGCGGGAGGATGATCCGCCTCCCCCGAACCGGCACACCCCATCAACAGGCCCAATCCCAGCGCCCACAACACCCCGTAACGGTATTCGCTCATCATGACTCCTTGCTTGACTGGGGCCATGCTAGCAGAATCTACCCAGGGGATGAATAGCCGGCCCGGAGCCGGGGGCGTACAATAGGCGGAATCAGTGGCACGATTGTCGGGAGAACGGACATGCGGAGCTATCTGTATCCGGGAAGCCTCCTGGTGCAAGCCATCCGCCAGCAACGGATGGTGCGCTTCGACTACCATGGGCAGGGCCGGCTGGTGGAACCCCATATCTACGGGCGGGTGGGCAACGGGCACGTCATCCTGCAAGGCTTCCAGCGGGCCAACGGCAGCCGTTCGGGCAAGTTGCCCGACTGGCGCAGCTTTCACGTGGCCGACCTGCGCAACGTGCAATTGACCGACAAGACATTCCACCCCGAACCCGGGTATAATCCCGATGATCCCGATTTTATAGAGGTCTTTGCGCGCATCGAATGGCCCGCCCTCCAATATTAGCCGCCATCCAGGACTTTGGCCTGTCTGACTACCAGGCCGTCTGGGCGCTGCAACGGGAACTGGTGGAGCGCCGGGCCCGCGACGAGATTCCCGATACCCTGCTGATCGGCGAGCATCCCCCAGTAATAACCTTGGGCCGGGGTACCCATGCCGAAAACCTGCTCAACCCCTGCATCCCAGTGGTGGAAATCGAGCGAGGCGGGGATGTGACCTATCACGGCCCAGGGCAGCTCATCGCCTACCCCATTCTGAAACTGGAAGGGGAACGGCGCGATTTGCACCGCCACCTGCGCCTGCTAGAGGAAGCCGTCATCCGGACCCTGGGGGATTTCGGCCTGACCGGGGAGCGTAACCCGGGCTGGACCGGGGTGTGGGTATTCCAGCCCTGCCTGGGGCAGCACTTCAAGGTGGCCTCTATTGGGGTGGCGGTGCGGCGGTGGGTGACCTACCACGGGCTGGCCCTGAACGTTTCCACCGACCTGGCCCAGTTCCGCCAGATCAACCCCTGCGGCCTGGAAAGCACGGTAATGGCCTCGTTGGAAAGCCTGCTGGGAAAGCCCGTGGCAATGGCAGCGGCCAAATCCAGCCTGATAGCCCACTTGCAAAGCGTACTGGCCCCGCGCACAGCGGAACCGGGCGGGGATCGTTAAAATTTCTTTGCTTTGGGCGGCGGCGGTGGCATAATACCGCTAGAATGGTGAAGGACCATGACGATTACCAAGGAAACCGTTGAACATGTAGCCCGCCTTGCCCGCCTGGAGCTGACTCCAGACGAGGTGGTTCGCTACACCGACGATCTGGCCAATATCTTGACCCTGGTAGAGCAGTTGGACGCGTTGGACCTGGCCGGTGTTTCCGTGGAAACGTCTCCGGAGGAAGCCCAGGCCGTGCCGACCGTGTTTCGGGAGGACCGGGGCGTCCGGGAATTTGACCGGGATACCCTGCTTGCGATCGCCCCTTGCGAAGAGGACGGCTTTTACCGGGTCCCCCGCATTCTGGCCGACGACGCCGAATGACAATTCCGCCCGGTCCGATGTGTTTAACGCAATAGCAATCCTTTGAAACGCATGAGGTGATATCCCGATGGGTTCGACCAAATACATTTTCGTGACCGGCGGCGTGGTCAGCTCGCTGGGCAAGGGCATCGTGGCCGCTTCGCTGGGCCGTCTGCTGCGCGCCCGGGGCTATAAAGTCTCCATCCAGAAATTCGACCCTTACATCAACGTCGATCCCGGCACCATGAGCCCCTTCCAGCACGGAGAAGTCTTCGTGACCGACGATGGCGCGGAAACCGACCTGGATCTCGGCCACTATGAGCGTTTCATCGATACCAACCTGACCCGGCTGAACAACGTCACCGCCGGACGCATCTACCTAGACGTCATCTCGAAAGAGCGCCGGGGCGACTATCTGGGCGCCACCGTGCAGACCATCCCCCATATCACCGACGAAATCAAGAACAAGATTAAAGAGGCCGCCCACCAGATTTCCCCGGACTTCCTGATTTGCGAGGTGGGGGGCACCGTGGGCGACATTGAGGGCCTGCCCTTTCTGGAGGCCATCCGCCAGTTCCGTTACGACGTGGGCTTCAAGAACACCTGCTTCATCCACGTAACCCTGGTGCCCTACCTCAAGACCTCCGGCGAGGTGAAAACCAAGCCCTCGCAGCACAGCGTGAACACCCTGCGCAGCATCGGCATACAACCCGACGTGCTGGTGTGCCGCAGCGAACGCCCCCTGGGCAAAGGGGAGCGCACCAAGCTGGCCCAGTTCACCAACGTGGATCCCGAGGCGGTCATTGAGGCCATCGACATGCCCACCTTGTACGAAGTGCCCCTGGTGCTAGAAAAAGAGGGCCTGGCCGCGCAGGTGCTTAGCCGCCTGGGCATTGAGAACACCCCGCCCAGCCTGGAAGGCTGGCAGGAAATGGTGCGCCGGGTGAAACAACCCACCATGAACCTGAAGGTAGCCCTGGCCGGAAAATACACCGGGTTGTCGGATGCCTACCTGTCGGTCATCGAGTCCCTGAAGCACGCCGGGGCCAGCGTGGGCGCCTCGGTGGAAATCCGCTGGGTGAATTCGGAAGACTGCGTGGATGACGAGACTTCGGAAGCCCTGCTCTCGGGCGTGGACGCCATTGTGGTACCCGGCGGCTTCGGGCATCGGGGGATTGAAGGCAAAATCAACGTGGCCAAGTATGCCCGCACCCATCAAGTTCCCTACATTGGGCTATGCCTGGGCATGCAGGTGGCGGTGATTGAATTCGCCCGCAACGTGGCCGGCCTTACCCGGGCCAACAGCGCGGAATTTGACCCCAAGACCGATCAACCGGTGGTGGCCCTGATGGAAGACCAGAAGAACCTGTCCAACAAGGGCGGCACCATGCGCCTGGGGCAGTATCCCTGCCACCTGCTGAAAGGCAGCAAGGCGGCGGAAGCCTACCAGGCCGACGTGGTGATGGAACGCCACCGCCACCGCTATGAAATCAACAACGAGTACCGGGAAATCCTGTCCAACGCGGGGCTGGTCATCTCCGGCACCTCCCCGGACCGCAACCTGGTGGAGATGATTGAGCTGCCCGATCACCCCTGGTTCGTGGCCAGCCAGTTCCACCCGGAATTCAAGTCCCGCCCGGACAACCCGCACCCCATGTTCAAGGGGCTGATGGAAACCGCCGCCCGCCTCAAACGCGCCGCCCAGGGCGCGGAATCCACCCCGGCGGTGTAGCGGCCCCGCGTGTAACGGTTATGTAACAAAACCGGCCCCCACCCTGTGTTTTCAACCCGGCAGGCCGATACCCACATGGGTAACATTGTGGAAAGCGGGTGCTATGCCGGGACGCTTGAATGTGCGTGGAGTGGTGTTTTCAGTGGCCGTGGTGACCATGGGCGCCGTGGTGAACCTGATTATCCAGGATCACGCGGCCCAGCTGGGCGTTTCTGGCCTTACCGGGGCGGAAGCCCAGGCTATAGGGGGCGTACCGGTACCCGTGGAACTGCCCGAACCGCTGCTGGGAGCGGTGTTTGATCCGGCCTCCCTGCACCTGCCCGAAGGCTTCCAGGCCCAGTGGCAGGAGGTTTCCCTGGACGGGGGCGGGGTCAAGCTGAAGACCCTGGAGCGCAAATTCAGCCTAGCCCAGACCGAAAACGGCAGCGGCAGCGAGTATTACGACTATGCCGCGGCCCTGTTCGACCAGATGTCGTCCCAGGTGAAGGATCCCCAGCTGTCCGGCAAGCTGCATACCCTTAGCCAACGGGCCCAGCACCTGGGTTATCAGGTTCGCCAGGCCAGCGCCTTACAGTTTGAAGGCGCCCCCAGCGGGGACATGGGGCACCTGCAGGTGCACGCCGCCATCCTGGCCCACCTGGAAGACCTGAACCAGAACCCGGTGGTGCGCGTCAACTACGACCCGGACGGCCATCCCCTGGGGCACGCCGGAGCCGCTGCCAGCGTCCCCGGCAAAAGCCTGCAAGGCTTTCACCAGAACGTGCAGGCCATCCTGGATGATCCGGCCAGCGCCCGCTATCCCCAAACCATGAGCCTGCTGCGCCAGGAAGCCGCCCTGCTGGAAAAGCTTTCCACCCACCTGAGCCTGCGGTGGGAAAGCACCCTGGATTGCTCGGGCGGTCCGGACTGCGCCGGGCGGGCCATGTATGTGCGCCTGTATACCCGGCAAACTCTGCCAGCCAAGGAGATTGCCCTGAGCGGCCCCCGCAGCTAAGTTGAAGTTCGGCCCCGACCCGCCGACAATGGCAATATGGCCAGGCTGTTTGTGATTGTCGCCCTGATGCTGCTGCTTGCTTGCAGCCCGCCCGCGCGCGCCTACGACCTGAAGGACAATGCGGTGATGCATGGCGGCAAGGGACAACTGCTGATAGAGCGGGGGCAATACGCCGAAGCCGCGGAGGAATTCAAGGCCGCCCTGCGCCTGAACCCCTACACCCCCCTGTCGGCGGCCCTTTACAACAACCTGGGGCTGGCCTACCGGGAGCTGGGCAACTATCCCTTGGCCTACGCCTCTTTTCAGCACGCCTTCCGAATCCAGCCCACCTACGCGCTTTATTACAAAAATTTAATCGAGACCTACGCCCGCGCCGGAAGGCTTTCCCAGGTGGAGGAGACGTTGAAGGCCGTGCTTCGGGAAAACCCTTTGAACGCGGAAGGCTGGTTTCTGCTGGGCTTGCTTTACCAGGAGGCCGGCAACAAAAAAGCGGCCAAAACCTGCTTTGCCCAGTTTTTGAAACTGGAACCGGAATCAGGGCTGGCTCATGCGGCGCGCAGTGCTTTGTAAAGCGGCATTGTTTCAGTTACAATACTCGTAGTCAAAACACGAAACCGCGCTTTACGAAGGTTTACAGAGCAAATGATGGATTCCTTGCTTCAGCTCCAGTTCTGGATTGCCGTGTTGGGGGGCTTGCTGGCGGTGCGCCAGGTGGCCATTGTTGCCGCCGCCGAGCACGGGCGCCGTTTTGACTTGGTGAAAAAGCTCTACAAGGCCAGCCAGGACTTCCACATCTCGGTGCTGATCCCCTACCTGGACGGGCGGGAGCATCCCCAGTTGCTGGCCCTGCTGCAAGCCCTGGACGAGCAGGACTACCCCGCCGGCAAGGTGACCATCCATATTGCCGCCAGCGAAGACAGCGTGCGGGATCTCTTTCCCAAGTCCCTGCGCCCCAACGTAAAAGTCTGGCAGTACCCGGCCCCGGCGCCCCGCTACGAACAGGCCCTGGCCTGGCTGATTGAGCGCTGCCTGGCCGCCGGCGGCAACGGGCTGTTCGTGTTTTTGCGTCCCACCGATATCGTCAAGCCCGACTACTTCCAAAACATCGTGGCCCGCGGCTACGACAGCTTCGCCATCCAGGGCTACGTGGCCCTGAAGAACCTGCCAGAAACCCCGCTGGCCAAGGTGCAGGCCCTGACCACCCGGCTGTTCAACCGCATCGGCAACGCCGGGCGTTTTCACCTGGGCCTGAGCTGCCGGCTGCTGGACTCCGGCTGGGCCATCAAGCAGGAAGTGCTGGAGATGATCCCCTTCCAGCGGGGCATGGACGTGGACAACCTGGAATATTCCATCCGGCTGAACCTGGAAAACTTCCGGGTGAACTGGGCCCCCAACGTGGTGGTGTATGCCGACAGCGACGTGCACTTCCTGCACTACCTGACCCGCTGCGTGGGCACCTTCTTCAACCGCCTGCGCCTGCTGAGCCAGTATGGGCCGGCCCTGCTGATGAAGGCCCTGGTGCGTTTCGACTTCAACTACCTGGAGCAGGCCGTCTCCATCGTGAAACCGCCCTTTTTCCTGGGCCCCCTGGTGCTGCTGGGGCTGGCCGCCCTGGATCGCTACCAGATCGTGTCCGTGCCCGGCGATACCACCCTGTGGCTGGGTTTGGGCGCCACCTTCCTGGCCCTGAACCTGCTGGGCCTGGTAGTTTCCCGCTGCCGACTGGGCGAATATGCCACCCTGCTGTTCTGGACCCCGGTAGTTACCCTGATGGCCCTTGTGGCCCTGCCGGTGGCCACCGCCCTGTACCTGAAGGACGCCTTGTCCCGCCGGGGCGATCGTCAACGCAGCTACCGAACCGTGCGCCATACCCGGTTCAACGAGGAACTGGAACCCGTGGACTCCCTGCTGGGCGAGGCCCCCAACGCGGATATCCACCGCATCCTGGAGCAGGAAGCCGGGGATTGGCAAACCGACCTGCTGCCGGAGGATGAGCCGCTGCCCCCGGTGCGTTCGGCCAAGCGGGCCCGGGCCAGCATACCGTCTCCCGCCCCGGTGCAACGCGCCGCCGAGCAGCGGACGGAGCCCGCAGCCCCCTCACAGGAGCGCCCCATGCCCCGCATGCGCCTGCCCCGCGAGCAGGTCAAGGCGGTGCCGCTCTCCAATGGCAAAAAGCAGGTGGACTGCCTGCTGAAAACCCTGACCACCTTTAATGAAGAAGGCCAGGAGCTTTACCAGCTGACGCTGGAGTACAAGCGCATGGCCTTTTCCACCGCCCAGTACCGCATTCTGGACCAGGCCTTCTACGAACTGCAAAGCAAGCTGATGGTTCGCGGACTGACCATTGTGGCCTGCGGGAGCTGCGGCCACTTTTACAACCCCACCGCCGACGTGCCCGGCGCCATCCGCAACGCGGGGGTGTGCCTGTTTGGCAAGACCGGCAAGGAAGTGAACCTGAATACCGATGCCGTGACCGTGGTAAGCCAGGCTTGCCCCTATCACGCCCCCCTGGAACAGCGGGAAAGCATCGTCCGTGAATGGAAAGAGAGTCTGGCATCCAACCCCCGGCGTTAAGCAGCGTCCTGAACCAAACCCGCTGGCGCATCCCGGCGCTGGTCTTCTTTATGCTGTGGCCCTGGATCTGGGTCAGCATGGGGTTGTTCGTGCTGGAAGACTTCCGGCTGACTATCATGCTCTATCAAATCGTCTGCTGCGCGTTGCCCTTTTTCCTGTTCGGCACCCGGGTGCCCCTGCTGCCGCTGGGCCTGCGCAAACGCTGGCTGATTGCGGGCATTGTGCTGATGAACGTGGCACTGCTGCTCTTTTTCAAGCTGACCCTGCCCCAAATGATTGACTGGCCCATGGCCCGGCACCACCTGGAAGCCATTCACCTGGTTCCCGGGGCGGCTTTCTGGTTGTACGGGGCCTTTATCGTGCTGTTCAACCCCCTGTTCGAGGAAGGGTTCTGGCGGGGCACCCTATATCGCCTCTGGCGGGAGATTTTGCCCCCGCAGCACGCCACCTGGCTGGTTTCCTTCTTTTTCGGGGCCTGGCACTGGCTGCTGCTGCAATACTTCTGCACCCCGGCCTGGGCCATCCTGCTGGCCTGCCTGACCATGGTTGGCGGGGTGGTCTTTACCTACAGCTACGAGCGCACCGGATCGCTGGGGGCTGCGGTGCTGATGCACGGGCTGGGAACGGATTTGCCGCTGCTTTTCGTGGTACACACCCTGATGGTGCAGAGCCGAATGTTAGGCTGAAGCCCACCCCGGGCCTAGTGCCGGAACTCCCGGATGCCGGTGGTGACCATGGGGATGTGGTACTGGTTGGCGAGCCGGATGACCTCGGGATCCTTCACGCTGCCGCCGGGCTGGATGATGGCCCCCACCCGGGCGTGGGCCGCGGCATAGATGTTGTCTTCATGCGGCAGGAAGCCATCGGACGCCATCACCGCGTCCTTGGCCTGGTCACAGGCCAGCTTCAGGGCGTTTTCCAGGGCCCCGATGCGGCTGGTCTGGCCGCCACCGATGCCCACGGTCTTGCCGTCCTTGGCCAGCACGATGGCGTTGGACTTCACGTGCTTGACCACTTTCCAGGCAAAGACCATGTCTTCCAGCTGGGACTCGGAGGGTTTTTGCTCGGTCACCACCTTCATCAGGCCCTGTTTTTCCGGGTTGATGCCCTGCACCAGGAACAGCTCGGCGGAAACCTGCTTATAATCCAGGCCCGACTGGCCCTGGGGCCAGTCCCGCTTGATGAGGCGCAGGTTCTTCTTGGCCGATAGCAGCTCAAAGGCCGCCGGCTCGAAGTCCGGGGCCACAATCACTTCCAGGAAGATATCCTTCATCAGGGCGGCGGTCTTTTCATCCACCGGCTGGCTGAGCGCCACCACCCCCCCGAAGGCGCTCAGGGGGTCGGTATCCAGGGCCCGCTGGAAGGCGTCCGCCAGGGAACGGGTGGAGGTGGCCACCCCGCAGGGGTTGTTGTGCTTGATGATGACCGCCGCCGGGGATTCGGTGAACTCGGTGGCAATGCGCCAGGCGGCTTCCATGTCCAGAATGTTGTTGAAAGACAGCTCCTTGCCGTGCAGGTACTCAAAGTCTACTTCTCGCTTGCCCAGCCCGTAGAGGGCTGCCACCTGGTGGGGATTCTCGCCGTAGCGCAAATCGCGGATCTTGGCCAGGGGCAGGGTGAGGGTTTCGGTCAGCGGCGGGGGGGCGCCGGTTTCCTCGCCCTGGGAGGCCAGCATGGTGCGAGCAATCAGGCTGTCGTAGTAGGCGGAACGGTTGAAGGCGTCAATGGCCAACTGCTGGCGGTAGGCCAGGGTGGTGGTTCCGCCATGATCGGCCAGCGCTTTCAGAAAGCCGTCGTACTGCTCCGGCCCGGAAAGAATATTGACCACCGGGTGATTCTTGGCCGCCGCCCGGATGAGGGCCGAACCCCCGATGTCGATGAAATGCAGCAGGTGATCCAGATGCGGGTTTTCGGCCCGCTCCTGTTCGAAGGGGTACAGGTTGACGATGACCGTATCGATGGGCACCGGCACGGCGGGGCGATCCTTTTCCTCGGCCAGGATGCCGGCAAAGATGGTCGGATGCAGGCTTTTCACCCGCCCGCCCAGCAGTTCGCCAAAGCCGGTCAGCTCCGAGCTTTCCACCGCCGGGATGCCCTTTTCGGTGAGCAGCTTGTAGGTGCCCCCGGTGGACAGCAGGGCGTAATTATACTGCTCCACCAGGGTGCGGGCCAGGGGCTCCAGCCCTTGTTTATCGAAAACACTGATGAAGGCAATCTTTTTGTTCTGCAAAGCGGCTTGGAGTTCGGGTTTCAGCGGGGTGCTCATGGGGTCGCTCCTCTGGTGCGGGCGAGAACAGGACGCCTTTATTTTATGCCAAAAAAATTTTTGTTATAGTGGCGGCATGGCGGCCTCTTTTTTCGACTACCCCTGCGATCGCTGCGGGGCCATGTTTTGCGAGCGGGTGCAAATTATGAACCTGGCCCTGAATTACGTGGACGAGCAGTACTGCCTGGCCTGCCTGGCCGCCGAGCAAGGGCTAAGCGAGGCCGCCATGGCCGATTTCGCCCGGGAGTATGTGCTCGCCCGGGAATGCTTCAAGACCCCCTGGGATCACTTCGCCCCCCGGGCCCGACAATGCCCCCGCCTGCCCGAGGGCACCTGCCACTGCCAGGATGCCGGCACATGACGAGGGAACCCGTGCACACCCTCGATCTGCGGGGCACCAAGTGCCCGCTGAACTTTGTGAAAACTCGCCTGGCGCTGGAAAAACTGCCCGCCGGCGCGGTGCTGGAGGTGTGGATCCTGGATGAGAGCGAATCGGCCCTGAACATCCCCAAAAGCATTGCCCAGGAAGGGCACGACGTGCTGTCGGCGGAAACCGATGCCCTGGGCATCCAGCGCATCCGCATTCTCAAGCGCTAGCGGCTAGCTGGCGCGTTCGATACGCACCTCCGGGCGGCTGAAGTCGTGATAGTTACTCAATTCCAGGAAGTGCTGGAACAGCTCGGGATGGAAGCTGCGATCACCCTCGGAGAGCATGATCTTGAGGGCCTTGGAGCTGGGAATGGATTCTTTGTAGGGCCGTTTGGAAGTGAGGGCGTCGTAGACGTCGGCAATTTTCACCACGTGGGAATAGGGATGGATTTCCTCGCCTTTCAGCCCCTGGGGATAACCGCCCCCGCCGTACATTTCCTGGTGCTCCAGGGCCGGGCGGGCAATGTGCTCGGGCAGGCGCAGCTCCTGGACGATAATGCGGTAGCCCAGGCCGGGATGCAGCTTCATCACCTGGAACTCTTTTTCCGTCAAACGGCTGGGCTTGAACATAATGGGCTTGGGAATCATTAGCTTGCCCAGGTCATGCAGGATGGCGGCCAGGCCAATCTCCCGCACCTCTTTTTTGGAGTAGCCCGCCTTCATGGCCAGGGCCACGCTGAGGGCGGTAACATCCAGGATGTGGGAGTAGGTAAACTCGTCCCGCACCCGCACCTGGCTCAGGTACTGAATCTCATCCACCCGGCTGGTCACTTCGGCAATCAGGCGATCGCGCACCACCTCGCACAGGGCAATGTCCGGGGTGGCGCCTTTCTTGAGCCGCTCCCAGAAGTACTGCACCGAGGAAACGAACGAGCTGGACAGCTCCGGGCTAAACAGGGACGGGGTGCATTCCTCCATGGCCAGCTCCGCCATTTCCTCCCCCGTCAGGCCCGCCGAAAAGCGGAAAATATGCCCTTCGTGATCGATATAATCGGTCATGGGCAGGTCATCGGCATTGCGATAAACACTCATGCCTCGCAGCCCGGTCAGGTCGGCATCGCTCAACTCGTAGCCGGCCTCGAACATGCGGTCGCCGCTTAGCGTGTACAGGTCGTATTCCAGCCGGCGGACGGCATTCAGCTCATCGTAGAGGACCTTTACGAACACGCTTGGAACATTCCTTCCTACCTTGCCACCCACTTGAACACGGGCAAGGCATTCCTAAGTCTTTGATGGACTTCGGCAATTCCAAAAAAAAGTTTAGCGCCCGTTAATAAAACGTAACCCGGGGTTTGATCCGCATGGCTCCTGGCTTTGCGCCGCCATGGCAAAACGCCCGGAAACCCCGGCCTGACACAAGCCCCGGCGGACGGTCGGGAACCGGAGCCAGGATGTGGGACGCTGTTTTACTTGCCGGCCCGGCCCCGTTGGCGACGCACCCCAATGACGTCATTCACCTGGTAGATGGCTTCTTTCACCCGATCCAGGTGCTTCAGGCTGTCCACATCCAGCGTCACTTCGATACTGGCGGTATGATCGGGCAGTATTTTGACCTTGGTGTTGGAGATGTTTGTGTTGTAGTCGGCAATCTTGGTCAGGATGTCTTTCAGCACGCCCACCCGGTCAATCACGTGGATTTCCAGCTTGACCGAATGCTTGGTGGCCTGCTCGCCCTCCCAGCTGACATACATGCGCCGGTTGGGGTTGGCATGGGACAGGTTCACGCAATCATCCCGGTGGATCATGACCCCCCGGGAGCGGGTGACCACCCCGATGATGCTTTCCCCGGGCAGCGGGTTGCAGCACTTGGCCAGCTGGTACATCATGCCTTCCAGGCCCTGGATGTCTTTTCCGCTGGGCTTGGCAGGCTTGCGGTCGGCAAAGCGGCGCAGCAAGGGGTCGTGCTCGGCCTCTTTCTCTTCCTGCTTCAGGCGGTTCAGGATGCGGGGCAGGTTGATCTCCCCATACCCCAACGCCACCAGCAGATCCTCGGTGTTGGAGTAGTTCAACTCCTCGGCAATCTGCTGCAGCTTGCCGTTGCGCAGCGTTTCATCGAAGCCCGCCCGGGTCAGCTCGGCTTCCAGCAGCCGGCGGCCCTGCTCCTCGTGCTCTTCGCGGTAGTGCTTCTTGAACCACTGGCGAATGCGGGACTTGGCGGTCTGGGTCTGCACGATGGAGATCCAGTCCATGCGGGGGGTGCTTTTCTTGTTGGTAATGATTTCGATGATGTCCCCGTTTTTCAGCTCGTGGCTGAGCGGCACGATGCGCCCGTTCACCTTGGCCCCGGTGCAGGTGTTGCCCACCTCGGTGTGGATGCGGTAGGCGAAGTCCACCGGGTTGGAGCCCCGGGGCAGCACCACCACCCGGCCCTTGGGGGTGAACACGAACACTTCGTCGCGGAAGAGATCGAGCTTGACCGAATCGACGTACTCCTTGGCGTCTCCCACCTCCTCTTTCATTTCCACCATCTGCTTCAGCCAGGACATCTTCTCGTCCTCGGAGGTCTGCTTCAGCCAATCGGAGCCGCCGGATTCCTTGTACTTCCAGTGGGCCGCAATCCCGTACTCGGCAATGCGGTGCATGTCCCAGGTGCGGATCTGCACTTCCAGGGGCCGCCCGTAGGGGCCAATCACCGTGGTGTGCAGCGACTGGTAGAGGTTGCTCTTGGGCATGGCGATGTAGTCCTTGAACCGCCCGGGAATGGGGGTAAAGGCCGAGTGAATGACCCCCAGCACCTCGTAGCATTCCTTGACCGAGTCCACGATGACCCGCACCGCGCTGATGTCGAAGATTTCGTGCACCTTTTTTTCGTGCACCTGCATTTTTTTGTAGATGCTGTAGTAGTTTTTCACCCGCCCGTAAATCTTGGCCTCCACCCCCATGCCTTTAAGCTGGCCCTGGATCTTCTCGATCACGGTGGCAATGGTCTTTTCCCGTTCCTCCTGGGTGTGGGCGACCTCGTCGTCAATTTCCTTGTAGCGTTCCGCATGCAGGTACTTCAGGGAGAGATCCTCCAGCTCGGCCCGGATTTTCCCCATCCCCATGCGGTTGGCCAGCGGGGCGAAGATTTCCAGGGTCTCGGCGGCGGTCTTAATCTGCTTTTCGGGCTTCATGTACTGCAAGGTCTGCATGTTGTGCAACCGGTCGGCCAGTTTCAGCATAATGACCCGCACATCATCGGCCATGGCCAGGAACATCTTGCGGAAGTTCTCGGCGTGGGCATCCTCTTTGGAGGCAAACTCGAATTTGCCCAGCTTGGTGACCCCTTCCACCAGCTTCAACACCTCCTCGCCGAACTGGGCGCGGATTTCCTCGGGGACGGCCTGGGTGTCCTCCAGCACGTCATGCAGGATGGCGGCCACCACGGTTGCGGTATCCACCGGAATGCGGGCCAGGATGATGGCCACGCTGACGGGGTGTACGATGTAGTTCTCCTGGTTCTTGCGAAACTGGCCGTCATGCATGCGCCGCCCGTAGGCAAAGGCCCGGGTCACGGCGTCGATATCGGACGCCGGGCGATCCTGTTCCCGGAAGATACCCAGAAGCTCCTGGAACAGTTCATCTTCCCGCAGGGGGGCGGCAGGCTTGGACACAGCGTGGGAATCCATCATTTCCATCTTACTATAATAGCCAATTTTCCCGCCGATAAGTAGCCATGGGCGGGCAGGGAATTTTTTGGCCCGTCCCATGGCCGGTTGGGTATAATCAGAACGTGGATATGTTGTTTGCCTTTTTTCTGATCCTGCTGCTGCTGGTCTTTATCGTGGCCACCTGCAGCCTGTTTACCAACGCCATCGAATGGACCGGGCACCGGTTCAAGCTGTCGGAGGGGGCGGTGGGCAGCGTGTTGGCCGCCGTGGGCACCGCCCTGCCGGAAACCCTGGTGCCTATCATTGCCATTGTGTCCGGACACATGGCCGGCACGGGCCTGAGCCCGGAAGCCGGGGCCGAAATCGGCATCGGCGCCATCCTGGGCGCCCCTTTCTTGCTGAGCACGCTGGCCATGTGCGTCACCGCCTCCGCCCTGTTTTATTTCGCCGCCATGAAAAAACGGGAGGCCCGGCTGAAGCTGGACTACCACCTATTCCGGCGAGACTTGCAGTACTTCTTTCCGGCCTACGTCATCGTCATCCTGGCGGCCTTCATTCATGAGCCCCTGGTGAAAACCCTCATTGCCTTGGGCCTGCTGGGTTTCTACGGCTTTTACGTGTACCGCACCCTGTTGCAGGAGCATGTGCCGGATGAGGAATTTGATTTGCCGGCGCTGATGTTTGCCCCCCGCACCAAGGAACCCGCCACCTCGCTCATCCTGATGCAGGTGGTGGCCAGCCTGGTGCTGCTGCTGGTGCTGGTGCACTTGTTCGTGGACGAAATCCACCACATTGCCACCACGCTGGACATCAGCCCCCTGGTGCTGAGCCTCATCATCACCCCCATCGCCACCGAGCTGCCCGAGAAGTTCAACAGCGTGGTGTGGGTGAAAAACGGCAAGGACAACCTGGCCCTGGGCAACATTACCGGGGCCATGGTGTTCCAGAGTTGCATTCCCACCGCCATCGGGCTGGCCTTCACCCCCTGGGTGCTGAATACCCAGGGCCTGCTGAGCGCCGGGCTGTGCTTCGCCTCCAGCCTGGCTATCTATCTGGCATCGCTGGGCAAAGGGCATAAGCAGATGCCCCAGGTGTTGTTCATGGCCGGCGGCATCAGCTACCTAGCCTTTCTTATTTACGCCCTGCTTATTCTGGCGCGCTGACCGGCTGGGGAGTGGCCAGCACGGCGGGTTTTTCCTCCATGCCAAACTCCACCCGGTTGATGAGGTCGTACATAATCCACTGGTGCGGGCCGCGCTGCCCGTCTTGCGGGTTAACCACGTCCGGCTTGACCAGCTTGTCCTTGAACATGGTGTAATCCCCAATGTGCATGTGGTCGATATTCACGAACACCCGTACCTTGCGGCAATTGGCCCGGGCCACCAGGCCATCCAGCTCCTGGTCGTAAGGCTTGTCGCTGGGCGGCAGGAACAACATGCTGCTCAGGGGGATGGCCCCGTCGTTGTAGCGGTACAGGTGGGTGTTGCGCCCCTGGGGATCCTCCGGGGTGAAGGTGGGAATATTGCTGAGCTGGTGGTTCATGTAGGTGAAGACCGAGTGCACCGAAAAGCCGTAAAAGGGCAGCACGGAGGCTACCACTTCCTTGGGCAGGGCCAGGGAGTTTTCCAGCACGTATTTTGGCAGCCTGGACGGGTTAATGGGCTGGTTTCCGTGGGTGTAGCCGTTTTCCATGTAGCTTCCATACACAATCATCTTGCGCTTCATGGCCTCTGATTGCGGGTAAGGCTTGTAGGGAGAGACTTTAGGGATAATTTGATCCCCGGCCACGTCAATTTTGTTGGGTTCAAACTGGGGCTTGGAGCTGTCAAAGTTGTCCCAACGCAGCCCCCGGGTCAGGTTGTTTTTATTGAACATATAGGCCCGGTAAATGAGGCGATCCCAGGCCTTGCGCACCGGGGATCGGTTGGGCGGGCGCAGGTACTTGGCGAACCAGTCCGGGTCAAACAGGGGCGAGCCGTGGAAGGGCACCGCAATGGCAATCACCGTATCCACCCGATTCAGCAAGTCTTCATCGGCCAGGGCTTCCCGGGCAATCACCCCGCCCAGGCTGTAAACCACCAGCATCATGGGCTGATTTTTAGGCAGGTCGGAGAAATAGAGCCTGACCTCCCGCTTGAAGTCGGCAGCCTGCACATCCAGCTCCTGGGTGGAATCGTAGATGTAGGCATAGAGCTTGAAATAGCGCTTGAAATAGGGGTTTTTCTCGCTGGCCTGGCGAAAACCCTTCCACCAGGAGTTGTGCTGGAACTCCTCGGCTCGCCCGGGCAGCAGGATGACCGGCAGGCGGTTGCCCAGGGGATGGCGATCGAACTGGTAGATATGGTTCAAATCGCTGCGCTTGCGGCGGTGCACCAGGGTCATCTCCGGCACATGCTGGCTTTTCTTGGCCAGGTCGGCCTTACTAAGGGCTTTCTGCTCCAGAGTCAAGGTATCGGAAGGTTCCGGGGCGGATGATTGCCCTGGGCCCGGGGCAAGGCTCGGCGCGCCCGACTCGCAGCACAAGGCGGGCAGGCTTGCCGGGGCCATAGGCTCTGCCCTAGCAGACAGGCTCCAGCCACCCACAACCAACCAGCCCGACAGCAGGGTCAGGGCGGCGCTTGTCACGAACCGGTTGGAAAAAGGGGGCATACCATTCTCAATGGTTGGGGCCCCATCATCTTAACAGGAATTGCGGGCCGGGGAACAGCCGAAAACCCGGAAAACGGGCAAAGATCGACCAGGCGGGGGACAGGGCGCCAAAAGCCTGCAAGGCCCGGGGCAGGTTTCGGCAGCCCCGTTGCCGGTTTACCCACCCCCCGGCATGGGTTGACAAATTATAAAATTAGAATTATTCTAATTATGTAATTTGAATTATTCTATTTAGTAAAGGGTTTAATCATGTCCCCCGAGCGGATTCGCCAGTTGCTGATTGAAAAAGGGCTGAAGGTCACCCCCCAGCGGGTGGTCATCACGGACTTCCTGGTGCATGCCCACACCCACCCCACCGCCGACGAGGTGTACGAGGCGGTGAAAGACCGCCTGCCGGCCATCTCCCTGGCCACGGTATACAACACCCTGAATACCCTGGTGGAGGCTGGGGTGGCCTGCACCGTGTCCACCGAACCCGGCAAAGCCCGATTTGATGCCAATATGCAGGCCCACCACCATTTTATAGATACCCGTACCGGGCAGATTTACGACATCCCCTGGGAGCAGGTCAGTCAGCTGTGCGAGAGCCTGGGCGAAGGCTTCCGGGTATCGGACTACCAAATTACCTTTTACGGGGAGTACCAACCCGAAAAAGACTGATAATAAATCGTATTCACCCCAACGTAAGAAAGAAAGGACACCACCCATGCAGGAACCCACCACCCAAACCCACAAAAACCTGGAAGCCGCCTTTGCCGGGGAGTCCATGGCCAACCGCAAATACCTGTACTTTGCCAAAATGGCCCGCCAGCTGGGCAACGAGGAAGTCGCCGCCCTGTTTGAGGACATCGCCCACCAGGAAACCGGCCACGCCTTTGCCCACCTGCAACTGATGTACCCCAAGGAAGACATGACCGTGGAAAAGTTGCTGGAATGGGCCCGGGACGGCGAGCTGTACGAAAGCAACCACATGTATCCGGACTTTGAACGCACGGCGCTGGCCGAGGGCAACGCCGCCGCGGTCAGCGAGTTCCGGGAGCAGGCCGCCGAGTCGGCGGAGCATGCCGCCATTTTCAACAAGGCTGCCCAGCGGTTCCGGGCGCTGCAAAAGGTGGAAGCCCTGCACGCCGCCGAATACGACGATGCCCTGCAGAAAGTGCGCCAGGGCCGCTCGTTGCGCGAGGTCGGCCAGGCCACCGCTTAAACAACCCCAACGCCCCGGCACAGCGCCCGGGGCGTTTTTTTGCTAGAATGCCCCCATCACCGTATCCATCACAACACAGGGGTCCCTTCCATGCCTAGCACTTCCACGGCCAGTTCCCACCTGCCCGCCCACGCCGCTGGCGTCTGCGATTCCATCCTGGATGCCGTCGGCCACACGCCCATGGTTCGTATCCGGCGGCTTTTTGCCGAGTTCCCGGAGACCACCGTACTGGCCAAGGTGGAGTTTATGAACCCCAACGGCTCCATGAAAGACCGCATTGCCCTGCGCATGATTGAACGGGCCGAGCAGGAAGGCCGCATCAAGCCCGGCGATACCCTGGTGGAGCCCACCAGCGGCAACACCGGCCTGGGCCTGGCCATGGCCTGCGCCGCCAAGGGCTACAAGCTGATTATTACCATGCCGCTGAAAATGAGCGAGGAAAAGCGCCGCCTGCTGCGGGCCTTCGGGGCGGAACTCATCCTGACCCCCACGGAATACGCCTTCGATCACCCCGAAGGTTACATCGAGGTGGCCAAGCGCATCGCCCGCGAGCAACCCAACACCCACATGCTCAACCAGTACGAAAACCCCGGCAACCCGGAGGCGCACTACCTGTCCACCGGCCCGGAAATCTGGGAGCAGACCGCCGGCAAACTGGATTACTTCTTCTGCGGCATGGGCACCGGCGGCACCATTACAGGCTCTTCCCGCTACCTGAAGGAGCAGAAGCCGGACCTGAAAGTCATCGGCATCGACCCGGAAGGCTCCATCTTCTCCGGCGACACCCCCCGACCCTACATGGTGGAAGGCATCGGCTACGACTTCTGGCCCAAGGTGTTTGATGTGTCCCTGGTGGATGACATGGTGCGGGTCGGCGACCGGGAATCCTTCATGGAAGCCCGCCGCATGGCCCGGGAAGAAGGCATTTTGGCCGGTGGATCCACCGGCACCGTGGCCGCCGGGCTGCGCCGCTACCTGAAAGCGCATACCGAGGCCATGCGCGGCAAGACCGTGGTTATGATGGTGCATGACAACGGCAAGAACTACGTTTCCAAAATCTACAACGACGACTGGATGAAGGAGCACGGCTTCCTGCCCTGAACCCCGCCCCCCACGCCTTCGGCATTGTAACCGCCCCGCCCTTGCAGTATGCTGGGCAACAGCGTTCATTGCCATAGGAGTGCGGAAATGCGGTTCAAAACCCTTGCCATTCACAGCCACCAGAAACCGGACCCGGTCACCGGGGCGGTCATCAACCCCATCTATCAAACCACCACCTTTGCCCAGGAAGACGCGGGCGTGCACAAGGGCTGGGACTACACCCGCACCGGCAACCCCACCGTGGAAGTGCTGGCCGGGGTGCTGGCCGACCTGGAAGGGGGCAAGCACGCCTATTGCTTTGCCAGCGGGGTGGGCGCCCTGGTCACGCTGTGCAATGCCCTGTTCAAGCCGGGCGATCACCTGCTGATTGGCGATGACGTGTATGGGGGCACCTTCCGCTACACCACCAAGGTGCTGTCCCGCTTTGGGGTGGAAGTGGAGTTTATGGACATGAGCGATTCCGCCGCCGTGGGGGCCAAGATCCGTCCCAACACCCGGCTGGTGTACATGGAATCCCCCACCAACCCGCTGCTGAAGCTGGTGGATATTGAGGCCATCGCCAAAGTCGCCCAGGCCCACGGGGTGCCCACCTGCGTGGACAATACCTTTGCCAGCCCCTACCTGCAAAACCCCATTGCCTTGGGGGTGGATATCGTGCTGCACAGCACCACCAAGTACATTGGCGGGCACAGCGACGTGGTGGGCGGCGCCCTGGTGCTGAAAGACGACACCTTCAACGAGGCTATCCGCTTCCACCGCAACACCATTGGGGCCACCCCGGATCCCTTCAACTCCTGGCTCACCCTGCGCGGGCTGAAAACCTTGGGCCTGCGCATGGAAGCCCACTGCAAAGGAGCCCAGGCCATCGCCGAATTTCTGGAAGCCCATCCCGCGGTGGAATCGGTCATCTATCCCGGCCTGCCGTCCCATCCCCAGTTCGCCCTGGCCCAGAAACAAATGCGGGCCGGCGGCGGCATGATTTCCCTGCGGGTGCGCGGCGGCGAGGCCGAAGCCCGCAAGTTCCTGCAATCGGTCAAACTCTTTACCCTGGCCGAAAGCCTGGGCGGGGTGGAATCGCTGATTGAGCACCCGGCCCGCATGACCCACATGTCGGTGGATCCCAAGGTGCGGGAATCACTGGGCATTACCGATAATCTCATCCGCATGTCGGTGGGCATCGAGGATCCCGAGGATCTGAAAGACGATCTGGCCAGCGCCCTGAAGGCCATTTCCGCCCAAGTCCCCGTCTAGCATGCTGAAGCTGGGCATCCTGGGCCGCCCGCTGGGGCACAGCCTGTCGCCCCGGCTGCACACTTACCTGCTGGCCCGCATGGAGCTGGCCGGAGAATACCGCCCCTACGAGGTGGACGAGATGGCATTGCCCGATACCCTGGCCCGGCTGGCCGTAGACGGGGTGCTTGGCTTGAACGTGACCATCCCCCACAAGCGGGCGGTGATGACATGGTGCCAATCCCTCAGCCGGGAGGCCCAGCTGGTGGGTGCGGTCAATACCCTGACCTGGCAGGACGGGGCCTGGCACGGCGACAACACCGATGCCCTGGGTTTCAAGGCCAGCCTGCCTGGCTCGATTACGGATCGCCTGCCCGGCAGCCAGGTGCTGGTGATTGGGGCCGGTGGGGCGGCCCGGGCGGTTCTGGCCGCGCTGATTTCCATGAAAACCGCGCAAGTCTGGCTGGCGGTGCGCAGCCCGGAAAAGGCGCTGGCCGCATTGGCCGATGCCACGGACATGAAGGCTGCCTACGACAGCCCCACCGAGCTGGGACTGGTGGCCTGGGACGAAGCGGGGCACTGGGAAAACCTGGACGGGGTGGTGAATGCCACCCCGGTGGGCATGTGGCCGGAGGTGGAGGCCTCCCCCATGGGTTGGGACGAGCTGCAAAGCCTGGATGCCGGCGCCTGGGTGTGCGACCTGGTGTATCGTCCCCTGCATACCCGGCTGCTCACGGACGCCCTAGCCCTGGGGCTGACCGTCTGCGACGGGCTGGGGATGCTGATTGGGCAGGGCGTGGCTTCGTTTGAGCGCTGGACGGGGCTTACCGTGCCGGCCCAGGTCGTCTCCGAATTGCATCCCCTGCTGAGCGAGGCGCTGGAGCAGGCGCCCGGGCCGCATCCCGGCTAGCGGTTGCCAAGACGCCGCGGGGCCGGCTTTGATACAATGGAAAGCATATCGCGTTTGATTCGAGAGAGAGGCAGGGAGTTATGGGATCCGCCAAGACCGCTTTCAGTGTTTCCGGGGAAAATGCCGCCAGCTTAAGCGTGGACGGCCTGATTGTCCCGGTAGTGAAAAAGCCGGGGGAGAAAAGCGCCGACGGCAAGGATAAAAAGCGCGGCGCCAGCGAAAGCATCGACTGGTCGGAGACCCTGAAGCAGCTGGATAAAGCCCTGCAAAACCAGATTCGGGCCGTGGCGGACGAGGAGAAGTTTGACGGCGGCAAGGGCAAGACCCTCACCTTCCGCAAGGGGCCGCAGGACAAGGTGGCCGCCCGCCGCATCATCCTGCTGGGGTTGGGAGAAGCCCGCAAGCTGGATGCCCGCAACTGGACCGCCAACGTGGCCAAGGCCGTAAGCACCGCCCTGGGGCTGAAGGACGCCGGCTCCGTGGGAATCGTGCTGCCGGAAAGCGACCGCCTGGATGCCGCCGTGCTGGCTCATGGGGTGGTGGATGCCGTGTACCAGGCCACCTACCGCTCCGCCGAAAGCAAGGACAAGCCCCCGGAACTGGGCAAAGCCGTTCTGGTGGCCGGTACCCGGTCAAAAAATGCCGTGGAAGGTATTTTGGAGAGGGCACAGGTTATGGCGGAAGCCAAAAGCCTGGTAAAGGATCTGGCCAACCGGCCCGCCAACCTGAAAACCACCGATACCATGGTGGAAACGGCCAAAGCCGTGGCCAAGCTGGGGGTGGAGGCCAAGATCCAAAGCAGCGTGGCCTGGATTGAGAAAAACATGCCCTGCTTCTACACCGTGGCCCGGGGCTCGCTGGCCACCGACCCGCCCAAGTTCATCCGGCTCTCCTACCAGCCCAAAGGCGGGCAGGCCAAAAAGCACATTGCCGTGGTTGGCAAAAGCGTGATGTTCGATACCGGCGGCTACCAGGTAAAGCCCGGGGATTACATGGTGACCATGAAGGGGGATATGACCGGCGGGGCGGTGGCGCTGGCCACCATGCAGGCCGTCGCCAAGCTCAAGCCCCGGCATGTGGCGGTGAGTGTGTACCTGGCCGCCACCCCCAACAAGATTGACTCCGATGCCATGGTGCCCGATTCCATCGTCAACACCACCTGCGGCAAGAAGGTGGAAATCCGCCACACGGACGCTGAAGGGCGGCTGACCCTGATTGACGCCGTGGCCCAGGCCGTGAAAGACAAGCCGGATGAAATTATCACCGTGGCCACCCTGACCGGGGCGGCGTCGGCGGCGGTGGGCTATTACATCGCCCTGATGGGCAACAACCAGGAGTTCCGCGGCAAGCTTGAGAAGGCCGGACGCCTGCTTGGGGAGCCCATCCAAACCCTGGATGTCACCGAGGACGACTTCGACAACATCAAAAGCAAGCTGGACGGGGCGGATATCATCAATACCTCCCAGCGCAAGCACCGGGGCGCCCAATCGGCGGCAGCCTTCGTGATGAGCGGGGCCCCCGAGGAGCTGCCCTTTGCGCATATGGACATCGCCGGGGCGGACATGACCGCTGATGAGAAGGCCACCGGCATCTCGCTGAAGACCGTGGTGCAGTACATCCTGGAGGAGGAAGAACGCCTGGGTGGCCGCGGGGCGGAGAGCAGCAAGGCCCCTGCCGCCGGAACCTCCGCCAAGCCGGGCAAGTCGAAACCTTCCGCCAAAAAGCCCCCAGCCAAAAAAGCGGCGCCCCAAAAGGCGGCCCGGCCTGCCACCGGCAAATCGCCGGCCAAGCCCCCCAAAGGCAAGCGCAAATAGGCGGCCCCAGGCCCGTTGTGTTACCCATCCTTCACGAATCCTTCAGGTTTGGCGGGGAATTTAGTACAATGAAGGAACCATGAACACACCAAACTGGGCTGGAAAAAACATCACGGTACTGGGTCTCTCCCGCAGCGGCTGCGCGGTGGCGCGCTACGTGGCCCAACGGGGCGGGCGGGTGTTCCTCAGTGAAACCGCCCCGGCCTCGCCCACCAACGAAACCCTGCGCCAGCAGATGGAAGTCCTGGGAGTGCGGGTGGAAATGGGGGGCCACTCCCGGCAATGCTTCGATCATGCCGACCTGATCGTCACCAGTCCGGGCATCCCGCCCCACAGTGAGGTCATTGAACAGCTCAAACTGAGCGGCAAGACCGTCATCAGCGAGGTGGAGTTCGCCTACCGGGAAACCCGCGGGCAAGCCCAGCCGGTGCCCTTCGTGGGCATCACCGGCACCAACGGCAAGTCCACCACCACCACCCTGATTGCCTGGATCCTGTCCCAGTCCGGCCTGCAGGCCCCCGCCTGCGGCAACATCGGCATCCCGGTGACCGATGTGATTAACGATCAACAGCCCGATGTGCTGGTCACGGAGCTCAGCTCCTTTCAGCTGGAATTTTCCCCCACCCTGAAGGCCCGGGTGGCGGTATTTACCAACTTCAAGCCGGACCACCTGGACTGGCACGGCTCCATTGAAGCCTACCAGGAAGCCAAGCTGCGGCTTTTCTCGGGCGAAAACTCCCCGGAGTGGTCGGTGGTGCTGGCCGATGACCCCGTGTCCCAGAAAGTGGCCGCCCGCACCCGGGGGCAGGTTCTGTGGTTCTCCCGGGATGCCCGCCTGGTGGCCGACAAGCCCAACAAAGCCTACCTGGACGAGGCCCAGTACTTCATCCTGGAACTGCGGGGGGAGGCCCCCATGCGCCTGTTTGCGGCGGATTCCCTGCACCTGATTGGGGACCACAACTACGAAAACGTGCTGGCCAGCCTGGCCGCCGCCTACCTGATGGGGGTGGACGCCCAGGTGATTACCCGGGCCTGCCTGGCTTTCGAGGGGTTGGAGCATCGCCTGGAAAGGGTGGACGCCCTGGCCAGCGGCCAACGGCAGGTGGTGTTCTACAACGACTCCAAGGCCACCAACACGGATGCGGCCATTTCAGCGCTGCGGGCCTTCAAGAACCAGAAAGTGGTGCTGATTGCCGGCGGCTACGACAAGCTGACCCCGCTGGATGACTTTGTGACGGCCGTGCAAGCCCATGCCCGCACCGTCATCCTGATTGGGCAGGCCACCCAGCGCTTTGCGCAAGCCCTGGAAGCCGGCGGATACCACGCCATCGAGTATGCCGAAAGCCTGGAGCAGGCTGTCAGCAAGGCGTATCACCTGAGCAACGGGGATCCGGTGCTGTTTTCCCCGGCCTGTGCCAGCTTTGACATGTTCAAGAACTTTGAGGAGCGCGGCAAGGCCTTCAAGCAATCGGTGGCCGCCCTGAAGGTGGCTGCGCCCTGAACCCACCCCATCGCAGCCTTTTGAGAGAGTGATAGAGAGAGAAGTGAGCCCAAGCGCATGGATCAGGCAACCGAAGCCCACAGACCCCTGAAAAGACGCCGTGAGTCGATTTATCCAAACGCCCCGGAGCAAGCCGGCAGCGTGGTGGGGCGCATGGATCATACCCTGATGTACACCACCCTGGCCCTGATTCTGATAGGCTTAACCTCGGTATATACGGCCAGCGCCGCCCAGGCAGATTTTGAGACCGGAAAAAGCTTTAGCATTGTACTGAAGCAGATTATCGCCGCCGCTATCGGCCTGGCCGGCCTGAACTTCTTGTCCCGGTTCCCCTTTATGCGGCTGAAAAAGCTGGTCATGCCACTGGCCGTCACTTCCATCGGCCTGTTGTTGTTGACCCAGTTTGCCGGCACCACCGCCAACGGCAGCGAACGCTGGCTGGCCCTGCCTCTTGGCTTCCAGTTCCAGCCCTCGGACGTGGCCAAGGTGGCGGCCATCCTGCTGCTGGCCCAGGCGACCAGCCAGAAAGGGCTCTTTACGACCACCTTTATTGTGAACCTGGCCGTGGTGACGGCGATGGCCGGGCTAATCTACCAGCAACCCAACCTGAGCGTGGCCATGATTCTAGGCATGCTGACCATTTCGATGGTGTTCGTGGCGGGAATTCACTTGCAGTTGCTCATTCCCAGTTTGCTGGCCATTGGCTATGTGGTGGTGGATAAGATCAAAAGCACTCCCTACCAGATGGAGCGCATCACGGGCTGGCTTAACCCCTGGGCCGACCCTCTGGATACCGGCTACAACCTGATTCAGAGCTACTATGCCATTGCCGCCGGCGGCCTGTTTGGGGTTGGGCTGGGCAATTCGGTGCAAAAACTGTATTACCTGCCCTTCCAGCACACCGACTTTATATTCTCGGTGATTTGCGAGGAATGGGGCTTCTTTGGGGCCCTCATCGTGGTGGGACTCTTTGCCATGCTGGCATGGCGGGGCTTCCGCATCGCCTGGCAGAGCCCCAACCCCTTCGGCAAGATGCTGGCCTTCGGCCTGACGATGGCCATCACCCTGCAGGCCCTCATCAACATCTGCGTGACCGTGGGCCTGATGCCGGTGACCGGCGTGACCCTGCCGCTCATCAGCTACGGGGGCACCTCCATGGTGGTAACGCTGGCCATGATTGGCATCCTGCTGAACATTTCCCGCTACCGTCCCCTGCCTCGCGCGGTGACTGAACCCTAATCCCGATGAAAGTAGTGGTGACAGGCGGCGGTACCGGCGGGCACATCTACCCGGCACTGGCGGTGGCCAAAGCCATGCGCGCCGAGCCGGACGTGGAAGCCGTGGTGTACATTGGCAAGAACGGCGGGCTGGAAAGCGAGCTGGTGCCCCAGGCCGGGCTTCCCTTTGAGGGCATAGACTTTTACGGTATGCCCCGGGGTAAAAGCCCCTTGCTGCCTTTTCGGTTGCTCAAGTGGTGGCTGGCCCTGCAAGCGGCTACCCGCGCGGCCAAAACCCACCTGCAAGCCATCCGCCCGGCGGTGGTGTTCGGCACCGGTGGGTATGTGAGCGCCCCCGTGCTGATGGCCGCCCGCCAGCTAAAGATTCCCTTTGTCATCCACGAGCCGGACGCCCATCCCGGCCTGGTCAACCGGCTGATGGCCCGGCAGGCGGCGCTGGTGACCACCAGTTTTGAGGCCGGGGCTCGGCAGCTGGCCCAGGGCGGCAAAGTGCGGGTGGAGGTGACCGGCAATCCCATACGGGGCACCCTGGGGCAATATGAAAAGGCCCAGGCACTGGCCGAACTGGGGGTGGACTGGCCCCTGCAGCAAACCGTCCTGCTGGTCACCGGCGGTTCCCAGGGGGCACGCAGCCTGAACCGGGCCGTCAGCGAAGCCCTGCCAGAGCTGCTGGATGGGCTGGGGCTGGCCGTGATTCACCTGAGCGGTAAAAAGCTGTACGAGGAAACCCTAAGCGCCCTGCCCGAGGCTTTCAAAAACCATCCCCGCTACCGCTTGCAGCCTTATGAGCCCCACATGGCCCGGCTGATGGGTGCGGCAGACATGGCCCTGTGCCGGGCCGGCTCGCTCAGCCTGTCGGAAATGTACGTCAGTGGCCTGCCCACCGTGCTGGTGCCTTATCCTTATGCCGCCGCCGATCACCAGCGCAAAAACGCGGAAGCCTCCGTGGCGGCGGGGGCCTCGCGCATGATTGCCGACGCCGAGTGCACCGGGGCGCGCATCGTGCGGGAATTGCGCGATTTGCTTGAACACCCGCAGACCTTGCGCGTCATGGGTGAAAAAGCCCGGACCCTGGCCCGTCCGCTAGCCACCCAGGCCATTGTGCGTTGCCTCAAACAGGTAGCCACTTGATCGCCGGACATGTGGCCATTAGAATGAGAAAACTTTCGGCCTCACCCGGATTGGGGTATCGCCAAGCGGTAAGGCACCTGGTTTTGGTCCAGGCATTCGGAGGTTCGAATCCTTCTACCCCAGAAAAGCCCTTCAGTTCTTGCTGGAGGGCTTTTTAACTACAGAAAGCGGTGCATCAGATAAGCATCCACCCGGCCCAGCGTGGCATGATCGAAGGCCCGGGGCAGGGTAGCCAGGATGGCAAAACCCAGGGACTGCCACAGCCGCACCGCCGGGGCGTTGGTGCTGACCACCAAGTTGAACTGCATGGCCTCAAAGCCGGCTTGTCTGGCTGCCACCAGGGAGTGCTCCCCCATACGCCGGCCCACGCCCCGCCCCCGGATGGCTGGATCCACGATGTAGGCGGCGTTTGCCACATGCGCTCCCCGCCCGGGCTGGTTGGCATGAAAGCTGTAAGAGCCCAGCACCGCCCCGTTTGCCGTGGCCACAAAGGCATAGCAACCCAGCCCCATCCACAAGGCTTGAATTTCGGCATCGCTCATACCTTCAGGGAAAGCAAAGCTGTCCCCCCGGGCAACCACCGCCCTGAAAATTCGGGCAATATCAGGCAAGTCGCCCCGCCCGGCAGGGCGAATTTGCAGCTGTACTGCGGTTTCTGCGCTCATTGAGGCTTTTGCCCTTGCAGAACGGCATTCTGGCAGAAGCGCCACAGCACATCGACAGACTCGAAGCCCGCCGCCCGGAACCATGCCAGCACGTCCTCCAGGCGGGCATAATGATCCAGGGTTTCGCGGTGCGCCCGCCATTCGGCAATCATGGCTTCAGACGCCCCCTTTTCTCGGGCCAGGGCCTCGTAAGTGTCCATATTCACCTGGTGCAGGCGGGCATTGCCACTGGAAAAGCCGTCGGCCCAGATAAAAAAGCCCCCCGGGGCCAGCCATTGGCCGATGGATTGCAGCAGGGCGGCCTTGTCCGGGTCGTGCAGGTGGTGGATGGCGAAGCTGGAGGCCACCAAATCGTAGGAGCCGGCGGGCAATTCCAGCTGCTCAAAGGCGCATTGTCGGGTGGTAAAGCGCACCGAAGGCAGGTTGGCCTGCACTTTTTCCAGCATCTCGCCGGAAATATCCACCACGGTGAACTCGGCCCCCGGCCAGCGGGCCGCCAGGTGCCGGGTGAGGCTGCCGGTGCCGCAGCCCAGCTCCAGGATGGTGCGGGGCGTGAAGGATGGGGGCAGGTAATGCAGCAACATGCGCATCACCTCATCGCAACGGGGCACCGCCACCTGGATGAGGTCATCGTACTCGGCGCTGACGCGATCAAAAAACTGTTCCACGGTGGCAGGCATGGCAAAATCTCCGCTAGGCATCAAAGGTGATAATAGCCCAAAAACGAGGCGGGGGCCCGAATTGCCCCGGGCCACCTAAATCAGCCCCCCGGCCAGGGCCAGCCCCAGTAAAGCCAGCAGAATACCCACCACCTGCTGCAGGCCGTCCAGGGTCATCTTCTTCAGCAGGCGGTTGCCCAGCACCGAGCCCCCCGCCGCCGAGGCCACCCCCACCGCCACCGCAGACACCGGCAAGGCATGGCCCTGCATCAGGGTGGGCCATGCCAGCCCGTACATCACCAGGCGGACGCCATCCACCAGCACGGCAATGACCACCCCGGTGGCGATAAAGGCCTCTTTTCCCAGGCCGCTTTTAATGAGGAAGGCGCTGCGAAAAGCCCCCTGATGGCCGGAAAGCCCGCCAAAAAACCCGGAAAGCACCCCCCCCAAAGGCAGCCACCGGGACTCGAAGCTGAGCGCCTGAAAGCGGGGCCACAGCTCCAGGAGGGAGAACCCCACCACCAGCAGGCCAATGCCCAGCTTCAGGGGGGTGGTTTCCATTGGCCAGCTCCAGAGCCGCCACTGCCAGGGCGGCAGAGTGCCCAGCCTTTCCAGCAGCCAGGCCCCCCCGGTGGCCGCCGCCATGGCCGGCAAGCCAAAGCGCAAAACGGTCGGGCCATGGGCATGCCGGCCCAGCAGGCACAGCTTGGTGAGGTTGTTGGCCAGATGCACGATGGCCGTGGCCGCAACCGCCACGCCCACCGGGAAAAACACGGCAAATACCGGGGTCAGCACCGTGCCCAGGCCAAAGCCGGAGAAGAAGGTCAGGCCGGCGGCCAGCAGAGAGACCAGGGCCACCCAGCCCAGCATGGCGCCTACCTCTGAAAAGGGGGCCAGCCCCGGTCTTTGTCGGACAGGATTTTTTCAACGGGCTCCGGCCACTGGATGGCAAAGGCCGGATCGTCGAAGCGGGCCCCGATTTCCGCCTGCGGGTTGTAAACATTGGAGCACTGGTAATACACTTCCGCCTCGTCGGTGAGGGTTTGGAAGCCGTGCAGGAAGCCCTTGGGCACGTAAAGCATGCGCTGGCTGCCGGCGGCCAGCTCCACCCCGAACCACTGGCAGTAGGTGGGGGAGTTTGGACGGATATCCACGATGACGTCCCACACCGCCCCCCGGAAGCAGCGCACCAGCTTGGCTTCGGCGGCCTCCCCGGCCTGGGCATGCATGCCGCGCAAGGTGCCCTTGTAGCGGTTAAAGGAGACGTTGCTGCGCACAAAAGGCTCGTCAATGCCATGGGCCCTGGCCTGGGCCGGGTTCCAGGCCTCAGCGAAGTAGCCGCGCTCATCCTCGAAGCGGTGCGGCTCAACGACAAAGGCGCCGGGCAAAGGGGTTGGCACAAAAGTCATGGCACCATTGAACCACAAACACAATCACCCCAACCGCCAATGGCTTGAACCCGGATCCCCGGCATGCGTCAATTTGAGAACCGGCTCCGGTTTACATTGAGAAAGTGGGCTTTAGCGAACGTCCTGAAGGGATGATTTCATGTATGATGCTGTAGTACCCTCCATGGTCAAACCTGTGTCACGTCAGGCCCTGTTCGGGTCTTGGGGAAGTCAAGGCATGCCAGCGCAACGGACCGGCAATGTGCAATTCGTCCGCAAGAACTCTGCGGATGCCGTGGGGCTGGAAGCCGCCGATCGGGTGGCCGCCCAGCTTGTCAGCAAGCCGGATTCCACCCTGGTGTTTCCTACCGGCAATACCCCGCTGCCCATGTACAAGGCGCTCCGCCACATGCCCCACCTGAACTGGAAACAGAGCAGGCTCTTCCACCTGGATGAGTACGTGCAGCCCGCCGGGCATGGGGGCCCCCTGAAGTATGAAACCTACCAGGAGTACATGCGTCGTGAGTTATGGGACTGCCTGGATGCCCAAAAGCATTACTTTGCCCACTACACAGCCCAACCGGCCCAGTACGAGCAGCTGGTGAACGCCACCGGCGGCCCGGAGCTGGTCATTCTGGGCATCGGGGCCAACGGGCATATCGCCTTCAACGAGCCGGGCTCCGCCCCGGATTCCCCGGCCCGCACCATCGATCTGACCGACCAGACCGTCATCAGCAACTTCGGATCGGTGGGTAAGAAGGACTACCCGACCCAGGCCGTAACCCTGGGGCTGAAAACCATCCTGGGGGCCAAGCAGATTCTGCTGCTGGCCACCGGCGAAGGCAAGCGGGAGATACTGAAAAAGGCCCTGGATCCCGCAACCCCGCCTGACCCGGCCATTCCGGCCTCTTATTTGAAGTCCCACCCCAACGTGACCGTCATTACGGATTTCGATGTGTAACCTGACCGTTTGAATTCTGGGCGGTTGCTGGTACAATAAGTACCGGGGTGTGTAGTGTTTGTTTTTGTCGGGCTGTTGTAAAGCGCATCGTATGGTCGTTTACGGTGAGAGAGTCTAAAGTTCAAGAATTCAATCCTTGGTAACACACAAATGACACCCAGAAAAAACGGGTCCACCCGGGCCCCGATCCAAAGTCCACCCTTGATTTACTTTAATTTCGGCTATATCAAGCAGCATGCCAAGCCAGGCAGCTGGCGTCGGGGGTATGGATACTACCGCGAGAACCAGATCCAGAACATCAGCCTGGATCAAAAAGGCGCGGTTTCCAAGGTAAAAGGCAAGTTCAAAGAGTCCTACACCACCCGCCTGCTGTTTCTGCCAGATCGGGTGGAGCCCAAGTGCGACTGCCCGCTGGAAGAAGAATGGTGCAAGCACGCGGTGGCCGTGGCCCTGGAGTCCATCAAGCGCCACCTGTGGGAGCAATACTACGGGCTGGAAATTGAAGACGACAACGTGCCCTTCCCCATGGATTCCGAGGGGCAGTTCCGTTTTTACCTGAAACCGGACAAAAACCCCAAGCCCCGGCACGTTTCGGTCAAGATGGAAGACCGCAAGGCCGGCAAGATTATCCACAACGTGGAAGCCGTGCTGCGCAAGGCCCTGGAAATGGCCCAGCAGCAAGACGACTTTTTCAACAAAACCGAACTGCGCGAGCTGGCCGTGCTGAAGCACGTGATGGCCACCGCCAAGGGCAAGCCGGATCACGGCTGGTACCAGATCCCGGTGGCGGAAGCCGACACCCTGATGCAACTGCTCTCCCAGGTGGAGGACGTTTGCAACCCGCAGGGGCAGCGCCTGATTTTTGAAAGCGATCCGCTGTTTTTGCTGCTGTCGGTGAACGTGTCGATGGCCGGCAACGTGCTGGTATCGCTGCACTGGATTCGCCAGGAGCCCTATGACGCCTACCCGCTGGAAGAGCTGGCCATGTTGGGCCGCGACGTGCCCTGGGGCATTTTGAAGCATCGGGTATACCCGCTTTCCAACACGCTGGCCTCCCTGCCCAAGGATCTGACCAAGTCCAGCTTCACGGACATTCGGGATGCCGACGGCGGCAAGTTCATGTATGAAACCCTGCCCCAGCTGCGCAAGCAGGTGGACATGGACCTGGCCGACATTGTGCACCAGGTGGATTTGAAGAAAAAACCCCCCCAAAAAATCGTCACCCTGGAGCTGATGGACGAGGCCACCCTGAAAATCCGGGCCTCCCTGGAATTCAGCTATGACGGGGTGAAGGTGCCCTTCAGCAAGAAGGCCCCGGACACCCCCTACGTGATGGTGGTGAAAAAGGAAACCGAGACCATCTACTGGGTGAAGCGGGACATTAAAGAAGAGCATGACGCCTACCAGCGGCTGGTGGACGGCGGCCTGGAACCCCTGCAAACCAACCACCTGTTTGCCGAGGGCGATGACGCCATCGACTTTTACAACGCCACGCTGAAAAACCTGCTGGATCAGGAAGTGGACCCCTGGGCGGTAAAGACCGAAAACGATCTGTCCATGCTGAAAGGCTCCGAGGATCCCCTGCGCCTGCGGGGCCGCATTGAGTTTGACCAGTCCGTCGATCAGTTCATCCTGAAGCTCGATTGCATCATCGGCGAGCGCGAAATGACCCTGGATGAGGTGCGCCGGCACATGTTCCAGGGCAAGAAGTATTTCTTTATGAAGGACAAGGGCTACGTGGAGATTCCCATCCCCACCTTCCTGCAGCTGCAAAAGACCCTGGACGCCTTTGACGCCGAGGCCCTGGGCGAAGAGGCCGACACGTTCAAGATCCAGACCTACCGGGCCGGGCTGATTGCCGAACTGGTGGAGCAGGGCCTGCAACTGGATCTCAGCAAGAAGTTCCAGCAGTTCTGGAGTGTGATCTCCTCGCAAAGCGCCATGGAGGACGTGGACATCCCGGCCAGCGTGCGGGCCGACCTGCGCCCCTACCAGAAGGCCGGTTTCAACTGGCTGTGGTTCCTTTACTCCTACGGCCTCAACGGCATCCTGGCGGATGACATGGGCCTGGGGAAAACCCTGCAAACCCTGGTGCTGCTGCAGCATGCCAAGGACGTGGACGGCCCCATGCCCTCGCTCATCATCTGCCCCACATCCGTGGTGTTCAACTGGATTAACGAGATCAACAAGTTCACCCCGGAGCTAACCGTGGTCAACCTGACCGGCAGCGACCGGCATGAACAGTACAAGAAAATCAAGGACGCCGACGCGGTCATTACCAGCTACGCCCTGCTGCGCCGGGACATCCGGGCCTTGAAGGAGTACCAGTTCCGCTACGCCATCCTGGACGAATCGCAGAACATCAAGAACCAGGAATCGCAAACCGCCCAGGCCAGCAAGCAGCTTCAGGCCCTGCACCGCCTGGCGCTTTCCGGCACCCCGGTGGAAAACCGCCTGATGGAGCTTTGGTCGGTGTTCGACTTCCTGATGCCCGGTTTCCTGTACGATCAGGTAGACTTTCAGTACCGCTACGTCACGCCCATCGAGGAGCGCGGCAACCGGGACGCCGAACGTCGCCTGAAAAAGCAGATCTTCCCCTTCATGCTGCGCCGCCTGAAGCAGGACGTGGCCAAAGACCTGCCCCCCAAGATCGAATCGGTGCAGTACTGCCAGCTTACCGACAACCAGCGCGAACTGTACCTGGAATGGCTGGACAAAACCCGCGAGGAGGTGTTCTCACAAGTGGCCGAAAAGGGAGTGCAAGGCGCCACCACTTCCATTTTTGCCGCCCTGCTGCGGCTGCGGCAAATCTGCTGCCACCCCAAGCTGATGGGCGAGGATTTGTCGGGCGGGCTGAAGGAATCCGGCAAGTTCGAGGCCCTGCAAGACATGATCGAGGAAGTGATTGCCGAAGGGCACCGCATCCTGCTGTTTTCGCAGTTCGTGGAGATGCTGAAAATCATCCGCGCCTGGCTGGATAAAAAGGGCATCAAGTACGAGTACCTGACCGGCGAGACCCGGGACCGGCATGTCATGGTGGATCGTTTCAACAACGACGATTCCATCCCCATCATGCTGATGAGCCTGAAGGCGGGCGGCACCGGGCTGAACCTGACCGGGGCGGACTACGTCATCCACTACGACCCGTGGTGGAACCCCGCCGCCGAAGACCAGGCCAGCGACCGGGCCCACCGGATTGGCCAGAACCGGACCGTGTTTGTGTACCGCCTGATTACCAAGGGCACGGTGGAAGAGAAGATTATGAAGCTGCAGGAGCGCAAGCGGGATCTGGTGGACTCCATCATCGCCGCCGACCGCTCCGTGGGCAAGCTGCTGTCGTTCGAAGACCTGAAAGACATCCTGTCCCCCGATTTCTAAGGGGCAAGCCAGGCGTCGGGGGCGGGGGCGACCCGCAGGCGGGGGCTGGAACCCGCCCAAACGTTGCAAAACATTAAGTACTGAACGCCCAGGTGAATTCCCGGGCCGCTTTTGTTTTAACATGGGCAGCAGGTTTCGTGGTGAGGAATTGGTCGTGAGAACCGTTGCCGCTCGGCTCAACCCGTCCAGCCAGCCATCCGTATTTTCCGGGGTGGCCTGGCGCCAGCCGTGGCCCGTCCGCCCGGGCGGGGCGAGGGAGGCTGATCGCTTTGAACCGCGGCGCACCCGGCCTGCCGCGGTGCTGTTTGCCGGCGGGCGCCAGGTTAAAGTGATGAGCTACAACGCCCAGAACCTGAACCGGGGCAAGACCCAGGAGAGCATGGCCGCCCTGGCGGAGGCGATCCGCTTGGAAGACCCGGACATTATCGCCTTTCAGGAAGTGGAAAGCACCAACGTGCTGGAGGAGCTGAACCTTTACTTTCTGGATAACACCTATCCCCAAGTCGTCTTCCCGCCCCAACAGCCCGATAACAACGTGCGACAAGCCTTCCTGGTTAAAGGGGATATCCGGGTCATCGACAGCGCCGCGCACATGGAGGAACAAAACCGGGGCGGGCGCGAGAAAAAGCGGGGCTTTGTGGAAGCCACCTTTGAAACGCCGGCGGGGTTCCGCTTTCGGGTTTACAACGCCCACTTCCGGGCGGTCAAGCCCGACCCGGAAACAGCCCGGCGGGTGCGGATGGAAGAGGCCCAGACCGCCGCGGAAATCCTGCGCCGCGCGCTGACCGAAAAGCCGGATGAGCCGTTTCTGGTGATGGGGGACTTCAACAGCCAGCCCGACACCCACGAGGGGCGGGCCGTGCTCGACACCCTGTCCCTGAAAAAGGACCGGGACAAGCAAAACGATCTCATCCAAACCATCCATGCCCCCAAAAATGAGGATTCCCCGGTCTCCACCAAGGGCGGGCACTGGCTAGACCTCATCTTTGCATCGGCCAGCATGGTACCCCACCTGGTGCGCTCCTATATTGCCGGCCACAACTTCCAGGAACCCTGGTTCAGCGCCTCCGATCACATCCCGGCGGTGGCCATACTGGAAGAAACCCCGGAAGCGAAAGCCTCCAGCCAGCCCACCGAGGCCCAGCCCGTTGAATTGCTGCCGGCTCGCCCCCGGCTGGATCGGATTGCCTAGTAGAGACAGCTGATTGTTTTTGTGATAATATGCGGGCAACTTGTGGGGGAAGAAGATTTTAGCGACGGGGGATGAATGCTGAGGATTCAAGGGCCAGGCCCCATGCAACCGCTGATGGCGGGCACCGTGGGCCAGCGGGGGAAAATCGAAACCCAGGAAGCGCCGCAACCGCTGCGCCCGGCAATCGGGCGGGTTGAGCACCTGCGCTTTTCCGGCAGCCTGGGGGGTGGCCAACCGACACCCGCCGGGGTTAGCCTGTACTTTGCCGGCCAGCGCCGCAAACTGATGTCTTACAACGCGGAAGCTTTCTACCGCACCAACGCCGGCAAAAACGTGAAGGATGCCAAAAGCATCCAGGCCCTGGCCGACGTGATTTTGCACGAGGATCCCGACGTCATCGCCCTGCAAGAGGTGGGTGATCGCAAACTGCTTGATCAGTTCAACCGCCGTTACCTGAAGGGGCGCTACCCCAAGGTGGTGATTTTCCAAACCGTCAAGGGGCTAAACCTGCGGGTGGCCATGATGGCCAAAAGCAATATCCGGGTGGTGGAGGCCAAAAGCCACTATAAAACCCAATGCGACGGTGGCGACTGCGGCAAGCGCGATTTCCTGGAGGCTACGTTTGAAACGGACACCGGCTACCGGTTTACGGTGTTTGATGCCCATTTCAAATCGATGAAAGCCAGCGCCGAAGAGCTGAAAAGCGGAAAATCGGCAGAGGAAGTCACCATGCCCATTCGCCTGGACGAAGCCACCAAGGCCGCCCGCATTATGCGCCAAAAGCTGCAAGCCGATCCCAACACGCGCTTTTTTGCCACCGGGGACTTCAACACCCTGCACACCACCCCCTTTGGCAAGCCGGTCATTGAGACCCTCACCCTGGCCGACGACAACGACCCGCGCAACGACCTGGCCGAGGTGATGCTGAAAGACGGCAAGGCCGATCCCACCCACAACGGCAAGGGCTACCACCCCAACAGCAAGCTGGATTATACCTTTGCCTCCCCCGGCATGGCAAAGGACGTAGTTTCGGCTTACGTATCCGGAGATTTCCAGACCGCCCCCTGGAGCCTGGCCTCCGATCACCTGCCCCTGGTCACGGTCTTCGAGGAGCCCGACAGCTACGCAAAACCGCAACGCGCCCGGGGAGGCCGCAGTCGGGAAACCTGGGAGAACAAGCAATACCGCAAATACAAGCGGCTCGATTATACCGCGTGATTTCCGGCCCTGTCTGATCCACAATAACAGTTATTAGCGCCGTTCAACCGAAGGGGATCCATTCATGAATACCGTGCAGGACAAAGCCGACCAGGACGTCAACCTCCGTCTGGCCGCAGCCATCGACCACACCAAGCTGACTTTTTCGTCCGGCGAGGATGAAACCGCCGCCATCGAGCAATTGTGCGCCGAAGCCCGCCAATTTAACTTCTGCGCCGTTTGCGTGCGCCCCCGCCACGTGGCCCTGTCCAAGCGCCTGCTGGCCGGCAGCCCGGTGAAAGTGGCCACCGTCATTGGCTTCCCGCCAGAAAAAGTGGATCTGGCAGCAGAGCTGAAATCGCCCACCGTGGGCAATTTCCCCACCGCGCACAAGCTGGCCGAAACCCGCCAGGCCGTCGCCGACGGGGTGGACGAGCTGGACGTGGTTATTGATGTGGCGCAATTAAAACGGGATATGCAGGCCGGCACCCGGCGCGTGGCCGAGGAATTGGCAGCCATCCACGAAGCCACCCAGGGACGCATGATAAAAGTGATTATTGAAACCGACCTGCTAAATTCAGCAGAGATCGAACAAATCACCCGCTGGTGTGTTGACACCCACATGGGTATGGTGAAAACTTCCACCGGCATGGTGAGCGGAGGCCGGGGCGCCACCCCGGAGGCGGTGGGCCTGATCCACCAAACTTTACAAAAATTAAATGCCTCAACCGGCATCAAGGCCAGCGGCGGCATTAAAAACAAAACCCAGGCCGTGGCCTTTCTGGAAGCCGGGGTGGATCGTCTGGGCACCAGCTCCGGAACCGCCATCCTGCAAGAAAAAACCGTCGCCCCGGATGCCTACTGATCACCCAAAAGGGTGAATTCACTTTTATTCAAGGCGTATATCAAAAAGATTAGGCGCTTAATTCATTCCGAAGCCGGTTTTCGGGTTTGCAAAACCGAAAAATTGCATGTAGCGTGTGCAAAGCGTTGCCTTTTTTATGGACACTGCGTATAATCCCCTTGTTAGGTTATTGATGGAGTGTTCATTTCCATGAACAAAGAAGAACTGGTTCAAGAAGTCGCCAAGAAAACCAAAAACTCCCAGAAAGCTGTTGCCACCGTATTGAGCAGCCTGCTGGAGACCATCGAGAAAAGCGTTGCCAAAGGCAAGAAAGTGACCCTGGTTGGTTTCGGCACCTTTGAAAACCGCAAGCGCGCTGCCCGCACCGGCCGCAACCCGCAAACCGGCAAGCAAATCCAAATCGCCGCGAAAACCGTGCCCGTGTTCACCCCCGGCAAAAAATTCAAGGAAATGGTTTCCAAGAAATAATTCCGGTTTCAAGGCAAACAATCGATACGGGATCCGTTTGGCGGGTCCTGTATTTGTTATGCCGGCGGGACATGCTAGCCATTCAGGCAATGCTGGGGGCCTTAAAAACCGGTATATTAACAGTAAACAGGGAGGTTTGCCGTATGATTCTTGCGTCCTGCCCCGCTTGCGGCGCGTTCACCCTTTACCCCACCGAAACCGTCATGGCCTCCGGCAACGTGCTGCCCCGGCGCATCCACGTGGAATGCAGCCGCTGCCACTGGATGGGGGCTGGCGATGCCGTATTGGAAAACAACCAGCTGGCCGCCCTGACCAACGTGACCCACCACGATCACCTGTGGTGGTAACGGGCCGGGTTGGCGGTTATTGGAAGCGGACCGGAAGCTCGTTTTCACCCACCATGTTGAGGTAATTGCGGGCCAATTCCTCAATGCCGGTGGGCGAAGAATACACCTTGATTTTGTCGTTCAGCGAACGGTGCTCCTGCCGGGTCTGGGCATAGTAGGCCTGTACGGAAGCCTTGCTGTGCACCAGGGCAGACAGCTGCACGGCATCCACCACCAGCGCCCGCACGCACTGAACCATGCCAAACAGCAACGCGGCATTGATCAGCAGGTACAACACATACTGGGAGCGGTCGGCATGCTTTTTCTGCCGGGAATGGAGCGGTCGCTGGAACGCCCTTTCGCCTACCGGGTGTAACTCCGGGTAGGTATAGTATTCAGCCTGGACCACTTGTCGTTTGAAATTAGACGTGCTCACCCTGATAACTCTCTACAGTCTCTTGAATCTCTTCCCGAAAACTCTGCGGTTTCCACGCTTGAGTATTATAACAAAGTTTTCAGGCGTGCACATGCTTTTGTTGAATATTTTTTTCAATTTCCTTTGATCGCCGTAGGGGACGTTGTCGTCGCTGCGGCGTTTGGAGGAGAATCAAAGCCGGATCCCGCCGATCCCCGGAGGGCTTGCTAAGATGGAAACAAGCAACGGTTCTTGCGCGTATGTCCCTTTCTGCCATCCCTTCGCCCCGCAAATTAAGGGTTCTGCTGTGTGGTTACGGCCACCTAGGCTTTGCGCTGCTGCAAGGGCTGCTTTTAAGCCCCACTTGCGAGATTGTGGGGGTGTTCCGCTGGTCGGCCCGGCCCAACATGCAAAGTTTCTGGGAGCCGGTGGAAGACCAGTTTCTGGCAGTAGTGCGCCATTATGGCCTGAACGACATTCAATGCCCGGGCCTGAACAGCTACGAGTTCGCCCAGATACTCACCGACCTGAAACCCGACGTGCTGCTGGTAGGCTCGTGGGGGGAAATCCTGAAAAAGCACCTGCTGGAGCGCCCGGGCCTGATCTGTGTCAACTGCCACCCCTCCCGCCTGCCCGCCCACCGGGGAGCCAACCCCTACACCTCGGTCATCCGGGAAGGGGAAACCGAAACCGGGGTCACCTTTCATCGCATGGCGCCCAGAATTGACGCCGGGGCCATTCTGCTGCAACAGGGGGTGGCGGTGGATCCCAACGAAAACGGGGCCAGCCTGCGCGACAAATGCTCGCTGGTGGCCTGCCAGATGGTGCCGGAGCTGGTGGCCCGCCTGGAGGCGCATGTGCTGCGCGGGGAGCCGCTGGCCGAATTCCCCCAGGATGAAAACCAGCAGAGCTATTACCCTTCCATTAAGCCCGAGGACGGACGCATTGACTGGCGTCAGGATCCCGATGCCCTGTGGCGGCAGTTCCGCTCGCTTTACCCCTGGGTGGTGTGCCACAGCCACATTGGCAAGCGCATGCTGCTGTTTATCGACCCCATGGTCATTGCCAACCCCTATGGCAGCTATACCGAAGCACCGGGAACCATTCTGGCCAACCAGGGAGGGGTTTTGCACATTGCCACCGCCGATCCGGGGCGCATCATCCAGCTTTCCACCTACCAGCTGGAGAGCCTGCGGGGCTACCACCCGGTGTGGCTGTCGCGCCTGCTGGGGGTGTTCCTGCTGCGACGGGGGGCGCGCCTGATGAACAAAGACGCGGGGGCGGCGTCTTAAGTTATAGCCGGGGTTTGGGCGTTCGTAAAAAGAAGGTTAACCAAGGCCATGGACGGCGCGTGTTTGCGCTATAATACGTTGCGCAAGCCGGACGGCTGCGGTTAGAGCGTTTCAAAGCCCGGCGGAGGGCCCCCGGTTCTCCAGCCCCCTTCATTCCCCAGCCGGGTTCAACAATCAGGAAAGGCAGCACACCTTGAGTTCACAACAACAGATTTTCGGCGACGGCAAGATCGTTCCCATCAGCATCCGGGACGAAATGCGCCGCTCCTATATTGACTACGCCATGAGCGTCATCGTGGGCCGCGCCCTGCCCGACGTGCGGGATGGCCTGAAGCCCGTGCACCGCCGTATTTTGTACGCCATGCACGAGATGGGCCTGTCCCCCGAGAAGCCCTTCAAGAAGTGCGCCAAGGTGGTGGGCGAGGTACTGGGTAAGTACCACCCCCACGGCGATACCGCGGTGTACGACGCCCTGGTGCGCCTGGCCCAGGACTTTTCCAGCCGCTACCCCCTGGTGAACGGGCACGGCAACTTTGGCAGCATTGAAGGCGACAACGCAGCCGCCATGCGGTACACCGAGTGCAAGCTGACCCAGATTGCCACCACCATGCTGGAAGACATCGAGCAGGACACGGTGGACTTCGTGGACAACTACGACGGCTCCGAGCAGGAGCCCTCCGTGCTGCCTTGCCGCCTGCCCATGCTGCTGCTGAACGGATCCAGCGGCATTGCGGTGGGCATGGCCACCAACATCCCGCCCTTCAACCTGGGCGAGGTGGTGGACGGCCTGTGCGCCCTCATCGACAACCCCGCCCTGGGCCCGGATGACATGCTGCAGTACATCAAGGGCCCGGACTTCCCCACCGGCGGGCAAATCATCGGGCAATCCGGCATCCGGGAGGCTTTCCGCACGGGACGGGGCAGCATCACCATGCGCGCCGTGGCCAACATCGAAACCATTCCCGGCAGCGGGGGCCGCCAGGAGCGCATGGCCATCGTGGTCACCGAGATTCCCTTCCAGGTGAACGTGACTAACCTGATTGAGAAAATGGCCGACCTGGTGCGGGATAAAAAGATTGAGGGCATCAGCGACCTGCGCAACGAGTCCGACCGGGACGGCATGCGCCTGGTCATCGAGCTGAAGCGCGACGCCAAGCCCGATGTGGTGCTGCGCAACCTGTACAAGCATACCCAGCTGCAAACCACCTTCGGGGTAAACATGCTGGCCCTGGTGAAAAACCAGCCCCGCCTGCTGAACCTGTTGGATGTGCTGAGCGAGTTCATCGAGCACCGCACGGTGGTCATCACCCGCCGCACGGAGTTTTTGCGCAAAAAGGCGGCCAAGCGGGCCCACATCCTGGCCGGCCTGATGATTGCCATCGGCGATCTGGACAACATCATCCAGCTCATTCGTAACGCGGATTCTACCGAGGCGGCTCGCGAGCAGCTCATCTCGCGCTACAGCCTGGATGAGGAGCAGGCCAACGCCATCCTGGAAATGCAGTTGCGCCGCCTGACCGGGCTGGAGCGGGAGAAGATTGCCGGCGAACATGCCGACCTGCTGGCCCAGATTGCGGAATACGACGCCATCCTGGCCGACCGCAACAAGGTGCTTTCCCTCATCAAGAAGGAACTGCTGGAAGCCAAGGAAAAGCATGGCGATCCGCGCAAGACCACCATCCAGCCCGCCGAGGACGACGACTTCACCATCGAGGACCTGACCCCCAACGATGCCATGGCCGTCTTCATCACCGCCCAAGGCTACATCAAACGCATCCCGCTGGATACCTTCAAGCGGCAGGCCCGGGCCACCCGGGGGCAGGGGGGCATCAAGACCCGCGAAGAGGATGATGTGACCCACTTCTTTATGGCCGGCATGCACAGCCACGTGCTGTTCTTCACCAACCGGGGGCGGGTGTACAGCCTGAAGGTATACGATCTGCCGGAAGGCGGGCGCTCCGCCAAGGGGCTGGCCATGATCAACCTGCTGCCCATCGAGCAGGAGGAAAAGGTGACCGCCGTGGTGCCGGTGAAGGACTTCGACCCCAACAAGTTCCTCATCATGCTGACCCGCCAGGGCTGGATCAAGAAGATTCACCTGGACAACTTCGAAAGCATCCGCCGCAGCGGCATTATCGCCATCACCCTGGAGGAAAACGACGTGCTGGGCTGGGTACTGCCGGCCCTGGAGGAAGACCAGGTGCTCATCGGCACCAGCCTGGGCATGGCCATCCGCTTCCCGGTGAAGGATCTCCGCCCGCTGGGCCGCCCGGCCCGAGGGGTCACCTCCATGAAGATGCGCAGCGGGGACGAGATTGTGGACTTCAGCATTGTGCCCCACGAGGCCAACGCCGATATCCTCATCATCACCAACGACGGTTTCGGCAAGCGCACCAACGTGTCCGAATTCCGCATCCAGAACCGGGGCGGCATCGGGCTGATTTCCACCAAGTTCAAGAACGCCCGCAGCCGGGTGACCAACACCGCCGTGGTGCGGGACGAGGACGAGCTGATGCTGGTGAGCGCCAACGGCGTGGTGGTACGCCTTCGGGCGGGGGATATCTCCCGCCAGAGCCGTATGGCCACCGGGGTGCGCATTCAAAACCTGGATGAGTCCGATTACGTGGCCTCGGTCACCAAGATCGTGCCCATCGAGGACGAGGAAAAGGCCATGGCCGAAGCCGAGGCGATGGGCCAGGGCGAAGGCCGCCAGGCGCCCCTGAAGCTGGATGCGCCGCCCACCCCACCGGAAGAACCGGGCGAGGCCGGCTAGGCCCAAACCCGCCACCCAGGCATAACAAGCGGTGCCCTCCCCGGCGGGCGCCGCTTGTTTTTTCACCCTGTTTTGCTATCCTTGCCTTATGAAACCCGAACTGTTGATGCCTGCGGGCAGCCCCGAAAAACTGCGCTATGCCATTGCCTACGGGGCAGATGCCGTCTATCTGGGACTGCCCATGGCCAGTCTGCGCACCCCCAGCCGGGGCGAGCAATTCACGGCGGGCAACCTGGCCGAGCACGTGCATTACGCGCAAGCCCGGGGGGTGAAGGCCTATGTCACCCTCAACATTTTCGCCTCCAACCGGGACCTGGACCGGGCCATCCCCCACCTGGAGCAATTGCAGGCCCTGCGCCCGGACGCCATCATCTTCACCGATCCGGGCATGTACCGGCTGGCCCGGCGCTACGCCCCGGATGTGCCCCTGCATCTCTCCACCCAGGCCAACACCCTGAACCGGGAAGCCTGCGCCTTCTGGCAGGATCTGGGGGTGAGCCGGGTGATCCTGGCCCGGGAAGTGCCTTACCGGGAAATCGTGGAGATCCACGAGGCCCTGCCCGGCCTGGAACTGGAATGCTTCGTGCATGGTTCCCTGTGCGTGGCCTATTCCGGGCGCTGCGTCATTAGCGATTACCTAACCGACAACACCAAGAACTCCAACAAGGGCATGTGCGGCAACAGCTGCCGCTGGGAGTTTGAGGAGGCCGGCCTGAAAACCCTGGACATGAGCGAAACCACCCGTCCGCATGACGTATATACCTTTGAGGAGGACGACAAGGGCAGCTACATGCTGAACTCGAAAGACCTCTGCCTGATCGGCCATTTGCGGACACTGCAAGAGGCGGGCATTGTCTCCTTCAAGGTGGAAGGCCGCACCAAGAGCGTGTATTACGCGGCCACCGCCGCCCGCATCTATCGGGAGGCCATCGACTACTACCAGAGTCACCCCCGGGCCTCCGAGGAGCAGCTGGCCCGCTGGACGGCGGAACTGTCCGCCGCCGGCAACCGGGGTTTTACGGAAGGCTTTTTCAACGGGCGCCCGGACAAGAACGCCTACAACTACCAGGATTCCCGCAGCCACCAAACCACCACCTTCCTGGCCACCGTCCAGGCGGATGCCGCCGGCTGCCGGCACACCGCGCAGGGACTGCGCTTTGTGGCCCGCAACCCCTTCCGGGCGGGAGATGAAATTGACTGGATTACCCCCGGGGGCAGCCGGCGCCTGCGCCTGGAAGCGATTTATGACGAATCGGGCTTTCCGTTGCAGGCGGTGCAGACCAACCAGGTGGCGATCCTGCCCGTGCCCGCCGGGCTGGATGCCTCGGAGTGGTCTATTTTACGCGGAAAGGAGCGCATCCCCGTTGCTGGTCCGGCCTGATCTGTTTGTGGAAGACATCACCACCATCGACCTAGACGCCCTGAAAGCCCGGGGCATCAAGGGGTTTATCTTTGACCTGGACAACACCATCATGGCCCCCAAAAGCGGGGTGCTAGAGGAGCGCATCGCCGCCTGGCTGCAAGGCTTGCGGGAAGCGGGCTTTCAGTTGGTGGTGCTCTCCAACAACAAGCGGCCTGACTACGTGCGGAATGCCGAACAGGTGCTGCAGATGCCATGCATCGGCAACGCCCGCAAGCCCCGGCGGGGCACTTTCTACCAGGCCCTGGAGATGATGGGCCTCCAGGCGCACGAAGTGGCCATGGTGGGAGACCGCCCGCTCACCGACATCTGGGTGGGCAACCGCATTGGGGCCTATACCATCCTGGTAGACCCGCTCATCAAGCACCATGAAACCCGACTCATCCAGTTTTTACGCGCATTGGAGCGGCTCTTTGTACAAGGCGGAAAGCATACAGCCTCTTAAGGTGATGGGCCTGATGTCGGGTACCTCGGTGGATGCCGTGGACGCCTGCCTGGCCGAACTGGCCATGGTGGCCGGGCGGCTGGAGTCCCGCATTGTGGCCACCCACAGCCAGCCCATGCCCGAGGCGCTCCGCCAGCGGCTGCTGGACTGCATGGCCAGCCAGGCCGTGCACCTGGAAGAATTGTGCCGGCTGAACGTGGCGGTGGGCGAGCTGTTTGCCGACACCGCCCAGGCCCTGATGGACATCCACGGCATCCCCCCCCAGGATGTGGCCTGTATCGGCTCGCATGGGCAAACCCTGTACCACTGGCCACCCGCCACCCCGGGCGCCATGGGCGGGACGCTACAAATCGGGGAGCCCTCCCTCATTGCCGAACGCACCGGGGTGCGGGTGATTGCCGACTTTCGGCCCCGGGACATGGCCGCCGGCGGCCAAGGTGCCCCCCTGGTGTGCTTTGCCGACGTGCTGTTGTTTCAGGATGAGACCACGGGCCGTTGCGTGCAGAATATCGGGGGGATTGCCAACGTGACGGTGGTGCCCGCACGCAAGGCCCAGCGGGAAGCGGGCATCCCGGTGATCGCCTTCGATACCGGCCCCGGCAACATGCTGATGGATGCCGCCGCCGCCCGCTTTTTCGGGCAGCCCTACGACGCCGACGGGGCGCTGGCCGGGCGGGGTAAGATGTTTTACCCCCTGTTAAACGAGCTGCTGCGGCACCCCTACCTGCAACAGCCGCCCCCCAAGACCACCGGACGGGAGCTGTTTGGCGTGCCCTTCCTGGAAACCCTGCTGGGACACCCGGAATACGGCCAGCTGCCCCCCGTCGACTGGCTGGCCACCCTGAATGCCTTTACCGCCCAGAGCATCGTGAAGGCCTACGAGCAGTTTGTGTTTCCGCACACCCCGGTTAGCACGGTGATTGTTGGTGGGGGTGGCGCCAAAAACCCTACGCTGCTGGAAAACTTGCGCCGAGGCTTTGCGGAGCACCACCGGGCGGTGACCCTGCAAACCCACGCCGACCACGGCATCCCCGACCAGTACAAGGAAGCCCTGGCCTTTGCCATCCTGGCCTGGGCCAGCCTGCTTCAGCGGCCCAACAACATCCCCTCATGCACCGGCGCCGCCCACGGCGTCATCATGGGCAAGCACGTCTTCTGAATCGGGAAAGCTGCGCCCTTGCAGGTAGGCGTAGGTGCCCCCCAGCAGGCCGGTTACCGGGAACGACAGCAGGATGCCCAGGTAACCCACCACCTGCAGGCAGACCATAAAGGTCAGGATGAAGAGCACCGGGTGGAGGTCGTATTTGCGGGGAATCAGCCGGGGCCACAGCCAGTAGGTCTTGACCATGTAGAACACCCCGTTGAACAACAGCACCTGGCCAAAAGGCAGCGGGCTGTCTCCCAGCAGGGTCACCAGGGCAATGGGCAGCATGCCAAACCACGGCCCTATTACCGGGATGATGGCCGAAAACCCGAAAAACAGGGCCAGCAACAGGCTGTATTTCACCTCCAGCAGCAACAGCAGCAGGTACATCATGCCGCCCCAAAGGAAGTTCACCATCACCTGCCCCTTCAGGTAGGTAAAAATCTGCCCATGCAGATGTTCCAGGTAGCGGGATGCCTCCCGCTCGGCACTTTCGGGCAGGATGGCCACGAAGCGCTCCTTCAGCAGCCGGCCATCGTGCAACAGGTAAAACACCATGACCAGGGCGGTCAGGAAATAAACCAGGCCGGTCAGGGCCGTGGCCCCGACGTTCAGCAGGGCGGTGCCAATGCGGGCCGCGTATTCCTGCAACAGCTGCACCGATTTTTTCACCAGCAGGCCGGAGGTGACCCGGGGCATCTTCTTTTCGGTTGGGGGGGCCGGGACGGCAGACGCTTGCCCCGCCTCGGGGGCGGTGGCGGTAATGGCCCCGCTCAGCAGTTCCGACAGGCTCTCGGGTTCCTTTTCCACCGGCACCGACGCCCCCGGCATGGCCTCGGCCTTGGCAATGTAGGTGGGCAGCTCATGCGCCAGGCCGGACAACTGCCCAAGCAGCAAGGGAATCATGCGAAACAGCACCGCCGCCACCAGCAGCAAGCCCAGCAGGTAAACGGTGACAATGGCCAGACTGCGCCTGAGGCCCGGGGTCATGGTCAGGGGGGCCGGGCTCCAGGGAAGGCGCAGGTTCATCCGGGCCAGCGGGCTTTTCAGCACCAGGATCTCGATAAAGTGGACCGGCCCCAGCAGCAGGTAGGTGATCAGGGCCACCACCGCCAGCAGAATGACCACGCTGGTCAGGTGATGGGTCACCACCAGCAGCACGGCTATCAGCGCCAACACGCACAAAACCACCAGGTTCACGATGCTCAGCGGACTCAGCACTCCCGGCCTGCCCTCCGTCACCCGCTTGGCCATCAGGCGGCATCCTCCGCGACGCCCTCAAGCCGATCCAGCTGCAGCAGGTAGCGAATGACGACGTTGAGCATGCTGGCCAGCGGCAGGGCCAGTAGCACCCCAATGAGCCCGGCCAGCTTGGCGCAGATGAGCAGGGACAGGATGATGGCCAGCGGGTGCAGGCCCATCACCTCGCCCACCACCTTGGGGGCCAGGATATTGTCTTTGATGGACTGGAAGCCGTAGGAACACAGCCACACCCACAGGGCTACCACGGGCTCCATGTTCAGCAAGATAACGGTCAGGCCGAGGCCAATGCCAATCCAGGTGCCCACCACCGGCAGCAGTTCGGCGATAGCAAACACCACCCCCAGCAAAAAGGCGTAGGGCACGTGAAAAATGTGGTAAATCACCGTCATGTAGCAGCCGGTCAGGATGCCCAACATCACCTGGCCCTTGATGAAGGAGAACATCACCTGGTGGAAGCTTCCCAGCAGGCTGGAGAGGGTCTGCCTGGCCCCGGCATCGGGCACCAGGGTCAGCATGGCGGGCTTGAACTTGTGGCCGTCCACCAGGAAGTAGAACACCAGCAACAGCCCGGCCAGGAAGTAGACCAGGCCGTTCAGGGTGCCGGTGACCAGCCCGATAAAACCGGGCACCACGGAACTGAGCCCTTTTTCCAGGTGGCTGAAAGTATTTTTGAGCACGCTACCCTGGATGACCCGCTTCTCTTCCGCGGTCACCGGGGTGCCCTTGGGGGAAGGATGGGTCACCCGCCCCTCCCGCTGGGCCTGCACAATGTCCTGGGCAAACAGCTTTTTGAGGGTGCCTTGGCCCACATGGGCATCCGCCCAGTCAATCACCTCGTAGGCGCCCCGATTAAGCTGCTCCGTGGCGCTCTTGGCCAGATCTCCCAGCTGGTGGCCCAGTACCGGCAAAAAGCGCACCGAGGCAAAGACGATGACGCACAAGAACACCAGAAACACCCCAATAACCGCCACGATGCGGGGGTTGGCCTCCGGGCCCCGGGTCAGGCGGCGGTAGGCCGACCAGCGGGCCAGCAAGCCCGAAAGCCGACGCAGGCCCGACTCAAGCAGGTTGACCGGCCCCAGCAAAATGTAGGTAAGGATGAGCACCACCCCCAGCAGGGCCACCAGGGAGTAGAAGTAGTGGGCCAGGGCCAGCACGGCGGCCAACACCCCCAGGGTGGTCACCGCCCCCAGCAGGGTGCGCAGCAATCGTTCCATGGGGGGGATCGGGGGCGGCATGGCAGACATGCCTTCATTGTATCGAATTCATCCGATAAGAGGAATTTTGTGCGCCCGCAGGCAGCAAAAAACCACGGGCCGGGGCGAAATTCTGTACAATAAAACATAAGTACGTTCTCACCGCCGGTGGATAGAGGAGCCACAACCCATGATTTTGGAAGAATTACTGAGCCAGGTATTTGAACGGGGCGCCAGCGACTTGCACATGTCGCCGGGCCTGCCGCCTATTATGCGGATTGACGGCAACCTGGTGCGCACCGAATACCCCCCGCTTACCAAGGAAGATTGCCAGCGCCTGATTTTCAGCATGCTGACCAACGAACAGCGCCGGGTACTGGAACAGAACTGGGACCTGGACTGCTCCTACGGGATTTCCGGCCTGGGCCGCTTCCGGGTGAACGTATACAAGGACAAGGGCTCCTATGCGGCGGCCCTGCGGACCATTACGTCGGAAGTGCCCTCCTTTGAGCAGCTCAACCTGCCGGAAATCTGCCGGGAAACCGCCGAGCGCCCAAAGGGCCTCATCCTGGTGACCGGGCCCACCGGTTCAGGGAAGTCCACCACCCTGGCCGCCATGATCGACTACATCAACAGCAACCACGCCCACCACATCCTCACCATCGAGGATCCCATCGAATTTATCCACCCCTCCAAGCGCTCGGTGGTTCACCAGCGCGAGCTGGGGCAGGATACCCGCAGCTTTGACAACGCCCTGCGCGCCGCGCTTCGTGAAGACCCCGACGTCATCCTGGTGGGTGAGATGCGGGACCTTGAAACCATCCGCCTGGCGCTGACCGCAGCCGAAACGGGCCACTTGGTGATGGGCACCCTGCACACCTCCAGCGCCATGCAGACCGTCGACCGGATTGTGGACGTGTTTCCCCCCGAGCAGCAACAGCAAATCCGGGTGCAGCTCTCCAACTCCCTGGTGGCGGTATTCTCGCAGGCCCTGCTGCCCCGCGTCAACGAGCTGGGCGAGCAATCCGGGCGGGTCATGGCCCAGGAAATCATGATCATCACCCCGGCCATCGCCAACCTCATCCGGGAAGGCAAGACCGCGCAAATTTACTCCTCCATCCAAACCGGCGCCCAGTACAACATGATCACCATGGAAGCCTCGCTGTTCAACCTGTACAAGCAGGGACTGGTGACCTTTGACGACGCGCTGGGCCGCACTGCCCGCCCCGAGGAATTCAAGCGGCTGGCGTCGGGGATGGGCGTCAGCAGCCGTTAACCCCTATGTACCTGCTGCTTTCGGAATACCTCGACCATCTGGCGCATGAGCGGGGCTACTCCCCGCACACCCTGGCCGCCTACGAACGCGATGTGCTGGACTTCCTGAACTTCCAGGAAAGCCGCAAGAGCAAGCTATACCAAATCTCCCGGCGGGAGGTCAACCAGTACATGGCCGAGCTGCGGCAGCGGCAAAACGCTACCACCTCCATCCTGCGCAAAATCAGCAGCATCAAGGGCTTTTACCAGTGGATGCAGGGCCGGGGGCTGGTGCGGGAAAACCCCATGGGCTTGCTGGAGTTGCCCAAGCGACTGAAACCCCTGCCCAAGGTGCTGACCGTGGGCGAGGTCAGCCGCCTGCTGAACAGCGACCGCATCCCCCTGCAGGACAAGGTGATTGTGGAACTGCTATACGCCGGCGGGCTGCGGGTTTCCGAGCTGACCGGGCTGAGCGTCAAATCGGTGGACATGGCCGGCGGCTACCTGCGGGTGCTGGGCAAGGGAGGCAAGGAGCGCCTGATTCCCCTGGGGGACGTGTCCATCCAGGTGGTTAAAAAATACCTGGAAGCCACTAGCCTGGCCGGGGACGATCCGCTGTTTCCCAACCTGACCGAGGACGGGCTGTTTAAGGAGCCTCTTAGCCGGCGGGAGGTCTGGGGGCGGGTGAAGGCCATGCGTCCGGTGCTGGGGCGGGAAGTGTCTCCCCATACCTTCCGGCACAGCTTCGCCACGCACCTGCTGGAAAACGGGGCCGATCTGCGGGTGGTGCAGGAACTGCTGGGGCACAGCGACATCAGCACCACCCAGATTTACACCCAGGTGAGCAAACGGCATGCCCGCCAGGCCCACCAGAACGTGTTTGACCGGGATTAGCCCCCGTTGCGGGCGGCCAGGATTTGATCGGCACGCGCCATCAGCTGATCGGCCAGCGGCTGCTCAACCAGGCGGTAGAGCCTGGGTTTCAGCTTCATGCGCTCGGCGGCCCCATAGGCCAGGGCATCGTCCCATTGCACGTAGCGTTTCACGAAGGCTTCGGCCTTCTCCACATCGCCATCCAGCTGCAACCGCACCACCTCGGTAAGCATGTCGCGCCCGGCCTGGGCCATTTTCTCGGGCACAATGCGCAGCTTGCCGCCGGCTTCGAACACGATGGCCCCCTTTTCCCGGAAGTAGTTGAGCTGCATCACGGATCGGGCCCGGTGTGCCTCGTCCAGGCTGGGCTGCTTGATGGGCAGCTCGCCCGCTGCCCAGGTGAGATAGAGCCTGTTGGCGTACTCGGGGGTAAACTTGCCGATTTTCACGAAGTAATCGGTCATGACGATGGAAATGAGGTCGGCCTTGTTCTCTTCCAGCATGTCGCCGTACTTGCCCAGGGCGGCCTTCTTGTCCCGACCGTCCCGGGTGGCGGAGGGCCCCAGGGAATGGCCCAGCTCGTGACCCACGGTGAATAAAAAGTCGGAATCCGGGTCGTACCAGGCATGCTGGGCCGGATCGATCAGGGCATCCAGAAACTTTTGCTGCTGGGCCGGATCCCCGCCCTGGCGCACCTGGCGGTGAAAGACCAGGCGGCTGCCTTCGCCCTGCTGCACGGCCAGCTTGTCATCGTTGGGAAGGTTCTGGGCAATGGTAATGCCGCCCCGCACCGCGGCGTAATCGCCGGTAATGGCCACCAGATCCACATCGGCAAAGGTCATGCGCGCTTCGCCCTTGCCAGCAGCCTTGGGGTACAGATCTTTCAACGGCATCTCCTCGCTGAAGCCCTTGAGATGCCGGCGGTAGTCGGCAATTTCCGCCGCCGATTCCCGGTTCACGATGCCCACCCGCACCCCGATGCTGTCCTTGGACTTGGCCTTGATGCCGTTGGCCTCCAGCAGGCGGGCCACTTTGGGATGGTTGGCCGCGTCGGCGGACATGCGATCCTCATAGCTCTCCCGCCCGATGGTGAACTCCAGGGGGGAATCTTCCAGGTCTACCCAGGCAGCGTCGGCCCGGTAGGGCATTTCCGGGTCGCTGTCGTTCACCAGCGCCTGGGCCTGCCATTGCAGGTAGCGGCGCAGGCCGTCGTGATCGGTTTCCCGGGCGGCGGCTTGCAGTTCTTCCGCCGCCGCTTCCATCTCCTCGCGGAAGGCCACCGAGAAAGGCTCGGCCACCAGGCGATCCCCCTCGCGGCGCACCACCGTGTTGCTGCCCAGAATGGCCGAAGCCTGGCCAGGATGCTTCAGCAGGTAGCCCACCAGCTCCCGGCGGGTGAGATCCTGTGGGTAAAACGCCTTGCCCGGCTGCAGTTTCTTGTGCTTGAACAGCCGCAGGGGCCGGGTCTGCTTGCTGTACATATCGTGCCCCTCAATGCCGTTGTGCATGGTGAACACGGCCAGGGCCTTGCGCGCGGTGGAATCGCCCCGGGCGGCGGCTTCTTCCAGCAGGCGGCGAGCCTCCAGGTTATCGGGGTGGTCCTGCTTCAGAAACACGTCGTTCAGGATACGGGCCGCCTTGACCAGGTGCACCAGGGCCCGCTGGTTGGCGGGACTCAGCCCGGCATAGGCTGAAGCCGGCACATCCAGCACCAGCTTGCGCATCTTGTTGTCCACAATGTCGTTCAGGCGATCCGCGCCCAGGGCCAGCTCGAATTCGCCCGCCGGATCCAGCTTGAGACCGGCAAAATGCACGTTGGGCATTCCCCTCAGCACGGACAGGGTTGATGGGGCCGGCAAAGACGGGTTGTTCCGGGATGTCATATCCACCGGCCCCACCTGAGTATGAATCCTCCGGGTCGCAAGACGGGAACTGGCCGAAAACCGGGCCGTAATGGGCAAGGTCGAAAGATCCATAGCGCGCTTCTCCACTTGAAAATGCTTGTTTACATAAAAGCGCTCCAGTCGTAAAATTGCCCCGCAACGGATGCCCGCTGGCCGGTTTAATACCAGCGGTATGATGCGACAAGCAAGGTGTTGCGCATGAACCCCGTTTCCACCCAGACCCCGACCATTGCCCGGCCCGCTGCCAGCCGTCCGGGCACTAACCCGCCGCAGGGACAGCTGTTTTCATCCAATTGGACACCCCCGCTGCAACATACGCCGGCGTCCGCCACCCCGCATGCGGGTGGCCTGCACGGCATGCTGCGCAACTTTATTGCCGGCCTGGATGATCTTTGCCTGATCGGCTTTCGCCGCCTGCAAGAAAAATGGCGGGCCCGGCCCGCTGCCGACTGGCAAGACGGCTTGGCCGAAAACGCCGCCGACGCCGTTTTGCAGGAAGCCCTGCCCGCCCTCTCCCACCTGGTTTAGCGGGCTTGTAACCAAACCGCAAACCGGCTTCACATGGCCTTTATTTGGGGGGCGCCTTCCGGTACACTAGACCTACGAGAAAGAGAGAGAATGGACGGTTGGCGATGGCGAATCTTCCCCTGGATATTCCGCAAGGCGGCGCGCAAACCCGCATTGAGACCTATATCCCCCTGTACCGCAAGTACCGCCCCCAGCGGTTTGCCGACGTGGTGGGGCAAGAAGCCATTGTGCAGACCCTGGGCAACGCCATCCAGCTGAATAAAGTCGCCCATGCCTATCTGTTCTGCGGGCCACGGGGCACCGGAAAAACCTCCACCGCGCGTATCTTTGCCAAATCGCTAAACTGCGAGCAGGGCCCCACTGTGGATCCCTGCCTGCAATGCGCCACATGCACCGGCATTGCCGAGGGCAACGCCCTGGATGTGATTGAGTTCGACGCGGCCAGCAACAACAAGGTGGACGATGCCCGCGAACTGATTGAAAACTGCCAGTACTCCTCCATGAGCGGGCGCTTCAAGGTGTACATCATCGATGAGGTGCACATGCTCACCACCCAGGCCTTCAACGCCCTGCTGAAGACCCTGGAGGAGCCCCCGCCCAACGTCATCTTTATTTTTGCCACCACCGAGGCGCACAAAGTACTGCCCACCATCGTCAGCCGTTGCCAGCGGTTCGATTTCAACCGCATCACCACCGAAAACATCGTCAGCCGACTGCAACACATTGCCGAGGTGGAGCAGATCCGCATTAACGACGAAGCCCTGCACATGATCGCCCGGCATGCCCGGGGCGGCATGCGCGATGCGGTGGGCCTGCTGGATCAGGTGGCCGTGCTGGGCCGGGCCGAAGCCGGCAAGGTGATTGACCGCAAGGACGTGGCGCTGTTCATCGGCACCCTGGAAGAGGACATCCTGCTGAAGCTGGGCGCGGCCATTGCCGAACGCCGGGCCGCCGACCTGCTCAACGAGCTGGGCGAGCTGCTGAACCGGGGCATTGAGCCCATCCAGCTGCTGAAAGACCTGACCCTGCACTTTCGCAACCTGCTGCTGGTGCAGGCAGCCGGGCCCGCCGCCTCCGCCGACAAACTAAGCCTGCCCGCCGACTATTTCGCGGCCCTCGGTCAGCAGGCCGGGCTGTTTTCAGAGCCGGAGGAGCTTCCCCAAATCATCGGGCGGCTGTCGTTTATCGAGCGCAACATCCGCAACAGCCAGCAACCCCAGCTGTGGCTGGAGGTAGGCCTCATTGAGCTGGCCTACCGCTACGACATCCAGGTGGTGAAGGAACTGGCGGAGCGGGTGGCCAAACTGGAGGCCCAACTGGCCGGCGGCATCCCGACCTTGCCCGCCACTGCCCCGGCGGCGATCAGCCAACCCATGCCCGCCCCGCAACCCCGGCCCGCCGCCATGCCCGAAACCGGCATGGTTTCCCCCATGGCCCCGGCCACGCCCGGCAGCGCGACGCCCCCCCGTCCGGCGGCCCCTCCCGGCGGCTCGCTGGATGCCGATTACGCCCGCATCGTGGCCACCATTCCGGGGGCCACCAAGTCGCTGGCCCAGCAGCAAACCTTCCCCATCAGCCTGAACGACGACCTGCTGACCATCGGCTGCCCCAGCGAGGCCATCCTGAACACGCTAAAGGGTGAAAAAAAGTTCATCCACCTGCAAAAGGCGGTGGACAAGTTTTACGGGCGCCCCATGCGCATTCAGCTGGTGCTGGAAAAAAACCGCCCCCACCCGTCTGTCGCGGCGACTTCCCCCGCCATGGCCCCCTTGCCCGCCCCGGCATCACCGCAAACCGACCTGCCCCCCCAGCCCGCCATCCCGGCAGCGGCGGATGAGCCTGCCGGTATGCCCAGCCTGCCCTCGCACCTGGCCGCCCTGATGGACGCGCTGCCCCAGGGCCCGGAGGAAGCAGAGGCCCCTGGCCCCGTCGATCTGCCCCCCGCCGACATGCCGGAAGAGGACGAGGAAGCCGCCCTGGCCCAGGCCTATCAGGCCCTTCCCCCCGAGACCGATGCCCCCCCCACGCCGGCGCCCATGCCCGTTGCCCTGCCGGACGGGCCAGGGCCCGATTTGGACGAGTCCAAGAAGTTCGCCCGGGAAATCCTGCAAGGCCAAATGCTGGAATAGCCCCGCCGTCTGCCCCCGCCGCGAAAGATCCTGTAGAATAAGGGTAGCGTCTTTGGGCGCGGGCTAAAGCGTGAGGATCAGGCCTTGGTTGTGAACTCCCCCGCGGCTCGGAAAAACCCTGTCTTCACTTCCGAAAACCGCATCCTGCTTTTTGTCATCGGGGCCATTTCCCTGGCCTTCCTGATCGTGGCCACGGTCATCTATTTCAACTACTACAACACGCTGAACAACAATTACGACCGCTTTACGGATATGATCACCCGCATGATCTCGGCGGGTGGCGCCGAGCGCATCGCCTCTTTTAACGCGGAAGCCGAGCTGCAGGACTTTGGCCAGCAAATGCTGACCGCCAGCGACGAGGTGTCGGCCATCGCCTTTTACGACGCCAAGGGCAACCTGATTTATCAAAAAAGCAAGGTCTCCGAAAAAGACCTGCAAAAGGCCCTGCACGTGCAGTTTCCCCTGCGCCGTTCCGGGGGGCTGACGGTGGATCCCATCGCCCTGGGCACCGGGCATGTGTGGCTGAGCGGCAAGGCCCTGCAAGAAATCAAGGGCGCCACCAGCAATACCATCATCTGGATGTTCCTGAGCGCCTGGTTTATCTCTATTCTGGCCGTCACCCTGAATACCTACATCCTCAGCAAGCACCTGCGCACCTTTGTGCGGGGGGTTAAGCGGCTTTCCACCGGAGATTTTGGCTACAAAATCACCGAGCACGACCTGTGGGGAGAGCTGAAGACCCTGGCCGAATCGTTCAACGACATGTCCATGCGCCTGCGGGCCTACGAGGATCAGAACCTGGAAACCATTACCTTTGAGCGCAACAAGCTGAAGGCCATCTTGCTGAGTATCGCCGACGGGGTGGTGGTGTGCGACAACCAGGGCAAGATTGCCATCATCAACGACGCCGCCTGCCAGATGCTGGGCTTTAAGTCCAGCGAGTGGGCCATTGGCACCGGTCTGGGCGATTACATGACCGAGGAGGGCGAAAAATGCTTCGAGCCGGTCATGCGCGATTTCGAGGAGCAGGGCCGCCGCAACAAGGACGGCAACCTGCTGATGACCTGCAAGATTGAGGTGCCGGACACCGCCTTCAAGGTCATGCTCTCCCCCATCCAGGACGCCGAGGGCAAAACCCTGGGCTTCGTGATGATTATGCACGACATTACCAAGGAAAACGAGGTGGACAAGCTGAAAACCAGCTTCATCTCCAACGTCAGCCACGAGCTGCGCACCCCGGTCACCACCATCAAAAGCTACGTGGACACCATTTACAACCACGGCAAAGACCTGGATCCCCAGACCTACACCGAGTTCATCGAAACCATCAACGTGGAAACCGACCGCCTGAAAAAACTGGTGAACGACATCCTGGATTTCTCCCGCCTGGAAGAGGGCGCCTACGTGCTGGAACGCGAGCTGGCCGACATTACCCCGGTCATCAACCTGACCGTGCAGTCGGTGAAAGTGCTGGCCGACCAGAAAAGCATCACCCTCTCCACGGCCATCGAGTCCAACCTGCCCAAGGTCTTTATCAACCCGGACAGCATCGAGCGGGTACTGCGCAACCTGCTGAGCAACGCCATCAAGTACACCGATGAAGGGGGGCGCATCAAGGTGCGGGCCGAGGTGACCGAACTGGGCGACGCCCTGGAAGTCTCCGTGCAGGATACCGGCATCGGCATCCCGGATGAGCACCTGCCGCACATCTTTGACCGCTTCTACCGGGTGGAAAACAAGGTGCACACCGTCAAAGGCACCGGCCTGGGCCTGCACCTGGTAAAAGTGGCCATCGAGAAGCACCACCACGGCGAGGTGTTCGTAAAGAGCGAAGTGGGCGCGGGCAGCACCTTTGGCTTCCGCATCCCGCTGGGGGAACCCGGCGCGGAGCTCCCCCCCGGCATCCCCAGCGAGGCCTCAGCCAGTCACTAGGCGGCCTGGAGACCAAAGCGTTCCTTATATTCCGGGCTGTTGATAAAGGCCTCCACGATACCACTCAAAGGCATGCCGTTTTGCAGCTGGCCTTCCCAGAATTGCTGGCCACCCCGATCGGGTTGGCGCTCCAGCACGATGGTGTATAGCATGCGGATGCTTTCAGAAGGACTGAGGTTCAGGTTTTTGAAAGCCGGGGAATTGAAATAGTCGCGAAGCTGTTGCTCCCGGTTACCCCCGGGTTGCGGGGTAAAGGGCTTGAAGTCCACCCCGGACAGAGTGGCGGCATTGCCGTCCCGGGCCGCTACCAGCTGGATGTCTTTTGCGCTGATGGTGGCGCCATTGCCGTCGGCTCCCGAAAAGTCGGCAGCATGATCGATAATGAAGGCAATGCGTTGCTGCTCGGCCTCCGCCTCACGCAACTGGTTCTCCACCAGGAAGCCGAAACCGAAAAAATCCAGAAACTGGTGCCAGGCATTCCAGGTGCTGACCTGCTGACTCATATAATCGCCGTAACGCAGCATTTCGCCACGGCCCAGGTTCTGGTCACCGTCACCGGAAATACGGTCGGCATTCAGCAGGGTATTCACTGCCAGGGCGGTGTTGACGCCGGGATTAAACAGCGGACGCTGTGCCACATTGGCCGGTATAGAACTCATCATCTCTCTCCAAATAATTTGCTCGCTCTAAAGCAAATGCGCCTATGCTGAAAAACAGCCTACAAAGAAATAAACAAATTTATGATCGCCAAATTGCCTGCCCCTTCACACATGGTTACAGCGCAAAAAAAAGACCCCAGTTGGGGCCTCGAATTTTACGTAAGAAAGAAAGGAATGGTTAGACTATTCATATATTATCAGATTCCGAGGATTGTAGAGTCAACAAATTGTTGAATATACAATAAAATTAACAAAGCCAATGCCCGCCAGGTGGGGGCGGGCTTTGGGGATGCTCTCCGGTCTATGCGGCGTGGTGGGGGGGCTGTCCGCCACCCTGGGCGTCCTGGCCTCCCGGGGGTGGGGATGGCGGAACGGGGGGTGGCTGCACCGGCGGGACGGGGGGCTGTGGGGCCCCGGGCGGGGAAGGCTGCACCGGCGGGACGGGGCCGCAGGCCCCGCAAAAGCTT
>CAYMIG010000004.1:0-259198 GCA_964390635.1 uncultured Vampirovibrionales bacterium | reverse complement strand
TTCGTGTTTGCATAAAAACAAACATTATACATCCGATGTTAGGTTGTGAAGAAACGTAAACACGGATTCCAAAAACGCCCCCGGGAACGGGCGGACGCGGAAAATCCCTAGGCCACCAGATCGGCCACCAGCTGGCAGACCTGCTCCAGCTCCTCGCAGAAAATAAACTCGCCCAGGCTGTGGGAATAGTGGAAGCCCATGCCCAGCACCACCGTGGGCAAGCCGCCGGCGTTCAGCACGTGGGCGTCGGAGCCGATGTTCATGGGCATGCAGGCCGGGTTGATCCCCCGCCGTTGACCAGCCTCCATGGCCCGCACCACCACGGGCTGGGCGGGATCCACGTAAAACTGATCGTAGCGGCGCACATGCCTGAAAGCCACCGCACCCCCCGGAAAACGCCCCTCCACCGCGCGGCAGGTGGCCTCGTACTCGGCCAGCAGCGCGGTCAGCTTGGCCTCGTCGTGGCTGCGCATCTCCGCGCGCAGGGTCAGGTTGGGGGCCACAATGTTCATGGCGTTGCCGCCCTGGATGACCCCGATGTTGGCAGTCAGATCCTCGGCCAGCCGACCCGATGGCAGGGCCGCGCACAGGGCCGCGCCCATCTGGATGGCACTGACCCCGGCTTCCGGGGCAATGCCCGCATGGGAGGCCTTGCCGGTACAGGTGATTTCGATGTTTTCCTGGGAGGGCCCCGCGTTGAAAATCAGGCCCACCCGGCCTTCCCCATCCAGCACGTAACAGTAAGCCGCACGGGACTGGCCCATGTCAAAGCCCTTGGCCCCGGTCAGCCCCACTTCCTCGCCGGTGGAGAAAAACAGCTCCAGGGGATGGTTGGATTGAAAGCCCTGCTGGGCCAACTGGGACATCACTTCCAGAATCACCGCAATGCCGGCCTTGTCATCCGCCCCCAGGATGGTGCGCCCTTGCGAGCGGATAATGGGCCGCTCGTTGCGCACGTCCGGCACGGGCACGATGCCTTCGCAGGGCGGCACGCTATCCATGTGCGCCGACAACATGATGACTTCCTTTCCGGCGGCGCCCGGCACCCGGACAAACAGGTTCCCAGCGGCGTCCACGGTCTGATCGGCCAGCCCCAGGGATTGCAAGGTGTCGGCAATGCGGCTGCGAATACCGGCTTCCCGCCCCGAGGGGTTATCAATCGGCACGATGGCCTGGAAACGTTCCACGACTCCCATGGGCGGGCCCTTTCTGTCTGCTCACGACCGCAGACATTGTACCCTAAAAAACCTCAGCGGTGGCGGGGATGCGGGCGCTTGCCCTGGCGGGGCGGGTCGGTGGGCACAATCAGCCGCCGCCGGTGCGGGCCGGGATCGGGGTTCATATCCACCCCGTTGGACACCACCCGGATACCCCGGCCATCTTCTTCCAGTCCCACGTAGGTTTTTTGCAGAATGGTTTCCACCGTCTCGGCCATGTGCAGGGGATCCGACAGGCGGGCGGGCCGGTTGGCCAGGTAGGACTTGACGTATTCGTGCACATCCAGCACCCGGTCGGCAAAATCGGCCAGCAGATCATCGGGCACCCCGCTCATGTGGGTAAAGGCCCGGTGCAACTGGTGGTAGGGATCGTACCAGCGCTGGCGGTTGCTGGACTTGTAGAGGCCCAGCATACGGGGCAGGCCGATGGAATAGGCGTTGTTATCGGTACGCCGCAACTCCCGCTGCTGATCGATGGTCTCGTTCAGGTTGCGGGCAATCAGGCTCTGGATTTCCGGGGGCAACTGGCGGCTCAGGTGGATGGCCATGGCCAGGTTGGCGATGCCGTCATACCAGCGCCGGTTGTAGCGGAGAAAAGGCAGTTCTTCGTTCAAGGCAGGCTCATCCCTCAGACGTCTCTGGGGAGGGTATCGGCCAGCCAGGAAAAAACTTTACCCCGGCCTAGGCGGTATGCGTTTTCAGCACGCCCCGCAAAATCTGCATGGCCCGCATGCTTTGCTCCTCGTCAATGACCAGGGGCGGACAGAACCGGATACTGGTCTGGCCGCATCCCAGCACCAGCAGGCCCTCATAGAAGCAGGCGTCCACAATTTGATCCCGCAACTGGGGATGGGGCTTCTTGCTTTGACGGGACTCCACGATTTCGATGGCCAGCATCAGGCCCTCGCCGCGCACGTCCCCGACCACATCCCAGGGGCCCAGCAGCTCCAGCAGCTGGGTGCGCAAAAAGCGGCCCTGCAACCGGGCATTGTCGATAAGGCCGTTTTCCAGCAGCTCGATGGTTTTGAGGGCGGCGGCGCAGCTGACCGGGTTGCCCCCGAAGGTGGTGGCATGCGAACCCGACGGCCAATCCATCAGCTCGGCGCGGGCAATGGTGGCCCCCAATGGCATGCCGGAAGCCAGCCCCTTGGCGGAAGCAATAATGTCCGGCTCAAAGCCCGGGGTATGCTGGGAGGCCCACATTTTGCCGGTGCGGCCCATGCCGGACTGCACTTCATCGGCAATAATCAGGATGCCATGCTCGCGGGCCAGGGCCTGCAAATCGCTCAGGAAGCCCTGGGGCGGCACCACGTAGCCGCCTTCGCCCTGGATGGGCTCCACCACGAAGGCGGCCACCTCATCCGGGGGCACCACCATTTTGAACAGGTAATCCCGGATGTAATCCAGGCAGGCCCGGGCACAGGCTTCCGGGCTTTCGCTGTTGAAGACGTCCCGGTAGAAGTTGGGGTAATGGGCATGGTGCACGCCGGGCACCAGCGGCATGAACTGGGATTTATGCACAATCTTGCTGGCGGAAAGCGACATGCTGCCATACGTACGCCCATGGAACCCCCCCATGAACGAGATGAAATGCTTGCGCCGGGTATGCGCCCGGGCCAGCTTCATGGCCGCCTCGATGGCCTCCGTGCCGGAATTGCTGAAGAAGACTTTCTTGTCGGGAGTGCCCGGGGTGCACTGGGCCAGCTTTTCGGCCAGATCGGCCATCACCTGGTAGTAGAAGTCGGTGCCGGACATGTGCAGGAACTTGTCGGCCTGGTCCTTGATGGCCTGCACCACCTCGGGATGGGAATGCCCGGTGGAGCATACCGCAATGCCCGCGCAGAAATCCAGGAAGCGGTTGTCGTCCAGATCCACCACCACGGCCCCCCGCCCGTACTGGATAGACAACGGGTAGCCCCGGGTATAGGACGGGGAGGTGTAGCGGGTATCTTTTTCAAGCAGGGCCCGGGTCTTGGGGCCGGGCAGGGGGGTGCGGATCTCCGGAAACCGCAACGCTTCCTGAAGCGGGGTGGGGTTCATAGGGCAGTACCTCGGACGGTCAACGGGAAAGAGAAGGTGGGCCAGGCCAGCCATCGGGCCGGGCTGTTCTTATCATAGCAAGTTTCTAGACCACTTTCAGGGGGGTGTTGCGCAGATCCTCCATGGCCTTGTTCACCAGGTCCTCGTAGTGGCGGCAACCGGCGTATTCGGCATAGCCGGTGCGGATCTGCAAGCGGAACTGGGCCGGCGGAAAGCGGAACTCCAGCCCATTCAGCCGTTTATTCAGGCGGGCGGCCAGGGCCTTGGCCCCGTTCAAGCCGGTATTGGGCATCACCACCGCAAACTTGTCCATAAAGTACTCGCCCACCAAGTCGAAGCCCCGGGAGCATTCCTTGATGACGCGGGCCACTTGCTGGTAGAGGGCGTTCTGGGCGGCATCGGGCAGGGGGCTTTGGTAACCGTCCATCTGCACAATCAGCAGGCTGAGGGGTTGTTCGGCATGCGGGGAAAGCTCATCCACTTCCCGCTTCAGCAGCTTGAGCAGGTAGTGGGTGGTGAAGCTTTCTGAACGGGGAGAGAGCACCCCCATCTCGGTCAGAATTTGATCCTTCTGGGACAGCAGGTTGTAGAGGCGTCGCTCTTGCAACCCCCGCAAGACCCGGGAAACCAGGTACACATCCGGCACCGGCTTGACGAGAAAATCCCGGGCCCCGTGATCGTGGCAGGTCAGGAAGAGATCCTCGTCCCAACCGGGATGCAGCACCACGCTGGGCACCTGGGAAGGGATCTGGGACATCAGGGTGGTCAGCTTCTCCACGCTGCCCTCGGTGTCGATGAGGGCCAGGGCCGGCGGGTTGGCTTTCAACAGCAAGGCGGCGTTATCGTAGGGCACGCACAGGATTTCATCGAAGCCCCGCAGGTCGATGGCCTGGCGAATCTCCTCGCCCCGGGCCGGGGTCAGGGTGACCACGTAAATCGCTTCATGGGATTGCTTCATGGGCTGCCTCGCTCTCAAACGCTCAGATCATAATCATAAACCAGCCGGGGCGCGCGGTGGGAATGGGAATCTCCTTGCCCAGATCATTCACTTCCTCGTTGGGGGTCTGTTCACACAGGTTGAAAACCGCGCTGACGCTGTATTCGCCCGGCTCCCAACGCCCACCCCCGCTGAAGCGGAGCCGCTTCAGGTTGGCCCGCAGGTAAACCCGATCGCCGGGGTTCAGCCAGCGCACCTTCATGTTCTGATCGAAGAGCACCCGGTTATCCCGCAGCACCAAGGGTTCCAGGGGCACCTTGCCCTGGCCGGAGCGGCTTACCGTAATACGCATCTGGCTGAGGGGATCTTTTTCAAGGCACAGCTTGGTTTTTTCCCGGGCGGTCAGGATGAATTTCACCATCAGCCCTTCCCGGTCGGTGTAAATTTGCTTGGCGGGTTCCACATCCATGCGCAACGGCGCGGTGCCCGCCGCCCCCGCCCGCAGGGCCAAGCCTGCCAGCAGCAGTATAATAGGAACCAGCAACCTCCAAGCAAACGGTTTTCCCAGCATATGTCCCAGCCTGTTCAAACGGATCCATTCGTATTGTACCAGTCCAGCCGGCTGGCAACCTACGCCGATCGATTGATTCACGGCTTCACCGGGAAGCCTCTCCTTCTGGGGGGCCCGCCCGAAGCCGCTGACACCGTGCACCAGGATCGCCAGGCACTGTGCAGCCGGGCCGGGCTGAACGCCCAGCGCCTGGTGCTGCCCCGGCAAACCCACAGCGCCTGCCACCGGCTGAACGACTCCCCTGCCGACATGGCGGCGGATGCGGTCATTGTGAGCGAGCCGGAGGTGCCAGCCATGGTGCAGGTGGCCGACTGCGTGCCGGTGCTGCTCTACGCCCCGGATCGCCATATCGGGGCCGCCGTGCATGCGGGTTGGCGAGGCACCGCCCAGGCCATTACCGCCCGGGTGGCAACGGTACTGATTGAGGAGTACCAGGCCGATCCGGCAAGGCTGGTGGCGGCCATTGGGCCGGCCATCAGCGGTTGCTGCTACGAAGTATCCCTAGAAGTGGCCGAGGCGGTGGGGCAAAGCCTCCGGGAACCTTCACCCGCCTGGAGCCGGGTGAACGGAGCCGGGCGCCCGGTCATTGATCTCAAGGCCGTCAACCGGCTGCAATTGGAGGCCCTGGGGGTAGGGCAAATTGATGTATTACCCGACTGCACCCGCTGCCAGCCCAACGATTTATGGTCTTACCGACGGGCAGAAGTAGGCCGTCAGGTGGGTTTCCTGCAACTGTTACCCCGCTAGCCGTACCCTGCCAGGCCACATGACCCCTCGCCCGGGCTTCGGGGGCTGGGGCTAGACTGCCTTTTCCCCACCGCACCCCCGGCAGTCGGGGCCGAACCGTAACAAAATGTAAATTTCCTCCCCCTGGGTTCGGGTCAGGGTGCAATTTGATTCAATTACTTGTTTTTTTATTGTTATAGGCTGTTAACTCCAGTTTTGCGAGAGAGCGCGAGAAAGAGAGCACCCATTATGTCATTCATCAATTTTGCACCGGCTGCGCAATTTGCGGCCACCACCCAGGCGGTGGGCGAAGAAGGCGGCGGCCCCATCCTGTCGACCCAGGCGGTCGGCGAAGAGGGCGGCGGGCCTGTCTCCACCCGAGCCCTGGGCGAAGAAGGCGGCATGGCCACCACCCTGGCCGTGGGCGAAGAAGGCGGTGGCAGCGAGCCCCCCGTATTCACCACCCTGGCCGTGGGCGAAGAGGGCGGCGGCGGACAACCCCCCGTTGCCACCACCCTGGCCCTGGGCGAAGAAGGCGGCGGCAACGAGCCTCCCATCTTTACCACCCAGGCGGTGGGCGAAGAAGGCGGTGGCGTACAACCCCCCGTGCAACCGCCCATCCAACCTCCCACTACCCCTCCAGGCACGGTAACCACTCTGGCCCTGGGCGAGGAAGGCGGCGGTTTCCCGCCCCCGGTTCCCCCAAGCCCGCCGGCCCCTCCCTACCAGAACCCGCAGCAACTGATCATCCAGTTGGTGCAATCCATGCTGACCCTGCTGCTGCAGGTGTTGGGCAAGCAGACGCAGCCACCCCCGCCGCCTCCGCCGCCCCCACCGCCGCCGCCCCCACCGCCGCCGCCCCCACCGCAACCGCCGGTGCAGGGCAACCCGCAGATGGTCATGCTGATGCTACAACTGCTGATGCAAATGATGACCGTGATGCTGCAGCAAGGACAGCAACCACCGCAGTTCCGGCTGTAGGGTACGTTTCAGAAACAGGATCCCCGGTGCCAACACACCGGGGATTTTGTTTGCCCCGCTTTCGGACACCGGCTTTTATAATAGAGCTATGATTTTGATTATCGGGGCGCCGGATGAGGCCCACTCGGCCTTTATGGCCCAGAAACTGCAAGCCCGGGGCGCGGAGGTCTGCTATTTCGACACCCGCCGCTTTCCGGCAGACATGCACCTGTCCCTGGCGCCCGGGGAAGGGCATCCCGGCACCCTCACCCTGGACGGGCGGGTAGTTCCGCTGGCCGATATCCGCTCGGTTTACTGGCGCTACCACATGGGGGTGCACCTGCCGCCGGAGGTGCAGGATCCCTTCCTGCAAGGCATGCTGCACCGGGAAATCGAATCCGCCCTGGGCAGCCTGTTTCGCATGCTCGATTGCCTGTGGGTGAATTCGCCGGACGCCATTGCCATGCATGCCTACAAGACTTACCAGCTGCAGCTGCTACACCGGGCAGGGCTGCGCATTCCGGATACCCTGGTCAGCAACGACCCGGAGGCGGTTGTGGCCTTCTACGAACGACACCGCGGGCGGGTCATCTACAAGCCGGTACGGGGCGGGGCCCATACCGAGACCCTGCAACCCGCCGACCTGACCCCCGATCGCCTAAAGGAACTGGCCAAGTCCCCGGTGCAGTTCCAGGAAATGGTGGACGGGGTGGACGTACGGGTCTATGGCATTGGGCAGGACTTTTTTGCCGCCGAAATCCGCAGCCAGACCCTGGACTTCCGGGCCGATCCCCATGCGGCCATCGTGCCGGTGGATTTGCCGGAGGCCGTGATTGCCGATTGCCGCCGCCTGATGGAGGTGCTGGGGCTGGTTTATAGCGGCATCGACGTGCGGCTGACCCCGCAAGGCAAATACGTGTTTTTAGAGGGCAACCCGGCCCCCATGTTCACCCATTTCGAAGCCCAGTCCGGGTATCCCATCAGCGATCGGCTGGCTGAGCTTCTGATGGCCGGCTAGTCCAGGGCGCCGGACTGGTTGGCTGGTACGCCAGAAGGCTGCTCCAGGGTGGCTTGGGGCTGAGGGGCGGTGGGATTCAGGGACTTCCGCAAGATTTCGACGCGTTCCCCCGCCTCTTGCCGGTAGCGGGCGGCGGGATCGGCCAGATAGGTCTGGTAAGACTCCAGGGCTTCCTGGTATTTCTGCTGCTTCTCGTAGGTCACCGCCAGCCCGTAGCGCGAATCGGAGAAGTTGGGGTCCAGGGCGATGGCCTGGCGGTAGGCCTTGGCGGACTCTTCCAGCATGCCCAGCTCGTTGTAGACGATGCCCAGGTTGTAGTGGAAGACCGGGATGGCCGGGTTGATTTCCACCGCCTTTTCGTAGGCCTGGCGGGCCTGGCTGTAGTTGCCCAGCTTCTGCCATTGGGTGCCCAGGGCCAGCAGCACCTCGGTGTTGCCGGGCTGCAGGGCCAGGGCCTTTTCGTACACCGAAATGGCGCCTGCGGCGTCGTTCTTGTTCTCGTAGGCATCGGCCAGCGAGAGCAGCACGTCCAGGTTGTCGGGGTTGTTGCGGGCCAGCCCTTCCAGGGTGGCCAGCTGGCTGACCGGGTCGGCCTTGCCCGGCAGGCTCATGGCAATGCGGGTCTGGTACAGCCGGGCGGTCACGTTGGCGGGATCTTTTTCGAGCACGGTGGTGTAGGCTTCCAGGGCTTTTTCCGGCTGGTTCATGGCGTAATAGGCATTGCCCAAACCCAGGTAGGGCCAGTGGTTCTCTTTGGCCGCATAAAGCGTGGCCTCGGCATAGTAGGGCAGGGCCGCGGCATAATCATGCTGCTTGTAGGCGGCATCTCCCAGGGCCACCAGGGCCAGGGCCAGCTCGTTGCCCAGCTTGTCCCGGTCAACTTTGTAGCGGCCCTGCAGATCGGGCGCGGCATAATACACCATCTTGTAGGTATTCACGGCCTTGGCCAACTCGCCGGCCTGATGGTAGGCAATGGCCAGGTTGGTGAGCAGTTGCATGTCCTGCATGGCCAGCTCTGAGCCCAGCAGGGCCTCGTACTCGGCAATGGCCTGGGGCAGTTCCCCCTTCATTTGCCGGGCATAGGCCATGTCTTTTTGAAGGTCATAGCGTTCCTGGCCGTCGGAGGCCTCGGGCAACAGCCGGGACAATTGGGCCAGGGCCTCGTCATAGTGCTTTTCATCCAGGTACAGGTTGGCCAGGGAGCGACGCACCGCCCGGTTGCCGGGCTGCTTTTCCAGGAAGGCCAGGTAGGCGCTGATAGCCTGATCGGGCGCCTTTTCCTGCTGGTAGAGTTCGGCAATCTTCACCAACAGCTCGTCTTTCACCGGGTTCAACTCATAGGCCCGGCGGAAACTCTGGATGGCCTGCTCGTTCTGGTGCAGGGCAACGTGGGCCCGGCCCATTTCCTCGGCAATATCGCCCTTGCTGCCTTCCCGGGCATAGGCCGCCTTCAGCTCCTCCAGGGCGCGCTGGGGATCGTTGGCCCCGTTCAGGGCCCGGGCCAGATCCAGGTGATCGGTAAAGCGCTCCGGGAACTGGGCCTTGATGCCCTCGTACAGCTTCACCGCCTCGGCCTCCTTGCCGGTGACCAGGTCCAGCTTAGCCAGGTGGCGGCGGGCTTCGAAGTGGTCGGGATAGCGGGTGAGGAACTGCTGGTAGTGACCGGTGGCCGCCTCGTAATCCCGCTGCTGAATTTCGGTACGGGCCAGGGCCAGCAAGGCATACTGGTAGCGGGGGTTGTTTTGCAGGCTGAACTCATAGGCCTCGCGGGCCTTGGCATAATCGCCCAGCTGCTCGTAAATGCTGCCCATGCTGTAAAGGATCATGGGGTCGTTCGGGCTGAGGGTAAGGGCCTTGTCATAATAGCCAAGGGCCTCGCGGGGCTTGCCCTGCTGGTTCAGCACGGCGGCCAGCTTGATCAGGTTCAGGGCATCGGCGGGATCCAGCGCCACGGCCTTGCGCAAGGCGGCTTCGGCATCTTCCAGGTGGCCGTGCTTTTCGGCGGCCACGGCTTCCAGGTAGTAGTGGCGGGCCTGAGGGGTGAGGGCCCAGCCGGGCGCCTGCATGACGAGACCGACGGTGGCGGCCAGCATGCCGGCCAGGACTGCCCGTTTCATTTCCATTGCGCTTTCCCTCATGTTCTCTATCGATCTCTCAATCTCGGCGGCGGCATGGCGCCGCCGGTCTTCTATTATACCAGCCTCGGCGGCCCGGGGCCCAGATGGCTCCCGGCGGCGGGCCGCATCAAGAAATGTTAACAACCCCCGTCCCAACCCTCAGGTTTCAGGCGCAATTGCCGAAGTCCGCTTCAGGACACGCTTCCCCAAAACGCTATCGAGGATTAGAGAGACCCCATGCGGATCGAAGGGCTTAAACTCAACCTGGGCATGAATGTGGCCGTGCAGGCCATCGGCGCCATGCAGGGCCATGGCGCGGACGACTGGATTCCGGGGGAAATGGGGGTGACCGGGCGCACCTTCGGCATTGACAGCCTGCCCAACGGGCAGCCCGTCGATCAGGCCGGCAAGGGGCGCCGCCTGGTGAAAACCCGCAGCGGGCGCACCATCGATCTCTACGAGGTGGCCCGCATGCTGAACGTCTCCCGCAACAAGATTTTCATCCTGCGCCTGCTCAAGCGCTCGGATCTCATCGCGCTTTTGCACCTGCTGCCCAAGAACCTGCTGGTGAACGCCCTGCGCCTGTTCAGCAAGCAGAAGCTGCTGCGCCTGCTGATGATGCTGCCCAAGCTGCTGTTGCTGAAGATGCTGCTGCACATTATGTCCATCGAGGTGCTGATAAGCAAAATGCCTTCCCGCGAGCTATTTGCCATCCTGCGGGCCAACAAGCTGACCAACCGGGTGCTCTTGCAGGGCTTCCGGGTGATGGATCCCCAGTTCCTGTTCACGCTGATGACCAAGATGCTGGGCTTCCACGACTTTTCGCAGATGAAGTTCGCCGACATCATGCAGGTGTTTATGGACCAGAAGAAAGAAACCATTCTGGAGGCCATGAAGTCCCTGCCCTTCAAGGCGCTGATTCCCTTTGTCACCCTGTTTGCCAAGCAGGATCCCAAGCTGCTGCAAAACGTGAGCGGGGAGTTCATCTTTAAAATGTTCGACAAAATGAGCAAGCCCACCATCCTGCAAGCCTGCATGGCCCTGCCGGACGAAGTGCTCATCAAGTTCCTGGGCCAGCTGCCCGATCCCATGCTGCTGCTGGCGGTGGCCCAGATTGACGACAACACCCTGGAAAAATACCTGCTCTCCCAGCAATCCGGCCTGCTGGCCGCCCTGGGCGGCGCGGCGGCCTAGGGGCAACAAACGGGCTTCAGCCGGTTTTCTACCTCCACCCCCATGCTGTGGGCATGGCGTCGAAGATAAATGGTTTGGAGATGAAAAGGAGACTGGAAAAATGGATGCCCTGCATTTTGGCTCGGCCTACAAGATCAACGTCAAGGTCAACCCGCCTGGCAGCCTGGCCCAGGACGACGAAGCCTACCGGGTCACCTGCTACGTCAAGGATGAATTCAAGAACCAAACCCACACCAACGCGGCCCGGGTGATTAGCGACGACACCTTTATTTTTGCGGTGCCCGACAGCATGGACGCCGCCCTGGAGCAATACATCGGGGATACCTATGAGGGCAAGCTGGGCGAGCGCCAGCAACGCCGGGATGACGAGCGGGTTTCCCTGCAAATCACCAAAAACAGCCAGTACCCCCTTGAAAGCGGCATGGACTGCGCCGCCGCCGTGGAGCAGGTGTTCAGCTGATCAGGCCAGGCGACGCTCGCTGGCCCCGTCAAACAGCACGGCCTGGTTGAGGGCCATCTTCATGCCGGTCACCGCGCCCTCGGCCACCGGGCGATCGGAGGGCCACTTGGCCACCAGCGGCAGGCCGGCAAAGGCGCCATGCACCATCTGCTCGCTACCCAGCAGCTCCAGACGATCCACCGCCACCTGGATGGCGTGGCCGGGCTCGGGATCCTCGGGCATCAGCAGATGCTCGGGCCGCAGGCCCAGCACCGCACCGCGACCCAGGTTCTGGTGGGCGGCGGCGACAAATTTTTCGGGATAGGGCACCCGGGTACCATCCCCCAGGCGCAGGCCCCCCTCTTCCAGCAGCCCGGTCAGAAAGTTCATCTGCCCAATGAAACCGGCCACGAACATGTTGGCGGGCTCATGGTAAATGCGCAGCGGGCTGTCCACCTGCTGGATTTTGCCCCCGTTTAAAATCACGATGCGATCGCCCATGGTCATGGCCTCCACCTGATCATGGGTGACGTACACGGTGGTGGCCTCCAGGCGCTTGTGCAGCTTGGCGATTTCGGAGCGCATCTGCACCCGCAGCTTGGCATCCAGGTTGGAGAGGGGCTCATCCATTAAAAAGACCTTGGGGTTGCGCACGATGGCCCGGCCCAGGGCCACCCGCTGGCGCTGCCCCCCGGAAAGCTGCTTGGGCTTACGGTTGAGCAGGGCGTCCAGATCCAGGATGCGGGCGGCTTCCTGCACCTTGGCATCGATTTCCGCCCGGGGCGTCTTGCGCATTTTCAGGCCGAAGGCCATGTTCTCGTACACGCTCATATGCGGGTACAGGGCGTAGTTCTGAAACACCATGGCAATGTCCCGATCCTTGGGCGGTACGTCATTAACCACCCGGTCGCCAATGCGGATGGTGCCGTCGCTGATGGTTTCCAGCCCGGCGATCATGCGCAGCACGGTGGATTTCCCGCAGCCGGAAGGCCCCACCAGCACCACGAATTCCCGGTCGCCGATGGTCAGCGAGACATCGTCGATGACCCGGTTCTTGCTGTCGTATGTTTTGGAGACCTGCTCCAGCACCACTTCTGCCATAGGCACTATTATCGGGCCGGGCATGCGTTTTGACAATGAACCGTTGCAAAGCGGCCCCCACTGGCCCTTTAATAGGGGCATGTACCATCAACTGGCCCATCTCTATGACTGGTCCGGCTCGCTCGATTTTGCCGAGCAGACCCGCCTGCGGTTGTTGCCCCGGCTGCAAGAAGCCGGCATTCCGCCGGGAGAACCCTTGATCGACCTGGCCTGCGGCACCGGCACCTTGGCCATCGCCCTGGCCGAAGCCGGCTACCGGGTGACGGGCATTGATGTATCGGAACCCATGCTGGCCCAGGCCCAAGGCAAGGCCCGGGCCCTGCCCCCCGACGTGCAGGCCCGGCTGCATTTTGAAGCCGGCGACATGCGCTTTTTCGAAGTGGCCCACCCCGTGGCCGCGGTGCTGTGCCATTACGACTCGCTCAACCACCTGTCAAACGAAAGCGAGCTGCGGGCAGTGTTTTTTCAGGTATCCCAGTCGCTCCGGGCAGACGGGCTATTCGTCTTCGACCTGAACACGCTGGAAAACTACCGCACCTTCTGGCAGGGAACCGACAGCGACGAGGGCCCCAACTATCGCCTGAGCACCGAGGCCCGCTTCGACGAGGCCACCGGCAAGGCCGAGGTGCGCTTCACCGCCGATGAGCACACCGAGCAGGGGCTGGTACGCCGCAGCGAAAGCCTGCGTGAGCAGTACTTCAACGAGGCGGCGGTGGAAAAATACCTGCAAGCGGCTGGCTTTTACGATATTGCCATGGAACCTTTCAACCCGGTAAGCGATCTGCCCCCGGATCTGACCCTGAAAACCTGGTGGCAGGCCCGCCGCCGCCCAGACTAGGCCCGGGCCGGCGTAACGCTTTGTAAAGCCCTGGCCCGCCCGCCTGCACAAATCCGGTTTGAGGGGCCTTGATAGGGCAACGGGTTTCTTTAGCGACAATTTTGAAGGAAAGATGATGGTTTCCCCTGTTTCAACAGGCGCCCGCTCGCCGTGGGGCGCACCCCGCTTCGGCGCCTTTTTCAAGCGGCGCGAGCCCAAGCCGGATGCGACCACGCTGTCGCGCATGGCCGATGAATTCCTGCGGGCCGCCGATGAACGCCAGCACCATGTGGAGGCGATGTATGAAACCCCGCCGCCCGGCATTTCCCGGGAGGATCACCTGTTTGACCTGGCCTCGGACTGGGCAAGCCACCAGGCCCTGGAAAACGACCTTTTCCGGCTGTCTCCCTCCCTGGACGGCCTGCTGGATCGGTACCGGGCGGTACAGGCGCAGATGGAAAAAGCGAAGGGATACCCGGAATCGGCCCAGCTGGCCTGGCAGCAGGCCGCCAAAACCGTCCAGCTCGATTTGGGCCGCCTGACCGGGGAGCTGTTTACCGATCAGTGCCTGCAGCCGGAAGCCAACGCGTTCGACATGCCCGCCGTGGAACAGCGCGACGGCTCCTTGAACCCGGACTTCCTGCAGCCCGGCAACACCCAGCCCGAGCAGGACATCCCGGACGCCATTCCCATGGACTATATCGAGGCCCGCCGCTTTGTTGGGGCCATCCTGGAACACCAGGGGCTGATTCCCGAGGCCGGCAGGGTCATCGCCGATCTGTTCCGCCGCATACAGCAAGCCAAGCGGGATTACGGCCCGATGATGGCCTATGAGTTCCTGCTGGAGGAAGCCCAGGCCCGCCAGTATCCCCGGGCGGTGGAAGTGGCCCTGTTGAATGCCACGGCGGCCAGCCCCCGGGCAGCCGACATGATTCGAAAGTCCTTCTCCGAATTCGACAACACCCGCTTTGACCACCTGGATTGGAAGAATAACCCGGTGGGGGCGGGGGTGAATTACCTGAAAGCCCGTAGCGTGCTGGATCGGGTGCTGGGGCTGATGACCGAAGTGACGGATGCCCCCGGCCTGGATCCCCGGGCGGTTCGCCTGCGGGAAGCCTTTGCCGAGGTCGGCGGCAAGATTGACGGCTACTGGCAGCGGCTGTGCACGGATCGCATGACCGGGGAGGACGCCGAACGGCTCTGGAGCAGCATGAGCCGCCTGCCGGATACCCCGGGGGTGAAGGCCATGCGGGCCGACTTGCAGCGGCTGTCCGCCCCGTTCCGGGTGGAGGGCCTGGATTAATCGGCTAGGCGGCTGCGCAGGGCCCGCAAGGCCAGCAGGTAGCCCTCCCCGCCCAAGCCGCAAATCACCCCGGTCACCACCGGGCTGACGTAGGAATGGTGGCGAAAGGCTTCACGCCGGGCCAGGTTGGAGAGGTGCACCTCAATCACCGGGTGGGGGTATACGCTAAGGGCGTCCCGGATGGCGATGCTGGTGTGCCCGTAGGCCCCCGGGTTGAGAATGAGCCCCACGGAGTCTTTGCGGGCCTCCTGGATGGCGTTCACCAGGTCGCCCTCGTGGTTAGACTGGTAAAACGAAATCTTCAGGCCCAGCTCATCGGCCAGCTGGTCCAGCTGCCAGTTGATCTGCTCCAGGGTCTCGCTGCCGTAATGCTCGGGCTCCCGTTCGCCCAGCAGGTTCAGGTTGGGGCCGTTGATGACACGCACATGCAGATGGTTCACCGCTTCTCCTTTGCGCTTGACTACTGGGAAGCCTGCGCGGCCAGCATGTCTTTTTGTCGCTGGCGCAGCATGGCCTCGATAAACCGGTCCAGATCGCCGTCCATAACCCCTTGTACGTCCGCGGTTTCCTCCTGCGTGCGGTGATCCTTCACCATGCTGTAGGGATGGAAGACGTAGGAACGGATCTGGCTGCCGAAGTTGACGTCCATGGTCTCTCCGCGCAGGGCGGCCATCTTGGCCTCATGTTCGGCGATTTTTCGGGCCAGCAGCTTGGAGCGCAGCATATCCATGGCGATTTCCCGGTTCTGCAATTGGGATCGCTCCTGCTGGCTGCGCACGGCAATGCCGGTGGGCTTGTGCACGATGCGTACGGCGGTTTCCACCTTGTTCACGTTCTGTCCGCCCGCCCCGCCGCTGCGGCTGGTATCAATCTCAATGTCTTCGGGCCGGATCTCGATGTCCGCCGCCGACACCCCGCTAACTACCGGGCTCACTTCCAGGGAGGCAAAGCTGGTCTGCCGCTTGCCGGAGGCGTTAAAAGGCGAAATTCGCACCAGTCGGTGAACTCCCCGCTCCGCCTTGGCATAGCCATACGCATAGCGCCCGTTCAGTCGAATTGTGGCGCTCTTGATGCCGGCCTCCTCGCCTTCGGAGGTATCCAACACGTCGGCCTTCAGGCCCTTGTGCTCCGCCCAGCGCAGGTACATGCGCAGCAGCATCTGGGCCCAGTCCTGGGCATCGGTGCCCCCAGCCCCCGCCGTGATGGTCAGGATGGCATCCAGGCGGTCATATTCCTCGTTCAGCAGGTTTTCCACTTCCCAGGCATCCAGCGAGCGCTCCAGGGCGCTCAGCTCCTGGTCCAGCTCGACCAGGGTTGCGGTATCGCCAGCCTCCTGGGCCATTTCCAAAAGCACCTGCACGTCGCTGACCGCCCGTTCCCAGCCCAGCATGCGATCCCGGCTGTCTTTCAGCTCGGTCAGCTCTTGCATCACCTGCTGGGCGGTGTCCTGGCGATCCCAGAAACCGGGGGCCGCAGCCTTGTTTTCCAGGTTGGCTATCTGTTCCCGGATGGCAGGGGTGTCAAAGAAACCCCCTTGCGGCTGCCAGGCGGGGGGCTAGGGCATCCAGCCGCTTTTTGATATCGCTGTAGTCCATACGCACTCTATTGTACTTCAACCAGATGCCGGACGCGGTTGCCAAAAAGAAAAACTAAAATACAGTTTGGGTGGCCAGATTGTTGTCTGTACACCGACGTAGGAGGAAGACCCGTCCATGAGTTCACCGTTCATCCAGCGTTTTCAGGCCGCCGCCAAACCCCCGGTGGCCAAACCCGGCCCCAGCCTGCCCGCTTTGCCGGTCAGCGTGAATGCCCAAACCAAGCGCTACAACCCCTTTTTAACCGCCATGAACAATGACAGCGAAGAGTTTCGGGAAATGTACGGCGTGAACCGTCCCCTGTCCAAGCCCATGTTCCTGGGGTACAAGGAGGACGAGGCCATCTTTGCCGGCAGCCGGCTGTTTATTCTGTACTGACGTACACCGACAGCAGGCGGCTCAGGCGATCGCGCATGGTCTCCCGCAGGGAAACCGGCGACAGCACCTGGCAAGCCGGCCCGTACTTCATCAGCCGGTTCAACAGGCCCGAGGTCTCCATGACCCGGGCCTTCACGTGGATACGGTCTTCCGCCCTCAAAATAATCTTTTCGCCTGGATACAAGCGGTAATTTCCGGCCAGACGCCCGTACAGCGCAAACACCACGTTGATGTGCCGGGCCTGATAACGGTTCTTGGTGGGCAGTTGCCTGACGGACAGAATGTCTTTCAGTGGCACCATTTGCTGCTCGCGGGTTCGCAAATCCACCCCCAGCAGCATGGCCCGCCCGTGGTGGGTGACCACCTCGTAGGGCTCCAGGGTCAGCTCGGTGGCACGGTGCCCCTCCGGCGCCAGGGTCAAGGCCAACACGAACATATCCCGGCAGTATTTCCGGTAAGTCCGCACCAGGTTGCCCTCCAGACGGGGCGGCTCCATGTTGGCCCCCAGGGCCAGTCCATCCCCCGGGGTCGCATGGGCCTTTGCCGGATGATCGGCCAGCGCCATGGGCACATCCAGACTCCAGGCCAGCTTACGCATGAGTTCCTCGTAGCCTTCGGCCAGGGCCTCATCCCCTTGACGGGCCAGCAGGGCGGACAACTTCCGCAACACCTCGTGTTCATCCGGCTCCAGGGGAATGGGGAAGGGATTTTGCAGCAGCTCGTAACTGTAATCGTTCCGGCTGCTGGATCGGGGGATGCGGCAGCCCACTTCCCGCAGGGTGTTGATATACTTGGTCAGGGTTTCGGCATTGTACACGCGGTGAATCAGGGGGTTGTCGTACAAAAAGCCGTTCAGTTCCACGCTGCTCAGGCTGCGATACTGGATCAGCAGTAGCAGGATGTACAACACCCGGTAGGCCGAAATGTTCAGGTTGGCGTCCTGGGGATTGATGGAATCGTCCAGGGGCAGGTTAACCAAGGCCATCCGACACCTCCGGGTTCTGGTAATAAGCCAGCATGGTCTCCAGCTCGGTCTGCATCTCCTGGCGAAAAGCCTGCGGGGCCAGGACTTGGAAGGGCAGGCCGCAAGACAGCAGGCGTTGCTTCAGCGAGAACAGGTCCCGCCCCTTGAGGTGGAGATCCACTCCCGCGGCCCGGGGCTCCGCCTGCTCCAGCCGAAAGCCGGTTTCCTCCAGGCGCAGGCTATCCGCATCCGAGGCGCCCAGCAGACGGATCTTCACCAGGGGTGGGGATTGTCGCCGTTCGCTCAGCTGGGCCCGCAACTCGGGCTGGTGCACCCGTTTCACCTCCTGGATGCGATCCAGGCGCAACAGGCTGGGATCGGGGTACTCCGGGCGGTCTCCGCGAACATAAAGCAGCCCTTGCTCATAAACCAGGGCCTCCGGCAAAAAGCGGAACCGGCTCAGCCCCTTGCTAACCGACCGATAGGCCAGCTCCAGCAGGGCGCCTTCGCGAATCCAGCCTTCCAGGCGATCAATGGTTTCCAGGTAAGCCCCGTAATCCAGGCTGCGACTTTCCTCAAACAGCGCCTGCAGCCGATCGGCGAGGGTCTGCCCGGCATCCTGCCCCACGCTGCGGATGACCACCTTCTTGAGAAAGCCGTCCAGCACCAGGTTCTCGCGCCGGTTCAGGTGGCTGTGGCCAAAGGCTTTCACCCGGGCCAGCATGGCCATGTCGGCAGCATCCAGCAACACCCCGAAGGGGTGGAAAAGCAACTCGTAGCGGAAACTGTTTCGGGGGCAGGGGCGGGTAATCTGGCAGCCCAGGGCCTTCAGGGTATTGATGTACAGCCAGATGGAATCGTTGGACAGCGTGCGCCCAATGTGCTCATCCGCCGCAAAGCGGGCATTCAGCTCTTCCACACTGAGGGGCCCGGCCATCAGCCATTCCAGGAGCTTGAAAATCCGGTAAGCGGTGGCGTTTACCGCCTTCCTGCGCAGGCCGGCAGTTTCAGGACTCCCCTCGGCAGGGGGGCGGAGGGCTGCGGTACGGGCCGCTTGTCTGGGCATCTGGGATCCTTTTTTGTGCATAGGCTAAATCCATTGAAGCGATTAAACCGATCCATGTAAACCGATAAATATTCGGTTTTACGTGTTCCAAAAATTTAATATTGCATTGTCGGCCTTCGGCGCGGTGGGATAGAATAGGTCGGATAAAAGGCGGGCGGGCCCACGGCCATCCGCCCAGAGAGTCGGAGCAGCATGAGGCGGTGGATCGCAGCGGGCGGTCATGCTAGCCTGAACGGGGACGGTCAACAGCATGGAACAACGGCTTCAACAAGCGGTCCTGGCCCAGGTGAAGGACATCTTTCACCAGGATAGCCAGCAGGCGATCCCGGCGGTACAGTCGGTATCCTTATTCTTTTGGCAAAACCTGAGCCGCTGGGTGCGCCAGATTGCCTTTGTGCCGGAGCCCTTCACCATTGCCCTCACCGGGGCCTCGGGCAGCGGCAAGTCGTTTATCAGGGAAACCCTGGTAAACCAGCTGAACCTGGTTTCGGAAGTCTCCTCCTTTACCCAGGACAACTATTACCGGGATTTTGAGGCCGATTTTCCCCACCTGCCCCTGGACTGCTTTTACGATGAGATTGACCTGGACGACCCCGCCCACATTCGCTTTAAGCACCTGCGGCAAGACCTGCAACGCCTGCGCTCCCAGACTTTTGGTACGGTTATGCGCATTCCCAAGCTGCGCTTCGGCACACCCACCAGCAAACCGACCATTATTGAAGGCGGGCTGGATCTGCGGGTGACTCCCTTTATTGTCACCGAAGGCATCCACGCCTTTTACGACCCCACCATCCTGCCCCATTACGACTTTAAAATCTTTGTGGACGTGGATGAGTCGGTGCGCCGCCAGCGCTGGCTGGATCGCAACCAGCGGGAAAACCGGGGCACCACCGACAATATGTGGAACACCACCGTGGAGTGCCTGCACCGCTACATCCTGCCCACCCGCCCGGTGGCGGACCTGGTCATCAACAACAACGCCCCGCAGGAACAGGTCATCCAGTTCCTGATTGACGTGGTAGATACCATGGCCGCCCCGCTGACCGAACTGAAGCGGGACATCGCCTAGCGCGGCGAAGCCAGATCCAGCCCGTTGTAGCGGGTCATGGCGACTTCCACGCCTTCATCCAGCACCGTTTGCAGCGCCCCGATGGCAGCCTCGACGATTTCCGGCAGCAGGGCCTGCTCTTCCGGGGTAAAGCGTGACAGTACGTAGTCGGGCATGCTCATTTGGGGCACCGGCGGCGAACCAATGCCCACCCGCACCCGGGCAAACCGATCGGTGCCCAGCTGATGGATGATGGAGCGCACCCCCTTCTGCCCGGCATCACTGCCGCCCGGGCGTACCCGCAGCTTGCCAAACGGCAGGGCGGCCTCGTCGTACACCGCCACCAGGCGCTCCGGGGGAATGTCGTAATAGTGCATCAGCTTGCCGACCGCCTCGCCGGACAGATTCATGTAGGTCAAGGGCTGGGCCAGCACCACCGGGTGCGTGCCCCAGCGACCCGCACCCACCATGGCCCGGAAACGGGCTTCCTGCTTGCCGGCAATGCCCGTTTTGCGGGACAGGGCATGCAGCACCATAAAGCCCGCGTTGTGCCGGGTTCCTTCGTATTGGGGGCCGGGGTTGCCCAGCCCCACGATTAACCAGCGATCGGCCATCGCTCCTTTTCCGCAAACCGTTTCTTCAGTATAAGGCAGGGAAAGGAATCGGAGCGATAGCCATGCCCCCGGCCAAAAAAGAGCGGCTGGACAAGCTATTGGTGGATCGGGGCCTATGCGAAAGCCGGGCCCAGGCCCAGGCCTTGATTGTGGACGGTAAGGTCAGCCTGAAGGGGCAACCCCTGACCAAGCCTGGCACCCAACTGCCTGCCGACGTCAGCGGGCTGGCGGTGGCGGTGGCTATGCCCTACGTCAGCCGGGGCGGGATGAAGCTGGAAAAGGCCCTGGACGGGTTCGGCCTGGATCCGGCGGGCTGGGTGTGCCTGGACATTGGGGCGGCCACCGGGGGCTTTACCGACTGCCTGCTGCAGCGGGGTGCCGCCAAGGTGTACGCGGTGGACGTGGGCTATGGCCAGCTGGAATGGAAGCTACGCCAGGATCCTCGGGTGGTGGTCATGGAAAAAACCAACGCCCGGCAGCTGACCCCGGCCCATGTTTCGGATCAGCCCCGCCTGGCTGTACTGGATGTGTCCTTTATCTCGCTGAAAAAGGTGCTGCCCCCCATCAGCCCCCTGCTGGCCGAGCAGGCGCACATTGTGGCCCTGCTCAAGCCCCAATTCGAATACAAGGATTACGTGGCGGACAAGGGGTTCAAAGGGGTGGTGCATGGCCGGGAGAAACACCAGGCCGTGGTGGCAGGGGTGCTGGGGGATTTGGCCGCCCTGCTGCCTGACTGGCAATGGGTGGGACTGGACTTTTCCCCCATCACCGGGCCCAAGGGCAACATCGAGTACCTGCTGCATGGCGTGCGCCCGGCTGGGCCGGGGCCCGGCCTGGGTTCGGAAGCGGTGGAGGGCGTTATTACGAAAAGTTACGAATCCCTGCGCCCCGGGGCCTGAAAAGCGGGCGATTTCTAAAGTTTTCGGGGGAGCCGTCGAAGTCTTGTTAGTGAGATCAAATCGATGGAGCGGTGACCCGATGCAGTACAGGAATGAAGAGGCCCGGCGGCAAGAACCCAAAGTCATTGCCATTTCCGCAACCCAGCAAGCGGATGCGCTGCTGCCGGCCTGGGGACTCGGCTTGGTGGGACTGGCTTATCTGCTGTTTTCGCTGACCCTGTAAGGCGCCGATTTTAAATTGACATCCGGCAGGTCCTGGTGAAAAATCATCTTATGATGACTGAGGTCAGCCCGGAACAAATCGCTGCCGCGAAAAAGACCCCGTTGTACGAAAATCACATCAGCCGAGGGGCACGGATGGTGGATTTCGCCGGTTGGCTTATGCCGCTCCAGTACGCCAAGGTGCTGGAGGAGCATCATGCCGTGCGCCAGGCCGCCGGCCTGTTCGATGTCTCCCACATGGGGCTGGTCACCGTGCACAACGGCGATGTGGAACTGACCCGCCACTTCCTGGATCGCCTGGTGCCCCAGAACCTGCAAAAGCTGGTGCCGGGCAAGGCGGTCTACACCCAGTTTTTAAACGAGCAGGGCGGCATTATCGATGATCTCATCGTTTACATGCTGCCGGAAACCACCCACTTCCAGGACTTCAAGGAGTTCCTGGTTATTTGCAACGCCGGCAACACCGCCCGGGACCTGGACTGGATCCGGCAACAGCTTCGCCTTTCGGGAGCCCATGGGGTTCAGGTGGAGCTGCTTTCCGATCGCTATTCGCTGCTGGCCTTGCAAGGACCCCAGTTTGACGACATCCTGGCCCGCACGGGATTCAACGTGGATCACCTGCCCAAGCGCTTCCACATAAAAGAGGTCATGCTTCAGGACGTCCCCGTGTTGCTCTCCCGCACCGGCTATACCGGGGAGGACGGGGTGGAGATTGTGGTGCCCAACGCCTATGTGGAGCATCTGTGGGAGCTGCTGCTGGAGCTGGGCCGCCCCATGGGCATCAAGCCGGTGGGCCTGGGCGCCCGGGACACCCTGCGCCTGGAGGCCGCCTACCCCCTACACGGGCACGACATCAGCGAGAACGACACCCCCCTGGAAGCCGGGCTGGGCTGGTCGGTCAAGCTGGACAAGCCCACGGCCTTCATCGGTCGCGACGTGCTGCTGGCCCAGAAAACCCAGGGCTTGGAAAAGGAATTTCATTGTTTTACCCTGAACAGCAAAACCATTGCCCGCCAGCACGACACCATCCTGAAGGACGGCGTGGCGGTGGGCGAAGTGACCAGCGGCTCCATTTCCCCCCTGTTCAACGTGCCCATCGGCATGGGCTACATCCGCCCCGGGGCGGTAACCGGCCCGGGGGACACCATCCAGATCCGGGTGCGGGGCAAGGACGTGGATGCCGAAATCGTGGAAAGACCCTTTTATCAGCTTTAAGCAAGAGGCAAGGAGAGACTGTCAATGGCTGAAGAGTACTCCATACCGGATGACGTACTGCTGGCGGAAACCCATGAATACATCCGCATGATGGATGACGACCGGGCCCGGGTGGGCATCACCGAGTATGCCGCCAACCAGCTGGGCGATATCGTGTTTGTGGAACTCCCCGACACCGGGCAGAGCTTTGACCAGGGGGAATCCTTCGGCTCCATCGAATCGGTCAAGGCCCAGTCCGACCTGTACCTGCCGGTCTCCGGGGAGGTCATCGCCGTCAACTCCCAGCTTTCGGAAGAGCCGGAAATGGTGAACGACGATCCCTACAACGGCGGCTGGATGATGGAAATCCTCATTTCCAACCCCGAGGAGCTGAACAAGCTGATGAGCCCGCAAGCCTACCAGAAGTTCCTGGAGGAATCCAGCTAGGGCCCAGGGCCCCCAAGATTCCACCCGAACCGGCCGGTGTCCCATCGGCCGGTTTTCAAATATAAACAGGCTGTCATCTTTGCTTCCGCTCAGTTTGGAATCCGGGTTCCTTCGTACTATAATGGCCTCTCCGGGCACGAGGCCCGGCTAAGGGTTTACACAGCTGAAACAGGTGCGTGGCTATGCATAACTTCCTTCCCCACACGCCGGCGGATCGCCAGGCGATGCTGGACACCATCGGGGTTCCCTCGGTGGATGCCCTCTTTGATGACATCCCTGCCCAGCTGCGGGAAAACATCTCGTATCAGGTGCTGCCCGCCCGGGGCCTGAGCGAGGCCGAGCTGCAGCAGGAACTGGCCCAGCACGCCGCCGACAACCACGGCCAGCAAATGGTGAGCTTTCTGGGCGGCGGAGCCTACAGCCGGTTCATCCCCATGGCGGTGAACACCATTGCCGGACGGGCGGAATTCTACACCGCCTACACCCCGTACCAGCCGGAAATCGCCCAGGGCACCCTGCAGGTGACCTACGAATTCCAGACCATGATCTGCGAGCTGACCGGCATGGATGTGGCCAACGCCTCGGTGTACGACGGGGCCAACGCCCTGACCGAGGCAGCGTTTATGGCCATGCGCGCCACCAAGCGCCAGCGCATTCTGGTGGCCCGCAGCGTGCATCCCGATTATCGCCAGGTGCTGGCCACCTATGTGGACGGGCTGGGCGATGTGAGCATCACCGAGTTTGACCCCCGCCAGGGCGAACAAGCCTTGGCCGCGGTGGAAGACCCTGCCGGGGTGGCCTGCGTGATTGTGCAGGTGCCCGATTATTTCGGCGGGCTGAACGATCCGGCGCCGCTACGGGCCTTCTGCGAACGCACCGGAGCATTGTTCATCGTTTCCGCCGACCCGGTCTCCCTGGGCCTTTTGGAAGCCCCCGGTCGCTACGGCGCCGACATCGTCACCGGGGATATCCAGCCCCTGGGCAATAACCTGTCCTTCGGCGGCCCCTACGGGGGCTATGTGGCCACCCGGGCCAAGTACCTGCGCCAGCTGCCGGGCCGCCTGGTGGGCCGCAGCGTAGACAAGACGGGCCGCCCCTGCTACACCCTGACCCTGCAAACCCGCGAGCAGCACATCCGCCGGGAAAAGGCCACCAGCAACATCTGCACCAACCAGGCCCTGAACGTGCTGAAGGCCACCGTGTACATGACCCTGCTGGGCCCGGCGGGCCTGCGGCATGTGGCCAACCTCTCCGCCCAGCGGGCCCATGCACTGGCCCAGTCCCTGGCTGGTATTCCCGGCGTGCGACGGCTATTTACGGATCAGCCCTTCCTGTTCGAGTTTGCCCTGCAGCTGCCCGGCCCGGTGCAACCGCTGCTAACCCACCTGGAAAAGCAGGGCATCCTGGGCGGCATCGCCCTGGAGCGCTTCTACCCGGAATACCCCAACAGCCTGCTGGTGGCCTGCACGGAAACCACCACCCCCGCCCACCTGGAAAGGCTGACGGAAGCGATGCGCGTTTTTTTCGAGTCCCGCCCGCTGACTTCGGGCAGCCGCCGGGCGGAAGATAAACTGGAGGCCACCTGCTGATGAAAGCGCCACTGGAACCCTCGATTTTTGAGCTATCCCGTCCCGGGGCCCGCGGCCTGAACCTGCCGGAAACCGGGGTGGCCGAGCAACCGGCGGAAAGCTTCCTGCCCGCGGGCATGATCCGCCGGGAACCGCCCCGCCTGCCGGAAGTGTCCCAGCTGGACGCGGTGCGGCACTTCCTGCGCCTGTCCCAGTTCAACCACTGCATCGACAAGGAATTCTACCCCCTGGGCAGCTGCACCATGAAGTACAACCCCAAGGTGTGCGACTACTACGGCATGCTGGACGGCCTGACCCGCCTGCACCCCATGACCCCCGATCACCTCAGCCAGGGCACGCTGAAGATTATCTACACCCTGCAGCAGTACCTGGCCGACATTACCGGCTTTGACGCGGTGACCCTGCAACCCGCCGCCGGCGCCCAAGGCGAGCTGGTGGGCATGATGATGATTAAAAAGCACTTTGCCCACACCGGGCAATCCCAGCGCACGGAGGTCATCATCCCGGATTCGGCCCACGGCACCAACCCGGCCTCGGCGGCCATGTGCGGCTTCAAGGTGGTGGAAATCAAGTCCACCCCCGAGGGGCTCATCGACCTGGAAAAGGTGAAGGCAGCCCTGTCCGACAAGACGGCGGCCATCATGCTGACCAACCCCAGTACCGCCGGGCTGTTTGAGCCGGACATCCTGGAAATCACCCGCCTGGTGCATGCCGCGGGCGGCCTGTGCTATTACGACGGGGCCAACCTGAACGCGGTCATGGGCCAGGCCCGCCCGGCGCAGATGGGCTTTGACGTGATGCACATCAATACCCACAAGACCTTTGCCACCCCCCATGGCGGCGGCGGCCCCGGCTGCGGCCCGGTGGCCGTAAACCGCACCCTGATGCCCTACCTGCCGGTGCCCGTGGCAGACTTTGACGGGGAGCGCTACTTCCTGAACTACGACCAGCCCCTTTCGGTGGGCAAGGTCAAGGCCTTCTACGGCAACTTCGAGATGATGGCCCGGGCCCTCACCTACATTATGGCCTACGGCGGGGAAGGCCTGGCCCAGGTCAGCCGGGATGCGGTGCTGAACGCCAACTACCTGAAGGAATGCCTGCGGGAAGACTACCAGCTGGCCTTCGACCGGGTGTGCAAGCACGAGTTCATCCTGACCAATGCCAAACAAAAGCAGCTGGATTCCCATCTTTCCACCATGGCCATCGTGAAGCGCCTGATGGATTACGGCTACCACCCGCCCACGGTGTACTTCCCCCTCATCGTGCCGGAGGCCATGATGATTGAGCCCACCGAAACCGAGTCCAAGGAAACCCTGGATCGCTTCGTGGCCGCCATGAAGGCCATCGCCGAAGAATGCCGCACCAATCCCGAGGTGGTGCTCAACGCGCCGCACACCACCCCCGTCTTGCGGGTGGATGAAGTGGCCGCCGCACGCAACCCGGACTTGAACTATTACGCGTCGTAGCCCAGCGCGGACCAGTAGTCGGCCTCGCCCTGCTTGCCGTCAGCCACCTTGATGGCGTTTTCCAGCGGCTTCACCGTGAAGGCCCCGCTGTCCCGGATGTACCGGGCCGCCAGGTTGGTCTTGGGCTTTTCCTTCATCTGCTGCTGCAGCAGGAACTGCAGGCCGATGAGCACCTGGTTGATGTCCAGGCCAGGACCCAGGATGCCGGGCGGAAACCCACCAATAGATGGAATGGAAGGATTGATTGCCATCGTTTGCTCTCTCGCCGATTGGGATAATCGAGGGTAACTAATAAAATAAAAACAATTGTTAACCGCCGATTGCCTGCGGCGGGCGAGGTGTAAACAAAACGTTACGGCGCGATGGGCTCAAACGCGCTGAGGGCGGGCTGTTCCGGGGCAAAGCAGCCGGGGCCCAGGTCGAAGCGGGGCAGGGTCCACCAGTTTTCGGTCAAAAAGGGATCCAGGGTGTCTTTCAGGGTGCGGATGGCCGGGTCAGGGCTGTTTTCAGGCATCCCGGAAACCACCACCCCGTGGATATCCACCTGACGGCGATGCAAGGCTTCCACCGTCAGCAGGATGTGGTTGATGGTGCCCAGTTGGGGGCTGGCCACCACGATAACCGGCAGGTGGAACATGCGGATGAGATCGGCCATCTCCAGGCCGGGGGCCACCGGCACCCGCAAGCCGCCCGCCCCTTCCACCAAAAGCACATCGTATTCCCGCCGCAGCCGGTTGAAGTTGTCAATGAGTGCTTCCGAGGTGATGGTATGCTCGGGATCGGCGGCGTAGGGGGCCACCGGATCCCGGAACACGTAACTGCAAAACAGGGGGATGTTGCCCGCCCAGGCGCGCACCTGCATCAGATCCGGGGGCTGCTCGGGCGACTCCGCCCCGGTCTGCACCGGCTTGTACACGCACACCTTGTCGCCCCGGGCGGCAAAGTAACCGGCCAGCCCGGCGGTCACCACGGTTTTGCCCACCCCGGTACCGGTACCGGTAATGAAGCAGGACATGGCTAAACGCGGGCCAGCTGTTCCGCTTCCCGCAGGCGGCGGGATTCAGGGTACACCCGGCGGGAGTAGCGGGGCATCAGGTCGGCAGAAGTAAGCAGACCGGCCCAGCCACGCTCATACAGCTCCACGCCCCGCAGCAGGAAGCCCAGGGCCGGGCCACAGACGTTGTCCACCATGGCCGCCTCGTCGCTGACCACAAACTGGTGCTTGCCCACCGCCCCGCTGGCGGTGCGGCCCGTCACGGTGACCGTGGTGCTGACCGGCTTTTTGGCGTTGCGGGTGTCTACCAGACCGCCCACATGCACCCGATCGCGGGAGCACACCCCGGCCAGTTCCAGAATCACGTCGTCGGCGTGTTCCATATCCACCAGCTTCAGCAGGCCGCCCCGGGTTTCCAGCTCGGCGGCAATTTCCTCATCGCTCATGCAGGCCACCCGGGCGGCATCGAAACCTTCCAGGTGGATGATATCCTCGCGCACGGTAGCCTTGTAAGCTTCCCAGTTGGCAATCCCCACCCCGAAGTGGATGTTCACATCCAGCACCTCGGCGAAGGAATGGGCGGCCACGGCGGCAATGGTGGTAAGGAAGCCCGGGGTAGCGCCGGCTCCGGTAATATACAGCACCCGACGGCTTTGCAGGGGCTCTTGCAGTTCAAACAAGCGCTCCACCGCCTCGGTACGCTTCAGGGCATCCACAAACACCCCTTCAAAATTGGTTTCATCCAGGATGCGACGGACGGTCTCGGCAAAGAACTCCACCGGCAGGTTGGGCAGGGCCATGAACACCGCGTCGATTTGGGTGCCATGCGCTTTCAGCAGGCTGATGATGGCATCGCTATCAGCCACCATGTGGGCGCGGGCGGTTTCCACATCCAGTCCCGCGGCATTAAAGCTGTAGCCCTGGCTGTCGGCCACGGCCACCAGGCGAAAATCGGGGCGGTGGGGTATCAGCCGGGCCATGCCCTGGCCCAGGCCGCCAAATCCGAAGACCGCAATACGTACTACCGGAGTCTCTACCATGGCAAATCGCTCCCTATATAAATGGCATCGTGTGGCAACGATCAAAGCAGAAACCGGACGCCCTTACAAGGAGCGAGCCCAACCTCAGGGCAGGGCCTGGGCCACCTGGGCATAGCGCCCGGCATGCTGGTAGTGGCACACCGCCAGGGCCAGGGCGTCGGCGGCATCGTCGGGGGTAGGCTTCTTGGGCAGGTTCAGCAGGGTAACCAGCATGGCCTGGATTTCCCGCTTTTCGGCTTTGCCATAGCCGGTAATGGCCTGCTTGACCTGCATGGGGGTGTATTCATACACCGGCAGGGAGAAATTTTCGGCCACCAGCAGGGCCACCCCCCGGGCCTGGGCCACCGGGATGAGCGTGGTGGCGTTGCGAAAGAAAAACAGCCTCTCAATCGACACCATATCCGGCTTCAGGGCTTCGATGAGCCCGCTGAGATCACGATGGATCTCTTGCAGCCGGGCCCCATCCGGCTTATCTTTGGAAGTGGCGATAATGCCCCAATGGGAGGCATGCAATTGCTCGGCCCCCGTTTCGTCGAAATCGATCTCCAGCAGGCCGAAACCCACCCTGCCCAGACCCGGATCAATGCCAAGCACTCTCATACCCTTCATTAAAGACGGTTTCATCCCAAAGCGCAAGCTTCTGATGGCGGCCCTGGGGCTGATTTTCGCCCTCAGCGCCCCCGGTTACGGGCTTTGGCCCATTGCCTGGGTGGTGCTCATCCCGGCCCTGCACTGGGTGCGTAAAATGGATCGTCCGGTGGATGTGGCCCTGGGGGGGTTTTGGTTCGGGGCCATGTACCATGCCCTTTATTTCATCTGGTTCTGGGACTTGCATCCCCTGACCTGGCTGGGCTTTAGCGAGTGGCAAAGCTGGCTGGTGACCGGGGCCGGCTGGCTGCTGCTGGTGGCGGAAGGCGGGCTGCTGCTGGCCGCCTTGATGTTGGCCTTCCAGTGGTTGAACCGCTTCCGCAACGTATGGCTCAGCCTGCTGCTGTTCCCGGCCTTGTGGGTGCTGGGGTTCTCGCTGCAAAACTTCAGCCCCCTCACCCTGCCCTGGACGCTGATTGAATACTCCCAGGCCCCGGTGACCACCGCCCGGGCCATTGCCGCCTTGCTGGGCGGAAGCGGGCTGGCCTACGGCATGGTCTTCCACAACGTGTTCTGGGAGGCCTGGCTCTCGGGCCGCCTGCCCAAACGGGATATCGGACAGCGCGCAGGCATGCTGCCCTCCGGCTGGCTGCTGGCCCTGGTCACCCCGACCCTCTTTTTCATCGGCTCCCTGCTGCCCGAGCAGCGCACTCCCTTGGCCTGGCCCGTACCGGTAGCGGCGGTGCAGGGCAATCTGCCCATCGAAATCGTGCGCAGCAGCGCCCTGCTGACCCCTTCCGTGGTGGGCAGGGCCTACCTGGCCCCGCTGCAAGCCGCCTCCCTGCCGGTAAATACCTTGGTGGTGCTGCCGGAAGAAGGGGCCGTGCCCGGCTGGGTGCAAGCGGAGCACCCGTTTGACAACCCCGTCATGGCCTCCCTGCAAGGCATTGCCCGACAGAAACAGGCGGACATCGCGGTAGGCATCAGCCTGGCGGAAGGCCCGCGCAGCTACAACGCCATTGCCCTGATTCGCCATGACCACGCGCGGGTGCAATACTACCGCAAGCGGAAACTGGTGCCCTTTGGGGAATACGTGCCCTTTGGGGCCGGCCCCGGGCTGAGCGCCCTGCTTGCCGATCTGCACGTGGACTATGCCCCCGGCTTTGACGCGGGCCGCCGGGCCGATCTGCTGGAAACCAGCCGCCTGCGCATTGGGGGACTGGTTTGTTTCGAGCTGATCGACAGCGATCCGCTGGGCCGGGGACTGGCCGGGGAAAGCGCCCGCCGGGGCGCCACCCTGCTGGTGGATGTGAGCAACCTGGGCTGGTTCCATGAAAACCGCTGGATGGAGGCCCAGTTTCTGGCCATTGCCCGCATGCGCGCCGCCGAAACCGGGCTGCCGCTGATTCTCGCTAGCAACACCGGCATCTCCGCGGTGCTTTCCCCCAGCGGGCGCATCCTGGCCCGAAGCCACCGCCAGCGTGCCGGGCGCCCGCATCCCCAGGTGATTTTTTATGACGGACGACGCCCGTTTTAAAAACCATGCACAAATTAAGCTTGACATGTTTTTAGTGAGCAGGTTCATCGATCCCAAGCCAGGAGAACAACCGCATGGTCCCGCAAGCTTCCTTCCCCTCCGCATCCGCCAATATGCCGGGCTTTTCCGCCCCGGCCCCGGCCAACCAGCAGGCCAGCTTCCAGATGCCTCCCGCCGGCAACAGCTTTTCATCACCGGCTGACAGCTTTCAAAGCCACGGCGCCCAGGGCCTGGGCCAACCGGGCGGTGGCCAGCCCAGCGACGCCGAAATCAACCAGATGCTGGCCCAGCTGATGAGCAGCATGGGCGGCGGACAACCGGGAGCCATGGGAGCCCTTCCAGGCTCAGGTGGCGGGGCCAGCGGCATTAGCGCGGGCAACATGCGCCAGGATGCCAGCGGCGCAGTCTACGAAGATAACGGAAAAGCCTCTAGCGGTGGCATCATGGGCCTGATTGGCAACCTGCTCAAGCCCAAAAACCTGCTGATTGCCGGCGGCGCCTTGCTGCTGGCCATCTTTGCTGGCCCCAAGGTCATCAAGAAGTTTTTCGGGGAAAAGAATCCCGTGCAGGTGATTAAATCCACCCTGTCACAACTGGGCGAAACCTCCGAAAGCATCGCCAAGAACCTGACCAATGCCGACGATTACCTGGGCCGGGTCAAGGGTAATATCGGCAAGCCGGAGGCCCTGGAGGAGCTGCGCGCCAACACCAAGGCCGGCATCGACCGGCTGAAAACCTCCGCCGAAAGCGAGCTGGGCATTAAAGACGTGGCCCCGCACCTGGATGAAGCCGCCCCCGGCTTTGACAAGCTGCTGGATGAAGCCGTCAAGCTGAAAGAGGGCGAAACGCTGGCTGATGCCATCGTCGCCGAATTCCGCGGCGTGGTGGAGAAGTTGGCCAAGGTGCTGAACCCCTCCCCATAGTGAATTGGGCCGCCATCGGCTACAATCGTTAAACGTGAACACGAGAACGCCATGGCCCCACCCACCGATCCTCCCAATCGCATCGCCCGGCGGAAGCCTCCCGCGCTCCAGCCGGGCGATACGCTGGCGATCATTTCCCCCGCCGGGGCCACCACGGATCCTCCCGACGCCTTCGAGCGGGGCATGGCCCTGGTGGAGGCCGCCGGCTTCCGGCCCAGGCTAATGCCGCATGCCCGGGACAAGCGGGCCTATCTTGCCGGGCAAGACGCCGACCGCCTGGCCGATCTGCATGCCGCCTTCGCCGATCCGGGCATCCATGGCATTTTGTGCGCCCGGGGCGGCTACGGCTGCATGCGACTTTTGCCCGGGCTGGATTTTGAACGGGTCGCCCGCCATCCCAAGGCCCTGATCGGCTTCAGCGACGTGACCGCCCTGCTGCTGCCCCTGTATCAGCGCAGCGGCCTGTGCGGTTTTTACGGCCCCATGCTGACTTCCAACCTGGTGCATGGCGAACCTTTCAGCGAGGCGGCCATGTGGCCCTTGCTGCAAGGGCAAATCACCCTGCCCTTTTCCGTGCCCAACAGCGATTCCTGGCACTGCTTCCGGGCCGGAAGCGTGGAAGCCCCCCTGGTGGGCGGCAATCTCTCCCTGCTGGCCGCCCTGTGCGGCACCCCTTTCCAGCCCCGCACCGCCGGGCACATTCTGTTTATCGAGGACTGGAAAGAGAAATACTACTCCCTGGATCGCCAGTTCGAGCAGCTCAAGCAGGCCGGCCTGTTTGAGGGCATCCGGGGGCTGGTGCTGTGCGATTTTTCAGACATCGAAGGCGAGCCGGACTGGCCTCTGGCCGACTTCCTGCGGGAGCTGACCGCTTTTACCGACGTGCCCGCCGGCTATGGCTTTTCGGTGGGGCACGGGGCCCATACCGCCACGCTACCCATCGGCATCCAGGCGCGTTTTGACGCGGCCACCGGCAGCCTGTCCCTGCTGGAAAGCCCCGTGACCTAGGACGTGTGGACAGTTAGGAGCTCCAGGGCGCGAGGCGCACCGTTGAGGAGCGTACATGAGGTGGGCGACGAGCGCGGGCACCACGGCAACACGGGAGATGCCACGGTCAACAGCGCTAGTCGGCGGGCAGGGATTCCATCATGGGGGGAGGCTCCGTCGGGGCGTCCTGCTCGGGCTTTCGGCCCCCAAACCACTTTTTGCCCGGCTTCTTCTCCGGGCGCTTTTCGACCCCTTGCATCGACATAGCCGGCAGCACCCCGCTGTCCCCGGGACGGGTGGCCGTACTGGACGGCCCCACCGGGGTCGGCAAGGCGTCCAGGGTGACAGTGGCCTCCTCGGAGGGCGAGGCGGGCGGGGTCATCCCCGGGGCGGGGCCTTTTACTTCCCGGATTTCGGGCAGGCTTTCCAGGATCTTGCCCGGCTCACGGAAAGCCGGCATGCCCAGATGGCCTGACAAAGCGGCAGCACCGGAGCGAAACTCCGTGTTCATGGCCTCATGCACCTGGTTGGACTTGAGATCGAGCAGGAAAAGATGGGGGCTCCCCGCCGCCGTAAGATAGGCCAGCCCCTCTTCGGGGGACACCACCAGGTTGGAGGGAAAACTGCCCGACATCAGCACGATGGGGGTGAGCAACTGCTTGTTTTTCCAGTCGATGACATCCAGCCGGTCGCTGCCGGCGGACACCACGTACAGCTTGTCCTCGTACACCCCGAAATCCACCGGCTTGGCGCCCACCTCGAACGTGTTCAGCACCCGTCCGGTTTCCAGATCCAGCACCTGGACCTTATGCTTGGAGCGACTAGCCACCCACAGCTGGGGCCCCGTGGTCTCGGTGGGCGGAGAAACCCACAGGGCGGAGGAATCCGGCAAGACCGGCCAGGAGGCAGCCACCTCGTACCGATCCAGATTGACCAGGTACACTTCCGGCTTAAAGGCGGAAGCCACCACCACATGGCTCACCTTGTCCTGCCCGGTGGCCGGGGGAACCGGAGCCATGGGGCCGCCGGATCCGGGCAGGGGAATCTTCTCCCCCGGCAGCAGGGTTTGCCCGTTGACCACGCTGATGAAATCGGAGAAGCGGTGACTCACCAGCACCCGCTCGCCATCATTGAGATAGAGCACGGATTCCGGGCGTTCCCCGACCGTTATGCGGGTTTTCACCAGGCCGGCGACGGTATCCACCACAGCCAGCTCGTTGGTGTTCAGGCAGGGGGCAAACAGCAGCTTGCCATCGGCGGAAAGACGCAGGGAGGAAGGCACGCAATCCAGGGACACCTCGGCGGTGGGCTTGCCCGAGGGATTCAGGGACAGCAGGCGCTGGTTGGTCAGATCAAACACGTACAGGGCCCCAGACATCTGTTTTTTGGGAGGCACGGGCGTGTGCTTCAGCTGGGTTTGCGGGGTAGGGGGCAGCTTGCCGGGTTCCACCGGGGTATAGGTGGGGTTGTAAGGCAGGCCACCCAGGATGATCTTCAGCTCCACGGGGATGAACAGGTTGTTGGGCAGCACGAAGTCCTGGGGCAGCAGGCCCTCTTTCAGCTGCAAGGGATACTCATCCAGCTTGGGAAAGGTCAGCCGGCCCGAGGAGGTCTGGATCAGCCGGATCAGGAAGAAGTGGTTGTCGAACTCCACCAGGTCGGGGAAAGCCCGGTGCTCCGGCACGGACATAATCACCTGCTGGGAATCCGGGCTGAGGGCGGGATCCTGCGGGATGACCGGCACATAGCTTTCCCCGTTGCTGAACAGGATGAGCCCGTCAAAACGGATCTTCACATTGGGATCCCGGGCTTTCAGGTAGTTAATGACCCCCGGAGGCAGCTCGGTGGCCAGGCCCACCGGAAACAACAGGGCGGCAACCATCAGCAGGCCGGGCAAGCAGCGGTTCATGCGTTTGAATACCAAGGGGAGCGACAGGGGCATGCGGAAGGTTCCCAAACTAGGGCACTGACTGTATGTGACGATTACCCGGCAAACTGTTCCGGTGGCAGTTCGATTTCACCGCTGAAGACATAGGCGGCGGGGCCGGTCATCCACACCGGGGAGCCGGGCTGGCCATCCCATTCGATGCGCAGGTGCCCGCCGGGCAATTCCACGGTCACCGGGGATTCCGCCTTGTCCAGCAGCATGGCGCCCACCGCGGTGGCGCAGGCCCCGGTGCCGCAGGCCAGCGTAAAGCCGCAGCCACGCTCCCACACCACCACCTTCAGGTGATGGCGGCTCAGGGTTTCGATGAATTCCACGTTGGTCTTGGCCGGAAACCAGGGATGGGTCTCCAGGGCGGGTCCGTACACCGCCGGATCCAGGCCGGGCTCGAATACCAGGCAATGCGGGTTGCCCATGCTGACGGTGGTGACCGGAATCTTGCGATCCAGCACTTCCACCGGATAATCCAGGACCGGTTCGGCGGGGCCCAGGCCATTGGCGCTGGACACAAAGGGCACCCGGGCGGACTCCAGAATGGGCGCGCCCATATCCACGGTCACGGTGCGATCCGGGTTGATGCGCGGGCGGATGGGGCCGGCCAGGGTTTCCACGGTGAAGGCATCGGAGGCCACCAGGCCCAGGTCTTTGGCATACAGGGCAAAGCAGCGGATGCCGTTGCCGCACATCTCCGCCCAGCTGCCGTCGCTGTTCAGGTAGACGAAGCGGATATCGAAACGATCCGGGGCACTGGGCGGGGCCGGCACGATTAAACCATCGGCCCCAATGCCGAAGTGGCGGTCGCACAGAAAGGCCGCCAGCTTTTCCAGCGAAACGCCCTCGGGCACCACCTCCAGCCCGGGCAGCATCACGAAGTCGTTGCCCAGACCGTGCATTTTTGTAAAGCGGAGTTTGCGGGTCATTTCCGGGAATCTCACTGAAACGTTATAAAATACTATCACCATGGCATCGCCCGTCAAAGCCTCCGCTTGGGCTGGCCCCATGGACAACCGCCGAGAGCCGGGAAGCACCCCGCCCCGAACCCCGCCCTCCGACCCGGGCAATCTTGGAAAACGGGCCGGTTTATAGTTTACTGGCATCATTGTCCTATCCCCGTTGAACGCTCACAACCATCCATTGCCCCGCAACCAGGGAAGTCCGCCATGAACCCAACCATTTCCACCACCCCCCGCCCCCCGCTGGCCACCGCCGAAGCCGGACTGCAGCCCGGCCATCCCGCCTCCCCGCCGGTGGATGTGTCCTTTATCATCCCGGTGTACAACGAGGTGGAGAACATTGAAGCCCTGGTGAAAGAGGTGGCCGAGACCGGGGATCGGCTCAACCGCAGCTACGAAATCGTCATCGTGGACGACGGCTCCAAGGACGGCACCGCGGAAGGCCTGAAAGAACTCAGCCGCTTCTACCCCAGCCTGCGGGTCATCCGCCTGAAGCGCAACTACGGCCAGACTCCCGCCACCGCCGCCGGCTTTGCCAACGCCCGGGGTCGCTACTTTGTGACTCTGGACGGGGATTTGCAGAACGATCCCGCCCAGGTGCCCGAACTGATTGACATGCTGGAGGCCGAGGGGCTGGATATTATTTGCGGCTGGCGCAAGAACCGACAGGACAAGGCCCTCACCCGCAAGCTGCCTTCCATGATTGCCAACCGCATCATTGGGGCCAGCACCGGGGTGAAGATTCACGACTACGGCTGCTCCCTGAAAGTGTACCGGGCGGAAGTAGCCCGGGAAGTGCCCCTGTACGGGGAAATGCACCGGTTTATTCCGGCCCTGGCCAGCATTGACGGGGCCATCATCAAGGAAGTGCCGGTGAACCACCGGGCCCGGGTGGCCGGGGAAAGCAAGTACGGGTTGTCCCGCACCTTCAAGGTCATTCTGGACCTGCTGACCGTGGTCTTCCTGCGCCGGTTCCTGACCCGCCCCCTGCACATGTTCGGGCGGGCCGGCCTGCTGTTTTTCCTTACCGGGGCGGTCATTAGCCTGTACCTGGCCGTCGATAAGCTGGCCCTGGGCCACGACATTGGCCACCGCCCCCTGCTAATGCTGGGTGTGCTGCTGATTTTAACCGGGGTGCACCTGATTAGCACCGGCCTGATTGCGGAAATCCAGGTGCGCACCTATTTTGAGTCCCAGAAAAAGCAGATCTTCAAGGTGCGCGAAGTGATTGAGCACGGGGAATCGATTCGATAAACCGTGATGAAAAGCATTTCCGCCAAGCAGGTCCTTAAAATCACCCTGAGTGTGGGCCTGCTGGTGTTCCTGCTCTCGCATACCGGGGTGGAAGACACCTTTCGCCAGCTTTCCACCGCCAACCTGTGGTACATCCCGGTGGGGGTTATGATTTATCTGGCCAGTCAGGCGGTAAGCAGCTACCGATGGCAGTTCCTGTCGGAGGCCCTGGGCTTTCGGCTCTCCCTGCGGGAACTCTACGACTACTACCTGATTGGCATGTACTTCAGCCTGTTTTTGCCGGGCTCCATCGGGGGCGACGTGGGCCGCATGGTTTACCTGGCCAAGAGCAGCGGGCGCAAAAAACGCGAAGCTTTGCTGACCCTGCTGGCAGAACGGGGGGTGGGGCTGGTGGCCCTGCTGCTGATGACTTCGGTGGTCTGTCTGCTGCCGGTGACCGAGCCCATTCCGGCCCAGGTGCGCTACGGCCTGCTGGCCCTCTCCGGGCTGGGCGTCGTGGGCTACGGCCTGTTGCAGGTGGTGCCCCTGGAACGATGGGCGGGCCGGGTATCTGCCCTGAACCTGCTGCTGCAGGCCCAGGTGTACTGGAAAGACGTGCCGCTCCTGGTCAAGTCGGTGGCGGTCTCCATGCTGGTGCATACGGCCATGGTGCTGCTCCATCTGCTGATTGCCCAGGCGCTGGGGGTGCATGTGCCGGTGCTTTACCTGATGGCGGTTTACGGCATCGTGTCCCTGGTCAGCGTGCTGCCCATTTTCTTTAACGGCATCGGGGTGCGGGAAGGAGCCTATCAGTTCCTGCTGGTCAAGGCCGGGCTCAGCCCCCACACCGCGCTGGCCTTTGGGCTGTATTGGTTCCTGATCTCCACCTGCACATCCCTGATGGGCGGGCTGGTCTTGGTGAAGGGACATTACAAAACCCCCACCCCCCAGGATGCCGATGTAATCGAAGCTTAAAAAATTCTTGATGCCCACCCCTTTCTTTGGGACAATCTTAGTACTTGAGCATCCACAGTAAACACCCGTAATGATGAGGTTGCAGGCTTTGAAAAATCGGTTTACGCGCCCCTGGCGCACCCCGCTGGCCATCGGCCTGATTGCCGCCACCCTGACCCTGCAAGGGCTGGCCTGGGCCGAGGACGCCCCGCCCGCCGGCGAGGAGGAAGCCTCCCCCACCCCGCTGCAGGAGTTCGCCCCAGACGAAATCCGCCCCTCCCGCAACGACCGTTACGACCAGGGCCTCACCATCAACCGCATCGAGATTGAGGGCAACCACCTCATCAAGGACGAGAAAATCCGCGAAAACATGGTCATCCGTCCCGGCAGCCTGTACTCCAAGAACAACCTCAAGCAGGATCTCCGCCGCATTTACGACATGGGCTACTTTACCGACAAGCTGAAGGCGGTGCCCATCTCCACCAGCGAAGGCATCGTGCTGCGCATCGTGGTGCAGGAAAACGCCCCGGTCACCGGGGTGAACATCGAAGGCAACACCCTGATTAGCGACAGCGAGCTGCAGGCCATCTTTGCCAACCAGACCGGGCTGCCCCAGAACATCGGCCAGCTGAACGAGAGCATCGAGAAGGTGGAAAAGCTGTACGCCGACAAAGGCTACGTGCTGGCCCGGGTAACCGACATCCAGGACGACCCGGACGGGGTCATCAACCTGAAAATCAACGAGGGCCAGCTGGACAAGGTGCAGTTTGTGGGCAACCGCAAAACCAAGGACTTTGTCATCAAGCGGGCCATGGTGACCAAAGAGGGCTCGGTGTACAACGAAAAAGTGCTGGGCGAGGACCTGAAGCGCATTTTCAGCTCGCAAGCCTTCTCCGACGTGCGCCGGGTCATTACCGCCTCCCCCGACAACCCGGACAAGTACAACCTGACCATCGAGGTGGATGAAAAGCGCACCGGGGCCATCTCCCTGGGCGGCGGCCTGGACACCGGCACCGGCCTGTTCGGCAGCGTGGGCTACAACGATCCCAACTTCCTGGGGCGGGGGCAAAACTTCAGCTCCATCTTTGCGGTGGGCACCGGGGTGCTGTTCCGCAACAGCGACACCCAGGCCCGGGCCCGCAACTACCAGTTTGACGTGGGCTGGAGCGATCCCAGCTTTATGGAAAGCGACAACTCCCTGTCGGTCAACTTGTATGGCCGGGATTACGCCAGCTTGAACATCCCCCTGGGGGTAGAGCGGCGCATTGGCTCTGAAATTGCCTGGGGCCGGCCCCTGGCCAACCACCGGCACACCTCCTTTGGCTTGAGCCTGCGGGGCGAGCATGTGGGCATCCGGGATTTCGCCGATGAGCAGGATCTGGCCGACTACGGCATTAGCGAAGACGACCGCGACAAGTTCACCAAGGGCGGCACCTTCGTTTCGCTGTCCCCCACCATCGCCTACGATACCCGGGACAACCGCTTTGAGCCCACCAGCGGCTGGCTGAACACCTTCTCGCTGACCGGGGCCTACGGCCTGAACAACCAGTCCTACGGCATGGCCACCGCCAACATCCGCAAGTACATTAAAATCCGCGACGGCCTCACCCTGGCCCTGAACGGCCAGGGCGGGCATTCCCTGCTGGGCGATGTGCCGGCCTTCAACATGTACCGCATGGGCGGCACCTATTCGGTGCGCGGCTTTCAGGAAGGCGGTCTGGGCATTGGCAACGGCTTCCTGATGGGCAGCGCCGAACTGCGGGCCAAGATCCCCTTCAAGGGCAAGCTGGCCCAGATTCCGGTGCTGAACAGCCTGTCCACGGTTCTGTTTGCCGATGCCGGCACCCTGGTGGGGCAATCCGACATCAACGACCAGTTTGACCGCAACGGCCTGGGCGCTTCGGTGGGGGCCGGGATTCGCCTGAACATGCCCGGGGTGGGCCCCATCCGCATTGACTACGCCCTGCCCATCGGGGGCAACAAGGATTACATCCGCCGCTTCAACTTCGGGGTCGGCCAGAAATTCTAGGGGCCTCCTCACCAAAGACCGGACCGACAGGACGGCCCCAGGCGGGCATGCCGCCCCTGTTTTGGCAAGCATACGGAACAATTCGGCGGTTTGAGCATCTTGTGCCTTGGGGGCGTTTCTGGAATAATCACTTGAACGCACCCCATCCGTGTTTGCTATAGGAGTTTGTCGATGAAACGCGTACTATCCGTTGTAATGGCCCTGGCCGCCATGAGCCTTGCCACCCTGCAAGCCTATGCCGATGGCGTGGGCGTGGTGGACATGAACAAGATCCAGACCGGCTACACCAAAATTCGTTCCCTGAGCGAGGAAGCCGCCCTGAAGCAGCTGGAACTGCAAAAAATGCAGATTGAGGCCAACATCCAGTTGCGCAACACCAAGGCCAGCAACCCCAACAACCCGGTCATGCTGGAGCAGCAGCAAAAGGCCCTGACCGAGAAGATCCAGGCCAAGAGCCAGGAGATCGAAAGCTGGTCCACCACCCAGGCCAAAGCGGTACAGGCTTCCATTGATGCAGCCATCGATGCCGTGGCCAAGTCCAAAGGCCTCTCCGCCGTGGTCGACAGCTCCAAAGATGCCAACCAGGGCTCCATCGTGCTGTGGGGCGGTACCGACATCACCAGCGAAGTGCTGGCCCGCCTGAACAAGTAGGCGCTACCCATCCATCAAAAAAAGACCGGGCCTTAGGTCCGGTCTTTTGGTGCTTGGGGTTCCTGCGGAGGGCGCCGGGGCAGCCCGTCATACTGGGTAATGGGAGGGCCCTGGGCATGCAGCAGGTCATGCACGGTGCGAATGGGGTATCCCTGCTGGCGGGAGCGGTCGATCAGGGCAAATAACACCCCGGCGGTGGTTTGCACGTCGCTTTCCGCCCGGTGGGGATTGGGGTTCACAATGCCCAGATATTCGCCCAGGGCCACCAGACTGCCACTGATGCGGTGCAGGTTCAACTCTGGCAGCACCACCTGGCCCAGGGTCTTGGTGCAGACCGCTTTGGACAAGCGGAAGCGCCGCGTTTCCGGGGCCAGGCCGGCCTCCTCCAGGCGATGCTGAAGGAAATCCAGGTCGAAATTAACATAGTGACCCACCACCAGGGGCTGGCGACCCACAAAGCGCAGCAGGCGCCGCAAGGCCTCGCGGGGCGCCGGGGCCTCGGCCACCATGGCGTCGGTAATGCCGGTCAACTGGCGGATCCGTTCCGGGATGGGCTGGCTGGGTTTGACCAGGGTGGAGAACTTGCGGATCTCCCGCCCATTGCGGTACTGGATGGCCGTCACCTCCAGCAGCTCGCTGGTATGGGGATCCAGTCCGGTGGTCTCGGTATCGATCACCGTGAAAGTCGCCCGGGAAACAGGGGTCAGACGGGCCCGCAGGGCAAAAAGCATGGCGTCCATGCGATCCAGCATGCGCTCGCGCAAGGCAGGGCCTTGGGGGCAGGGGTGGGCCTCTCCGGCAAAAACCGGCTGGGAAAGGGTACGCACGACCTGGCTGGCCGGCACCGCCTGCAGCGGGTTGGTCATGGGTTCCGCCATGAGCTTCATGGGCTTGCTCCTTCTATGAATCCACTTGAAAACCGGGGTTAATCCACCGTGCGCTCCATGCGAAGGCGGTGGGCTGCCTCGTGCTGGGCCAGCTTTTCGCCATTCAGTTCGTGGTAACGGGCAATGGCCCGGTCTTTGGCCTGCTTGAGAAACAGGGTGAGCAGGCGTTTTTGTTCGGCTTCCTGTGGGGTCAGGCGATCCTGCCCCGACAGGCGGGCCAGTTCATCCTGCACCAGCTGGGTCAGCCGGCGATCGGTGGCCATATCGGCCATCACATGCAGGCGCTGTTGCACGGCCAGAGAGGCATCCAGGTAAAGCTGGCGCTTCTTGCTGTCGGCATCCCAACCGACGTATTCGGGCGGCTCCCCCTGGGCCTTCCAGCGGGCGGAAAGCGCCTTGCGCTCGGCCTCGTAGCGCAGCATGGTGTCCGCCACCGCAAACTGATAAGCGGCCTCAACCACGTCGGCGGTGGGCCGCTGCAGGGCGTCCCGCATGCGCTTGCGGGCGGTTTCCCGCTGGCTGGTCAGCATGCCGGTGGCAATGGCTTTCACCGGGGACTTGCGGTGCACCAAGGCGTCCGCCAGTTCGCCGGGCTGCCGGCGCAGGGTGGTGCCCACCGCCAGCAGGGGAGAGGCGGCGGCCTGCTTCTCCAGGGCCTTGCCCTCCACAATCATGACCCCCTGGGCAATCAGGTTGCGCTGGATTTCGGAGGTGCCCTCGTAGATGGTCAGCACCTGGGCATCGGCTTCGCGCTTGGAAAGCCCCCGGTTCAGCGCCGGATCGTTTAGGTAGCCGTTGCCGCCCAGGGTGCGCCGGGCGCGGGCGGCAGCCTTTTCGGCCAGCTCCGAGCAAAACAGCTTGGACATGGCCGTATCGGTGCGGAATTTTTCGGTAGGGCCGCCGGCTTTCAGAATCTCGTCCACTTTCCGTGCGGTGCTCAGTACCAGCAGGCGTCCGGCCAGGGCATCGGCGGCCAGCTCGTCCAGGGGGAAGGCAATGGCCTGGAAGTCCTCGATGGCATGCCCGTTTTGCACCCGCTGGGCGGCGTAATCCCGGGCGGTCTCAATCACCGCCTCGGCCTGCCCCAGGCTCATAGCCCCCACGAACAGGCGGGTCTCATCCAGCATCTTCAGCAGGCGGGGATAGATGTCCATGGCCCGATCCAGCGCCGTCAGGGCCTGGGGATGCCCGGCGGCATCCAGGCCCGCCAGCAGCCTGGCCGGCGATTCACCCAGCATGGCCCGGTTTTTCAGGTCGGCCAGGGCCACATCGCTGTCCAGCAGCTTTTGCAGGCTATCGGCGGCCCCGTCACCCAGCATGAAGGCTTCCGGGATTTCCAGGTCTTTAAAGTGGAAGGTACCGTTGTTCACCTCGTTCAGGCCTTTTTTGCCAAACTCCCCGCTGGTCATCTGGATGTTGGCTTCCCCAATCAGGGCGCGGGGCACCATAAACGCCCGGAAGCTGCGAGCCTCCGGCGGCTTGGTGGGATCATCCACCGCAAACACCACGATGAAATCCGCTCCCCGGTGATACACTTCCCCGGTGGCCGGATTGAGCACCCGGGCGGCATTGCCGATGAATTTCTTGTTGCCGGTCAGGCGGTAGCGGGTCTCGCCGGTTGCCGGATCGGTCACCCGCCGGAAGGTGGTCTGCATGCTGCGGGGGTCGGAGCCCACGGTTTCCTCGGTCAGCCCGAAGGCAAAGGTCAGCTTGCCTTCGGCCATGGCATTCAGCCACACCACCTGCTGGGCCGGGGTACCCAGCTTGGCGATGGCCTCGGCAGCCAGGCCGGAATTCACCCCCAGGAAGGTGCCCACCCCCGCCCCCAGGCGCTTGGCGATTTCCACACCCGCCAGGGTCTGGGCCATGGCATAGCCATCCCCACCCACCTGGCGCACAAAGGACAGCCCCTGGCCTTTGCCGGCGGCCAACTGACGCATGGCCGCCCCTTGCTCGGCAGGCAGCACGGCTTCCAGCTGGCGCTGAAAGCCGGGATCATCCAGCAGGCTGCGGTCGGTGTCTTTATCCGGCACCGGCACCCCCACCACGGTCAGATCGCGACGCACCATTTCCCGGAAAATATCCAGGGGAGGCAGTTTGCCGCTTTCCAGCTCCTGCAGGTAGCGGGCCGGATCCCGTCCGGCCAGGGCGGTTTCGATGGTGTCGGCAATCTGGGCCACCAGCAGGTGCTGGTTGGGCGTCAGGCTGAGGGCCGACGGCTGGGTGCGGGTGAGGGTATCCCCCCCAAAGCGGACGGCGGGCAACGGCGGCACGGGATGGGCCGGTGCGGCCTGGAAACGGACGGTATCCGCGGATGCGGCGATGCGGGTGGAAACGGGATGCAGCATATCAATACCTCACCAACTAGAAGAACCCCTGGCATTATGGAAATGAAAACCGAAGGCGACGGGCCCATGCCCGGTGGACGTGATACGGTTATCCCCCAAACATGCCCGGGAATAAAGGGGGCGGGCCTGGCTGTAACGAGGGCTTCACAATGCGGGTGGCCCGATTTTTACAGTCTTTAACGGGAAAGGTTGCTAGAATGCATGGCCATGACCACTTATGATACCCTGCACTCCCTTAGCGTCGAGCGGGACAAGGCCACCCCCATGGTCAGCCAGTACCTGGATGTGAAGCTGCAGTACCCGGGCATCATCCTGTTTTACCGCATGGGGGACTTTTACGAGACCTTCTTTGAGGACGCCCTTATTAGCGCCCGGGTGCTGGAAATCACCCTGACCGGCCGGGACGCGGGCCAGTTGGGCCGGATTCCCATGGCGGGCATCCCGGTCAAGGCCGCCGAGACGTATCTCAGCAAGCTGCTGGCCCAGAACTTCAAGGTGGCCATCTGCGAGCAGGTGGAAGAGGCCTCTCAAGCCAAGGGCCTGGTGAAACGCCAGGTGGTGCGGGTGCTTTCCAGCGGCACGGTAACCGAGCAATCCCTGCTAAAGCCTGAGGAAAACAACTTCCTGGCCGCCGTGTATCCCGGCAAGGCCGGCTGGGGGCTGGCCTTCTGCGATGTGACCACCGGCCAGTTCCTGGCCACGGAGCTGAGCTATGCCCAGCTGCTGTCGGAGCTGGATCGCCTCCGCCCGGTGGAAATCCTGGTGGGCGGGCGTCGCCAGAAAGCCCACCCCGGGGTGGGTTACGAGGATCTGGTGGCGGACGTGCCCGCCGAGATTGCGGACAACTACCGCTGCACTCCCTTGCCGGAGGCGGCCTTCCGGGTGGCGGACACCCGCCCCCTGCTGGAAGCCCTGTTCAAGGTGTCCTCCGTGGAAGGCTTTGGCCTGCATGAACGACCCATGGCCCTGCAGGCCGCCGGGGCCATCGCCCACTACCTCAAGGCCCACTTCATCGAGTCCCTACCGGTCTTTAACGGCGTCCAAACCTATTCGCTCAGCCGCACCGTGACCATGAACACCACCGCCCGCCGGAATCTGGAACTGCTGAGCACGGTAAAAAACAACCAGTACGAAGGCAGCCTGCTGTGGGTGCTGAACCAGACCCGCACCAGCATGGGTACCCGGCTGCTGCGCCAGTGGATTAGCCAGCCGCTGACCGACTTGCATGAAATCGAAGCCCGCCTGGACGCCGTGGAGGAGCTGGTGCGCAACGCCCCGGTGCGGGAGGCGGTACGCCAAATTTTGCCGGACATTTACGACATTGAGCGCCTGAGCACCAAGGTGGCCAACCTGTCCGCCCATCCCCGGGATCTCATCGCCCTGAAGCAATCCATCGGCAGGCTGCCGGAGCTTTCCAACCGGCTGAAGCCCCTGGGTTCCTTCTATCTTACCCGCATGCACGCCTTTCCCCCCGAACTGTTCAAGATGATGGCCCTCATCGAGCAGGCCGTGGACGACTCCCCCGCGCTGGGACTGAAGGAGGGCGGGCTGATCCGGGCCGGCTACCACGCCGAGCTGGACCAGATGCGGGACCTGGTGCGCAACCACGAGGACTGGCTGGCCCGCTACGAGTCCGAGCAGCGGGAAAAGACCGGCATCAAGACCCTGAAGATTGCCTTCAACAGCGCCTTTGGCTACTTCATCGAAATCACCCGGGCCAACACCCACCTGGCCCCGGCGGAATACCACCGCAAGCAAACCCTCACCAACGCGGAACGCTACACCACCGACGTGCTGAAAAACCACGAGGCCCAAGTGCTGGATGCCCAGAGCCGCCAGTACGAACTGGAATACCAGCTGTTTATTGAACTGCGCCACAAGCTGCTGGACTACGCCCCCATCCTGGCTGACTGCGCCCAGCGGGTCAGCGCCCTGGACGTGCTGCAATCCCTCGCCACCGTGGCAGTGGAGCAGGGATACGTTCGCCCGGTGGTGGATGAGTCCTACGAAATTAACCTGCAGCAAAGCCGCCACCCGGTGGTGGAAAAGATGCTGCCCCTGGGTCGCTTCGTGCCCAACCATCTGACGCTCTCGGCCAACCCCAAGGAATACCAGATACCCCAGCTGATGATTATTACCGGCCCCAACATGGCCGGAAAATCCACCTATATGCGCCAGGCGGCCCTGGTGGTGCTAATGGCCCAAATGGGCTCTTTCGTGCCGGCCAGCTATGCCCGCATCGGGCTGGTGGATGGCATCTACACCCGGGTGGGGGCGGTGGACGACCTGGCCGGGGGACAATCCACCTTTATGGTGGAGATGAACGAGACGGCCCAGATCCTGAACGGGGCTTCCCGGCGGGCCCTGGTGCTGCTGGACGAGGTGGGCCGGGGCACCAGCACCTACGACGGGGTTTCCATTGCCTGGGCGGTTTCGGAGTATCTCGTCAACAAACTGGGTTGCCGCACCCTGTTTGCTACCCATTACCACGAGCTGAACACCCTGGAGCAAACCAACAGCAAGATTGCCAACTACCGGGTCTGCGTCAGCGAAACCGAAGGGCACATCGAGTTCCTGCATACCGTGGAGCCCGGGGCAGCGCAAAAAAGCTACGGGCTGCAAGTGGCCCGCATGGCGGGCATCCCGCCGGAGGTCATCGCCAAGGCGGAAACCCTGCTTTCGCGCATGCAGAAAAAAGAGCTGGCCGCCGTGGAGAACCGGGAGCGCCGCAGCCTGGAAGAAACGGAAACGCCCCAGCTTTCCCTGTTCTAGGAGCCTTCCATGTTGATTTTCCCGCGCCACTGCCGGATTGCCATGCTGCTTGTAGCCGCCCTGGCCTGGATCTGTCCGGCCCGGGCCGATTGCCCACACGGATCGGTACACGCCGTGCTCAGTAGCCCGCTGTCCTCCCGCATCGATCATCGCAATGACCTGGTGAACGCGGTTCTGGTGGATAGGGTGTCCCAAAACGGTTTGTCTTTGCCCTCCGGCACCCACCTGGAGGGTCGGCTGCTCAAGGTATCCCCCGCCAGCACCCAGCAGGAAGGACGGCTGATGGTGGTTTTCACCCGGGCCATTCTGGCCCGGGGGGAGAGCCAGGCCATCACCGCTATGGCGGATACCGAAGATGGCTGGCTGGATCGGGCGGATACCGGCCACGCCTGGGAAGCGACGCCGAACCATTCCACCCGCCTGCTGAATCAAAAACTGATGCGTCGCCTGGGGACGGATCGGGCGGTCTGGGGGCAGATCCTGGGCATTCGGGGCAACCATATCCCGGATCCCACCACTGATCAGTTCATTGTGGACTATCATGCCCGGGATGTGCTGCTGGGGGCCGGGGATGTGCTACGCCTGCGCCTGGGCTGCCCCGGGCTGTTTGAAATAAAATAGGGGCATGCTGAAGACCGAAGACACCATTGCCGCCATCGCCACACCGCCCGGTCAGGGCGGGGTGGCCATCATTCGGGTCAGCGGCCCCCGGGCCTGGGAAATTGCCCTGGGGCATTTCTCCCACCGGGATAACGCCAGGGAGGCCGGGCGGATTTACCACGGCTGGATGGAAGACACTGCCGGACAGCTCTTGGATGAGGTGCTTATTCTGCTTTTCAAGGCCCCTCACAGCTATAGTGGGGAAGACGTTGCAGAAATCCACTGCCATGGCGGGGAAGCCCTCTCGCATAAAATCCTGAGCCTTTGCCTGGCAGCCGGGGCCCGCCCCGCCCAACCGGGGGAATTCACCCTGCGTGCCTTTTTAAACGGCAAAATGGACCTGACCCAGGCCGAGTCGGTGATGGATCTGGTCTCCGCCAACAGCGAGCGCCTGATCAGCCAGGCCAGCGCCAACCTGAAGAACCGCTCCCTGGGACGGGCCATCGAGCAAATCAGCGGGCCGCTCATCGACCTGCAATCGCGCATCGTGGCCAGCATCGACTTCCCCGACGAGGTGGCCGAACCGGATCGGGCCGCCCTGCAGGCAGAGCTGGAAGCCGTTGTGAACCGGGTACAACGGCTAAAGGAAGGGGCCCGCCGCAACCGCATGGTGCGGGATGGCCTGAAGGTCGCCATCCTGGGCATGCCAAACTCCGGCAAGTCTTCCCTGTTCAACGCCCTGCTGGCCACGGATCGCTCCATCGTCACCGACATTGCCGGCACCACCCGGGACGTGGTCAGCGAGACCCTGGAAATTGCCGGCATTGCCGTCACCCTCATCGATACGGCGGGCATCCGGGAAACCCGGCATTCCATTGAGATGATGGGCATCGAGCGCAGCTGGCAGGCGGCAGAGGCGGCCCACTTTATTTTTTACGTGGTGGACGCCACCGTGGGCCTGCTGCGGTATGACACCCAGATTCTTTCCAGGCTGGATCCCCGCACCACGTTGATTATTGGAAACAAGAAAGACTTGATTGCGGATTTGAAGCCCCATCCGGGCTGGTATTACATTTCGGCCCGCACCGGGGAAGGCATCGAGGCCATCCACACCGAGCTGGAGCGCATGATTCGCAACCAGGCCTCCGAGGACACCGGGGTCAGCCTCTCCCTGAACCAGCGCCAGGTGGCCTGCTGCGAGGCGGTGGCCGAAAGCCTGCACGTGGCCTGGGAGGCCCTGGCCAATCCCGCCACCCCCCTGGATATCGTGACCATCCCGCTGACCGAGGCCCTGGGCAAGCTGGATGAGCTGATGGGCCGGGACACCGCCGAAGAGGTGCTGAGCAGCGTGTTCTCCCAGTTCTGCGTGGGCAAATGAGCACGCCGCTGAGCCTGGAAGCCAAGGTGGCCCAGCGCTTCATGCTGGGTTTTGAAGGCACTGAGCCCAACCCGGTCACCCGCCGCTTCCTGCAAGCCGGCCTGGGCGGCCTGATTTTTTTCCGGGACAATTTCCAGCCGCACCCCTCGGCGCAAGCGGCCCGGGACTGGCTGGACAGCATCAGGGCGCTGCGTCCCCCCGCCCTGCCGGCCCTACTGCTGGGCATCGATCAGGAAGGGGGCCTGGTGGAACGGCTGCCCCACACCTACTTTCCCACCGCCCTTTCCCCCATGGCGGTGGCTCTCAGCCAAGATGCCGACGGGCTGGCCGAGGCCATGTACGGCATGATGGCGTCCCACCTGGCCGATCTCGGTCTCAACCTGAACTTTTTCCCTACCCTGGACGTAAACCTGGAGCATCGTAACCCCATTATCGGGGTGCGGGCGTTTTCGGACGCGCCCGGCCCGGTCAGCCGGCTGGCCGGCATTGCCATGCGGCAACTGGAGCGGTACGGCATCGTGCCGGTCGGCAAGCATTTTCCGGGGCATGGCAACGGCACGGTGGACTCCCACCTGGATCTCCCCACCCTGCGCATTACCGACACCGAGCTGCGCCCCTTCGGGGAAGCTATCCAGGCAGGGCTTCCGGCCATGCTGGTGGCGCACGGCTACTATCCCGATCTGCAAGATCCCGCTGGCGAGGCCCACTTGCCCTCTTCCGCCGCTCCCACCATTATTCAGGGACTGCTACGGGAAAGGCTGGGCTTTGAGGGCGTCATTTTGACCGATGACATGTGTATGGGCGCCATCACCCGCCACCGGGATGCCGTGGAGGCAGCCCTCTTGGCGGTGAAGGCCGGGGTGGACATCCTGCTCTACAAGCAAAGCACCGAAGCCGAGTGGGCGGTATACCAGGCCCTGCTGGATGCCTACCGCACAGGACACCTGCCGGAAGCTGAACTGGATGCTTCGGTGGCCCGTATCCTGCGGTTAAAGTGCCGCTTGCAGGCGCCAAATGACCGCCCCCCCGCAAAAACCCAGCCCCCGGATACCCTGGCGCTGCAAATTGCCCGCCAGGGGGTCACCGTCCTGAAGGCAGGCCGGGGACTTTCCGCCATCTGTCCCCAAGAACCGCTTCTCCTGATGCATCCCGACCGAGGGCAAATGGGGAACTACGCCTTTGATGGCCCCACCTCGCCCGATCTGCCGGAAGTCTTTGCACGCGCCGGGTTTACCGCCCTGAAAGCCCTGGCCTACCCGGCCCGGGAAGGAAAGATTCGGCCAACGTGGCCGGAAAGCGCGCCCCATTCAATCGTCCTGATCACTTTTAACCCCGGCCTGCACCCCGGGCAAGTGGCCTTGTACCGCCAACTCAAAAACCGGTGGCCGGATACCCCGCTGGTGGTGGTTTCCGCCGGGACGCCTTACGATGCGGAAGCCCTGGGCACGCTGGACAGCCACATTGCCCTGTGCAGCTATCGCCCGGCATCGATGCAGGCGCTGGCCGAGGCGCTGTTCAATGCGCCAAGGCTTGCTGAATCTGGGGCAGCGCCCGCCTGAGAGCTTCTTGAAGGAACGTTTGCGGGTCTTCCATGGCTGCCTGAACCGCTGTGGGGCTGTCCGCCAGCGGATACAGCCGCACACCCTCCACAAAGGCCAGACCCGGTTGCACCTGGCCGCAAAACACAAAAACCGGCTTGCCCAGGGCGCCCAGCAGCAAGTTCCCGGTGGCTTTGCCTCCCAGTGAGGTGGCATCCAGCCGGCCTTCCCCGGTAATGAGCAAATCAGCGGCTGCCAGACGAGTATCCAGGTTGAGGAAGGCGCTCAGCCACTGCACCCCGGACACAATGGCCGAACGCGGCAACTGGCGCAGTCCGAAGGCCAAACCGCCCGCCGCCCCCATCCCCGGCAGCATGGCCAAATCTACCCCCTGCAACCGGGCCAGCAGTTCAGCCACCTGGGCCAGGGCGGCCTCCAGCTGGCGGCACTCATTGGGAGATGCCCCTTTCTGGGGAGCAAACACCGTGGCCGTCCCTTCCAGCCCCAACAACGGGTTCACCACATCGGTGGCTACCAGCAGCTTCCCGGCAAAAGGCCAGGGCTTGGGCAATTCGATTCCCGCCACCCGGGCCACATCGCCTCCACACAAGGGGGCTTTCAACTGCCTGCCCCCCGAATCTAAAAAACGCGCCCCCAAGGCCTGCAAGGCCCCGAGCCCCCCGTCCGTGGAGGCGCTGCCACCCACCGTCACCACCAGGGTTTGCATATCGGCACGGGCCTCAATGACCCGCCGAATCAGCTCCCCCACCCCGTAAGAGGTCGAGCCCATCGGCGTCGGCTGGGCCAGCAGCTTGAGCCCATGGGCCTGGGCCGCCTCCACCACGGCCATTTTGCGGTCAGGATGCCAAAGCACCTGGGCTTCCACCGAGGTGCCAGGCTTTGGCCCGCAGACCACAAGGCGCTCCCAGGCAAAACCCGGATCGGCCTGGGCCAGCACCGCCAGGGTATCGTCCCCACCATCCGCCACCGGGCAGATATCCAGCATCACGTCGGCATCCAGGGCTTGGCTCAGGGCCTCGGACATCACCGCCGCAACCTGACCGGCGGAAAGCGTTCCCTTGAACGCCGCCGGGGCCACCAGAATTCGCTTGCGCCTGCCTTTTTCCGCCAAGGCCCCTCCAGGTCGATATGCGTTCCATTATGGCATACCGGCCAGCGGCCCGCATCCGGTAAAAAGGGCGCCGCCGGGGCCATACCTAAAGCTGGATGCGGTTGCCGTTGGCGGGACGGGCGGTTACCGTGACCACGCCGCTGGCATTGTAGGTGTAACGCACGTTGGCGTACTTCTTGAAGGCGGTGCCGCCGCATATAATCCGACGGCCCGCAACCGTACACTGGCCTTGCGGGCTGGTAAAACCGTTCACCGAGATAGTGTACGGGCCGGTCGGCACAGCCGCCGTGGTCACAAAGTCCGTAAAGCGCCGGGGCGTAGCGGCTTGCTCGGCGGTGTAAATGGAGGCCGCACTGGAGAGCTGGGAGACCAGATCCTTGATTTTGGCCCGCTCGGCTTGCGCCGTGGTGTTACCGAAACGGGGAATGGCAACCGCAGAAAGAATGGCAATAATGGCGATGACTACAGCCAGCTCCACCAGAGTAAAGCCGCGATACGGACTGTACATTCGGCATCTCCTATGTTGCTTTTGGAGGGAGTCCCTTATAGAACCACATTCTATTCTTTTCTTCGGGGCCGGGCCGGGGGGCTGCATCGGTAAAATTACCGATCTCGGGGCGGACTCCCGCCCATCCACTGATAGCAAGGCTTTTTTAGCGTAAACAAATGTTAATCTACACCCCCAAGCGGCCCAGCCTGGCAATATGCCTTTAAGGAGCTGTCTCCATAGGACTTTTACCGGTTCCGGCAAAAACGCATTGCTGTTTTGCAGGCCCTTGCGGCCATGGGAGGGACGGTTCTTTTTTATGCAGTCACCCCAGCGGGAATACCGCCAAAAAACCCTCCCCCCAAAGTCCGGGAACCACCCGGAACCCCTGCCCGCTGTAAAACAAGCCCGACCCACAACCCCTCCGGCTTTGTACAGCCCCGCCGGGACCTGCCGCGCCCGGAACCAGTTCCTGAAGCCCCGGTGCAAGGGCCTCTCCGGCATCCCGGACAAAGATCGGTAATTTTACTGATACAGAAGAGCCCCCCAGATCCGAAACAATTAAATAAACAAGGGTATAATAGTTCAGATTCCTTTTTGTTGTTTATCCCCAACCCGTTTATATTAATTGATTCAGGAGACACGCTACATGAAGAATCGCGGTTTCACCCTGGTGGAATTGGCCGTTGTAATCGCCATTATTGCCATTCTGGCGGCTGTTGCCATTCCCCGTTTCGGTAACACCACGGCGCAAGCCGAGCGGGCCAAAATCAAGGACCTGGTTTCCCAGCTCTCCAGTGCGGCCTCCATTTACACCGCCGAGCAAGCCGCTACGCCCAACCAGTTTAGCGACTTCGTAACCACCGCGGCCACCCCGACCGGCCAGTTCTCCATCTCGGTGAACGGCTTCACCAGCCCCACCGGTCTGTGCACCGTGGCCGGCGCCAACATCAACTGCGGCGCTACCGCCTTCAAGAAGTACACCGATGTGAAATACGTGTACAACGCGGGTGGTATCATCACCGTAACCGGGACCCCGACCGGCGGTAACACCATCGCCCTGTAGTGGAAACCATGCAAAGGAAGGCCTGAGCGTTCAGGCCTTCCTTTTTTGCGTATTCCAGTTGGAGAAGTGATTGAATGCAAGCCCGGCGGGTTATTCTGGCACCTTTATTGGTTATGATGTTGCTCACGGTGCTGGTGGGCGGCACCGCCGTGCAGCAGACCCGCAACTGGGAGCGGGCCGTGGGCCGGGTCACCCGCAATGTCAGCGAGCTGCTGATTGTCAACAACATCCGCTGGGGACTCAAGCAAATTGAGCAGGATCGCGAGGACGGCAACCAGACCAAGGTGCAAAGCACCTGGCAGGAAGTGCGCCAGCAGGTTTTCGTGCTGGGCAAGCTGATGGATGACGAGCAACTGCCCGCCGTGCTGCGCCAGATTGCCAGCACCCCCACCCCGCCGGAAAACCTGCAGCCCCTGCTGGCCAGCCCCCTGTTCAAGCTCAACCTGAACCGTATCGACGCCGAATTGCAGGAACTGCAAGGCTATGCCCAGTACGTGACCGGCAGCGTGACGGTGAGCATGATCATCCTGGGCCTGCTGCTGACCGGCATCACCGCCTATGACCTCGATCGGCTGTTCCAGGCCCTGATGCGCTCGCGCGATCTGAACATCAAAATCCAGGAGGAGGAGCGCCGACGCATTGCCCAGGACTTGCACGACGGGGTGGTGCAGGAACTCATAGACCTGAAGCGGGATTACTCCCCGGGCAAAGTGGATAACCTGATTGTCAACCTGCGCCGGGTTTGCCACAACCTGAAACCCCAGGTGTTGGATGATCTGGGGCTGGCCTCGGCCCTGGAGTTCCTGGCCGACGACCTGCGCCAGCACGGCATTGCCAAGGTGCAGCTCCACCTGGACCAGGAAGGGCTGGCCCTGCTGCCCAAGGAATACGAGCTGCCCCTGTTCCGGGTGGTACAGGAACTGTTTTCCAACATCAAGAATCATTCCGGCGCCTCGTCCGCCAGCATGACCATCGTGTATAATCCGGAAGAGAGCCCCATGTTGCGTGGCTACGTGCGGGATAACGGCCAGGGCTTCAACCCGCGAACCGCCAACAAGGGCATGGGCCTGGCCGGGGTGCAGGAGCGCATCCAGCAGCTGGGTGGCCGGCTGGTGGTGGAATCCGTGGAAGCCGACGCCAAAGCCGACGCCATCACCCCCACGGGCAGCACGTTTCAGTTTTTTATTCCGGTAAAGCCGTAACGCACCATGTCAAAAAAACCGCCGCCAGACCCCAATCACCCCGTCCGCCTGTTCCTGGTGGATGATCATGCCGTGGTGCGCCAGGGCACCCGGGAAATGCTGAACCGGGATCCCCGGTTCGAGGTGGTGGGAGAAAGTGGCTCCGGGGAAGAGCTTAGCGGCATGCTGCGCCTGAAGTCGCCGGACGTGCTGTTGCTGGATATCAACCTGCCAGGGCAAAACGGCTTGCAACTGCTGGAAATGCTGAAGCCGGAATTTCCCCAGCTCAAGATCATCCTGTTTTCCGCCCACGGGGAATTGCAGTACATCCGGCGGGCCCAGGCACTGAAAGCGGACGGCTTCCTGACCAAAACCGTCAGCGAAGCCGACCTGTGCCAGGCCATCCTGGCCGTGATGGAATCTCCGGCCACCCCGGTGTACTCCACCGATGTGGCCGAAAAGCTGCAAGAGCACGAGCAGCTAGATAAGCAGCAGCGGCTCACCGCCCGGGAGCTGGAAATTCTGCAACAGCTGGCCCAGGGCCACACTAACCAGACTATCGCCAAAAACCTGTGCCTGTCCGTTAAAACCGTGGACACCCACGTGGCCAACCTGATGAAAAAAACCGGGGTCAACAAGCGCACCCAGCTCCTGGCCTATGCCTACGAACACAACCTGCTCTAGGGGCGGCCTCGACCGCATGGCCTATTGGCCAAAGCCCGTGCATTGAGTTACAATGGCAGTACTATGAGAAAGACGGTTTCTTTGGCGGTGTTGGCCGCCCTTGCGATTTCGGTGGTGAGCTTGGGGATTCGGGAGAGCAATCCGGCCTCGGCAACCGTGCTGGACGGCTTTGCCATCAATACCCAGGATAAAGCGGTGACGGTGACGCTTTACACCGATCAGCGCGCCCAGTACACCACCGAGAACCAGGGCAAGCAGTTTGCCATCGTGCTGCCCCAGACCGAGCTTTCCAAGGCGCAGCTTGAAAACGGCCTGCCGGTGGTCATCGACAACCAGAACCGCTTCATCGGACGGGCGGTACCCACCGAGGACGGCAAGGTGAAGATCATCCTGCCCAACCTGTCGGCTGAAGACTATACCGTGTCGGTGCAGCAGCAACGGCCTGGCCAGAAAGCCGAAGCCCCCGCCCTGAAGCCCCGTCCGGCGGTGCAAAATGCCAGTCAATTCGAGGCCGTGGCTTCCAGCTTTCCCAGTCCCGCCGCCAAGCCCGCTGGCATGCCCGGCACCGCCCCGACGGAAAAAGCCCCTGCCGCCAACGTGGTTCGGCTGACCCCGAATCCCGCCCTGCGCAGCACCAGCAGCAACGGCACTATCTGGAATCCCTACGTGGTAAAAACCACGGCGCCCACCACCAAGGCCACCGCCACGGAAGCAACCCCCACCCGCCCCGCCAGCCGGGGACGCTCCGCCCTGGGTGGCCCCTCCCGGTCGGCGTCATCCATCAACACGCTTTCGGTGGCCGAATCCAGCCCCAGCCCGAATGTGGCACCCAACGATCCCTTGTGGTACCTGCATTCCCTGCCCCCAGCCGATCCCGGCACCCTGCCGGATGACACCCTGCAAGGGCCGGCCATGAACCCCGATCTGCCCTTAACCCTCAGCCCCCCGCCGGCAGCCGAGGCCGCGCCGGCTGCCCCGGTGGTGCAGGTGAAAAGCGCCTTTGCTGAGATGAAGGAGGCCATCCAGGCTCTGCCCCGTTGGCTGCTGATTACGCTGGCCGTATTCCTGGCCGGCATTGGGCTGTTTGGCCTGATTGGCGGCCTGGTGCTGCTGCGTCTACTCTTTATACAGGCTCGCCAGAGTAACGGTCTGGCCCCGGCCTATGCCATTTACCCCGCCATGATGGCGCCGCCCGCTCCGGAAGCCGCAATGCCCCAGCCGGAAACCCTGGAAAAGTCGGCCTATGCCACCCCGCCCGAAAAGGCCGTCCACAAGCCCCGCTTTGAGGACAAGGCCTCCATCAGCGCCTTGGACTACCTGATTGAAAGCCCACGCAACGTGTCTGAAGCGGTACACAACACCGTTGTGCTGAAGTTTCCCAGCCAGAAAAGCGTGAAAAGCAAGCGGCGCCTGGCCACTGCAACCCGCTAAAGCACCCCGAACTGGCGCAGCTTGATGCGCAGGGCCGGATCCGGGGGGACGGGGCCCAGTTTTACATATTGCTGGTAAGCGGCCTTGGCTTTCTCCTGACTGCCCTGATCTTCGTAAATACGTCCCAGCAGGAAGTAGGCCAGCTGGAAATCCGGGTTGTCCCGGGTGACTTGCAGCAGGCAGGCCTCGGCGCCCGGATCCTTGCGGATGTGCATGAGCATGCACAGGCCGCTGCGGGCCCGGGGGTGGGTGGGATCGGCAGCCAGCACGTCTTTGTAAATATGCTCGGCCTTATCGTAATGCTTGTCGTGCAACTCCTGGCGGGCCTCCTCCAGCCGGTCCCGGAAGGGGTCAACATCGCTCTGGGCAGGCAGGGGAACCGGGGCCAGCGCCATCAGGGCCAGCCCCAGGCCGGTTGCCATCAGGAGGGTGGTGGTCAGGCGGGACATAAACTGTTCCTTTGCTCTGCTACAGATGGGTTCGGCTGGTTGCGGAAAAACTGAAGCACGGTCTGTGCGGCCCCTTGCCTAGGATAGCACATTTTAAAGGCAACCCGGGCAGGTTTTTCGGAAAGCGGGCCGCCTAAAGCATCACGGGACAATGCTTGCGGATGAGCCTGGATCATTTAACCCCCGCTTTGCTTGTGTTATATAAAAAACCAGTGTACCCGTTAACTGTCTTCAGAGGAGAAGAAAGGCATGGCCCTGACAATGAGCAACCCCAAAGTGAAACGTCTCACCCTCGACGATATGGATTTGTCCATCGGCAAGAAAGCCCGCCTGCACCGGCTGCTCTATCAGCATGGCCCCGGCAACGGCACCATGGTTCTTCTCCCCATCGACCAGGGCCTGGAGCACGGCCCCATGGACTTCTTTGAAAACCCCGACGCCGCGGATCCGGATTTCCAGTGCCGCCTGGCCCTGGAGGGCGGCTACTCCGGCATCGTCTTCCACATTGGGCTGGCCGAGAAGTACATGAAGCGCTACGCCGGCAAGGTGCCCCTGGTGCTGAAGATTAACGGCAAAACCAACATTCCTTCCGACGCCCAGGCCTTCTCCTCCCTGACCGGCACCGTGGAAGACGCCGTGCGGCTGGGCGCCGACGCCATCGGCTACACCCTTTACGTGGGCTCCCCCTCCCAGGATGTGGACATCCAGCAGTTCAACGACGTGCGCCGGGAAGCCGAGCGCTTCGGTATGCCGATCATCATGTGGGCCTACCCCCGGGGCGAGGCCGTGAAAGCCAAGGGCGGCCAGGACAGCCTGTATGCCATCGATTATGCCGCCCGGGTGGCCTGCGAACTGGGCGCCGACGTGGTGAAGATCAACTACCCCAAGGTGGACAAGCCCACCCCCGATGCACCCAAGCCCTACAACACCCTGGAAGTGACCGAGGAAGAAGCGGTGCGCCGGGTGGTTCAATCGGCTGGCCGCACCCTGGTGCTGTTCTCCGGCGGCAGCAAGGTGGGCGACGAGGACCTGATCAACAAGGCCCGCATGGGCATGGAGGCGGGCGCCACCGGCCTCATCTTTGGCCGCAACATGTGGCAACGCCCCATGGACGAGGCGCTGGCCATCACCAGCCGCGTCAAGGACATGATGCGCACCCTGTAGAATCTGGCCCCCATTGCATTTGAAAGGAGCATTCTTATGGCAAAAGTCGCCATCAACGGTTTTGGCCGCATCGGTCGGCTGACCTTCCGGGCCGCGCTGGAAAACCCCAACGTGGACATCAACGTGGTCGCCATCAACGACCTGACCACCCCCAAGCAACTGGCGCACCTCTTCAAGTACGACTCCACCATGCGCGCCTATCCGGGCACGGTGGACTTCACCGAGAACGCGCTGATCATCGACGGGCGGGAAATCCGCATTTTCGCGGAAAAAGACCCCGCCAACCTGCCCTGGAAAGACCTGGGCGTGGACGTGGTGATTGAGTCCACCGGCTTTTTCACCGACGCCAACAAGGCCCGGGCGCACATCCAAGCCGGCGCCAAAAAGGTGATCATCTCCGCCCCGGCCAAGAACGAGGACATTACCGTGTGCATCGGCATCAACGCCGACCTGTACGATCCGGAAAAGCACCACATCATCAGCAACGCCAGCTGCACCACCAACTGCCTGGCGCCCATGGGCAAGGTGCTGCATGAGCACTTCGGCATCGTCAGCGGCCTGATGACCACCATCCACAGCTACACCGGCGATCAGCGCCTGCTGGATGCCCCGCACGAAGACCTGCGCCGGGCCCGGGCCGCGGCCCTGAGCATGGTGCCCACCTCCACCGGGGCCGCCAAGGCCATTGGGCTGGTGCTGCCGGAGCTGAAAGGCAAGCTGAACGGTTACGCAGTACGGGTGCCTACCCCGGACGTGTCCCTGACCGACCTGACCGTGACCACCGCAAAACCGGTGACCAAGGAAGCGGTCAACGAGGCCTTCCGCAAGGCCGCCGAGGGCGAGCTGAAAGGCGTGCTGCAGTATGCCGAAGACCCGCTGGTGTCTACCGACTACATCAAAGACCCGCACAGCTGCTCGTTCGACCCCGAACTGACCCAGGTGATCGGCGATCACATGGTGAAAATCGTCGGCTGGTACGACAACGAATGGGGCTACAGCAACCGTCTGGCCGAACTGGCCCAGATGGTGGCCCAGCGCCTGCCGGTCACGGCCTAGCCAACCCACATTCCAAGGGAGCCCCCGGTTTGCGGCGGGCTCCCTTTGGTTTTTCAAGGAGACCCGCATGACCCTCACCCAAGCCTGGCTGTGCCTGTTGGCCGCCATTTTGCTGGAAGTCACCGGCACTACCTGCATGAAGCTCTCGGCGGGCTTCAGCAAGCCCCACTACAGCGCGCTGATGTTCCTGCTATACGCGCTCAGCTTCACCTCGCTGACTTTTGCGGTCAAGCGCATCGACATGAGCGTGAGCTACGCGGTATGGTCCGGGCTGGGCACGGCCATCATCGCGGTGATTGGCATCGTGCTGTTCAAGGAGCCGGCCACCTGGCCCAAGTTCGTTTCCATCGCGGTCATCATCGCCGGCATTGTGGGCCTGAACCTGGCCGGCATGCGCCATTGACAGCCGGCCCTGCTTAAGGCAAAGTCATGGCAGCAAGATTTGACAAGGAGGGAGCCCCTATGACCCGTCGTCCGATTATGGCCGGCAACTGGAAGATGCACAAGACCACCGGGGAGGCCGTGGCCTTTGTGGAGGCGCTGTGGTTCGCGCTGAAGTCGCATGACCCCGCCGCGCTGCCGGAAATCGTGCTGTGCCCGCCCTTCACCGCCCTGGAGGCCACCCGCAAGGCCATCCGCGGCACCGGGGCCCCCTTCATCGTGGCCGCGCAAACCATGGAAAGCCGGGATAGCGGTGCCTACACCGGAGAAGTCTCCCCACCCATGCTGGAAGACCTGGACGTGCGCTGGGTGATTCTGGGACACAGCGAACGGCGCCAATACTACAACGAAACCGACGAGACCGTGGCCGAGAAAACCGTGGCCGCCCTGAAGCACAGCATGGTGCCGGTGGTGTGCGTGGGCGAATCGCTGGCCCAACGGGAAGCCGGGGAAACCGACGCGGTCATCAGCCGCCAAGTGGCCGCCGTGCTGAGCGTGGTGGCCCCCCACGATCTGCCCCGCCTGGTGGTGGCCTACGAGCCGGTGTGGGCCATCGGCACCGGCAAGACCTGTGATGCGTCGGAAGCCAACCGGGTGTGCGAGCTCATCCGCAAGCTGCTGGCCGTGCATGGCCCGGCGGATCAGACCCGCATTTTGTACGGGGGCAGCGTGAAACCGAACAACGTGGGCGAACTCATCGGCCAGCCGCACATTGATGGCGGCCTGGTGGGCGGGGCCAGCCTGGAGCCGGAAAGCTTCTTCAAGCTGATTGAGCAGTGCCGCCTGGTGGAGGTGTAAATGCCCATCGCCACCGAAACCCGCACCGTGCCGGTGCAAATCCACCGCCTGCCCCACGCCCTGGCCGACCTGCCCGCTTACGCCACCCCGGATGCCGCCGGCATGGATGTGCAGGCCGCCCTCGAGGCCCCAGTCACCCTGGCCCCGCTGGAGCGGCGCCTGATTCCCACCGGTTACGTGCTGCAGATCCCCCGGGGCTACGAGGTGCAGCTGCGGGCCCGCAGCGGGCTTGCCATCAAGCACGGCATCACCCTGGTCAACGGCGTGGGCACCATTGACGCCGACTACCGGGACGAGGTCAAAGTGGCCCTCATCAACCTGTCCAACGAGCCCTTCACCATCCACCCGGGCGACCGGGTGGCCCAGATGCTGGTGGCTCCCCTACATCCCATCCAGTGGCAGGAAGTGGACACCGTCACCCGGGTGCAAGGCCGCGACGGCGGGTTTGGCTCGACCGGGCTGCAATGAAATCGGTCATCCAGCGCGTTTCCAAGGCCAGTGTAACCGTAGAAGGCCAGGTGGTGGGCCAGATTGGCCCAGGCCTGCTGGTGCTGTTCGGGGTGGAAAAGGACGACACGGCGGCCCAGCTGGATTACCACGTGAAAAAAATCCTCAACCTGCGCATTTTCGAGGACGCCCAGGGCAAGATGAACCGCTCCGTGCAGGAGATAAGGGGCGGGATCCTGGTGGTTTCCCAGTTCACCCTGGCCGGGGATTGCCGCAAGGGCAACCGACCCGGCTTTGACAACGCCATGCCCCCCGCCCAGGCCGAAGCTATGTACGAGACCCTGGTGGCTCGCCTGCGGGCCGAGGCCGGGGAGCTGGACATCCAGACCGGGCGCTTCCGGGCCATGATGCAGGTGGCCCTGGTCAACGACGGGCCGGTTACTTTCCTGCTGGAAAACTAGGGGGAATCCACCGGCGCTTGCTGGCGGCGGCGGATGGCTTGCAGAATATCCCCCGCCCCCAGATCCAGCAGCTCGGCGGCCAGGGCCGCCCCGGAGCCCGCCGGGTCCCGATCGTCCACCCGCAGCTCAGCCTGCACGCACGCGGCCCCGTCCGGGGACAAGACCACCGCCCGCAGCCGGTATTCCGCTTCAAAGGCCCGGCAGTACGCCCCCAAGGGAAGCTGGCAGCCCCCCTCCAGACCGGCCAGCACAGCCCGCTCGGCCAGGCGGGCGGTTTCCACCGCATGCAGACGCAGCCCATCGGTCAGCTCGGCCACCCGGCAATCGTCGCCCCGGTACTCCACGGCCAAAATGCCCTGGGCCACCGCCGGCACGACCCCGTCCCAGGGGTCAAAGTACTGGCTAACCTTGTCTTGCCAGCCCAGCCGGTGTACTCCCGCCGCGGCCAGCACGATGGCATCGTATTGACCTTTCTCCAGCTTGCGCAGACGGGTTTGCAGGTTGCCCCGGATAACCTCGAAGCGAAGATCCGGGCGCAGGCGACGCAATTGGGCCTCCCGGCGCAGGGAGGAGGTGCCCACCACCGCCCCGGCAGGCAAGGCGTCCAGCACCCGCCCCTGGCCATCCAGCAGCACGTCCCGGGCATCCTCCCGGGGGCCCGCCGAAACCAGGCTCAGCCCTTCGGGCAGGGTGGAGGGCATATCCTTCATGCTGTGCACGGCCAGATCGATTTCCCCGGCCAGCAGGGCCGTTTCCAGCTCCTTCACGAACAGGCCCTTATCGCCCACCTTGGACAGGGCCACATCCAGCACCCGGTCGCCCTGGGTCTTGAAGGTGCGAATCTCCACGGCCAGATGTGGGAAGCGCGCCCGCAGCAAGCCCGCCACAAACTCGGCCTGCACTAGGGCCAGGGGACTTTCCCGGCTGCCCAGCCGCAGGCTAGGGCCGTAGGAGGGACTCATCGGGAACGGGGGCATCCACCGCCGGGACGGACGGTGGCAGGGCGTCGTCGATATCGAACAGGTGGCTGAGCACGGAAGCCTGGTGGTAAATTTCTTCCAGGTTGCGGGAGGTCTTCAGGCGAACGGTGGGATCGTGCAGGATTTTCTGGATCAGGTTGCGGGAAATCTCGTCGATGAGGTCGTAGTTGCTGCCCATGGTGCCGGTGGCCGCCAGTTCGGCCTGGCGGATGGTTTCCACCTTGGCCCGCAGGCGGGCGATGGTGGGAATGGCGGACAGCCCGGTACGCCACTGCTGGAAGGCGGCGGCCTCCTCTTCCAGGATCACCTGGGCCTGCTCGGTCAGGCGGCGCTGGACCTCGCTGGAAAAGCCCCCAATACCCGCCAAATCGTCGGTATTGAACAGGCGAATGGTGGAGAGCTCCTTCACCCGGGGATCCACGTTGCGGGGCACCGAGATATCCAGGATCAGCTTGTCGCCCTTGCCCTCAAAGTGGGGCTTGCCCAGCACCACGTGGGGGGCGCCGGTGGCCACGAAAATCACGTCGGCCCGCGCAATGGCCTCATCCAGCCCTTCCCAGGCCTGGCCCTGACAGCCATAGCGGGTGCACAGCTCATTCAGGCGCTGCGGGCTGCGGTTCACCAGGATGACCCGCTCCTGCTGGGCGGGGGTCATATCCCGCTGCAGGCAACGGATGAGGATTTCGGCCATCTTGCCGCCGCCCACCAGGGCAATACGCTTATCCAGCAGGTCGGGGCAGAGTCTCCCGGCCAGCTCATAGGCGGCCAAACTGACGCTCACGTCTTTTTCGGCAATACCGGTTTCGGTACGCACCCGCTTGCCCACGGTAATGGCGGACTTGAACAGCTTGTCCAGCAGCATGCCGGTGGTTTTGGCCTTCTGGGCCGAAGCCAGGGCGTCCTTCACCTGGCCCAGGATCTGCCCCTCGCCCAGAATGAGGCTGTCCAGGCCGGAAGCCACCCGGAACAGGTGCAGCACCGCGTCTTCATGCATCAGGTTGAAGGAGTACTGCCGGTAAGGCTCCACGTTGAAGCCCTTGAACAGCTTATAAAACTGGCGGATGGATTGCAGGCCCTGCTCGGTGTCGGTAACCACCGCGTAAATCTCGGTGCGGTTGCAGGTGGTCAGAATCGCGCACTCCTCGATTCCCGCACAGGCGCGCAGGGTTTCCAGCGCCCGGGGAACTTCTTCCTCTAGCAGGGCGAACTGCTCGCGGACTTCGATGGGTGCGGTTCGGTGACGGACACCGGTTACCAGAATGGACATGGTCTAATTAGACACCTCGAGTGAGAGAGAGCGTCCTCTCTTCGTGTGCATCAGTTGATCGGCATTGGTTGGGGGCCCATTTTGCAATCCTGACGGGATAGCCTGCCTTGATTGTATGCTCTCTCCAAACTTAAGTATATGAGCAAAATTAAAAACACTCAATCGTTTGGGGGGCATGATTGAGTGTTTTTTTACAATTGCAGAGAGAATACTTCAATTATTGAACCACCCCCGGGGGCGGGCGACGGTTAAACCGCCGCCGCCTCCGGTTTGGCTTCAGGCTTTTTTCCGGCAGCCTCCCGCAGGGCATCCACTTTGTCCAGGCGCTCCCAGGGCAGGTCCAGATCCGGGCGGCCCAGGTGGCCGTAAGCAGCCAGGTTACGATAGAAGCGTCCGCCCCGCTTGGCGGGCAGCCCTTGCATGTCGAAATTCTGGATAATGGCCGCCGGGCGCAGATCGAAGTGGGCTTCCACCAGCTGGGACAGTGTATTATCGGTCAGCTTGCCCGTGCCGAAGGTGTTGATGTAAATGGACATGGGCCGGGCCACCCCGATGGCGTAACCCACCTGCACTTCGCACTTGTCGGCCAGGCCGGCAGCCACGATGTTCTTGGCCACGTAGCGGGCGGCATAGGCGGCGGAGCGATCCACCTTGGTGGGATCTTTACCGCTGAAGGCCCCACCGCCGTGACGGGCATAGCCGCCGTAGGTATCCACGATAATCTTGCGCCCGGTCAGGCCGGCATCGCCTTGGGGCCCGCCGATGACAAACCGTCCGCTGGGGTTGATGAAGTAGCGGGTGTTGGCATCCGGCTTCACGCTGTAGTGCTTGAACACTTCCTCGATGACGTGCTGCTTCAGATCCGCCTCGATGCGCTTCTGGATGCGGGCGTTGTCGGTTTCGTTCTCGATGATGGGGTCATGCTGGGTGGAGATAACCACCGTGTCGATGCGCACGGGCTTGTCGTCCACGTATTCCACGGTCACCTGGGACTTGCCATCCGGACGCAGATAGGGCAGCAGCCCCTGCTTGCGCACCTCGGCCATCCGGCGCACCAGGGCATGGGCCACCTGGATGGGCAGGGGCATCAGCTCCTCGGTCTCGTTGCAGGCAAAGCCGAACATAATGCCCTGATCGCCCGCCCCGATGCGGTCAATCTCATCGGAAGAGAGCTGGCCGCGCACTTCGTGGGCCTGATCTACGCCGCCCGCGATATCCACGGACTGCTCGTCAATGGAAAGCAGCACCGCGCAAGTCTTGCCATCAAAGCCCCCGGCGCTTTCGCCAATGTAACCAATCTCTTCCACGGTGCGGCGCACCACGGAGGCGATATCCACGTAGCAACTGGAGGTAATCTCCCCGCTCACCAGCACCAGACCGGTGGTCACGGAACACTCGGCGGCCACCCGGGCCTTGGGATCCTGGGTGAGGAAGGCGTCCAGGATGGCATCGGAGATCTGGTCGCAAATCTTGTCGGGATGCCCTTCGGTAACGGATTCCGAGGTGAACAGATAACGCGAGGTGGACATGGGGATTTTATCTCCTAATTTGACACGAGGGGATGGTGGGCAAGCCACGCAATGACAGACCATTTTAGTGCAAGGCCGCGGCCCATGCAAATGGCTTCAGCCCGGAGCCCCGGAAAGCCCCGCCGACACCGCCCCCACGAAGCGGCGGGTAATCTCATGCGGACGGGTCACCGCCGAACCGATCACCACGGCGTGGGCGCCCATCTGGAAGGCCCGGGTCACTTCGGCAGGCTGCCAGATGCGCCCTTCCAGCACCACCGGCACATGCACCGCGCCCAGCAGCGCCTCCAGCAGATCAAAATCGGGCCCGCCCTCTTTTTTAGCCAGGGTCTCCGTGGTATAGCCGGACAGGGTGGTGCTGATTACGTCAAAGCCCAGGGTCTCCGCGTTGCGCCCCTCTTCCAGGGTCGCCACATCGGCCATCAGCAACAAATCAGGATAGTCGCGACGGGCCTTGGCCACGATTTCCGGCAGGAATTCCCCGCCGGGACGGGGACGCAGGGTGGCATCCAAGGCCACGATGTCGCTGTAAAGGCCCACTTCCTCCACGTCTCTGATGCCCGGGGTGATGTACACCCGGGCATGGGCGTCCTCCGAGATTTTGTCCGGCTTGGTGATGCCGATGACCGGCACCCGGGGATGGCGCTTTTTGAAGGCCCGGATGCTTTGCCAGCCGGCCATGCGCACCCCGACCGCCCCGCCCAGCAGCGCCGCTTCCGCCATGGCCGCCAGGATTTCCGGGTCATCCAGGGGCTCGCCGGTGGCGGCTTGCACCGAGACGATCACCCCATGCTCGATTGCCTTCAAAACGCCGTGCATACCCCGTATTATACTCCCGTCCCCCGCCGGGCGGGTAACATCCGTTCATAAAACTGGCGGGGCGGATCGGCTTGTGGTAGGCTTGTTCTACTGTTTGGGAGGCCCGCCGTCCGGGGCCGGGCGGTTTGTGATCCGTCCAGTGTGTGTAACAGGGATCGTTGCGTTTGCAAGGGAAGAGAACGGTACCACCACCCATGAGCCTGGGACAATCGCTGACACAGATTCGCCAATCCACCGAAACGCTGGAAGGGCAGATTTTACACCCCCTGGCCGCCAAAAGCAGCCAGAGCCGGGGACGCGTGCGCACCGAGGCCCCCTGCCACATCCGCACCGCCTACCAGCGGGATCGGGATCGCATCCTGCATGCCAAGGCCTTCCGCCGGCTGAAGCACAAGACCCAGATGCTGATCTCCCCGGAAGGCGACCACTACCGCACCCGGCTGACCCACACCCTGGAAGTGGCCCAGGTGTCCCGCACCATTGCCCGGGCCCTGCGGCTGAATGAGGACCTGACCGAAAGCATCGCCCTGGGCCATGATCTGGGGCATCCCCCCTTTGGGCATACCGGCGAACGGGTGCTGGATGAACTTTCGCAAGACGGCTACCACCACCAGCAGCAAGGGCTGCGCATCGTGCAGGTGCTGGAAGACCTGAACCTCACCGCCGAGGTGCTGGACGGCATGGAGGGCCTGACCGAAGCCAAGCCCGCCTTTCTGACCCTGGAAGCCCAGGTGGTGGACATCGCCGATCGCATGGCCTACCTGCACCACGACGTGGAGGACGCCCGCCGGGCCGGGCTGATGGAGGAAAGCGACCTGCCCTTCGACATCATCCAGACCCTGGGCAAGACCCGCAGCGAGCGGCTGGATCGCATGGTCATCGACATCGTGCAGCACAGCCGGGAGGCCATGGACTCCGACCAGCCCCGCATCCTGATGTCCCATGACATCTGGGAGGCGGTGATGGCCCTGCGCCAGTGGATGTTCGATCACGTCTACCTGACCCCGGAGCGCATCGAGCAGACCGAAAACGTGCGCCGGGTGATTACGGGCCTGTGGGAGTACTTCCATGCCCACCCCGAAGCCCTCAGCCCCAACCTGCCGCCGGATGACCCCCTGGAGCGCAAGGTCATCGACTACATCGGCGGCATGACCGACCGGTTCGCCATCGAGACCTTCCGCACCCACCTGCTGCCCCATCCCTACCAGTCGTTCCGGATGAGCACGGTATGATCACCCTGAGCTTCCAGGACGCCGCCGAGCGGGTCAAGACCTCGCTGGACATCATCGAGGTCATCCAGCGCCACGTGGTGCTGAAAAAGGCCGGGCGCAACTACCTGGGGCTGTGCCCCTTCCACAAGGACAAGCACCCCAGCATGAACGTGAGCCGGGAAAAGCGCATGTTCAAGTGCTTTGCCTGTGGGGAAGGGGGGGATGCCCTGGCCTTCCTGATGAAAATTGAGAACAAGACCTACGGGGAGCTGATTCGGGATTTGGCCCTGGATCAGGGCATCGAGATCATCCGGGAGGGGCAGTCGGCGGAAACCGCCGCCCAGGCCCGGGACTTCAAGTCCAAGGTACTAGAGCTCAACACTGCAGCCAATGCCTGGTTCCGCCAGCAGCTGCAAACGGAAGCCGCCGCCCCGGTGCGGGATTACCTGGCCCGGCGGCAGACGCCCCCGGGCATTATCGACGCCTTCCAGATTGGCTATGCCCCCCCCGGCTGGGAGAACCTGGGCCCCCAACTGGCCCGCCAGTTCGACTTCGTAAGCCAGAACCCGGACATCCTGAGCACCGCCGGCCTGTCCAATACCCGGGACAACGGCCAGGGGCATTACGATCGCTTCCGCAACCGGCTCATCATCCCCATCCACAACGAGAAGGGGGAGGTGGTGGCCTTCGGGGGGCGTGCCCTGGCCGACGAGGACAAGCCCAAGTACCTGAACTCGCCGGAAACCGCCGTCTACCACAAGAGCGAGATCCTCTACGGCATCCACCTGGCCAAAGACAGCATTCGCCAAAGCAAGCGAGCAGTGGTGATGGAGGGTTACTTCGACGTGATGGCCGCCCATGCCGCCGGGGTTACCGAGGCGGTGGGCTCTTGTGGCACCGCGCTCACCGAGCAGCACCTGAAGCTGCTGACCCGCTACGGGGCAGAAACGGTGTACCTGGCCTTCGATTCGGATGAGGCCGGCTTGAAGGCGGCCCTCAGCGCCATCCAGCTGATTGAGCCCTTCATGGCCTCCGCGGACTTGCAGCTAAAGGTACTCATCGTGCCTGACGGCAAGGACCCAGACGATTTCGTGCGCTCCCAGGGAGCCCAGGCCGCTGAGGCCATGCAGCGGCTGATGCGGGAGGCCACCGATTACCTGGCCTTCAAGTTTGATATGGCCATCCGGGGGCTGGATACCTCCACGGCGGACGGTCGCATCCAGGCCGCCAACCGGCTGACTCCCCTGCTGGCCGCCCTGGATCGCCCCACCGTACGCTCGGAATACCAGCGGTTGTATGCAGAAAAGATCGGCATTTCCGAAGAAGCCTTGCAGCTTGAAATCAAGCGCTACGAGCAGGCGCGCCTGCCCTTGACCCGCCGGGATTTGGAGCGGGGCAAAAATTGGGCGGGCAAAAAGGCAATTTCCAAAAGCGGTCGGACTTCATTACAGAGCAATCAGCCACGATTGACCGACAACGTCTCGCAACTGCTGGGCTCATTGCCTTCCAGGCACGAGACCATCGAAAAAAACCTGCTACGTCTATTTCTGTACAATTGGGAAACTTGCCAGATCATGTCCGCCATCCTGAAAACCCAGCCCACGCTGGCTTTCATCAACCCGGAACACCAGGCCCTGTTGTCCGGTTTGCGGGACGTGCTGCAAAATATTGATCCTTCGGACAATGGAAATCTGGGAACAATCATTGAAACCATGAATCATCAGTTCATAGAACAACCTGCTGTCATCCACGCATTCGCCGACCTGGTGCTGACCGCGGAGTCCTTTGGAGACTCCTTGAACTTGAGCGAATTGAAGGGATCGCAACTCAGGGAGAAGGTACTTGCTTTTGCCGGGACCCAGATTGTCCAGTTGGAAAGCTATCGCCGGAAACGCTACCTGGAACAGCTCACCCGTATGGAGACGGATGAAATCGAGCGTCAATACCGGCTGCGCGACCACCTGCAGGACCAGGCCAGCAATCATTGAACAAGGAAGTTAACGTTTAACGCAATAAGGGAAACCCATCTGTCATGAGCAAACGTCGCACATCCAAGAAGAGTGAAGATTCCCTGCTCGCCATGATCAGCAAATCGGAACGGGGACGGGACGAACGCAGCGGCATTGACGAGATCCTCTCGGTCAATGACGGCGATTCCGATAACATCGGCTCCCTGTTTACCGATGGCCCGGGCGGCGGGGTGGCCCTGCTAACCGAGGACGACGATACCGAGGAAATGAGCTTTGCCACCGAAACCCGGGGCATTGCCCTGGATGACCCGGTGCGCATGTACCTGCGGGAAATCGGCCGCATTCCGCTGCTGACCGGGGACGAGGAAATTGAACTGGCCCGCCAGATTGTGCAAGGCGGGGAACTGGGCGCCCGCGCCAAGCAGAAGCTGGTGCAGGCCAACCTGCGCCTGGTGGTGTCCATCGCCAAGAAATACGTGGGCCGGGGCATGCTGTTCCTGGATCTGATCCAGGAAGGCAACCTGGGCCTCATCCGGGCCGCCGAGAAGTTCGATCACGAGCGGGGCTACAAGTTCTCCACCTACGCCACCTGGTGGATCCGCCAGGCCATCACCCGGGCCATCGCCGATCAGGCCCGTACCATCCGTATTCCGGTGCACATGGTGGAAACCATCAACAAGCTCAAGAAGATTACCCGCAAACTGGCCCAGGAGCTGAGCCGCAAGCCCACCGAGGAAGAACTGGCCGGCGCCATGGGCATCAGCGTGCCCAAGCTGCGGGACATCATCAAGGTGGCCCAGGAGCCCCTGTCGCTGGAAACCCCCATCGGCAAGGAAGAGGACTCCCGCCTGGGCGACTTCATCGAGGACCGGGAAGCCAAAGCCCCCGCCACCACGGTGGCCCACGAGCTGCTGCGCGAGGATCTCACCGAGGTGCTCTCCAGCCTGAGCCCCCGGGAGCGCGACGTGCTGCGCCTGCGCTTCGGCCTGGATGACGGGCGCCAGCGCACCCTGGAGGAAGTGGGCCAGCTCTTCGGGGTCACCCGGGAGCGCATCCGCCAGATTGAGGCCAAAGCCCTGCGCAAGCTGCGCCATCCCAACCGCAGCCGCCGCCTGAAGGAATACATCGAGTAAGGCCCACCGGCATTCAACCCGGATTGCACCGCAAAACCCCGCCAAAAGCGGGGTTTTGCGCTTGGGAGCGCTGTGTTGCGGGCAGCTTGCCCAGCTGGCCTGATCGTCCCCGTCACATAAGGGGGTTAAGGGCCTGGCGCCACAGGGGGCGGAGCAAGAGGCGGGGCGGCGGGGGGCGGGGGCGTGTGCTGGGTAATCTGCTCCGCAATCTGCGCGGCAATACTGCCAAACAGGCCCCCGAAGACCGTGGCATAGAAAAAGGCCAGGAAAATGCCCACGCACACCCAGATGAACAGGATCAGCAAGAACTGGGCCACCTTGAACAGGACGGCCAGCAGACCGATGATTTCATCCTCAAGGTACACTTCGGCGGCTTCCAGTATCTGCTCCAGCCTGCCGGACTCCTCGCCGGCGGCAACCATCTGCAAGACTTCCGCCGGGATGTAAGGGATGTGGACCAGGGCGGTCATCAGGGGGTGCCCCTCCCGCACCGGGGCCAGGGCTTCGCTATAGGCTTCCCGCAGCGGGCCATGCCCGATGCTTTGTACCGCCAGCCCCACCGCCTCATCCATCGACAAGCCGGAGGACAGGGTCACCCGCAGGGTGGAAACAAAGCTTTCACAGGCAGACAGCTCCACCAGGGTGCTAAGCTTGGGCAGCCACCAGCTGGTTTCGGCCAGGGCCCGGGAGCCCCAACGGCTGGCGGCAAAGCGTTCCCCCAGCCGGCCCAGCAACCACATCAGGGCCAGCACCCCCAGGGGCCAGACATAGCGCACGGCCATCAGGGCCTGCACGTAGGCGGTCGGCTTCAGGTGCACCTTCTGCATACCCTCTACCACCACGGGCAAGTAAACGGTGGTAAAGGCATACCCAAACACCATCCAGCAAAAACCGCAAAACAGGGGGTACATCATCAGCTGACGGGTTTTCTTGGCCACCCGATCCCGGCGCCGAAGCAGCTCCGCCAGGCGCAAAAGGGCGGTTTCCAGTTGCCCGCTACGCTCGCCGGCCTCCAGGATGCCCAGGTACACCGGGTCGAAATAGTCCGGGTACCGGGCCATGGCCTGAACCAGGCTGGCCCCGGCCAGAATATCCTGGCGAATGGTGCGGGCCACCTTCTTGAGATGCCGGCTGCGGGCAAACTGCTCCTGGTTCTGCAAGGCCGCCGTAAAGCTCAAGCCGGCCCCCAACATGGCGGCCAGGCTGCGGGTAAAAGCCATGAGCTGCTCCCGGCGGGTTTGCCCGGCCCATTTGCCCAGGAAGCCGAACACGCCGCCGGTGGCCAGGTCCTGCGCCTCGGTTTTGCGGGCGGGCTCCAGTTCGATGTGCAGCTTGAGGGGCACCAGCTCCTGCTGCATCAGCATGCGGCGGGCCTCGTGCATGTCGACCGCTTCCAGGGTTCCGCTGACCCGGCGCTTATCGGCGCTGTGAAAGGCTTCATACCGGAACGAGGACATGGCCGTCTCCAAGCTGCACAGACATGGCATGTATCGACCTGCCCCCCGCCTTCTTTAAAACGCCCCGAGCCCCGCCCATGGGCTCATCAATTATTAATTTTTCCTTAAGCGGATGGACATGCCCTTGGCTCTTGTCTACCATAGGGATCGGAAATTTCTATCCTCAAAATTGCAGTAGTCAGTGAATAGTGGAGGTCCCTATGCCTGCAACCGAAACCCAAGTCAAGCTGAGACCGCTTGGCGACCGTGTCGTCCTGGAAGTGGTCGATGAGACCGAGCAGACTTCCGGCGGCATCTATCTGCCCGACACCGCCCGCGAGAAGCCCCAGAAAGGCGTCGTGCTGGCCGTGGGTCCGGGTCGCGTGCGCGACGACGGCAAACGGGAAGAAATGCAAGTGAAGGTGGGCGATAAAGTCCTGTTTGCCAAATACAGTGGCACCGATGTGAAACTCGGCGACAAGGAAGTGAAAATCGTCTCCGAGAAAGACATCCTGGGCGTGATCGAGTAACAACCACAGTGTGTTAAGAGTAAAAGAGGTAAAGAAGAATGGCTAAACGCATCGTTTTTAAGGAAGACGCGCGCCGTGCCCTGGAAGAGGGGATTGACGCGGTCGCAGATGCAGTCAAGGTAACCCTGGGCCCCAAAGGCCGCAACGTGGTGCTGGAAAAGAAATTTGGCGCCCCCCAAATCGTCAATGACGGCGTGACCATCGCCAAAGAAATCGAGCTGGAAGACCACCAGCAAAACTCCGGCGCCCAGCTGATCCGCGAAGTGGCCTCCAAGACCAACGACGTGGCCGGGGACGGCACCACCACCGCCGCCGTGCTGGCGCAAGCCATCGTGCGCGAAGGCCTGAAAAACGTGGTAGCCGGCGCCAACCCGCTGGCCATCCGCCGCGGTATCGATAAATCCGTGCAGCACGTGGTTTCCGACCTCAAGAAGCAATCCCGCAAGGTGGAAAACCGCGACGCCATCGCCCAAGTCGCTGCCGTGTCCGCCGGCAACGACAACGTGGTGGGCAACCTCATTGCCGAAGCCATGGATAAAGTCGGCAACGAAGGCGTCATCACGGTGGAAGAGTCCAAGTCCATCGGCACCCAGCTGAAGGTGGTGGAAGGGATGCAGTTCGACAAGGGCTACATCTCCCCCTACTTCGTCACCGATACCGAGCGCATGGAAACGGTGCTGGAAGACTGCTTCGTGCTGTGCGTGAACAAGAAGATCAACCTGGTCAGCGATCTGGTGCCGATTCTGGAGCAAGTGGCCCGCGAAGGCCGCGGCATCCTGCTGATTGCCGAAGACGTGGAAGGCGAAGCGCTGGCCACCCTGGTGGTCAACAGCATGCGCAAGGTCATCCGCGCCGTGGCGGTGAAAGCCCCCGGCTTCGGCGACCGTCGCAAGGCCATGCTGGAAGACATCGCCATCCTGACCGGTGGCCAGATGTTCACCGAGGATCTCGGCCTGAAGCTGGAAAACATGACCGTCCAGCAGATGGGCCGCGCCCGCCGCGTGACCGTCACCCGCGAAAACACCACCATCGTGGTGGACGAGCACACCAAGGAGGCTGTGGAAGCCCGTATTCGCCAAATCAAGCGCCAAATCGAGGAAAGCGACAGCGAGTACGACAAAGAGAAGCTGCAAGAGCGCCTGGCCAAGCTGGCCGGCGGTGTTGCGGTCATCGAAGTGGGCGCCGCCACCGAAGTGGAGCTGAAAGACAAGAAGCTGCGCCTGGAAGACGCGCTGAACGCCACCCGCGCCGCCATCGAGGAAGGCATCGTGCCCGGCGGCGGTACCGCCCTGCTGAAGGCGCAAGCCGAGCTGCGCAAGTTCGCCGACTCCCTGGAAGGCGATGAGCGCACCGGCGCCGAGATCCTGATCCGGGCCCTGGAAGCCCCCTGCCGCCAAATCGCCGACAACGCCGGCGCCCGCGGCGAGGTGGTGGTTGAGCGGGTTAAAAACGAAGGCGCCAACATTGGTTATGACGCCTACAACAACACCTACACCGACATGTTCGCCGCCGGCGTCGTGGATCCGGTGAAGGTGACCCGCAGCGCGCTGGAGAACGCGGCCAGCATCGCCGGCCTGCTGCTCACCACCGAGTGCCTGATTGTCGACCTGCCGGAGAAAAAAGGCGCAGCCGGTATGCCCGGCGGCATGCCCGGTATGGACGACTACTAGGGGCGTTCGCCCCAATGGTTTGGGTTGGCCGGTTCCAACCCAGGCTGGTCGAAAAAACACAAAACGGCGAGTCGCAAGGCTCGCCGTTTTGCTAAGCCCCTGCTACCATAAAAAGCATGAGCAAGCCCACCCAATACATTTGCGTGTTTTGCGGATCGAGCATGGGGCACCGGGCAGTGTACAGGGACGCCGCCATCCGCCTGGGCGCCCGCATGGCCGAGCAAGGGCTGGGCCTGGTGTACGGGGGCGGCAACGTGGGGCTGATGGGCACCCTCGCCGATGCGGTGCTGGCGGGCGGCGGGCCGGTCATCGGGGTGATCCCGGACTTTCTGCAGGCCCGCGAGCTGGCCCACGCCGGGCTGACCGAGCTGCACGTGGTGACCTCCATGCATGCCCGCAAGGCCCTGATGGCCGACAAGGCGGATGCCTTCATCGCCATGCCCGGCGGCTACGGCACCCTGGAAGAGTTCGCCGAGGTCATTACCTGGGCCCAGCTGGGGCTGCACCAAAAGGCCCTGGGCCTGCTGAACACGGACGGCTATTACGACGCCCTGCTGCGCTTTTTCGACCACGGCTTCGCCGAGGGCTTCATCCCGCCCAAGCTGCGCACCCTGGTGCTGGACGCCGACAACCCCGACGACCTGCTCACCCTGGTGCTGAACCACCATCCGCAAACCGTCAACAAGTGGGCCCCACCCGACATTGCCGGGGAATCCCCCCACGATCGCCTGTCCCACACCTAGGAGGCGGGCCAGCTTCTAGTGCAGGGTGCCGCTACCGATGCCCGGCATAACCAGGGTGGGCATGCCGCCCCCGCCGTGGCCACCCCCGCCCCCATGGCCGCCACCCGAGGCTTCCGGCAGGGCGCTCACCCCAAACAGGTCTTTGAAAGTCATATTCTTCCACTGCGGGAAGCGCTGGGCAATCTGTTTGCTGATATAGTTGGCCACCGGGGTGCCCACCAGCAGGCCCAGGATGACATAGCCAAACAGGGGGTTCAGGGAGCGCACCAGCTTGATGTAGGCCTCCTGCGAGCTGCTCAGGGCCTCGGCGAACGTCTTGAAGGCCTTCTGCACCAACGGGCCCCGGGGATTCGCAATGGCTCCGTCCACGGTGGACAGGCCGTGGAAGACTTCCGACTTCAGGGTGGCTATCTCATGGCGCAGAGGGCGCATGGCCTTCCAGTCGATGGCCGCCCCGGCCTTGAACAGGGCGTCCTGCTCCAGCAGCTTGTTCTTGTACTTGCGCAGGGTAGCGCCCAGGGCCTTGGCGCCCTCGTCAGCCTCGCCTTCCAGGCGGGTAATCCAGCGATCCATCTGCTCATGGTTCAGAGCTTTCAGCATTTCCCGCTCTTCCAGCTCGTTGGCCGCCTCGGAGAAGCTGGCCCCCAGGTGGATGCCCAGGTAGCCCAAGGCCATGGTGGTAATGGTGGTGGCCACCGCCTGCACTTTTTCCAGCAGGTTAGGCTTTTGGCCGGCGCGGTAGGCGCTCAACCCCAGTCCCCACAGGGTATAGATGCCCTTGGTGTTGTCCACGATGAAATAGCCCAGCCCGGATTCCAGCAACACCCGCTTCCAGAAGCCGCTGTTGTTGTTGCCCTTCTGGGATTCGGCCCCCTGGTTATACAGCAGGGCCGCCCCGGTGACCACCGCCAGGATGATGGGAGCCAGTTTGAGTTCCAACACCTTTTCCGCCCCGATGGAGCTGAAGGGACGTCCCAGCAGGCCCTTGTAAATGGACCGCCCAGACTGGCGAATCATGCCGCCCAGATTGATCGGAGGTGGTTTGACGCTAATGGGGTTCACGGCGATCTATCCTTTGTGTGCGAAAGCCCTGGAACAAGCCAGGCTATCCAGGCTATGAACACTCTATACGCAAAAAACCCAAACATAAAAAAAGTTGCGGGGTTTTTGCAAAAAAACGGGCCAAGCCGCCCCCGGCCACACCCTCAGGCCCCCCAAACGCAACCATCGCCAGTCTATCGGCTTAGTCCTGCTTGTCCTTGCCGGGCGCTTCCGACTCTTTCTTCAGCAACTGGTACACCAGGTACACGCACAGCAGAATGACAATGAGAATGGAAAAGATAAAGGGCAGCATATTACATCAAACCGCTCAAGGCCTTGTTCACTTTTTCCAGGTAAGGGTAGCACACCGGGGTGATGCCGTTGCGATCCACGCTGCCCGGCCCCTGGTAATAGGCGGACAGGGCATGATCCAGGCTGCCGTTGTATTTTCTGAGCAGCCATCCCAGAAAACGGGCGGTACCGGCAATATTATCCACGGGGTTGTAGGGATCGACCACCCCCAGCCAGCGGGCCGTATCGGGCTTGAGCTGTCCCAGGCCAATGGCCCCGGAGGATGACACCGCGTTGGTGCGGAAAGAGGACTCCACCGCAATCAGGCCGGTCAGCAGGCGGAAATCCACCTTGTACTGCTGACTGTAATACATGATGGCCTGGGCCATGTAGCTGGCCTCCTGCCAGCTGAGTTGCTTGTTGTAGCGGGAAATGAAGGTGGCCACCAGGGTTTGGTAAGGGCTTTGCTGGGCGTTGTAGCGGTAAACGGTCACCTCGCCGGGCCGCCTGGACGCCTCGGGCTCCGTGGTGGCCACCGGCTGACCGGTGGGGGGAATCAGGCCCTCAATGGCCGCGGGCACCAGGGCAATTTGCTGGGGGGCGGCGGGCTCGGGCACCACCAGGTTTTCCGCCCGCAGGCGGGTCATATCCGGCACTTTGGCGTCGGCGGGGGCTTCCGCCAGGGCCACCGTAGAGGCCAGGGCCAGCAGCAAACCCAACAATGACGTGACGGTGGCTCCACATTTGGCAAAACGCATAAATCTCTTCCCACGCTCGACTTGCACTTGTTATGGTTATACCCCGGATGGGGCCATCCCAAATCAGGCAAACGGACGAACCGACTCCAACTGGCCCAGGGCGGGCATAGCCTTTATTATACCCCGTTTTTCAAACGCGGCGGCAAAGCCGGCCTAAACCGCCTCGGCATTCAGCCGGGCCAGATCCGCCGGGGTATCCACCCCAATGGGCGCCCCGCTGACAACCACCGCCTCAATGCGCATGCCCGCTTCCAGCGCCCGCAGCTGCTCCAGGCGCTCCAGCTGCTCCAGCGGGGAAGCCGGCAGGGCGGTAAACCGCTGCAAGGCCTCCCGCCGGTAAAGATACAGCCCGATATGGCGATACACCCCCGCGGGCTCCTGGGGCGCATCCCGGTGATAGGGCACCGCCGCCCGGGAAAAATACAGGGCCTGCCCACTTTCGGCCAGCACCGCCTTGACCAGGTTGGGATCATGCCAGTCCGCGGCCCGGATCATGGGGCACACCAGGGTCAGGATCTCGGCGTGGGGCCGCTGGGCGATGGCCTCAATCACCGCCTGCACATGGGCCGGGTTCAAAAAGGGCTCGTCCCCCTGCACGTTCAGCACCCAATCGTACTGGGGCAGGGCCTGGGCCACCTCCCACATGCGATCGGTGCCAGAGGGATGATCGGGCGAGGTCATGCGCACCTCGGCCCCAAACCCACGGGCGGCGGCCTCGATGCGGGAATCATCGGTGGCAATGACGCAGGCCGCAATGCCCGGGACGGCGCGCACCCGCTCCCACACGTGCTGAATCATGGGCTTGCCCTGGATTTCCACCAGGGGCTTGCCGGGAAACCGGGTGGAGGCGTAGCGGGCCGGGATGACGGCCAGGATGTGCGGGGCGGATTGGGCCATAACCCCTCCAGTAAACCACGCTTGGTGGGGGCGGGTAAAGCTGCTATGATAGCGGCATGCCAGAAGAGCGCGCCGCCAACCCCCTGGCCGGGGTCATCCCCACCGAGCAGGTCAATCCGGCCACGGTGGATATCGACTTGCTGGATACCGAAACCCTGCTGCGCCGGATTAACGCCGAAGATGCCCGGGTGGCGGAGGCGGTAGCAGCGGCCATTCCCCAGATCGCCCCGGTGGTAGACCGCATTGCCCAGGCCTTTGAGGCCGGAAACCGGCTTTTTTACTTTGGGGCCGGCACCAGTGGCCGGCTGGGGGTACTGGATGCCTCGGAGTGCCCGCCCACCTATGGTGCCCCGCCGGAGCAGGTGCAAGGCATCATTGCGGGCGGGGATATCGCCCTGCGTCGGGCGGTGGAAGGTGCCGAAGACGACCCGGAAGCCGGGCGGCAAGACGTGGCCGCGGCCGGGCTGCAGGCGGGCGACGTGGCCGTGGGCATTTCCGCCAGCGGCGGGGCCCCCTACGTGGTAGCGGCCATGGAGGCGGCCCGAGAGCGGGGCTGTTTTACGGCGGGCATTACCTGCCATGCCGGCTCCCGGCTGGCCCAGGTGGTGCATCAGGCCATCGTAGCCCAGGTGGGCCCGGAAGTGATTGCCGGCTCCACCCGCATGAAGGCCGGTACCGCCCAGAAGCTGATTTTGAACATGCTGACCACCGCCGCCATGGTGCAAAGCGGCAAGACCTACCAGAACCTGATGGTGGACGTGCAGCCCACCAACCGCAAGCTGCGGGAGCGGGCCTGCCGCATTGTGGCAGCCCTGGCCGGGGTTTCCCTGGAGGAGGCCCGGCAAGCCCTGGAAGCCTGCGACTTTCAGGTGAAACCGGCGGTACTGGTGGCATGTGCTAAGATCAGCGTGGCGGAGGCTCAGGCCCGGTTGCAAGCGGTATGCGGAAAACTGCGGCGGGCCCTGGAAGCCCGCTAACCCCACCCCGTAAAAGCGGCAACAAGAGGGAATGCGTATGAGCCTGCTGTATCAAGAGTTGCTGAACCTGCCCGATCCGGGTTACCCGGTAGTGACCGAGGACGAAACCCGCTGGGGCCTCACCGAGTTCCGCCAGCAGGTAAACCGCCTGGCTTCCGCCCTGGTTGCCCGGGGCCTCCAGCCGGGAGACCGGGTGGCCATGATGTTTATGAACCAGAAAGAGTTCCTGGTGGGGTTTTTTGCCGTGCTGCACGCCGGCGGGGTGGTGGTGCCCATCAACATCCAACTGCCCCCGGACGATATCGGCTACGTCATCCTGAATTCCGGCAGCCGGCTGGTACTGACCACCCAGGTTTTCGCCGAACGCTTCGAGGGCAAGCCCATCCCGGTGCTGGTGGCCAACCAGCCCGAGCCCCGGTGGCCCTCCCTGGAGGCCGCCATGGCCGACGGCGATCCGGACTTCGCCGGCCTGCCCACCCAGGATGCGCATGGCCTGCGCATCCTGATGTACACCTCGGGCACCACCGGCAAGCCCAAGGGGGTAATGCTCTCCGAGCGCAACCTGTGGAGCAACCTGGAAGGCATCCACAACCGCATCCGGCTGGATTCGGGGGAGCGCCTGCTGCTGGCCCTGCCGCTCTTCCACGCCTACGGGCTGATTATCGGCCTGTATGCCCTGCACCGCCTGGCACCCTTGTACCTGGTGCCCAACTTCTCGCCCAAGAAAATCCTGCAAACCGTGGTGGATCAGCACATCTCGGTATTGCCGCTGGTGCCCACCATGTTCAGCGTGCTGTTGCACAGCGTGCAGAAGCTGGGGCCGGACAAGCTGACCCACCTGAAGGCCTGTATCTCCGGGGGGGCCGCCCTGCCCGAAAAGCTGCTGGCCCAGATTGAGGAGACCATGGATCTCATCGTGCTGGAAGGCTACGGCCTCACCGAAACTTCCCCGGTGCTGGCGGTCAACTCCCGGGAGCGGGGCTCCATACCGCGCTCGGTGGGCCGCCCCCTGGACAACGTGCACCTCAAGCTGGTGGACGAGCAGGGCAACACCATCCCCTGGACGCCGGGCGAGGAATCGGCGGAAGGGGAGGTGCTGGCCAAGGGGCCCAACGTGATGCTGGGCTATTACAACCTGCCCGAAGAGACGGAGAAGGCCTTCGATGCGGAAGGCTACTTCCGCACCGGCGATTTAGGCCGCTTTGACGCCGAGGGCAACCTGTTCATCTCCGGGGGGCGCAAGAAAGACCTCATCATCAAGGCCGGGGAAAACATCGCCCCCGTGCGCATCGAGGAAGTGCTCTACCAGCATCCCGCCGTGCAGGACGCCAGCGTCATCGGGGTGCCGGACGAGAAGCTGGGGGAGGAAATCGTGGCCTGCGTGCAGCTCAAGCCGGGCCAGGAGGCCAGCGAGGCGGACATCCGAAAGTTCTGCCAGGCGCAACTGCCCGCCTTCATGGTGCCCGCGGCGGTACGTTTTTACCCGGAACTGCCCAAGAACCCCAGCGGCAAAATCCTTAAACCGCAGCTGCGGCAAGAGAACCAAGATCTGCTGAACCGGACGTCTCCCGCTTCCGGCTAAAGCGGCCTTTTTTCTTTTCAGGCGCCGCTTCCGCCAGGGGATCGCCCATCAAGGCGCCGCCCTCCACCGGGGTTTCCAGCCACTTAAACACTTTCAGCACGGTGGGTTCCATCTCCGCCGGGAACAGGCCGGCAATGCGGCGATCCAGCCCCACCCGCTGCAACAGGCGGAAAACCTTGGAGCGCTGAAACTGGCCCTTGATTTCGTTGGCCAGGGAGTTGGGATCGTCCATCAGGCGATCCGGGTCCAGCTTTTCCACTTCCGCCAGCACCTTGGGATTGTCGTCCAGGAACTGGCCCACTTTTTGGCCAATCTGCTGTCCCCGGGTAAGGGGTTTGGCCGGCTCAGCCGGCTCTGTGGCCCGGGCTGCCTCCGATATGCCTTCTTGGGTAGCGGAATGGCCGGCCACGGGCTCCACCGCCTCGGCAGGGGCCGAAGGGTCCGGCGCAGGGTGGGGCGTTGCCTCCGAGGCAGGAACACTGTTGGCGCCTGAGGCTCCCTCCGCCGGGGGGCGGCTCAGGCTCAGCACGTCCCCACCGGGCGACACGGTCTGGTTTGCCGTGGAGGACAGGGGCGGGGTGATGGTGCGCAGCCGGGGCACATAGCCGACCGGCACGGGGTAAGTCATCAGGGGCGTCGGGGTCACGCCGGGAACCAACGGCATGGGCGTATTCACCGGGGGACGCCACAGCAACGGCGCGGGGGTGGTGGAAACCGGGGCGTTGATGAAGGGGGTGGCCATGGTGAAATTCCTATAACTTGCCCGATGGGCTGACTGCGAAACGGTGGCACTTGCAAAAAAAGAAGGACGCCGGACTTTCCGGGTCGCACTTCATAAAAACCACTCAAGCACAAAAGTTGCCAGGGCGGAATCCCACCTATTTTTGACTGGAACAATCAGAGCGGCTTTTGGCGCAGGCGGGACTGGTTCTGGCTGAGGGCCCGCTCCCGGATGAGGGCGGCGGCGTCTTTCAGCCGGTTGTTCAGGGCCCGGGGCTGATGGGCACTTTGCCCCACGATGTCATCCCAGGAATGTTCCAGGCGTTGCTCGGTAAAGACCGGGGCGCTGACCGGCTGGGGCGGCTGCTCCGGCGGGGCCTTTTCCACCGGCGGGGTGGCCGAGGGAGCCGGACGGCTCATGGGCGGCCGGGTGGCGGTCCGTTGCTTGCGCAGGGCCCGGAAAGGCAGCAGGGCATCCGGGGGCGGGCCAGGATCGGGCGGGGCCATGGCCGGAACGGGCCCGGGTTCCTCCGCCGCAGAGGGGACGGAAGGCGGCGAAGCCCCCCACTCGGGCTCTTCCGGGGCTTTGCTTTTTAAGGGCTTGATGGCGGGGAAGGGCTTTTTCCTGGCCTCGCGACTGACCCCCACCTCTTTCAGCATGTTTTCAAACACCCGGCCCAGGCCGTAGCGGTGGTTCTGCTTGTAGCGATCAAAGCTCTGGCGGGCGGCCTCCTCGAAGGGGGCCCGATCCACCACTTCCCGCAGCGGGGCCGTCATGGGGGCGGTGGCCCGTGGGGTTTCATCCGGGCGCGGGGAGGCTGGCACCACCGGGGTGACCGGCTGGGAGGCCGGGACGGCAGGGCGTGCCACAGGCCCTGCGGGCTCTGCCGGGGTGGAGGCTGCAGGTGAACGGGGCGGGGCCGTCGGGGGCACCGTGACATGCTCGTAGCGAATGCGGGCCTTCACCTCTTCCAGGCTTTCCCCGGCCAGCAGGCGTTCGCGCACCTGGCGGAAAAACTCGATATCCTGGTCGCTGAAGCTGAGATCCCCCTTGAAGGAGAGATAGCCTGCCTCTTCGTAAGCGGATTGCGGCACCTTGAAGTACTGGGACAGGCGCACCAGCATGGTTTCGGAAAGGTTCAGCCGCTCCGAGGCTTCTTCCAGCGTATAGCACAAATGCGTCATGGACGGTTACCGTAAGACTCCCAATGGTTCCTTTTGATGATTATAAGCCAAGGCCGGCGGTTTCGCATGCACGACCCCCGGCCTGGGGCATGCATTGCAACATGCCTTCACCGCCGGTGGGCAAACGCGGCCTAATTGGCGAACGCCGAAATGGCGTAGCCCTGATCGAAGCCGGAAACGGCTTGCTGCACGTACCCGCGCACCGAAAGCCCCAGGTGAACGAGCGCGGCCAGCAAAATAACCGTAAACACGCCCGGCAGCAGAATATCGACGACCCAATTCTCAGCGACGGTGTCCGTCTTGACTTTCCCATTACCAACCATGGATTCTCTTTCCCCTTATTGTCTTGCTCTGGTCCCTGTCACCGGCGATGCTCTCCCTTTCTTTCTCATGCGGATGCCGGTTTGCGTATGTCCCGATACGATGCAGGATTGCCGTTGTTCTTTAATCGTTCAACCACACATTGACGAGCTCACCCTGTCCTATCTCCATAGGTATAAAAACAACAAGCCCCCCGTTTGATGCTAGTGGGTGGCAGATTGTTACGTTTTTTCAAGAATTCCTCCAAACGGTGTATGCAGCCCGCCGGACACCCACCGATATGGGAGTATCAATCCACATCTCTCTTTCCCTGATGAACCACACGGTGCCTTTTGTACTAAAAGGCACTTTTCTTTTTTCTTCCACGGCCGGGCGGCCTTTGCCAAATATCCTCCGCCTGGTGTATCAAGCCCCGGCCCAGGCAACCGATACCCACATTGTCAGCCAGCGCTGACCCACATTCCAAGATTTCTCCCACACCTCTCTCTTTCCCTGATGAACCACACGGTGCCTGACCCAGGCACCTTTTTTTTGCCTTTCCGGCCCCGCCGGGGGAGAGGCCCTTGCCCGGGCCCCGGCTTCCCCTTCCCGGGGCGACGCCCGTATAATGGGCGTATGGCCTTTGACCCTCCGGCGCTTTACCAGACCCTTGACGAAGCCATGATGGCCCGTTGCCTGATGCTGGCCGAAAAAGGGCTGGGCACGGCCAGCCCCAACCCCATGGTGGGGGCGGTGGTGCTGGATGCCCAGGGCCGCAAGGTGGGGGAAGGCTACCACGTCCGGGCAGGAGAGGCGCATGCCGAGGTGTTTGCCCTGGACCAGGCAGGGGAACAGGCCCGGGGAGGAACGCTCTATGTCAACCTGGAGCCCTGCAACCACCACGGACGCACCCCGCCCTGTACCGAACGGGTAATCGCCGCGGGGGTCAGCCGGGTGGTGTGCGGCACCCTGGATCCCAACCCCATCGTGTCCGGTTCCGGGCGGGATGCCCTGCAAAACGCCCGCATCGAAGTGCGCCACGGCTTTTTAGAGGCGGAATGCCGCCGGCTGAACGAGGTCTTCTTCCACTACATCACCGCCAAAATGCCGTTCGTGACCCTGAAGCTGGCCATGACCACCGACGGCAAGCTGGCCACCCGGCACGGGGAAAGCCGCTGGATAACCGGCCCCTTTGCCCGCCAGATGGTGCACCACATGCGCCACCGCCACGACGCGGTGCTGACCACCGCGGAAACAGTGCTGGCCGATGATCCCCTGCTCACGGTGCGGGACATCCCCGGTATCCGCATGCAACCGGTGCGCATCGTGCTGGATCGCCGCCTGCGGGTAAACGCAGACCGCCAGAAACTGTTTAAAAGCCTGTTTGAAAAAGCCGACCAGCCGGTGTGGATTGTCACCTCCCGCACCGGGCACGATGCGGCCAACGCCCGAAAGGCCAAGCAGGCCGGGGCCCGGCTGATTGAGGTGGATGAAACCCCGGACGGGCTGGACCTGCGCCAGGCCCTCTCCGCCCTGGCCGAGGAGCGCGTTGCCAGCGTGATGGTCGAGGCCGGCGGGCGCCTGGCCGGCAGCCTGCTGAACGCCGGGCTGGTACAAAAGCTGTGCCTGTTTTACGCGCCCAAGATTTTAACGGATCGCATGGCCCAACCCGCCTTCGGGGCGGGCTTTCAGATGCACCTGCCCCAGGCCGCCCAGTTCCAGGTGGATCGGGTGCAGGCCCTGGACGGGGACTGGCTGGTAGAGGCCTACCCCCTGAAAAAGCCCCTGCCCGCCCTGCGCCAGCCTTAGGCCAAAGTATCCAGGATGCGTCCCATCTGGCGATCGATGCCGCCTTCCAGGTGGCCCTGCGGCACGCTGAGGGCCCGGGGCCGCTTTTGCAGCTTGCGGGCCAGCACCGCATCGGTGCCCGACAGCACCGGGTAGTTGCGCACATGGCCCCGGTTTCCCACCGGAAAGCGCCAAGGGGTCAGCAGCTCGGTATCGTTGTGCCGGTGATCGCCTGCCGTAATAACCGCCTTGGGATCCAGCATGAACCGATCCAGCACCGCCCGCACGGCGGCCCCCTTGTCCACTCCCTTGGGCATCAAGATATACATGCCGAAATGCTGGCCATGATCGCGCACCTCGTCGGCAAACTTGAAGGTCTGCAACGGGCCGGTGCGGGTGGCGGCCTCCGCGGCGATGGCGTTCACCAGCCGGTGCAGGTAGCGCGACAGGGCCGGGCTGAATACGCTGGCCCCGTCCTTTTGCTCAAAGAACTTGATGCCGGGCTGATCGTCAAAGCACTGCACCACAAAGGTGCGTCCCCGAAACTCGCGCACAAAGGTGCGCATGCCCCGGTAGTTATGTGGGGTCAGATCGGGGCGGATGGCTTCCACGTAGCCCTGCCGGGCCAGCACGGTTTCCCGGGCCCGCTTGATTTCGGGGAAATCCCAGCCGGTGCGCCGGCGAATGGCGTCCCGGTATTCCGGATCCTGATCCTCCATGCGCAAGCCGGCAATCCACTGGTCGGCCCGCTGGTGGTTGCGGTTGACATACAGCTCCAGGCCGTTGTTCAAGCTGAGAAAATCCACCGGAAGGCGGCTAAAGGCGCTGGGCATGCGGGCTACCGCGTTTTTAAAGGAAGCCAGCCCCCGCCCGGTATTCAGGTGCACCGCCATCTGGGGGCGATAGCGGTTGATAGCGCGCACGCTGCCTTGCAGGGCCACCTCGTCGTAACCCGGATCCGCCTTTTGCCAGCTGACCAGGGTGAGATCCAGATCGGTGGAAAGCAGCACCGGAGCGGCCTCGGACCGAAATACGGGCTGGGAGGTATTGCCAAAACGCATGCGCGGCGGAATGGTCAGTGGAAGCACCAGATACCCCTGTTTCTTTCTGAATCCCTAAAAACCCCTCAAGCGGCGGGATTGTCTATTTGCGCAGGATGACCTGATCCCGGCCATCCACTTCCTTGAGCTGCACGTTCACCCGCTCCTGCTTGGAGGTAGGGATGTTCTTGCCCACAAAATCAGGGCGGATGGGCAACTCGCGGTGCCCTCGATCCAGCAGCACCAGCAACTGCACTGCCGCCGGGCGGCCATAGCCGTTCAGGGCGTCCAGGGCGGCCCTTACGCTGCGCCCGGAATACAGCACGTCATCCACCAGCACCACGGTCTTGCCGTTGATATCGACCGGCACATAGCTTTCGGTGGTGGGCTTGAAGTGCTGCCCGGTGTCATCGCGGTAAAGGGTAATATCCAGGTAGCCCACCGGCACCGGCTTGCCTTCCAGCGATTCCAGCAGGGTGCCCAGGCGCTCGGCCAGGGTCTTACCCCGGGTGATCACCCCCAGCACCACCAGGTTGTCCACGCCGTGGTTGGCCTCCACCACCTCATGGGCCAGGCGCTTCAGGGTGCGCTGGATATCGTTGGCGTCAAAGATGGTGACGTCAGTGTCGGTCAGGGTCTGGCTAGGTTCCATGGGCGGCGGGTCCTCAGGTTGTGGCGGAAGCGGGCGCCGGGCGCTCCACCTGCTCCAGGGCGGCCAGGATCGCTTGGCCCTTGCGCAGGCATTCCCGGTACTCATGCGCGGGAACCGAATCGTGCACGATACCGGCCCCGACATGCCAGGCGGCATTATACCCCAAAGAGCCCAACGGCTCCAGAAACACGCTGCGAATCAGGATGTTCCAGTCCATGGCCGGGGAGGCGGCGTCCACATACCCCATGCTGCCGGTATAAAAGCCCCGGGAGACCGGCTCCAAGTAGGCTAGGCTCTCCATGCAGCGCAGTTTGGGGCAGCCGGTAATCGTGCCGCCCGGAAAGGCCGCGGCCAAGGCTTGCCACACACTCGATTCCGGCTCCATCCGCCCGGTCACGTTGCTGACCAGGTGGGTCACATGCGAATACCTCTCCAGGCTCAGCAGCTCGTCCACCCGCACGCTGCCCGGCAGGCAAACCCGGCCCAGATCGTTACGGGCCAGATCCACCAGCATCAGGTGTTCGGCGCGTTCTTTCTCGTTTTCCAGCAAGCTTTGCCCAATGGCCGCGTCTTCCTCGGGGGTGCGTCCCCGGCCCCGGGTGCCGGCAATGGGACGCATAAACAATTGCCCCTGGGCATCGCCTCCCAGCAAACGCTCCGGGGAATTGCTGACCACCACACCCCTGTCCCAGCAAAGCAGACCGCCAAACGGGGAGGGGTTGGCCCGGGCGAGGGCCTCGTAAAGGTCCAGGGGATCCAGGATCAGCCGCTTTTGGAAACGGATGGACAGGTTGGCCTGGTAAATTTCCCCGGCCCCTATCAGGGCCTGCAAGCGGGTGACCGCCGCCTGAAAGGCCTCCGGGGCAAAGGAAGCCTGAAAACCCGCCAGGTAGACAGGGGACGGGAGGGCTGCGGTTTCGGGCCCAGCAACCTCCTCCGCTTGCCGGGCATCCCGCCACAAGGTTTCGTAGGCCGCCCGGCGCGCCGGGCTGTCCGTCAACGCCACCAGGGTGTCACCCAGCCGATCGACCAGCAGCCAATCCTCGGCCTCGAACAAAAAAGCCGTTTCCTCCCGCGGATTCCAGGGCAGGGCAGACATACCGGCATCACACCAGCGCCCAAACCCATAGCCCAACACCCCCGCCAGCCCCCCGGCCATGGGCAAGCCGAATTGGGATCGCTCAACGGGCCATCGGCGGGCTGCCCGCCGGGCCGATTCCAGTACCCGCATCCATTCCGCCGGGGACACCCCATCCGCCGGCTCCCCGTTCATCCAAAGCTGATCTCCGCGCAGGGAAACGGTCTGCCGGGCCCCCAAGCCCATGATGGCCCAGCGATTGAGGGGGCCAGGGTCTCCACTGCCTCCCAGCAGCAGGCAGGGATGGGCCCACGCCGGAAACTGCGCGATCACCGCCCGGAAAAAGCGCCGGATCGCCCCGGCTTCAGGCATGGCCCGGCGCCAGCCGGCCCAGCAGGGACTCGTCCATCTCGAAATTGGCGTAGACCGCCTGCACGTCGTCCTGGGACTCCAGGGCATCCAGCAGTTTGAACAGCTGCTTGCCCACGGCCTCATCGGTCACGCTGACCGAATTCTGGGGCACCCGGGTCACCTCGGCGGACTGCACGGCAATCTCCTGGGAGGCCAGAAACTGGCAGACGGCGTTCAGGTCCTCGGGCTCGGTGTGGATCTCGTAGACCCCATCCTCGGCATTGCGCTCAAAGTCGGAAGCCCCTGCCTCGATGGCCTTTTCAAAAACCAGTTCTTCCGGGTAACGGGCCGCATCCACCCGCACCAGCCCTTTCTGGATGAAGATCCAGGCCACGCAGCCATCCGCCCCCAGGTTGCCGTTGTACTTGTTGAAATAGCTGCGAATGTCACCCGCGGTGCGGTTGCGGTTGTCGGTCATGGCCTCGATGAAGACGGCCACTCCCCCCGGCCCGTAGCCCTCATAGGTCATGTCTTCCATCTGGTCGGTGGCCCCGGCGCCGGAGCCCTTCTCGATGGCCCGCTTGATGTTGTCGTTGGGCATCCCCTCGGCCTTGGCCCGCTCAATGGCGGTACGCAGCCGGAAGTTGCCCTCGGGATGGGGCCCGCCCAGCTTGGTGGCGATGATAATCTCCCGGGAGCACTTGGCAAAATTGGCCCCCTTCTTGGCGTCCTTCACCGCCTTGCTGCGTTTAATCTGCGCCCATTTGGAATGTCCAGCCATAGTGGCTCTATTTTAACACGGCCACTTGCCACCCTGAACGGCCAAAACTGCTATACTCAGGGTATGAGCCATCGTTCCCAAACCATCAGCGCGGTGGTGGTGACCCGCAACCACGGGCCCCTGCTGGAAGCGACCCTGCAATCCCTGGGCTGGGCCGATGAACTGGTGGTCATGGATCGGGGCAGCACGGATGAAACCCTGGCCCTGGCCCGCCGCTTCAACGCCAAAGTCTTTTTCCATCCGGGCCGGCTGCCCACCGAGGTGCTGAACGGGGCTTTCGAGCTGGCCACCAAGGACTGGATCTTTTACCTCGAGCCTGGGGAGCAGGTGGAAGACATGTTGCGCCACGCCATTGACGGGGCCCTGCTGAACCCGCCGGCCACAGTGAGCGCCTTTGGCCTGCCAGGGCAAGACTTTTTCCAAGGGGAGGCCCTGCCCGGCCCCCGTCGGGACTGCGGGATCCGGCTGTTCCGCAAGGGACAGGCCCGGGCCGAAGACGATCTGGATCCCCGCATCATCACCGAAGGCGAGGTGCGCCGCCTGGATCGCCCCCTGCGCCGCACCCCCTACCCCACCCTGCAGGCCATGTTCGACGAGGCCGGGGCCCGCTCCACCACCGCGGCCTACCGCCGCCTGGATGCGGAAGGGCACGGCTTTGCCACCACCAGCCTGATTGCCTTGTATGCAGCCTCCAAGTGGGCAGGCATCCGGCACTTCTTTCTTTATGGCGGGCTGTGGAAAGGCCGGGCCGGTTTTGCCGCCGCCATGGCCCGCACCCTGGAAACCTTCCTGACCCACGCCAAGATGCGCAGCCTGAGCGCCCGACGCTAGCCGCCCATGCCCGTCTATACCTACCAATGCCAGCAATGCGACACCCTTAGCGAGGTGAGCCATGGCGCGCAAGAGACACCCTACCCGGCCTGCCCGGCTTGCGGCGGCCTCACCCGACGGGTCATCGGCAAGCCCCCGACCCTCCTGAAGCGGTCACAGCCTGAGCCTTCCAGCGAGCCGCCACCCCAAGAGGCCCACCAGTGCCACAGCGCCTGCGTGCTGCACCGCAAACCCACCCCGCCCGCTAGCTAGGTTGCAGGGCCGTATCCATCCAGGCACGCGGGTAGTGCTGCCCGGCCACGAACACATCGCTGACTTGATTGACCCCGTAGTGGTACAGGATTTCCGGGTAGCTTTCCACCGCAAACACGGCCACGTCCGCCCGCTTGCCCGGGCTCAGGCTGCCCCGGTCATGGGCCAGATCCAGGGCTTGCGCGGCGTTCAGGGTCACCCCCCGGATGACTTCCGTCGGGGTCATGCCCATTTGCAGGCAGGCCAGGGTCATAATCAGTTGCAGGTTCTCGGTCATGCAGGATCCGGGGTTAAAATCGGTGGCCAGCGCCACCGGCACCCCGGCTTCCAGCAGCTTTCTGGCGGGAGCGTAGTCTTTCAAGCGCAGGAAAAAAGCGGTTCCGGGCAGCAGGGTGGCCACGGTGCCTCCCTGCCTGAGGGCAGCAATGCCCCGATCGGAGACATGCAGCAGGTGATCGGCTGAGGTGGCCCGCAGGGCCCCGGCCAGCTCCGCCCCGCCAGTGTCGCAAAACTCCTCGGCGTGGATTTTCAGCTTCAGGCCCTGATCGCGAGCCGCCTCTAAAATTCGCCGGGACTGGACCGGGTCGAAATAGCCCTTTTCGCAAAACACGTCGCAAAACACGGCCAAGCCCCGCCGGGCCACCTCGGGCAACTGGCGTCCCACCACCTCGTCCACGTAGGCGTCCACCCGGTCGCGGTATTCGGGGGGAATGTCATGGGCCCCCATAAACGTGGGCACGATGTGCACCGGCACGTCCCCCTGCAGGGTTTGCAGCACCTCCAGGCACTTCAGCTCGCTGTCGAAGTCCAGCCCGTAGCCGCTTTTCACCTCGGCGGTGGTCACGCCAAAGCCCAGCATGCGCAGCAGGCGCCGACGGGTGGCCTCGTGCAGGGCCTGGCGGGATGCCTGGCGGGTCGCGGCCACCGTGCGCAGAATCCCCCCGCCGGCCTGGGCAATCTCCTGGTAGGTTTTGCCCTGCAGGCGCATCTCAAACTCCCCGGCCCGGTTGCCAGCAAAAATGGCGTGGGTGTGGGAGTCGATCAGCCCGGGCAGCACCACCCGCCCACGCATCTCCAGCCATTGGGCCCCGCCGTGGCGGGCCGGATCCACATCCTCGGAGGGCCCCACCCAGCGGATGAGCCCGTCCTCCATCAGCACCGCCCCGTCCTCAATGACCCCCAAGGGGTTGCCCGGGGAAATCCAGGCCGCATCCAGGCTGACCACCTGGTTTGCGTGATACAGGAGGGTCGTTTGGCCCATCACTGCAGACCCGGCACCTGAACGCCCTTCTGGCGGGCCACGGCCTTGGCTTCCTCGTAGCCGGCATCCACGTGGCGCAACACCCCCATGGCCGGATCAGAGGTTAACACCCGCTCCAGACGGGCCTCTGCCTCCTTGGTGCCGTCAGCCACAATGACCATGCCCGCATGCAGGGAGTAGCCGATGCCTACCCCCCCGCCGTGGTGGTAAGACACCCAGGTGGCCCCGTTCACCGCGTTAATCAGCGCGTTCAGAATGGGCCAGTCGGCGATGGCATCGGAGCCGTCCTTCATGCCCTCGGTTTCCCGGTTGGGAGAGGCCACGCTGCCGCAATCCAGGTGATCGCGGCCAATCACGATGGGGGCCTTCACCTGGCCTGAGGCCACCAGGTCGTTGAAAATCCGCCCGGCCTTGGCCCGCTCGCCATACTTCAGCCAGCAGATACGCGCCGGCAGGCCCTGAAAATTGATGTGCTTTTCGGCCAGCCGCAGCCAGTCCCGCAGGGGGGCGTTGTCCGGGAAGGCTTCCATCAGGGCCCGGTCGGTCATCCGGATATCTTCCGGGTCGCCGGAGAGGGCCACCCAGCGGAAGGGGCCGGAGCCCTCGCAGAACAGGGGCCGGATGAATTCCGGGATGAAGCCGGGGATGTCGAAGGCGTTGGCCACCCCTTCCTGGCGGGCCTGCTCCCGGATGTTGTTGCCGTAGTCGAACACCACCGCCCCCTGTTTCTGGAAAGCCAGCATGGCTTGTACCTGCCGGGCCATGCTGGCCCGGGCCCGGCGCACATAGCCGTCCGGATCGCTTTGCCGCAGGGCAGCGGCCTCGGCCAGGGAGAGCCCTTCCGGCACATATCCCACCAGGGGGTCGTGGGCGGCGGTCTGATCGGTCACCACGTCCGGGATGCGCCCCATTTCGGCCAGCTGGGCGTACACGGTGGCCGCATTGCCCAGCAGGCCCACGGACAAGGCCTCTTTCTTTGCCACCGCCTGGTCAATCAGGCGCAGGGCCTCCTCCAGGGAATCGGTGGAGCGATCCAGGTAGCCGGTTTCCAGGCGTTTCTGGATGCGGGCCGGGTCAATCTCCACCCCCAGGAAGGCTGCCCCGCACATCTTGGCCGCCAGCGGCTGGGCCCCGCCCATGCCGCCCAGGCCGGCGGACAGGGCGAACCGCCCGGACAAGTCCCCGCCAAAATGCTTGCGCCCGGCCTCGGCAAAGGTCAGGTAAGTGCCCTGCACGATGCCTTGCGAGCCGATGTAAATCCAGCTGCCCGCGGTCATCTGCCCATACATGGTCAGGCCCATGCGCTCGTATTCGCGGAAATGCTCCCAATCCGCCCAGGCCGGCACCAGGTTGGAGTTGGCCAGCAGCACCCGGGGGGCATCCGGGTGGGATTTCAGCACCCCCACCGGCTTGCCCGATTGTACCAGCAGGGTTTCATCCGGGTTCAGGGTTTTCAACGTCTCCAGAATGAGGGCCAGGGCCTCAGGGTTGCGGGCGGCCTTGCCGGTTCCCCCGTACACCACCAGGGTTTCCGGGTTTTCGGCCACCGCCGGATCCAGGTTGTTGAGCAGCATGCGGTAGGCGGCCTCGGTCAGCCAACTCTTGCAGGTGAGTTGCGTACCGGTGGGCGCCCCGTTCAGGGCGATTTTGCGATCGGTTACGACCATGACATCTCCTTTTCCAGCCAGTCTTGCAGGATGCGGGCCAGCGTCCCGTCCTCCATCAACCCGGCAATGGTTTCCACATCCTGAAACAGGGGGCGATCCTCGGCCAGGGGGGCGACATGAGCCCGGATGGCCTGGTAGAGCCGCCACACCCCATCCCCCGGCTTCAACCCATTACGATATTCCAGCCCTTCGGCAGCGCACAAGAATTCTGCTGCCAGCACCCAGCGGGCATGGGCATAGATGCGGGCCGCCTTGCGGGCGGCGATGGCCCCCATGCTGACGTGATCCTCCTTGTCGTTGGAGGTGGGCACCGAATCCACCACCGCCGGGTGGGCCAGCACCTTGTTTTCGGACACCAGCGAGGCCGCGGTGTAGTGCACGATCATCATGCCCGAGTTCAGCCCCTCCTGGGACTTGCCGGCCAGAAAGGCGGGTAGCTCCGAAAAGACAGGGTTCATCAGCTTGTCGATACGCCGCTCGCTGATGCTGGCCAGCTCCGACAGGGCCAGCGAGAGCATTTCCATGGCCATGGCCACCGGCTCCCCGTGGAAGTTGCCCTGGGAGACGATTTCCCCATCCGGAAACACCAGCGGGTTGTCGGTGGCGGCGTTGATCTCGATTTCCAGGATGCGCCGGGCCGAGGCGATGAGATCCCGAGCCGCCCCATGCACCTGTGGGATGCAACGCAGGGAGTAGGCATCCTGCACTTTGGCGCAATCCCGGTGGGATTCCATGATTTCGCTGCCCGCAAGCAATTGGCGGATGCGGGCTGCCGATCGCCCATGGCCGGGATGGGGGCGCACCTCGGCCACCCGGGGGTCGAATGGTTTTTGCGAACCGCGCACCGCCTCAATGGTCATGGCCCCGGCGGCCTCGGCCAGATCCAGCAAGGCTTCCGCCTTCAGCAGGGTCAGCACCCCGATAGCGCTCATCATCTGGGTGCCGTTCAACAAGGCCAGCCCTTCCTTGGCTTTCAGCACCAGGGGCTGGATGCCGGACCGGCGCAGGGCTTCGGCCCCGGGCATCCATTCGTTCTCATACCAGGCTTCCCCTTCGCCAATCAGCACCAGGGCCAGGTGGGCAAGCGGGGCCAGGTCTCCGCTGGCGCCCAGGGAGCCCTGACAGGGAATGCGCGGACAAATGCCGGCGTTCAGCATGGCAATCAGGGTTTCCACCACCGCCGGGCGAACCCCGGAAAAGCCTTTGGCCAGCGTATTGGCCCGTAGCAGCATCATGGCCCGCACCGTGGGCAAGTCCAGGGACTCCCCGGTGCCCGCGGCATGGCTGCGCACCAGGTTCACCTGCAGGCGATCCACCTGATCCGGGGAGATGCACACATGGCTGAGCGCCCCAAAGCCGGTGTTGACCCCGTAGACGGTTTTTCCGGAGGCCAGCACCTGCTCCACCACCGCCCGGGAAGCCTGCATGCGCGCAACGGCCCCTTCGGCCAGGGTCACCCCGATGGCCGGGTTGGTGGCAACCGCCCGGACCGCTTCCAGATCCAGGGTGTCTCCGTTGATGGCTACCAGCTGGGCCACGGTTCCGCCTCGCTCCAACATCGTGGTCTGATTGTAGCCGCCTCAAGGCCCGCTGGCAATTGCCCGCATGCAAAAACGGGAGCCGAGGCTCCCGTTGCTTTGAAAGGTTGTTCCGGTTAGACGCTGGCCAGACCTGCCGCGCCCACCCGCTCGTTGTTGTTAAGCAGGTTCTGGCCCGCCGCGATACCCGCCGCCCCGACGGCCAAGCCGCCCAGGAAGGGACAGACCGCGGTGGCTGCCGCCATACCGCCCACACCCAGGGTGGAAACCACCGGGTGGTTTTTCATAAAGTCGGTCACCGAGCTGATGGCTCCGGCCACGCCGGTCTGCACATCGGCCATTACCTGTTGCATGGTCTGGCCGGTGCGTTGCTGGCCTTGCTGCAAGGCCTGGTTGCGGATGGCATCCACGTTGGCGCCGGGCCCGCCCAGGTACAGGCGATCCAGGGTCTGCCCGAAGGCGGCTTCCAGGGTGTCGCCGTTGCGCACGCCGTCGGTGGCAAAGTCGGCTTCCAGCAGCTTGCGGGCGAACTCGTCGATGTTGGAGCCCGGGTTCTGGGTTTTGGCGTTGCTATCCAGCGAATTGGGGTTGCCAATGGTGTAGGCCAGAATGGAGCCGTCGATGTGACCGCCGTTGAAGAGCGGTTCATGGCCCCACAGGCGCAGCACGGCCTGATCGTCGAAGCCGAGACCGGTTTGCCGCTGCAAGGCATTCAGGTCGCTAATCTGGTTGACCGGCCCCTGGGAGCGGCGCACCGGGGAATTGAGGTACTGCTGCATTTTAGCCGGCGGCAGGGAGCCCGGGTTGATGCGGTTCATCAGGGCGAAGAACTCGCGATCCAGGGCTTTTCCGGTATCGCCCCCGAATTCGGCCTGATCCTTGGCCCGCAGTTCGCGCACCAGGGCCTGCTCGGCAGCAGTACCACCCAGGGCATTGCCGTTGGCATCCAGGATGTTGCTGTAGATACCGCCGTCCTGGAAGCCCCGGGAGATCATCTGGCGTCCCCACAGGTGGAGAACGGCCCGATCCCGGTCGCTCAGGCCCAGCTGGCTGCGCTGGTCGCGGTTCAGGGTCTGGAAGTCGATGTTGCGGTTGATATCCGGCGTGGCCAGCGTGCCCGGGTTGGGGTTGGGATTGGGGTTCGGGGTGGGGGTGGGCAGGGGGCCACTGGTATGGATACCCTTGTTATAGTTGTCAATCAGCTTATCCAGTTGGCCAGACTGCACAATGGAAATGGCCGCCTGGTACTTGGGCGCGTTGGGCACGGCGCCGCTGGGGCTGCTGGGAGTGTTGTTCTGGAAGTCGAAGATCTGGTTCAGCCACTGCTGGCGGATGGCCGGGTTTTGCTGCTCGTTGAGGGCCTGCACCACGCTGCCGATGGATTCCACATCGGTCTGGCCCACGCCGGGGCGGTTGGCCAGATCGTTACGGCCCCAGGAAATGAGCAGGTTCTTCAGCACCGCATTGTTGTAGGTAGCGGGGGCGCCACCCAGATCGCCGCGGTAGACCGCCGCCACCTGGGAAAGCAGCTCGGCTTCCGGGGTAAATTTCAGGTTCTGGGCCTGCAGGATGTTGTTGGCAATGGTTTGCACGTTGTCCTGCCCGGCATTGAACACCACGTCGATACCGGAGGCATACGCCTTGAACTGGGCCGCGTAGGCCTTGGCAATCACCGCGTCAAACTCGTTGGCCCCGGCGGTGGCAAACTGGGAACCCGGCATGGCAAAGCGCCCGTCGATGACCTCGCCCGTGTTGGCGCGCCCACCCTGGGAGCCGGCCAGCACGTAGTTGATCATGTCATCAATATCCAATCCGGTACCACCCGGCTGCGGGGTGGGGGTAGGAGTCGGCGTGGGAGTCGGCGTCGGCGTGGGAGTCGGCGTGGGGGTCGGATAGGGGTTGGGATACGGCTGCGGCACCGGCTGGGGTTGCGGTTGCGGCTGCGGGCCAATGCCCCCTCCAATAAACATTTGCAGCATTTGCTGCATCATTTGCAGCATCTGCATAACCAGCCCGAACATGTTAAACTGCTGGGCCGGGAAACTTTGGGCCAGTTGGGCAGGCCGCGCCGAGAAAAGCGGGGATCCGGCCACACCCAGATTGGAACCCGCCACACCCAGGCCGGCGGTACCGGTTAAACCCTGTCCTATGCTGGGCCTGCTGAGCGCCGGATTAAAAAAGCTGATCGAAGGCAGTGACATTGAATGGCTCTCTCTATCGTTTGTGCTCTCTCTCGCGTAGACGTTTAAGCCTGCTAACCAAATAAAAACAAGTAATATATCCAAATTGCTTAGGTTCGCCCGGATCGAAATCAAGCGTTACATTGGGTTAACAAACTAAAAGGCGGTTACGGCCAAAAGCCCCTGCTGGCCTGATCATTGCCCTGTCCAACAAACACTGGAACTCAGGAAACGGAGAAGCGGCCCTTAGTGGGCCGAACGCATCAGGGCAGCCCCAATCAGGATCGTCAGGCCACAGGCAATATTCAAGCCGGACCAGAAGGCCCGGTGACGCTGCATGCCCTGCAACCGCTCAGCCGGCAGGGCCAGCAAAAAGGTGATGGTAAACAGGCCGACGCCGCCAATCATCTTAATGCTGAAGTAGGTTATGTAAAGGTCTGGATGCGCTACGGTGGGAAAGATTTTGAACCATTGAAAAATGCCGGTCACAGCAACCACACAGACACCGGTCCACTTGATGAGGGCAAAGCGGCGAATCATGGCGTTCAAGAATTCGGTGCGCACCGGCTCTTCCAGCAAGGGCAGGGTCGGCCACAGCACCATGCGGGCGTAAAAAAGCCCACCCAGCGACGTGCATGTCGCCGCAATATGCAGTACGCGCAAAACAAGGTAGGGATCCATCAGCCGGCCTCCGATTGACGGGCCAGCTCCCGCCCCCGCAGCAAGGTCCACAGGTAGGTCACAAATCCGCCCAGGGCACCCAGCAGGAATGGGGATTGCCACAGCATGCCAGCATACTGGCGAAACAGGAAGCCGGACAACCCGCCCTGGATACCCCCCACGACCCCGCTTATCAGCAGGATGATGGCGATGCGCCGCTTCAGGCGATCCGGAGAAAAGTGGCTGGCCCCGGCTGCGTAAACCCCGCTCATGGCCCCCACAATAAATACGTAGACCCCCAGGTTGAATTCGGCGGGCAGGAACACCAGCAAATAGCTGATAGCGCCATAGGCAAAGGGCTCCAGCCAGTGGGCGTCGCGTCCGTAGTCTACCGGCCCGTCCCCTGAGGCCTGTTCTGCCTCGATGCCCTGATCATCCCGATGAAAATAGGAAAGAAAGAGTCCTACCGCAAGGCCAGTGACCGCCCCAGCCACCAACAATCCCATGGCAGCAGGAACAACCGCATTGACAAGCAGCTTGAGGGCCAGCCAGGTCAGCACCCCACCAGTCACCAGACCCCACACGCCCCCAATCGGCACGCCCCGGTGCATTTGCAGTTGAAAAAACAGCAGGCGCAACAAAATAACCTGCGCCAGGGCGATGGCCGTCAGCACGCCCACGACCGGCAGGACCGGCAGCCGGTAGCCCAGTAGCAGCAGAGCAATAATCCCCAGGCCATTCCAGCCCACCAGGGAGGTCACCACGCTGGATGCAGCCGAACTGCGCTGCTTCAGGGACGAAAACATCACAAACCCTCCCGCAACCTAACTCCAGGATAATATAAGACCTGGCCCAGAGGAAGCCCACAAAAAACCACCCCAGGCAGGACTCGAACCTGCGACCATCCGCTTAGAAGGCGGGTGCTCTATCCAACTGAGCTACTGAGGCAGCAGTCCCAGTGTAGCAGAAAGTCGGGGCCGGTTGGATGCCCTACAGGTGGCTGTTCAGGAAATCGGTCATCATGCTGCCGGCGGCAGAAAAGATGTTCCAGAAATAGTCCGTAAAGTTGCCGGGCAGCACCGAAAGGGCCGTGGCCACCAGGATGGCGGCCATCACCAGGGCGCCGGCGTATTCGATAATGCCTTGTCCGCGTGACTTGGGGATCCGTCTTGATCGCACCGCTTCTTCCTTCTCTTAGGAGGGCAGGTAATCCATAAACATTTCCAGCGCCGTGGTGTTGATGTCGTTCAACAGGCTGGCAATCTCATCCGGTACCACGAACAGGGCCAGCGAAACCAGCGCGGCGGCAATCACCAGGGCCCCGGCGTATTCCACCACGCCCTGGCCTTTACGTTTTGCACCCCGAGCAATCATGGGCCGCTCCTATCGCTTGGAACCGGAAATAGCACTCCTCCTGCAAAATACCCCCAAGCGAGCGGGTTCAATCGCAATTTTACGAAGCGTAAAGCAGGTTTTTCAGCTTGCGATAGAAGTTTTCATGCGGGCCAATCAGCAGCACCACCACGCTTTCGCGCTCCGGGGCCAGCTGGTAGGCAATGCGGAATTCCTTGCCCTTGTAGGTAATGTGGTGCGAAAACACGCTGGTCAGCGGCTGGGAGAGCCGCTCGCCCAGGTGCTCGGGATCGGTGCAGATCTTCATCAGGGCATCCCGAATGATGACCCGCAGGGGCTTGTCCATCTTGCGCTGGGCCTTGTCCGCCGTGCGCGTCAAGTAAACCGTCCATTGGACGGGGGTCATTACCGCCGCGCTCATCGTTAAAGGTCTCCAAATGCCGCGTTCATGCTGACGACCCGGCCATGCCGCACGTCATCCAGGCTGGACAATAGCGTGGTCACCTGGTCCACATCCATCAGGATGTCCAGGGTCTCCGCCGTGGCGTTGGCTTGGGCCTCGCCCAGGGTAGGAAACCAGCGCGAAAGCAGTTTCTGTTTGCTGCGTGAAATGCTTTTCGAAATTGCCATGATAATCATCCATCCCGTTATTCCCACATGCATAAAAACAGGATCCGCCATTTTGGTGCGGGTTTTCCTTATATATAGGGAGGGTTTGCGCACTTTTTTCCCTTCACCCTTTTTTAAGGCAGCATCGAATTGTTGAATTGGGGAACGTCATCACCATGCTGAACATGCCTTTGCCGGGCCTGCATCCCGTCTTTTCGGGCCGCCCGCCGCTTTCATCCGCCGCAATCCGCTTTGGGGCGGACGCCAAGCCGGCCCCCCGGCCCACCCGGGAACAGAAAATCCGGACCCTCACCAGCAAGCGCCATGCCGCCGTGGTGGCCCAAAACGACTACCTGGCCCTGATGGCCAAGGGGGACTGGCTGTACGCCACCCGCCCCAACGCCACCGGGGTGGTGGCGGTCATGACCCTGGTGCACACCGCGGATGGCCCCTACCTGGTGTTTCTGAAAACCCGGCGCCCGCCCATGCAGGGCAAAACCAACACCGAGCCGGTGGCCGGCCTGAAGGGCGACCACAATGCCGCGGAATCTGACGCCGAGGCGGCCCTGCGGGAACTGGACGAGGAAATCGGGCTGAAGCTGGACAAGGCGCCGGTTTCCCTGTTTGACGAGGCCATCGCCAGCTCGCCCGGCATGACCGATGAGAAAACCCGCTATTTCTTTGCCGAGGCCACCCTGGACCGGGCCCAGGTGCGGGCCATGAAAAAGCACAAGGCCCGGGGCGACGGCAGCATCATCCGGGGGCAGGTGTGGGTACCCTTCAACGACCTGCTGGCAAAGCCGCAGGAAACGCTCATGGCTTACAGCCAGAAAGCCGGGGTGCCCACCAAGGACATGCTCAGCGGGCTGCTGCTGCTGCTGGCCCACCTGCGCCAGACGGGCCGCCTGCGCATGGAATGGACCGCCTGAGGGCGGGAAACGGGGCCCCTCCCCCATGCGGGGGAGCCGCCTAAAGTTTCTCCTGCAAACCGTCGATGTGAAAGCAGGTATACGATTCAGGAGCCCTTCCACTCGATGAGTGCGTACAACCCCTATTCCCGGCAGGTCAACCAGTACAAGAAGAACCAGATTGAAACCGCCACGCCGCAGGAAATCCTGATCCTGCTCTACGAGGGCGCCATCCGGTTCCTGGTGCTGGCCAAAAAGGCCATGGACGCCAAGGACGTGGAAAAAACCCACCAGTACCTGGTCAAGACCCAGAACATCCTCCTGGAATTCATGGCCACCCTGGACATGGACCTGGGGGGCGAACTGGCCCGCAACCTGTATAATCTCTATGAGTACTTGCACTACCGGCTGGTTCAGGCCAACATTAAAAAAGACCCGGCCATGGTGGACGAGGTGCTGGAGCACCTGCGGGCACTGAAGGCCACCTGGGAGGAGGCCGTGCGCATCGCCCAGCAGGAAAGGGGAGACGAAGCGGTTCATGACCCACCCGAAATCGCCAGGCAAGCCTGAGCCGGATTCCGAAGCGATCCGGCAAACCGTGGACGAAATCCTGGCCCTGTCCCGGGAAATCCTGAACCAAAGCACCCATCCCCGCATTCCCCAGTTCAACCAGCTCATTTTAAAGCGCGGTCACCTGATGGCCGAGCTGGAAGCGGCCAACTTGTCCGGCCTGGACGATGTGCTGCGCAAACAATGCCTGGAAAAGCTGGAAGCCTGCCGCCGCATGGATGACACCATCGGGCAGAACCTGGCCGCCATTAAAAGCGACCTTGCCGAGCACCTGAAGGGCTGCCGGGAGGCCCACGCCCTGCTGGACAAATACAAGGTGAGCCTGGGACAAAGCGGCACCATCCGCTCCGAGGAGGCCTGAGCCTTCCGGCCCGCCCAAATTTGCGCTAGACTGGGGACACTATGAGCGAGACCGTGCGCATTCTGCTGGTGGAAGACGAGCCCTTATGGCAACAAGGGATCGATATCCTGCTGGCCGCCGAACCCCGCTTTGAACTGGCGGATGTGGCCGAGGACTACGATACGGCGCTGGCCCGCTTCCACGAGCATCGCCCCGGCGTGGTCTTGCTGGACTGGAAAATCCGGGGACCCCGGGATGGCCTGGAGGTTGGCCGCCAACTGCTGGAGGAAGGCTTCCCCCCGGAGCGCATCATCCTGGTCAGTGGTTCAGATCCCTCCTCCATCCCCAGCCACCCCTTCCTGTTCGTGCCCAAACACCGCCTGGCGTCCGAACTGCTGCCCCTGCTGGAGAGTGTAACAATTATTTAACATGGCCCCTTGCAACGGCCCATGGTCTTTGCTATATATGTTCTCCTACCGTCCGGATGTGAATCAGGATTCCCATCACTCCACCGGAGCCCGGATAAAACCGCACAGGGGTCGGGGCTTCACCGATTCCCCCGGATCCGGCGGTACGGTGCATTCGTTACAAGGTTGATCGTCCCCTCCGGAGACCGGACACCCCGGCAATCAGGAACAAGTAGGACCCAGCAACAAGAAAGGACCAGGTGTCTGTCGTGGGCAAGCTTGCACAAAAGAAAGAGACCGTCGAAACCCTGAAGGGCCATTTGGATGCGGCGACCATTGCCGTGGTGGCCGACTACCGCGGCCTGTCCGTGGCCGAGCTGACCGAGCTGCGCCGCGAGCTGTTCAAGCAGGACGCGCAGTTTACGGTGGCCAAGAACACCCTCACCAAGCATGCCATCAAGGATGGCGATAAACAGGAGCTGGATGCCTTGCTGAAAGGCCCCACCGCGCTGCTCATCGGCAAGGCCGACCAGGTGGCCCCGGTGAAAACCCTCACCCAGTTCCTGAGCAAGAACAAGAAAACCAACGAGATCCGGGGCGGAATTCTCGAAGGCAAGTTGCTGAGCCCGGCTGAAGTGGACCAGCTGGCCAAACTCCCACCGCTGGAAGAGCTTCGCGGCAAACTGGTGGGAGCGCTCAACGCACCGCTGAGCGGCGTGGTATCGGCACTCAACAGCCCGCTGCGCGGGTTGGTGTACGTGCTGGACCAGGTTGCCCAGCAAAAACAGGCCAACTCCTAGGCCGCTTCTACCTGGGAAGCCTGTCCTGGCAAAGTCATCCGTAAGCAATGAGGTTCAAATCCAATGGCTGTAGAACTCGACGATAAGACAAGCAAGATTTTCGAAGAAATCAAAACCCTCTCCTTCCTGCAAACCGCCAACCTGGTGAAGGCGTTTGAAGAAGAGTTCGGCATTACCGCCGCGGCTCCCGTGGCCGTGGCTGCCGCTCCGGTGGCTGGCGGCGGCGCCGCTGCCGGCGGTGGGGAAGAGGAAGCTTCCGAAGTGACCGTGGTGCTGGCCGATGCCGGCGGCAACAAGATTGCGGTGCTGAAGGAAGTGCGTGCCATCACCGGCCTGGGCCTGAAAGAAGCCAAGGATCTGGTGGACGGCGCTCCGAAACCCATCAAGGAAGGCGTGAAAAAAGAAGAAGCCCAGCAGATGAAAGAAAAACTGGAAGCTGCCGGCGCCAAAGTCGAACTGAAATAAAACCCATCCAGGCGAAGGAAAATGAGGGCCGGCCCATCCGGACACTTCATTTTCCTTTTTGCCTATGGGTTTGTCAGTCTGAGTATGTCCTTGCTATAGTGGGATGTTGATTTCATTCCGTCTCCTCTAAGAGTCTCCGAGTCCGTTCGCAAGCAAACCCCCATCATCCACCGTTTTATCCAACACGACGAGGTTCATAATGGCTGCTACGACCACGCGTTCCACCCTTCCAGGCATCGGGTCGCTCCCCCTGGAACAGCTGCCGGATTTGGCAGAAATCCAAAAGAATTCCTTCAACTGGTTCATTACCGAGGGCCTCAAGGAAGAGCTGCTGTCCTTCTCTCCCATCCGGGACTACACGGGCCGTCTGGAACTGTACTTCCTGCCCGAATACAGCTTTGACAAACCCAAGCACACGGTGGAAAGCGCCCGCCTGCACGACACCACCTACGCCCGGCAGCTGCGCATCATGCTGCGCCTGGTGAACCGGGATACCGGGGAGATTAAAGAGCAGGAAGCCTACATCGGCGAGATTCCCATGATGACCGATCGGGGCACCTTCATCATCAACGGGGCCGAGCGGGTCATCGTGTCCCAGATCGTCCGTTCGCCGGGCATCTACTACAAAAAAGACCAGGCCCTGAACGGTAAGCGGATCTTCAACGCCACCCTCATCCCCAACCGGGGCGCCTGGCTGAAGTTCGAGACCGACATCAACGACGTCATCTACGTCAAGATTGACAAAAACCGCAAGATCCTGGCCACCACCTTGTTGCGGGCCCTGGGCCTGTCGGTGTCGGAGATGGAAAACCAGTTCCGCCACTTCGACTACCTGAAAAAGACCCTGGATAAAGACCCCACCGAAACCACCGAGGAAGCCCTCATCGAGGTGTACAAGAAGCTGCGCCCCGGCGATCCCCCCAGCGTGGGCGGCGGGCGCTCGCTGATTGAGAGCCGCTTCTTCGACGAGAAGCGCTATGACCTGGGCAAGGTGGGCCGCTACAAGCTGAACCGCAAGCTGGGCCTGTCCACCCCGGACACCGTGCGGGTGCTGACCAACGAAGACATCGTCTCCGCCATCGACTACCTGGTGAACCTGAACTACGACGACGGCATCGTGGATGACATCGATCACCTGGGCAACCGCCGCATCCGGGCGGTGGGCGAGCTGCTGCAGAACCAGTTCCGGGTGGGCCTGACCCGTCTGGAGCGGATCGTGAAAGAGCGCATGACCCTGCAGGACATCGATACCCTGACCCCCAACAACCTGCTGAACCCAAAACCCCTGCTGGCAGCCATCCGGGAGTTCTTCGGATCCTCGCAGCTGTCCCAGTTCATGGACCAGACCAACCCGCTGTCGGAACTGACCCACAAGCGGCGCCTGTCAGCCCTGGGGCCGGGCGGCCTGACCCGTGAGCGGGCCGGGTTTGCGGTACGCGACATTCACCCCTCCCACTACGGGCGCATCTGCCCGGTGGAAACGCCGGAAGGCCCCAACGCGGGTCTGATTGGCTCACTCTCCACCTATGCCCGGGTGAACGAGTACGGTTTCCTGGAGACCCCTTACTGGGAAGTAAAGAACGGCAAGCTGACCGGGGAAATCCACTTCTTGTCCGCCGATGAGGAAGACAAGTACCGGGTGGCCCCCGGGGATGCCCCCCGCTCGGAGGACGGCCAGTTGCTGGGGCCGCACGTGCCGGTGCGTTATCGCAACGAATTCACCATCTCCGAACCGGATACCGTGGACTACGTGGGGGTTTCCCCCATCCAGATCGTCTCGGTGGGGACGGCCCTGATTCCCTTCCTGGAGCATGACGATGCCAACCGCGCCCTGATGGGCTCCAACATGCAGCGACAATCGGTGCCCCTGGTGGTGACCGAACGTCCGCGGGTAGGCACCGGCCTGGAGCGCCGGGTGGCCATGGACAGTGGCATGTCGCTGGCCGCGCAGGTGGCTGGCACCGTGGAGAAGGTGAACGGCGAGTTCATCGAGATCAAGGACAAGTCCGGCAAAGTGCACCCCCACCAGATGATCAAGTACCTGCGTTCCAACCAGGATACCTGCTTGAACCACCGCCCCATCGTGAAAGTGGGCGACAAGGTGGAGGAGGGCCAGGTGATTGCCGACGGGGCCGCCACCCAGCAAGGCGAGCTGGCCCTGGGCAAGAACATCATGGTGGCCTTTATGCCCTGGGAGGGCTACAACTTCGAGGACGCCATCCTCATCTCCGAGCGCCTCATCCACGACGACGTGTACACCTCCATCCACATCGAGAAGCTGGAAGTGGACGCCCGTACCACCAAGCTGGGGCCGGAAGAGATTACCCGCGAGATTCCCAACGTGGGCGAAGACGCCCTGCGGAACCTGGATGAGCGGGGCATCGTGCGCATCGGGGCCCGGGTCTTCTCCGGGGATATCCTGGTGGGCAAGATTACCCCGAAAGGGGAGTCCGAGCACCCGCCGGAAGAAAAGCTGCTGCGGGCCATCTTTGCCGAAAAGGCGCGCGACGTACGGGATAACTCCCTGCGGGTGCCCCACGGCGAAGGCGGGCGCGTGGTGGACGTGAAGGTGTTCGACCGCGAAAAAGGCGATGAGCTGCCCCCGGGCGCCAACACCGTGGTGCGGGTGTACCTGGCCCAGAAGCGCAAGATCAGCGTGGGCGACAAAGTAGCCGGGCGCCACGGCAACAAGGGGATCGTCTCCAAGATCCTGCCCATCGAGGATATGCCCTTCCTGCCCGACGGCACCCCGGTAGACATCGTCCTGAACCCGCTGGGCGTGCCCTCCCGGATGAACGTGGGCCAGACCTACGAAACCCTGCTGGGCCTCGCCTCCCACCTGACCGGCAAGTACTACGAAGTGCCCCCGTTTGACGAGATGTACGGCGAGGAAGCCTCCCGCAAGGCGGTAACCGAGGAACTCCAGCGGGCCATCAAGGAGGCCGGCATCGACTGGGTGCAGGCCGACGGCAAGGCGGTGCTGCACGACGGACGGACCGGCGAGCCCTTCGCCAACCGGGTGGCCATTGGCCGCATGTACGTAATGAAGCTGGTGCACTTGGTGGACGACAAGATCCACGCCCGCTCCACCGGCCCCTACTCGCTGGTCACCCAGCAGCCCCTGGGCGGCAAGGCCCAGTTTGGCGGCCAGCGCTTCGGGGAGATGGAAGTGTGGGCGCTGGAAGCCTACGGTGCGGCCTATACCCTGCAAGAGATGCTGACCATCAAGTCCGACGACGTGGTGGGCCGCAGCCGGGCTTACGAGGCCATCGTGAAAGGCGAGAACCTGAACCGCCCCAGCATTCCGGAGTCCTTCAAGGTACTGGTTCGCGAGATCCACAGTATCGGGCTGGATATCACGGTGAAGAAGAAACTGAAGGATGGCCGCGAGATCGAGGTGGATCTGATGGCCGACGAGAGCACCCGTCAGCCCAAGCGGGAGTTCGCCTCCGCGGGCAACGAACTCTTGAACTTCTTCTCCGCCCAGTCGGATTCCCTCTAGCACCGCATTTTCAGATAAAGGAGCCCTATTGTGGTCAGTACCAATATCGATCAATTCGACTTTATCAAGATCGGCATTGCCTCCCCCGATCGCATCAACCAGTGGTCGCACGGCGAGGTGATGAAACCCGAGACCATCAACTACCGGACCTTGAAGCCGGAGCGGGACGGTCTGTTCTGCGAGCGCATCTTTGGCCCCTCCAAGGACTGGGAATGCTACTGCGGCAAGTACAAGCGGGTGCGCCACCGGGGCATCGTCTGCGAGCGCTGCGGGGTGGAAGTAACCGAATCGAAGGTGCGCCGCCACCGCATGGGCCACATCAAGCTGGCCGCGCCGGTCACCCATATCTGGTTCCTGAAAGGCATCCCCAGCTACCTGGGGCTGATCCTGGACATGTCGCTGAAAGACCTGGAGCAGGTCATCTACTTCAACAGCTACGTGGTGCTGGATCCCGGCAACACCGAACTGAAGGCCAACCAGCTGCTGTCGGAGGAAGAGTACGAAAACATCCTCGAAGAAAACGAGGAAGCCCAGCTGGAAGTGGGCATCGGGGCGGAAGCCATCCAGGTGCTGCTCTCCCGCCTGAACCTGCAGGAAATGAGCGACGCCCTGAAAACCGAGCTGGAGGAAATCACCGGTTCCTCCCAGAAGCGGGTAAAGCCCCTCAAGCGGCTGCGCCTGGTAGAATCGCTGATCAACAGCGGCACCAACCCTTCCTGGATGGTCATGGACGTGCTGCCGGTCATCCCCCCGGATCTGCGCCCCATGGTGCAGCTGGATGGCGGCCGTTTCGCCACCTCCGACCTGAACGACCTGTACCGCCGGGTCATCAACCGCAACAACCGGTTGTCCCGCCTGCTGGAAATGGGCGCGCCCGAAATCATTGTGCGCAACGAAAAACGTATGCTGCAGGAAGCGGTGGACGCCCTCATCGACAACGGCCGCCGGGGACGTACCGTGGTAGGCCCCAACAACCGCCCGCTCAAATCGCTCTCCAACATCATTGAGGGCAAGCAAGGCCGCTTCCGCCAGAACCTGCTGGGCAAGCGGGTGGACTACTCGGGCCGTTCGGTGATTGTGGTCGGCCCCAAGCTGAAGCTGCACCAGTGCGGCCTGCCCAAGGAAATGGCCATTGAGCTGTTCAAGCCCTTTGTCATCAACAAGCTGATTGAGCGCGGCGAGTCCCAGAACATCAAGAGCGCCAAAAAGACCATCGAGCGCCAGGAAACCATCGTGTGGGACGTGCTGGAAGAGGTCATCAAAGGGCACCCGGTGCTGCTGAACCGGGCTCCCACCCTGCACCGCCTGGGTATCCAGTCCTTTGAGCCGGTGCTGGTGGAAGGCCGGGCCATCCAGCTGCACCCGTTGGTTTGTACCGCCTTCAACGCCGACTTTGACGGGGACCAGATGGCCGTGCACGTGCCGCTGTCCATCGAGGCGCAAACCGAGGCCCGCATGCTGATGATGGCGACCAACAACGTGCTGGTGCCCGCCACCGGCAAGCCCATCATCACCCCCACCCAGGACATGGTATTGGGCATCTACTACCTGACCCTGGACAACCCCAACGCCACCAAGGGGGCGGGCATGAAGTTCTTCAGCTTCGAGGATGCGCTGGCCGCGCATGAAGCCGGTGTGGTTGAGCTGCACGCCAAGATCATCGTGCGCGATGAGAACGGCCAGCTGCTGGAAACCACCCCCGGCCGCATTATCTTCAACAAGACCGTACGCCAGGCCGTGCTGCAATAGGGCAGCCCGGTTCCTGTCTTAAGTATTGAAAGAGGTTCAAGCCAAATGAGCATTCTCTCCCCGAACAAAAACCCCAAGAAAACGGTCGACTTCATCAACAAGGTGGTGGATAAGAAAGAGCTGAACCGCCTGCTGTCTCGCATTTACGCCGATTTTGGCACCGCGAAAACCGGGACGCTGGCCAACAGCCTGAAAGACCTGGGCTTCAAGTACGCCACCCTGGCCGGGGTCACCATTTCCATCGAGGACCTGGTCATCAGCACCGAAGAGAAAAAGGCCATGCTGAATGACGCGGAAAACGAGATTGAAAAGGCCACCCAGCGCTTCAACAAGGGCGAGATCACCGAGGTTGAGCGTTACACCAAGGTTATCGACACCTGGGGCGAAACCACCGAGCGCCTGACCCGCTCCATCGTGGATAACTTCGACCGCCTGAACCCGGTGTACATGATGGCCTTCTCCGGTGCCCGGGGGAACATCTCCCAGGTGCGCCAGCTGGTGGGGATGCGGGGCCTGATGGCGGACGCCCAGGGCCAGATCATCGACTTGCCCATCAAGTCCAACTTCCGGGAAGGCCTCTCCGTAACCGAGTACATCATCTCCTCCTACGGGGCGCGCAAGGGCCTGGTAGACACCGCCTTAAAAACTGCCGACTCCGGGTACCTGACCCGCCGCCTGGTGGACGTGGCCCAGGATGTGATCATCCAGGAAGCCGATTGCGGCACCAGCAACGGGGTGGACATGGAAGCCATCCTGGAAGGGGAGTCCGAGATCCTATCGCTGGGCGAGCGGGTCATCAGCCGCACCGCCGCGGTGAACGTGGTCTCCGCCGACGGCGAAGTGATTGTGCCCGCCGGCGAAGTGATCACCCCGCAGCTGGGCGAGGCCATCGAAGCGGCCGGGATCAAGATGGTAAAGGTGCGCTCCGGCCTCACCTGCGAAAGCCAGGCCGGGGTTTGCCAGAAGTGCTACGGCTGGTCGCTGACCAGCAACAAGATTGTGGACATCGGGGAAGCCATTGGCATTATGGCCGCGCAATCCATCGGGGAGCCCGGCACCCAGCTGACCATGCGAACCTTCCACACCGGGGGTGTGTTTAGCGGCATGGGCAAGCGGGAAGAGTTCAAGGCCAAGCAGGCCGGCGAAGTGGCCAGTAAGATTCCCACCCGCGAATTCCGTACCCGCCACGGGGACGTGGTGGATATGACCACCAAGGACACCGTGCTGGAAGTGAAAACCAAGGACGGCAAGGTGGACAAGTACAACCTGCCCTTCAACTCGCTGGTCTTTGTGAAGGAAGGCGACAAGGTGGAAAAAGACCAGGTGCTGGCGGCCTTTGAACCCACTGCCGGACGCCGTACCGAAAAAGCCACCAAGGACATCACCGCCACCATGAGCGGGGAGGTGCTGTACGAAGGCTTCGAAGCCGACGAGAAGCGGGATCGCCAGGGCAACATCAGCCGCACCGCCAACCGCCCGGGCAGCATCTGGGTGCTGGGCGGCGATGTGTATAACCTGCCCACCGGCGCCAAGCACATGCTGAAAGACAGCCAGGTGCTGAAGGAAGGTGAGATCATCGCCGAGACCCAGGTGGTCAGCGAGCATGGCGGCGAGGTGCGCATTCCCGCCGACCTGGAAGTGGAAGACGTGAAGGTCGGCAAGGACGTGGTGAAACGCATCGTGGCCGGCAAGGAACTGACCATTGTGATTGCGGGCATTACCCCCACCAACGCCGAACTGGTACAGACCAAAAAGGAACAGCTGTGGAAGGTGGAGGGCAAGCAGGAAGAAACCTACATTGTCAAATCCCCGCAAGGCACCACCGTGGAAAACGGCAGCGTGGTGGCGGAACTTATCGATGAGTCGATGGCCGTGCCCACCAGCGGGCAAATCCGCTACCTGGACGTGGAAGTGGACGAGCAGCGCATCCTGACCCAGCCGGGCAAGATCCTGTTCCTGCCCGAGGAAATCCACCAGGTCAGCAAGGACATCTCCCTGAAAGTGCCGGGCATCGAGTCCGGCATGGAGGTGGAAGCCGGCACCGAGGTGGTGAAAGGCATCATCTCCCAGACCACCGGCATTATCGAAATCGTGGAAGAGAACGACATCATCCGCGAAGTGGTGATTCGTCCCGGCAAGCGCTACCGGGTGGACGATATTGCCACCCTGAACGTGGATGATGGCACCGTGGTGACCAAGGGCACCGAGATTGCCCCGGGCATCAAGGCCACCGAAGACTGCGTGGTGACTATCAACTTCCAGATCGAGGAGCCGGACGAGGACGATGAAGACCTGGACGACACCAGCGATCTGGAATACGCCGAGGTGCTGCTGCGGCCCTACCAGGAGTTCGAAGTGGCCCCCCGCAAGGTCAACATTGCCTTCGACTCCACCGACCCGGAAAACATCAGCATCGTGCCGGTGACCCAGTTGCAGGTAAAGGACGGCGACAAGATCCGCCACATCGAAGGCGCCCCCATCCTGCGCACCTCGCTGGTGCTGCAGATGAAAGGGTATCTGGAGCGCCTGAAAGGGGTGGCCGAAATCAAGGCCGGCGCCGGCAAAAAAGATCAGGACAACCTGAAGATCGTGGTGCTGGAAAACCTGGTCATCCGCCGGGAAGCCGCCGCCACGGTGGGTTCCCTGCAAAAGACCGCCACCCAGACCCAGTTGCTGGTGGAAGACGGCCAGGTCATCGATAAAAAGGCCCCGGTGGTGAAAACCCAGGTTATTACCCACACCAAGGGCAAAGTCAGCCTGGGCAACGCGAAATCCGACGCCGACGTGCGCCGGGTACTACTCATTACCGAGGAGCACGAAACCAAAATCGACCTCAAGGACAAGCCGACCGTCAAGGCGGGCGACTTCGTGAAGCAGGATCAGGCCCTGAGCAAAGCCGATACGGCCCCGTTCTCCGGCCAGGTATCGGAAGTGGACGCCAAATCGGTCACCCTGCGGGAAGCCCGCCCCTACCTGATTTCCGGCGGCACCTTGCTGCAAGTGGAAAACCGGGCCCTGGTGCAGCGGGGCGACCTCATCGCCTCGCTCATCTTCGAACGGCAGAAAACCGGGGACATCGTCCAGGGTCTTCCGCGGGTCGAAGAGCTGCTGGAAGGCCGCAAGCCCAAGGAATCCGCGGTGATTGCCCCGGTGGCCGGCACCGTGGAAGTGATCTGGGAAGAAGACGTGCAGCGCCTGTACCTGAGCAGCGAGAACGGACGGGAAGAGATCCAGGTGCCGGTGGGCTCCACCATCATCGTGGAGGACAAGCAAACCGTCAAAGCCGGCCAGGCCCTCACCGACGGCCCCATCAACCCGCACGACATCCTGGTGGTCAACGGCATCGAGGCCGTGCGTACCTACCTGGTGGATGAGGTGCAGCGAGTCTATCGTTCCCAGGGCGTGGAAATCGCCGACAAGCACATCGAAATCATCGTGCGCCAGATGACCAAGAAAGTGCGCGTGGATGAAGCGGGCGACACCATCCTGCTGGGCGGTGAGCTGCTGGATGAAAAAGTGGTGGCCGAAGCCAACGCCGCGGTGGAAGGCAAGGAAAACCGCGAGCCGGCGGTGTACCACCCGGTGCTGCTGGGTATTACCAAGGCCTCGCTGAACACCGAGAGCTTCATCTCGGCGGCCTCCTTCCAGGAAACCACCCGGGTACTCACCGAAGCCGCCGTGGAAGGCAAAAAGGACTTCCTGCGCGGCCTGAAGGAAAACGTGATCATTGGCCGCCTGATTCCGGCGGGCACCGGTTTCCCGCACTTCAAGGACGAGCGGGCCGATATGTTCGACGAGGCCGGCGAGGCCCTGGCCGCCAAGTCCAGCCTGCGCAAGCCGTCCGCCATCCTGGAAGAGATCGAGAGCATGTTCGGCTCGCCCGAAATCAACGAGGAGACCATGGAAAACCTGCTCATCGACGATTCCTCCCTGCATGTCGAAACCATCGGCGGCGGGGACGAGGACTACGGCGACGACGACTACGGCTCCGACGCCATCCTGGACGACGAGTAGCCCCCGCACCGCCGCAGAGGCCCCCAAACCCTTGAGATAGCCGGTTGTCGTAACCGGCGTATCTTTATATTTTTAACAGAAGCTTTCCAGGCCGGGGCTTTTTCAGTACAATACAAGCCACTGTTAGAGATTGTGCTGCACGCAGGCGGGTTGTATCCATGTCAACGCCTCAACTCCTGTCATTTGAAGCCTGTATTACCCAGAAAAAGCGCCGCCAAGCCATGAACCTCTTCTATGAGGCCTACCATGCCCAGCTGCGCCGGGAATACGCGGAAGCCATCCAGATGTACCGCCGGTCCATCGAGGTGTTTCCCACCGCCGAAGCCCATACCTTCCTGGGCTGGACCTACAGCTTTATCGGGGAGCTGGAAACCGCCATTGCCGAGTGCGAGCGGGCCATCGCCGTGGATCCCGACTTCGGCAACCCCTACAACGACATCGGGGCCTACCTGATTGCCAAGGGCGAGTACGAGCGGGCCATCCCCTACCTGGAGCGGGCCCTGGGCGCCAAGCGTTACCGGGCCTACCACTTTGCCCACTTCAACCTGGGCCGGGCCAAGGAGTACCAGGGTGATGTGCTGAACGCCTATCGGCACTACAAGAAGGCCCTGGATCTGGAGCCCCGCTACAGCGTGGCCCACAAGGCCATCGAGCAGTTGCGCAAGTGCGTGCTGAACTAGGCCCGACAGGATTGCACCCAAGCCGTCCCACCGCTATGATGGCGGTTTGTATGTGGAAAGCGTGAAACCGGATTTTTATGGGTTTAGCCCGCCTTGTGTATAACCTGTTGCTAATGCTGGGCCTGGTGCTGGGCGCACCGGTGTGGAGCGCCGCCATGCTGCTGGTGCCCAAGCTGCGGGCGGGTTTCAGGGAAAAGCTGGGCGATTATCCGCCCGAGCTGCTGGACAAGCTGCGCACGGCGGCTCCGGGCAAGCGGCGCATCTGGTTCCATGCGGTCTCGGTGGGGGAGTTCAACGCCATCCGTACCCTCATCAACGAGCTGCAAGAAGAAGCCACGGTAATTGTCACCACCACCACCGGCACCGGGCAAGCCCTGGCCCGACGCACCTACCCGGATCTGGCGGTGCTGTATTTCCCCTACGACTTTCGCTGGGTGCTGCACAAGGCCCTCCGCCTCATCCAGCCCGATCTGGTGGTGCTCACCGAATCGGAGCTGTGGCCCAACTTCATCGACCTGGTGACCGGCCCCTACCAGACCCCCATGATTGTCATCAACGGGCGCATCTCCCGCGGCTCCCACCGGGCCTACCGGTGGATTCGCCTGTTCACCCGCCAGTACCTGCGACGCATCACCCACTTTTACATGCAGTCCCAGGGAGACGCCGATCGGCTACAGGACATTGCCAAGTTGCCCCCGGAGCAGATCACGGTGGCCGGCAACATCAAGTTCGACCTGATGCCCACCATCGACCCCATCCAGAAAAACATCCTGGCCCACCTGCTGGACGTGGTGCCGGGGGAAGACACCGTGCTGACCCTGGCCAGCACCCATTCCGGGGAAGACGAGATGCTGCTGGAAACCGCCATGCAGCTGCGCAAGGATTTTCCGGAGCTGAAAATCATCCTGGCCCCCCGCCACCCGGAGCGGGTGCCGGAGATCCGCACCATTTTGAACGGCCAGGGCATCCACTTTGCCCTGCGCAGCCAGTTGTCGGAAGAAAACCCCAACCGCCAGCCGGTGGTGGTGCTGGACACCATCGGCGAGCTGCTGACCGTGTACAGCTTTTCCACGGTGGCGGTAATGGGGGGCAGCTTCATCGAGCGGGGCGGCCAGAATCCCCTGGAGCCGCTCAGCCAGCGGGTGCCGGTGGTGTTCGGGCCACACATGTTCAACTTCCCGGAAATCAGCCGCATGATCCTGGAGCAGCAAGCCGGCTACCAGGTGGAAACCCCCGAGGCCCTCATCAACGCGGTGACCGAGCTGTTGACCCAGCCGGAAATTTACGACACCGTGGCCGAAAACGGCCAGCAGCTGGTGGAAAACAACCGGGGGGCCAAGGAAATCATCGCCCAGGGCATCCGCCACCACCTGCGGGAACGGCAGACCCCGGCTGGTTGAGGGAAAGCATCCCGCCCGGCCCCTAGTGGACGGCCATGTGGGTGTGCACCTTTTCCTCCAGAATGGGCAGCAGGGTGCGGATGGCATCGTCCACGGGCTGTTCCATGGTACAGCCGGCGGCCATCTTGTGCCCGCCGCCACCAAACTGGGCCATCACCGCAGAGACATCGATGTGGTGGCTATCGCTGCGGATGCTCACCTTGGTGTGGCCAGCCTCGGTCTCCTTGAACACCACGGCCACCAGGACGGTGTCCACCCGGCGCAGCGCCTCCACCAGCCCGTCGGCATGCTCGTCCAGGGCGTTGTGGGAGGCCAGGAACTCCCGGGTGATGGTGGTCCAGCCGATGGTGCGCTCCGGGTTGAACTGGGCCAGGCGCACGGCGTCGGCCTGCATCAGGATTTGCTCCAGCGGCTGCTCCTCGTAAATCTGCTTGGAGATGTACTCGGGGTCGGCCCCGGCGGACACCAGCTGCGCGCTTTTCTCCAGCACCTGGGCAGTGGTGTTGCTGTATCGGAAGCCCCCGGTATCGGTCACGATGGCCGTGTACAGGCAGGTGGCAATGTTGGCGTCCATGGGGATTTTCATGGTCTTCAGGATGTCGAACACCACTTCCCCGCTGGCGGCGGCGGCGGTATCCACCACGTTGACGGCGGCAAACTTGTCGTTGCTGATGTGGTGATCGATGTTGGCGGAGACTTTTGCCCCTTCAAACAGCGGGCGGGCCAGCCCCAGGCGATCCAGGGAGCCGCAGTCCACGGAAATGGCCAGGTCGTATTCCTCCAGCAGGGTGGTGGCGGTTTCCATGCGGTGCACTTCCTTGATGCCCGGCAGGAAGGCATAGACGTCAGGCATCTTGCCGGAGATGACGCAATCCACCCGGTGCAGGTGGGGGCGGGCCTTCTCGAGTGCGAACTTGAAACCCAGCATGGAGCCCAGGGTATCACCGTCCGGCCCTACGTGGGCGGTGATGAAGATGGTTTTGGCCGCTTCCACCGCGGCAATGAAATCCTCGTAAATGACAGCGCTCCTTGAAACATGCTATCTTGCTCCTTATTATACGTGGGCCCCCGGGGCAATCCAAGCATGACCTTACCCGCCGGAAAAAACCGCGCCGAACTCGCCGCCCGCCTGGGCAGGTTGTCCGGCATCGACAAGCTGGTGGCCGTGGTGGCCGCCCTGCGGGATCCCCAAGGCGGCTGTCCCTGGGATTTGAAGCAGACCCATGCCAGCCTGAAACCCTACATGCTGGAGGAGGCTTACGAGGCCGTGGAAGCCGTGGACGAGGCCGAGGCCAACAGCAACCCGGACATGCTGAAGGAAGAGCTGGGCGATGTGCTGCTGCAAGTGGTCTTGCACAGCCAGCTGGCCCGGGATGCTGGCACCTTCGACTTCACGGCGGTGTGCGAGACCATTGCCGAAAAGCTGATCCGCCGCCATCCGCATGTGTTTGCCGAGGGGGCCGCGGATACCCCGGAAGCGGTCACCGCCAACTGGGAAGCCATCAAGCGGTCGGAAAAGGGGGAAGCCGCCCCGCCCGAAAGCGTGCTGGACGGGTTGCGTCAGGGTCAGCCCGCGCTCAGCCGGGCCCTGGAAACCAGCCGCCGGGCGGTGAAGGTGGGCTTTGAGTGGCCCAGCCTGGAATCGCTGTGGGAGTGCGTGATGAGCGAGTACGAGGAGTTTCGCCAGGAAGCCACCGCCTGGCAGGCCGCCGGCGACGAGGCGCAAAAGGCCGCCCTGCACCGGCGCCTGGAGCTGGAAATGGGGGACATCTTCTTTGCCTCGGTCAACCTGGCCCGCCATTTTGGGATTGACCCGGAAACCGCCCTCACCCGGGCCACCCTGAAGTTCACCCGGCGCTTCCAGGCCATGGAAGCCCTGGTGCGGGAGCGCTTCGGCCCAACGCATCCCCTGGAAAGCCTGGACTTTAAGACCTGGGACGATTTGTGGCGGGCGGCCAAGGATCGTACTGCCGGTTTCTGATATAATCGGGTCACTTAAACGGGTCACTTTCGAAGGGGAAGCGCGCATGATTGCATTTCGCATGGGTTCGGGCGTGCCATCGGCCAAGCTACCGGTTGTTGCCGGCCAGATCACCTTGCCTTCTGCCCGGCATGCCGGCATCGCCATGGCCCAAGGGTTGGAGGGGGACACGGTGCAATTCGGGCAGGGCTGGCAGCGGCCCGCGCAAGCGCTGTTGAACGTCTACACCCCCAAAAACCCGTTTACGGCCACGGTGAAAGAAATCCGCCCCCTCACCACCACCCCCGGCAACGAGGTCTACCACGTGGTGCTGGACATCACCGGCAGCGGGCTGGATTACCTGGAGGGGCAAAGCATCGGCATCCTCGCCCCCGGCACGGATGCCGCCGGAAAACCGCATAAATTGCGCCTCTACTCGGTGGTTTCGCCCGCCGGCGGGGAGGCGGGCGACGGCAACACGGTGGCCATCGCGGTCAAACGGGTGGAGTACCAGGAGAACGGCCAGACCAAAAAAGGGGTGGCCTCCAACTACGTGGCGGGCTTCCGGGTGGGGGACACGGTGCAGGTGACCGGCCCGGCGGGCAAGGCCTTCCTGATGCCGCCCAAGCCCGGCGACCACCTGGTTATGATTGCCACCGGGGTAGGCCTGGCCCCGTTCCGGGGCTTCCTGAAGACCCGCTTTGCCCAGCCCGCCGCCGGGGTGAGACCTGGATGATTGGCGGCTTTCAGACCCGCCAGGACTTTTTGTACGGCGCGGAGCTGGAAGGTTACCGCAACGAGCCCGGCTACCACCTGCTCACCGCCTTCAGCCGGGAACAGCAAACCGCCAGCGGCCAAAAGCTGTACGTGCAGCACCGCATTGCCGAACAGGGAGACGCCTTGTGGGATCTGCTACAGCAGCCGGACACCTACATCTACCTGTGCGGCATGAAAGCCCTGGAGCAGGGAGTGGAAACCGCCTTTGCCGAAATCGCCCGGGCCAAGGGAGCAGATTGGCCCAAGCTGCTGGAAAAGCTCAAGCAGGAAAAGCGCTGGCGGGTGGAAGTGTTTTAACCCGCCCATTCATAACACCGAGAGGAGTCATCACCATGCACATCGCCTACCGCCCCCCCATGGCCAAATCCCCCGTCCACTTTGCCGGACGCGGCCTAACCCAGACCGACCAGGAAATCGACGCCTTCCTGACCCGCCTGGATCAGAAGTTCGCCCCGGTAGCCACGGTGGATCGCCACAGCACAGAATCCACCTTCTTTAACGTGGCCGACCAGCGCTACCTGCTGTATGTCAGCAAGAAGTGGGACAGCCACTGGATTAGCCTGGGCCCTGCCGGCCTGGAAAACCCGGCAACCAAAACCGAAATCCGCATCAAATGGCAACATTACCCCAGCAAAACCGAGGTCGCCATCCACGAAAATGGCAACGACCAGCCCAAAATGGTCTCCACCCACCGTCAGGTGTACGAGCATGCCATGCGCCTGGTGAACCGGCTGGAAAGGCTGCCTTCTGCCAAGCCCCTGGATATGTAGGCCCCAACGGCCATACCACCCCGGATTGCTCCTTAAACCCTGCTGGCAAGCGGCCTTGAAATATTAAGATTGCCGCGGCTCAGCTTGCCTGCGCATGTTTTCAGGGGGTACAATGGGGGCCTGACCGGTGTGAGTGTTCCAGCGTCCCTGTTTGAGCCAGGCCCGAAACGGGCATCTTATCCCTGATGGGGCAGGCTGGGTTGCACCGGCAGGCAGCAACCTGGTAAAGCAGCGCAATAACCGGCTTGGGAGGTATGTGCCATGACTGATGAAGTGTTTGCCTTGCTGTTGGATTACCGCAGCGCGGAGCTGAACCTGAAAGCGCGCCATGACGGCCTGGATGCCTGGGAGCGGGCAGAGCTTCGGGCCATTGAGGCCCACCGGGATAAAGCCCCCGCCGTGGCCCAGCGCATCCGGGTGCTGGCGGTGAAGATGGTGCAGCCCAACATTTGGCGGCTGCTGATGGCCCGCTTCTGCAAAAAGTTCCGCCGCAACCTGGCCGAGCTGGAAGCCCTGGTGCATTACGGCCACAGCGCCGCGGTGTGGGAAATTGCCTACCTGAGCCGCAAGCAAGCCTGCCAGAAACTCGGCCCCGAGGAAGCCACCGAGCTGGAACTGCTGAAACGCTACCACGACAGTCCCGACGTGGTGCGCATTACCCGCCTGAAGCTGAAAGAACGCGTTGGGGAGCTGTCCGCCGCAGAGTCCCGGGAATTGGCCAGTCTGCAACGCAACCAATACATGCACGGCGGGGTGCCCGAGCAGATTTTTGAAATGCTGTGGGCCCCGCGGGATGCCGCCCCCGCCCTGGATCTGTCCCGGCCCTGACCCTGCCCCCGCCAACCCAGGAGCAAGCCCTCCCATGTACTTCTGGCTAACCTGCTGGTTTTTAACCCTGACCGGCATGGCCCTCCGCTCCCGGCGGGCCATGCCCGCGCCCATCGTCGTGCCCCTGCCTTACGATGGCCGCCCGCTGCGCCGCTAACGTTCTTGCCGTGCTCGAAAGATCCCCAAACCCCTTTTGAGCCGCCCCTGGCCCCGGCTGTTAAAGCAGCGGGGCCTTTCGGTTGCGATCCCCGCCGGTATCCACAAATTCCAGCCGATCACCCACCTGGGTAGCGGTTTCGGCCACGGTACCCGCGGGCAGCTCCAGCACCCCCCGGGCGCCCCGCACAATCTTGCCCATGCGCCAGGGTTTCATGCGTTCAATCACATGCAGCACCTGGCCTTCCCGGTCCAGGTAGAGGGCGTCGAACTCAAAGCGCATAAAGCAGGAGTGGATGTCATAGCAGGGCACCAGCAACAGGCCGTGGCTGGGCGCAAGGGCCGCCCGGCCCATCAAGCCCATAAAGCGGGTGAGCACGGTATTGGCCAGCTCAATTTCAAGGGCCACCAGGGTTTGCCGGGTCGTGTTCATCACTTGCCACCCCATCTCGGGCTCCTTTCACCATCCGTTAAACTGTGTACCCCCATTATAGGACAGCCTCCCTCGCCGGGGGGAGCCCCACAAGGGCCTCCCGCCGACCGAAAGCAGGAATTTTGAAGCAGGGGTATCCACCCTTTGGCCGATATTTCTCCTGTGAAAGATTGATCCCGTGGCCGCCAATATCCAACTTTCAGATGATGAGCCCCCTCCGGCGACTGCGCTATGATGGCAGGGCAAGGTTTACATCGCGCAAACGAGCGGTAAGCCTTACGGGATTTCAGAATGGTTGCATGTGGTGTGTGGAACCCGCATGTCTCTAGCATTTCAGAACAAACAGTGTGGTGTGTCAGGAGAGCTGTAGGAGAACGGTTCAATATGAGAAGAATCCAATCGGAAACGACTGTGTTTATCGTGGACGACAATGCCAACCATAGCGCGGGCATCAAGCAGCTGCTGGAGCTGCAGTCGGACTACGCGGTCACCGGCATCGCCACCAACGGCGAGGACGCCATCAAGCGCCTGGCCGAAAGCAACATCGACGTGGTGCTGATGGACATGAACATGCCGGAACTGGACGGCGTTTCCGCCATCCAGCAGCTGAGCGCCGCCAACCCGCGGCTGAAAATCCTGGCCTTGACCGGCTATGACGATCCGGATCTCATCTTCCGGGCCATGAAAGCCGGGGCCAAGGGCTACATCCTCAAAACCATGGTCACCTCGCAGCTCATCGGGGCCATTGAGGAAGTGCTCAACGGCAAGGTGTACCTGCCGCCCACCCTGGCCACCAAGTTTTTCGACGAGTTCCAGACCCGGGTCAGCAAGACCAACCGCCCGGATCCCACCAAGCAGGCGCTGCTGGGCTACCTGACCAGCCGCGAAAAAGAGGTGCTGGCCCTGCTGACCGAAGGCATCACCTACAAGGGGGTGGCCGACAAGCTGGTCATTTCCGAAACCACGGTGAAAACCCACGTCAACAACATTTTCCAAAAACTGCAGGTCAACGACCGCACCCAGGCGGTGCTGTATGCCCTCAAATACGGCCTGGTGGAACCCACTGCCGGTAACAACAACCTGCAGGCTGCGGTATAATAAGCTCAACGGAGAGACGTTGAGAGCGCATCGTGAGCGAAAAACTGCAGCAACAAAATCCCAAGATACAGATTGATGGCCTTTTTGGCCATCTCTGTTCTTCTTCGGGACTCTATTCCAAGGAAACCTTCCTGAGCCTCTACAGTTGCATCACCCGCATGATCCGGGATCACCACCTGGCCGGCTTCGTGCTGACCCGCACCCTGGAGGACGAGGCCTTCGAGACCCTGGCCCTGGCGCTGGAAGGAGCCCCCAACCTGCCCCTGTTCCGCCTGAACCAGCCGGACATGTTCCCCACCCAAAGCGGCGTCTGCGACCAGACCGGCTTTTTGATCGTGCTGACCGACCGCCTGTGCGCGGCCCTGCACTGGTCGGGAGCCACCTACGACACCTTCCGGGTGTACGAGGGCGGCTGGACCTTCAACCCGGGAGACTGCAAGACCATCGCCGCCCAGCTCATCCCGCATGCCGGGGATCCCACCCTGGAACACCTGCTGAAGGAAACCCCCATCGATCGCCGCTACGACGAAAAGCTGAACCTGCTGGTGACCTCGCTGGTGCACGGCCTGGAAAACCGCAACCGGGAGCTGATCGTGGCCCTGGATCAGGTGAAGATGCTGAACAAGCAGGTGGTGGACAACGAACGGCTGGCGGCCATCGGGCAACTGTCCTCGGTCATTGCCCATGAGATCCGCAACCCCCTGGGACTCATCGATCTCTACGCCAAGCTTACCGAAGACCTGCTGGCCAAGCTGCCCTGGGAACAACTGCAACCCGCCGAGGAAAACAGCAAGGCCAAAAACCCCCAGGAGATGCTGCTGAAAAACCTGGGGCTCATCCGGGAGGCCACCGGCAACCTGGAGAAAATCCTCTCCGGCCTGACCAGCTATTCCCGCCCGCTGGAGCTGGAGACCGCCCCCACCGACCTGTACCGGCTGGTGGCCGACGTGTGCGACTTCTACGCCCCCTCCTACCAAGAAAAAGGGGTCAAGCTGCTGGTGCCCCAGTGCGAAGGACACCCGCTCACCCTGTCGCTGGACCAGGACAAAATCCGCCAGGCCCTCATCAACCTGCTGAAAAACGCCCTGGAGGCCACCCCCGCCGAAGGCACGGTCACCGTCAGCATCAGCGGGCGCACCGGGGATCCCATGACCTACATCCGGGTCAGCGACCAGGGCCCCGGCGTGGACGAGAAAAACATGAAAAAGCTGTTCACCCCCTACTTTTCCACCAAGGGCAGCAAGGGCACCGGCCTGGGGCTGGCCCACAGCCGCAAAATCCTGCAGGCCCACGGGGGCAGCGTGGAGTTGCTCTCCAGCATCCCCGGCAAAGGGGCCACCTTCGCCCTTATTTTACCCAACCAACCCCTTGCCAAGGACGCATGACCGGGTTTCGGCAACGCCGGCTGCAATTGACCCTGCTGCTGATGCTGGCGGCAGGCGGCTTGACGCTTTCGGGCTGCGATGCCCTGTCCTGGATTCCCGGACTGGGGCCCAAGGCTGATCCGCACGCCCAGCAGCAGACCGCGGCGCAGGACGAGGAAGACACCGGCGAAGAAGGCGAGGAGGAGGCACTTAGCCCGGAAGAAAAAGCCCTGGCCGCCCTGCCGCCCGCCATGCGCGACCTGCCCTACGAAGACGTGCAGATTGTGACCTCGGATCAGGTGATCCTGACCGGGCGCTTGTACGACCCCACCCAGCAAGCCGACGACGGCAAGGAGGAGGAGGAGGACGCGGCAGCCGCCGACGAAGAGGACGCAGAAGGCGCCCCCGAGGCCGCCGGCCCCAAGTATCCCCTGGTGGTGCTGTTGCCCGGGCTGAACCATACCCGGCTGAGCTGGGGGGATCTGCCCGCCGACCTGGTGAAGTCCGGTTATGCCGTGCTGGCCCTGGATTTGCGGGGCCACGGGGACAGCTCCCGCACCAAGGCCGGACGGCGCTTCAGCTGGCGGTTCTTTCAGCCGGAACACTGGGCCCGCATGCCGGGCGATGTAGAAACCGTGCTGCGCTTTTTCAGGAAAAGCGGGGATTATCCCCAGGTGGACGCCCAGAACGTGGCCCTGGTGGGCGAGAAACTGGGGGCCAACGTGGCCATGATGGCCCATCCCGAAAAGCACGGGGTCAAAACCATGGTGCTGCTCTCCCCGGGCCGCAACTACAAGGGCCTGGATCCCAGCCAGGCCGCCCTGGAATACCCCGGGGCCGTGCTGGTAATGGCCGGGGGGGCCGATGAGTATTCCTTCCAGTCCGCCCAGGTCCTGTACCGGCTTTACGGAGGCCCCAAGCGCATGGATCTTTACCAGGACACCCCCAGCCATCGCATCGGCAGCGGCAGCGAGATGCTGCTGAACGATTCGGAAGCCCGCCAGAAGGTGCTGGACTGGCTGAAAAAATCCCTGCCCACCCAGGCCCCGGCCCCCCAGCCCTAGCCCCAAACCCTTCAGATGACGTATGCAGTGTTGGCCCGGGCCGCCGATACCCATGGCATGATGCACCACTGCCCACCCCACCCCCTGATGCAAGCCATCCGCAGCTTTGACTACACCCTGCAAAAGCCGGTGTTGAACCGCCTGAGCCTGGAAAAGATGGAGGCTGCCCTGGAGGAGCTGGCGGACTTTCACGGGGTGGTCACCGGCTGGGACGCCGGGGAGGAAACCCCTTACCTGGCCGCGGTGGGCTGCCGGCTGGGCAGCGACCTGAACGAGGCGTTGATGACCCGGCTGGGCGAGCGCCTGCAGGCCCAAGATGCCGCCGTTGAGGAACTCTCCGCCCGGCTGAAGAACCTGTTGCAGGAACGCCACCGCACCGCCCGCCTGCTGATGAAAACCCGCGAGATCCGCCAACGCACCCTGGAAACCGGCGAGCGGCTGGGCCTGGGCCTGGTGCTGTAGGCTAACCGGCCACCGGGGTGGACTGGGGAATTTCCACCACGGTGGGCAGCTTGGTGGCCACGGCCTGGAAAGGCATCTGGCGGCTGACCGTGAAGAAGCGGGCAGGCTCGGCGGTCACAAAGTATTCCACGTCGGCCAGCCGGCGACCACTGGCATGCGGCTGGGCCAGGCCTCGCTCCTTCAGTTGGCGCTTGGCATCCAGGGCCATAAACGCCGAGGGATCCAGCACATCCACCCCGTTGGGCAGCATGCGGGCAATGGAATCGGCCACATAAGGATAGTGGGTACAGCCCAGCACGATGGCTTCGGCCCCCCAGGCCACCAGGGGGGCTACAAATTCCTGCAGCAAACGGTTGCATTGGGCGCTTTCGGCCTCCCCGGCCTCAATCACGCTGGCCAGCCCCCCGCATGCCACCTGCTTCAGCTCGATACGCGATCCCAGGGTGTTCAGGACGGCCTGGTAGCAATCGGAGGCCACCGTGGCCGGGGTGGCCATCACCCCCACCTTGCGGTAACGATCCTCCTCGTGCAGCCAGCGGCAGATGGGCAGCACCGGCCCCACAAAAGGCACCCCCCGGTAGGCCTCAAACAGGTCGGAGGCCACCGCCGTGGCCGTGTTGCAAGCCACCACCATCATCTTTACCCGGTGGGTCTCAAACATCCATTGCAGGCAGGCCGATACGTAACCGCGCACCGCCTCGGCGGACTTCAGGCCGTAGGGCATGTGCAAGGTATCGCCCAGGTAGACAAAGCGCTCATCCGGCAGGGAGAGCAGCAGGCGATCGAGCACCCGCAGGCCGCCCAGGCCGGAGTCAAAGACGCCGATGGGCGCATCAGGTTGCAGGGAACGGGCAGTCACCGAATCAGGGGGCCTTTGCTGAAATACGCGATTTCAGATAGTCTACAACACCGTCGGCAATGGCGCGAGCGGTTTTTTGCTTGCGCTCCATGGTTTGCAGCTCCTCCAGCTCCGCCGGGTTGGAGACGTACCCCACCTCACACAGTACCGCCGGCACGTTGGTGTGGTGGATGACATAGAACATGGCCTGCTTCACCCCGCCATCCCGGGCGCCCACCGCGTTGATGGAGCGGCGTTGGATCTTTTCGGCCAGGGGCCGGCTTTGGGGGGTGTACCAGTAGGTCTCAATCCCACGCACCGCCGGGTTGGTGGAGGCGTTGTGGTGGATGCTGATGAATAGGTCGGGCCGGTTGCGGTTGGTGATGGCGGTAATGGTGGGCAGCGGCAGGAACTCGTCCGTGCTGCGGGTCATGATCACCTCAAAGCCCTTTTCCACCAGGGCTTGCCGCACCAGCAGGGCCAGCGACAGGTTCAGATCCTTTTCGTTCACCCCGTTGCGGTTGGCCCCCTTGTCCTTGCCGCCATGGCCGGCGTCCAGCACGATGCGGGCCGGGTAAGGCGCCTTGCCCGCCCCGCCGGAGGCCATGCCGATATTGGTAATCAGCGGCACCACGTCGTTGAGGTCATGGGTCAGTTGCAGCTCCAGGGTTTTCTTGTCGTCGGACAGGGTGGGCACCACCTGCACGTTGTCGGCGGCCAGATCGATCAGGAACTGGCTGTTGGGCTCGCTGGCCGTGAGGGGCTCAAAGCGCATGCGCTTGAGCTCGGGGTAAATCTTCTCGTCAAAGCCGATCACGGTGGGATTTGCCGCCACGTTAAGCAGCTCCAGCTGGATGCGGCCCTCCTTCTTCTCCATGCGGTGCACCAGGGGCACGCTGGAAACCAGGCGCACCACGGTGCCCCCCCCTTCCCGGCGCAGGGTCACCTGATCCACGTAGCCCAGTTCGGTACGGGCCGAAAGCCGGGTGACCGACGTGCCGCTGTAGGGGGTTATTTTGAGGGCGGTACGCGCCCCCTCCGGGTAAAGCACCTCAAAGTTGTCCGGCTCGGCGGTTTCGATGACCATGCGCACGGTGCGCTCATCGAACTGCCCCACGCGAATCTGGCGGATATCCCGCGAGGACACCGCGATGGGCTGCAAAAGCGCCCGGGAACCCAGCACCGCGTCTTCAAAGTCCAGCACCAGCCGGTTGGGGGATTGCAGGGTAAAGCGGTTCTTGATGCGCAGCTCGTGGTTGGCGCTGACCTGCAGGCTGTTGTCCCGCACGGAGATGTCCTCAATCACGCTGGCGCCCGGCGGTACCGGAATGGGATTGGCTTGCGGGACACCCTGCGTGACAGGGGTCGCCTGGGCAGGCAGAGGCGCCTGGGTCGCCACCACCGCCGGGTTCATGGCCGGGGTGGGGGGCAGGGGCACGGCTTTGCCGGTCGCCGCCCGGGGCAGGGGAGGCTGCAAGGCGGATGATGTCGGCTTGCCGGCAGCCGGGGCCGGCAGCGGAGGTTTGCCGGCCACCTGGGCACTGGCCATGGGCGGGCCGGTTTCCAGGCGCAGCTTGCTGCCCTCAAAGGCGGTTTGCACCCGGCTCAGGGCCCGGGCATCCTGCATGTAGACAATCGCCCGTACCGAGCTGTAAAAGGGGCTACGGTTCTCCACCAGTTCCACCTGCTGGATTCCGCCCTGTTGCACCGGGATAACCGCCGGGCCATTTTTGAGGCGGGCATTGGGAATGTCCAGCAGGGCCCGGTTGGGGTTGGGCAGTTTGAGCATGGTGAAATAACGGGTATCCTCCCCAGTGAAAGGCCGACTGGCCTCAAAAATCAGCCCGCTGCCATCGGGGGTGGCTTTCACCGACTGGATTTCAATCACCGCATCCTGGGGCTGGGCCACGGCGGATGCGGAACGTCGCAAGCGGGCCCAGGCAGAGTCGGGGGACAAGCCCAGCAAGCTCAGCAAGGCAACCAGCGTCAGTACCCAGGTCAAGCCGCGCTTCAGCGAGTTCAAACACACCATAAATTCACCCTAGCTCCTGATGCTTTCCTGCTAACACCGGATCCATGCGCCACCCCGGGGAGCGGCTGGCCGCAAACGACACCGACACGGCACGGAACCTCTCTTGTATCTCTTGTTAACAGTTTAGCTTTTTTTGCAGGGAATGGAAACCCCCATACGCTGCAAACCGGCGGTTTGGCCCCGGTGCTGCCCCCGGCTAAAAGGTGGAGTTGCTGCCGTGGAAGGCGCCCCGGATCATCTGCTGAAGCTCCTGCTGGTTTTCGGAAGTTGCCAGGGCCTCCTCCGCCGTGATAAAGCCGTTGCGATAAGCCCGATACAGCGAGTGGTTCAGGCTACAGGCCCCTTCAAACTCTGCGGAATTGAGCAATTGGTATATTTCATCCATCTCATCGCGCATGATGTAGTCCCGGATGGCGGGGGACACCACCATGATTTCGGCGACGGCCAGGCGGCCCTTGCCTTCCGCCTTCTTGACCAAACGCTGGGAGATGGTGCCTTGCAGCACGTTGCCCAGCTGGTGGCGGATGGCCTCGCGCTCATAGGGTTCAAAGGCGTTGATAATGCGGTTAATGGTCTGCACCGAATCGGTGGTGTGCAGGGTGGAGAACACCAGGTGGCCGGTTTCCGCGGCGTGCAGGGCTGCCATGATGGTCTCGCGATCCCGCATCTCCCCAATCAGCAGCACGTCCGGGTCCTGACGCAGGGCGTACTTGATGCCGTTGGGGAAGTTATCGGTATCCAGGCCAATCTGGCGCTGGGTCACCACGCTTTTCTGGCTGGTGTAGACGTATTCCACCGGGTCTTCCAGGGTGATGATGTGGCAGTGCTGGGTGGCGTTAATGGTGTTCAGCAGGGCAGCCAGGGTGGTGGACTTACCGGAGCCGGTCGGGCCGGTCACCAGCACCAGGCCCTTATTGAGATCCGCAAAGCGGGCAATCACCGGGGGATGGCCCAGATCGTCCAGGGTGGGAATCTTCAGGGGGATGACCCGCATGACCAGGCCCAGTTGCCCCATCTCGTAGAACAGGTTGACCCGGAAGCGGGCCATGCTTTCCATGTAAAAGCCGAAGTCGAAATCCATGCGGTTTTTCAGCTTGGGCAGGACTTTCTCGGGGATGATTTTCTTGGCGAAATCCTGGATGGCCCGCTCGGTGAGGGGGGGCAGCTTGGTGACGGTCATGTCGTTGTCCTTGCGCATCACCGGGGGGGAGCCCACCCGCAGGTGCACGTCGGAAACTCCCTGGGCAATGGCCATTTTCAGAAAGATGTCCAGATCAATCTGGCCTTCCGCGCCGGCGGCCGGCGCGGCCTTGGGAGCCACATGGCTGACTCCTTCCCCGGGCGGGGGGCCGGGCTGAACGGTGGGGGTCACTGCTTCCGGTTGTCTGGGTTGCCCACTGCCTGTCATACCAATTCCTTACTTCTTGCTGCTTCGCCGGTAATGCGGGTGGCCCCGTTGCGGAAGTACGGCCACAGCGCCTGCGGGATGGCCACCTCCCGCCGGCCGGTTTGCGGGTTGATCATCTGGTAGTTTTCCAGAATGGCTGCCAGCGTGCGCCCCACGGCCAACCCGGAGCCATTCAGGGTGTGCAGGTAGGCCGGACGCCCGGTTTCCTCGGCGCGGTACTTCAGGCCGATGCGGCGGGCCTGGAAATCCGTAAACGTGCTACAGCTGGAGATTTCCCGGTACACGCCCTGGGCCGGCATCCACACTTCCAAATCATAGCACCGGGCGGCCGAGAATCCCAGATCCCCGGTGCACAGCTTGACCACCCGGTAGGGCAATTCCAGCAGCTGCAAGATGCGCTCGGCATCGGCCACCAGGCTGTCGTGCTCGGCATCGGAATCTTCCGGGCGGCACAACTTGACCAGCTCCACTTTATCGAACTGGTGCTGGCGGATGAGGCCCCGGGTGTCTTTCCCGGCGCTGCCCGCCTCTCGCCGGAAGCAGGGAGTATAGGCCACCAGGTGCATGGGCAGATCACCCTCAGCCAGGATTTCGCCCGCGTACATGTTGGTCACCGGCACCTCGGCGGTGGGGATGAGGTAGAGTTCATCGTCCCGGCAGCGGAACATGTCCGCCTCGAACTTGGGCAACTGCCCGGTGCCGGTCATGGCCTGGGCGTTCACCAGGAAGGGGGGCAGCACCTCGGTATAGCCGTGCCCGGTGTGGATATCCAGCATGAAGTTGATGAGGGCCCGCTCCAGCCGGGATCCCTCGCCGCGCATGATGGAGAACCGGGACTGGGCCAGCTTGACCCCCCGGTCGAAATCCAGGATGTTCAGCTCGGTGCCGATGTCGTAGTGGGCCAGCACCGGCTCCGGCGGGCGGCTTTTGAACTCGTCGCCCCAGCGGCGCACTTCCACGTTGGCCGTCTCATCGGCCCCCTGGGGCACATCCGCCAGGGGCATGTTGGGAATATCCAGCAACAGGCGCTCCTGCTCGGCGGCCAGTTCTTCTTTTTGCTGCTCGATGGTCTTGATGCGCTCGGCCAGGCCCCGGGTCTCCTGCTGGATGGCCTCGGTGTCCTTGCCGGCTTTTTTCAGGCGGGCAATGTCCTGGGAAATCTGGTTGCGTCGGCTGCGCAGTGCCTCTTCCTCCTGTAGCAACTCCCGGCGGCGCTGGTCCAGATGCAGCACCGCATCCACGGAGAGGGCACCGTTTCGGCGTTTCAGGGCCGCGTTCACCGCCTCGGCATTGTCACGGATGAGCTTGATATCGAGCATGGGTTTTCGGGAGTGCTCCACGCAGACGTTGATCACCATTATACAGGAACCCTACGGCAGCCAAAGGATGGCAAAACCCCGCAAGGCGCTTAAGATGAAATTACTTGGCCGCAATCATCAGGCCCCAGATAAAGAACCAGACAATCCCCAGAATGGACGCGACAATCACGATGTTGATGGCATAGGACGTATACTTGCTGAGGGTAATAATGACTTGCTTGCGATCGATTTTGAACATGGCGCTTCCCAATCTGTCGGCATGCCGGCCCAGGGCCGGATGGTCTTACCATGGCCTGTATCGGATGGGGCGGGCGGTTTCTTTAATCGGGCTTTTGCTGGTGGTGGGGCTGTCGGCCCCCCTGGCCGGGCAGGCCGAGGAGGAGAGCGGGGACTGGCCGGACGCCATCGATTATCCGCCAAACCCGGCTTGGAAGGCGGATCCGCCCATCGTTCAGCAGGCCCAGCAGGCCCAGAAACAAAGCCAGGCGGCCTCCAAGGAGAAAAAGCGCTTTTTGTTCTTCGGCAAGAAAAAGGACAAGGCCCCGGTGCTGACCGAGGAGCAGATTACCCGGGTGGGCCCCCGCAACCCGCCCGCCTACAGCGACCCCCTGCTGCGCATTCCGGTCAAGCTACAAACCGCCGAGGGGCTCATCATCCAGCCGGGCATTTACATGGTGCGCCAGAGCGCCGACCAGGGCAGCAGCCGGGAGCTGGTGCTGACCCAGAAAAGCCGGGCGGTGCATAGCCTGGTGGTACGACAGGCCCCAAGCGATGCGCCCGCCGCCAACAGCCCCATTACCCAGGATCCCAAAAAGCCGGTGCCGGTCAGCCTGGAAGCCCAGGCCAGCCCGGATTTCCGCACCGTCACCATCGTGCTGAAGGAAGGGGAAACCCGCTTCTTAAGCGATCCCATTCCCACCCTCATCGATCAAAGGCCAGTGATATCTTATTGATTCGGCTGTTCAAAGCGTAGTGTTTTCTGTACAATAAGCGGGTTGACTCCCTGCTGTTAGCTTTTTTGATTGGAAGGATCCCGACTTATGCCCAACGTCGACGTTCCCACCCTGGGAAGCCGCCCGGCCCGTTCAGTCCAGGACGTGCTAAAAGAGGCCAAGGACAAGAAAGTAAAACTGGTTCGCCTGCAGTTTGTGGATATGCACGGCATGCCCAAAAGCATGGGCATCCACGTGGACCAGCTGGAAAAGGCCCTGAACAACGAAATCATGCTGGATGGCTCCTCGATTGCCGGTTTCCGCACCATCGAGACCTCCGACATGTACTTCTACCCGGATTTGTCCACCTTCTCGGTCATGCCCTGGACCGAAGGCGACCGCGCCGTGGCCCGGGTAATCTGCGACATCTACAACCCGGACGGCACCCCCTTTGACGGCTGCCCCCGCAACAACCTGAAACGGGTCATACTGGAAGCCCAGAAGCTGGGTTATACCTACAACGTGGGCCCAGAGCTGGAATTCTTCCTGTTCAAGCGCAACCCGGACGGCTCCATCTCCACCCAGACCCATGACGCCGCCGGCTACTACGACATCGGCCCGGACGACCTCGGCGAGATCGTGCGCGGGGAGATTGTGGACACCTTGGAACGCCTGGGCTTTGAAATGGAGGCCGATCACCACGAAGTGGCCGCCGGCCAGCACGAAATCGACTTCAAATACTCCGATGCCCTGACCCAGGCCGACAACGTGACCACGGTGAAGATCATCACCCGCCAGATTGCGGCCAAGCACGGCCTGCATGCCTCGTTTATGCCCAAGCCCGTCTTCGGAGTGAACGGCTCCGGCATGCACTGCAACCAGTCGCTGGCCAAAATCGGCGGCGGCAACGCCTTCTACGACGAAAAAGGCGACTACCAGCTGTCCCAGGAAGCCCACTGGTTCATCGGCGGCCTGCTGAAAAACATCCGGGGCATCACTGCGGTGACCAACCCCCTGGTGAACAGCTACAAGCGCCTGGTGCCCGGTTACGAAGCCCCGGTGTACGTGGCCTGGTCTGCCGCCAACCGCAGCGCCCTACTGCGGGTGCCGGCCAAGCGCGGCAACGCCACCCGGGTGGAGCTGCGCTCCCCCGATCCGGCGGCCAACCCCTACCTGGCCTTTGCGGTGATGCTGCTGGCCGGCCTGGACGGCGTGAAAAACAAGATTGACCCGCCCGCCGCGGTGACCGCCAACATCTACAAACTGAACGAGGACGAGCGCAAGCTGCAAAACATCCCCGCGCTGCCCGGCAGCCTGTGGGAAGCGGTGCAGGAGCTCTCCGGCAGCGCGGTGGCCAAGGAAGCCCTGGGCGAGCATATTTTCAACGAGTTCATCAAGGCCAAAACCGCGGAGTGGGACGCTTACCGCACCGATGTGACCCCCTGGGAACACGAACGGTACCTGGCCCGCTACTAGCATCCTGACCAACCCCCCTCACCTAGACGGAGCCGCAAGCTCCGTCTTTGGTTTTTCAGCGCACCGCGCAAAGATACTGGGCGGGACGCCCCCCTAAAACGGTAATGTCATAAATAATGTGGGCATGCAGCACCAGCATATCCCCGGGCATCAGCTCGTAAACCCCGTAGCCGGGCAGGGCAAACTGCAGGTGCCCGGCGGCCACCATAAACACCGTCTCCCGCTCGGTCTTCAGCTCCGGGGTGCGCGCATCCGCGGCCAGCTCCATCTGCTCGGGATGCAAGCCTTCCCGGCTCATCAAACGCGTCAGGAAGGGCAAATCCGGGGTGCGGGGGGCGTCCCAGCGGGTAATCTCAAACGGCTGCAGGGTCATCAGGGTTGGATCATCTCGCCATCTTCATCCCAGCCGCCCTCGGTGGGGGTTACAGGCGCATCCGGGGCGGGGGCGTCCGGGATCGTTTGCATGGGGGTGGTCTCCGTGGTGGCCTCCGGGGAACCGCCCGCGGCAGCATCCCCATGGCTGCCGGTGTCTGACAGGGCATGCCTGCCGAACATGGGGCTCAAGGCATCGATGCGGGGGCGCAAAATCAGCCCGCCGCCGAAGCGCCAGCGGTTGAACTGCCCACCGGCATCCAGAAAGTCCACATTGCCGTAGCCCGACAACCAGTCGGTAAAGTTCAGGATGATGTTGGCATCGAAGGCGCTGGCCAGGGAGGTGTCGCTGGGTTCGTCCCGATCGATGCCATGGCCCAGCCCGAAGGCCTGACCGCCCAGACTGCCGCCAAACTTGTATTCCAGGAACTTGTTGAACAGGCTGCCCCGGAAGTCCAGCCGCCCGGCGTTCAGGATAAACCAGCGGGGGCTGAAGTAGCCGCCGAAATCGTAGCCGGGATGGGCCAGCACCACGGGATTGGTAGTCGCCAGGGGCCTCACCACCCCGGCCTCGGTCAGATCGAAGTAGCCGTTGGTGGCGTTCTTGCTGTAGCCAAAGTATAGGAACTCATAGCCCAGCCGCACGGAGTGGTTGGGATGGTACTTCCAGGTGTAGCCCGCCGACAGGAAGGCCTGGTTCTTGAAGTTGGTGGGCAGCTTGTGGCCGGTAACAAAGCCCCACTCGTAGCCCAGGTTCAGGTCCAGGTTGGGATGGAAGGGGTTGGTATCCAGCTCGGCATAGAAGGTGTTCTCCCGGGCCTGGCCCACCACGTCGCCGGCGTAAGCACCGTTTTCCGGCTTTTGCCCGGCCACCGAGAGCAGGGAGTTGAAGGGAGGCAGGCGGCGGGCCCCCAGCTTGGCCCGAATATAGTCGTTGAAGGCATATTCGGCTTGGGCCTGAAAGGTCAGGTTGGAGTTGCGGGTCTGGGTAAAGTGTGTGACGGCGATGTCCCCATCCAGGGTCAGGCGATCCCAGTACTTCACGGTGGCCCCGATGCCGTATTCCGTGCCCCAGTTGCTGGTCGGATCAGGGGCCCGGCCACTGGGAATGTAGTAGCGGGTGGGACGCACCCCGCCCCGCACCCGCACCTGGGGCGTCAGGGAAAAGCTCAGCTGGTTGGGAAAGCCGTAGTTGGCAAAGCGGCTGGTGCTGGGCTCCCCATCCTGGATGGAGTACAGGTAGCCAGCCCGGATGATGGGGCGCAGGTCATGGGTGATGTTGCGTTCCAGGTCGCCCAACTCGTCGTTACGGAACCGGCCCAGACCGGACAGCAGAGGGTTGGTGTCGTAGTCGATGGCCGCATAGGTGCCCATCACCGGATAGTTGTCCTCGGTGCCCACGGTCATGCGCCCCGGGGCGGTTCCAGCCCCCGTCGGGCTACCGGTAGCCACGGTCAGTTCGGGCTGCAGGTCCAGTTCGCCGGGCACAATGTCCCGAGAGCTTTGCAAGCGCTGGTGCATCTTATCCAATTGGGAACGGGAGCTTTGCTGGAGGGCCTTGACCGAGTTGGCGGCCTCGGTGAGGGCCTGGATCTCCCGGCGCAGACGGGCCAGTTCCTGGCTGTCGGCGGAAGCTGGCTGGGAACTCGGGGTCGCTTGCACCGCCAGGGTGTTGTAGACAGGCTCCGCCGGACTGGCTGCAGACTGCTGGGAAACCGGGGCCGGCGGGTTGGATCGGGCATTCTGGCCCAAAGACCAATTGAACTGCAAGGCGGGACGCTGCCCGGGGGCTGCCTCCACACGGGGAGAAGCCGGCCCGGCCTGCACGCCCATGGGGGGCAGGGCGGCCTGGGTTGCCGGGGGCTCGGGAGGCGGGGTGGTCACGGCGGGCGCCTGGGGAGGATCCGGCTGGGAGTAGGGCAGGATGGAGAAATCATAGATGCCCCGACGGCCCATGGGGGCTTCGGCCACCCGGTAGTCCACAGGAATGAAATCGGGGTGCGGGTCATACAGCGCCCCGGCCTCATCCGGCGAAACGGCGGGGTTCATCAGGGGTTTGATCTGCTGGATGATTTTCAGGGCCTCGTCATAGCGGCCAATCAGCTTTTCGGCCTGGGCCAGAGCGATGGCGATGTCCACATCGTCAGGATACTTGGCCCGCAAGGTTTGCAGATAATCTCGGGCTTCGTATTTCAGGCCCCGCCACAGCAGGGTATAGCCCTTGCCAATGAGCGCCTCCCGGTGCTCCGGGTTTTGGGAAAGCACGTTGTTGAACACATCCATGGCCTGGCCGTAGCGGGCATCGTAAGACAGCAGTTTGCCGTAGGTAGCCGCGATATCCAGATCGGCGGGATTCTCGCGGGTCATCTTCTCCAGCATCCTGATGATTTCGGCCCGCTTGCGCTCGTTGGCCAGCAGCACCCCCAGCCATTCCTTCTTGATGGTGCCGTCGTCCGGGTAGCGCTGCACCAGGGTGCCATAGGTTTCCACGGCTTCCTTGAAGTAGTCCGGGTTGTCCCGATAGGCCCGGGCCACGGTCAGCCACAGGGTCTTGTTGTCGGGGTATAGGTTGACCACCTCCTGATAGACGGGAATGAGGTCGGTGGTGGGCTTATGCCACTTCAGCACCTCTTCCAGCTTGCTTTCCCACAGCTCGGCATTGGCCCGGTCGGTCTGGGCGATTTCCACGTACATGCGCATGGCTTCCGCCCGCCGATCTCCTTGCCAGGACAAAAACTCGGCATAGGCGGCCTTGGGCAGCACGGCATCCGGGCTAGCCGCCACCGCTTCCTGCAAGATCTGCTCCACCCGGGCCGGATCGGCTTTATTGGACTTCACAAAGTCCAGAAACTCTTTTTGGGCGCCGAACTCATCCGGCAGGGGCAGGGTGAGGGCGTGCCGGTAAGCGACCACCGCCTCCTCAAAGCGGGACTCGTCCTCGCCATACAAGCGGGCCAGACGCAGGGCCACATCCCCGTTGCCGGGCGCGTCCTCCAGGGCTTCCTTGTAGAGCTTTTCCACCAGGCCGGGCATGGGCAGGGCCGCCTCTTCCACGTTCACCTGGCGCAGGTAATCAGCATACTCCAGCTTTTCATCCGCCGACAGCAGGCCGGCCTCGTACAGGCGCTGGAAACGCTCAATGGCTTCCGGCACCCGGAACACCCGGGTCAGCGCCCGGGCGGTACGCAACTGCACGTCCTTTTGCCGCTGCATGGCGTCCGGCAGCATCTGGTCCCACTTCACGGATTCGGCATACAAGCCCAGATCGAAGGCGATGCCGGCCATGCTCATCATGAAATCCGGCTGCTGGCCCAGCGGAGAGCCCTCCACCCGGGCGGAGAGATCCTCAAAGACGGCCTGGGCCTTTTGGCTTTGGCCAGCCTTCATCAGGGCATCGGCATAATACAGGCGCATGCCCAGGTTGGTTTCAATGTCCGTGGCCAGGGCCCCCTGGTAAATGTCCAGGGCCTCATCGGCATGGCCCGAGCGGGTGAGCATCTGGGCATAGCTGGAGAGCCATTTCTTGTCCTTCTGGTACAGGCCGGCAATGGGCGCCGCCACCTGCAGGGCCTCGGATGCCCGCCCGTCCCAGAACAGAGCGTCGGCCAACTTGCGGGCAATGCCCGCATCGGAGGGCTTCAGGTCGTGGGCCCGCTGTAAAAGGATAATGGCCTCGGCCCGGCGGGAGGGGTTCCAGCTCCACATCTCACCCAGGTTGGACAAGGCCTCCACATTGTCCGGCTGCAGGCTGAGTACCTGCTGGTAGGCCCGCTGGGCGTGTTCCATGTTGGCCTGGCCGCCTTGCTTTTGGTAGGCCCGGGCCAGCCACAGGTGGGCCATGGGGTTGCCAGGAGCCTGCTGGGCGGCTTTTTGGAAGAGGGGCAGGGCCTTGGCAATATAGCCCCGGTTGTAGTTGGCGATGCCCTGGCGCAGGGAAGGCGGATCCACCGCCATGGCCACGCTTTGCAAGCTGATGCACAGGGCCAAGCTCAGCCCGACAAGTTCATTGCGGTTCATAAAACGCCCCATAGCTGACTGGTTTGCGTGCCTCTCTATTCGCGTTCCCAACTCAAGGGTTTGAAACCATTATAAACCCTATTCGCCAATCAGTGTTCGGAAGGCTTTGCTTTCCTGGGGCTCATACAGGCGTTGGCTCAAGCGATCGAGGGCCCGCATATCGAGGGCGTCAAAGTAGATGAGGGCAATGGGGTTGCCGTAATGCTGGGAAACGTCGATGACCTCGCCGGGGTAGCGCTCCTCCTCCCGGCCATCCCAGGAGAGTTGCATCCACACTTTCTGGCCGGCCTGCAGGTTGATGCGGTCGCTCAGTTGGGCAATCACGCCCAGCTCGCTGATTTCCTGGGTCACCCCGCGACCGGCGGGGCTGCCATCCAGCGGCACCACGGTACAGGTCACCAGCTTGGGCACGGAGGGGGCCACCCGTACCAGGCGCTCCTTGGGACGATAAATCTGGCGGATCAGCTCGAGGCGCTGGTCGTGGTTCAGGTTGCTGAAGGCCAGGCCAATCTTGATCTGCCCGCCGCCCACGTCCTCGGCCCGCTTCACCTCGGCGGCCACCTCGGTAATCTGGCCCGAGTGCCACTGGATACGGATGCCGACCTGCTGGCCCACATCAACCCGCTGGCCCCGCTTGATAAACAGCGACATGCCGCTTTCGGACACCTCGTTGGAGTGGCCCATAATGTACTGCCCGTCCACGTTCAACACGCAGGACAGGGTGGCCCGGAAACGGGGCGCCCCCCGCTTGAGGGGGGCCTCGGTGGCGCCGGCCAGGCGCAGGGGCGTGGTCATCAGGGTCCAGAAGGATTTGGCGGTATCCTCGAACACGTAATCCTCGGTCCAGATTTCGGCGGAGCCAAACATGTGGCGCACCAGCTTTTGGTGTTGCTCCTCGGTGCGGTTCACCACCTGGAAGCCCACAAAGTGCCGGTTCTGATCGTCCACGATGCTGCGCACCACCTGCACCTGTACAATGGTGGTCTCGTTGATTTCCCAGTCCATGATTTTAAGCGCCACCGTGCCGGAAATGGGAATGGGCTCATCGAAAACCAGGGCCACGCCGCTTTCGCTGATGTTGGTGGTATAGCCCACGGCAATGGAGCCATCCAGCAGCTTCAGCTCGCAACGGATGCGGCGGAAAATGCGGGGGGCCAAGCGGTACTGGGGACGCTCCTGGGCCACGTAAATGGCACCCAGCAGCAAGACCAGGTTGTACAAGGACCAGAAAAAGTTGGTGTAGATGCCACCGGCGTAATCGGGGGTGTACACCCCACGCACCACGGCCATGCCGATACCCACGATGGTGAGGGCCGCAATCATGACCTGGGGAAAGACGATCCGCCAGTTGAAGTTCAACCGCTCGGTGAGGCCGCCCTTGGGGGTCACCCGAAACTTGGCCCGCCGGGGGGAAAGGAAGGTAAGGCTGGTGGTCAGGGTGAGGTAAATACAAAAGGCGGTTTCGTACACCTCCGACCAGAAACTGTGCCGCACCCCGCGGGAAATGTGGGTGTAGCCCATGGTGGCCAGCAGGAAGCTGGGCAGGTAATACACCAGCACCTCCACAAAGCCGGAGTTGATGGTTTTGAGCCCGAACAGCAGGAAAAACAGCGGGGCAACCATAAAGACCACCCGGGGCAACCCGTGGAAGAAGTACCAGATGCCGGTAAAGTAGCACAGCCGCTGGGACAGGCTGAGACCGCCCTTGAACATGGGGTTTTCCAGGCAGAAAATCTGGGTCATGCCACGGGCCCAGCGCAGGCGCTGCTTGATGAAATCGGCAAAGCTTTCCTGGGCCATCCCGGCGGCCAGATCGCGGTTGTAGTAAATGGACTTCCAGCCCGCCGCATGAATGCGCATGCCGGTATGCACGTCCTCGGTAATGGTTTCCACCGCAAAGCCGCCCACCGATTCCAGGGCCCGGCGACGGAACAGCGCCCCGGAGCCGGCAAAGAAGGCCGCGCCCCAGTAATCGTTGCCCGGCTGGATGACGTGGAAGAACAAATCCTGCTCGTTGTTGATGGCCCGGGTGGAAAGCAGGTTGCGCTGGAAGGGATCCTCGGTGAAGAAGTGCTGGGGGGTTTGCACAAAGCCCAGGCGCTCATCGATGAAAAAGCCCACGGTCTCGTTCAGGAAGGACTTGGCCGGCACATGATCGGCATCGAAGACCAACACCAGCTCACCCTTGCTGTATTTCAGGGCGTTGTTCAGGTTGCCGGCCTTGGCATGGATGTTCTGCTCCCGGCTGATGTAATGCACGCCCAACCGTTCGGCCAGGGCCTTCATTTCCGGGCGGTTGCCATCATCGCACAGGTAAACTTCCTTCTTAGGGTAGTCGATGCCCTGGCAGCCCACCAGGGAACGGTACAGCACGCTGACCGGCTCGCCATAGGTACACACCATGATATCCACCGTAGGCAACTGCTCCGGGGTAAAGCGGGACAGGCTGATAGGCTTGTGGTCGGTTTGCCCCCACACCTGGAAGTAACCGATGACCATGGCAAAAAAGGCCATGATCTCCGCCACGTAAATGGTCAGGGAAATAATGCCCGACAAGGGGGAGCTGAAGTCCAGGGTATCCACCCCCCGCCACAACAGGTGGCGCACGGTGGTGGCAATGGTAAGAAACATGACCAGCCGGCGGGCCCGGGGCACAAAGGTGGTCACAAAGACCATGGCCAGGATCAGCAGGCAGGAAATGATTACTTGCGCCTGCAAGGGCAGGAACAGGGAGATTTCCGGGAACAGGGGCCGCGACAGCACCCCGGAATAGCTGCTGGCGTAATCGCTGATGGTCGATTCCGACGTAAAGGTGGAGGCCGTCACATCGGTGGTGGGGGTGGTGGCAAAAATCCAGTAAACGCCGGCAAACAAAACCAGCAGAAAGATGACGCCAAGGCCTTTACGCAAGAGGCTGCTCATGGGTACAACCATTCCTTTGACTGCAAGGGGAATCGGGGGAACTCAACGGATCATCCATCCCAGTGTATTACAGATCGGATTAAAAGGCGGATGCCGGCAAGCTCAGCCGGGCTCTAACATCCCATCCTTCCCTATCATCCCGCCAGACATGTCGATTCCACACCCACCAAACGAATGAGATTGCGGGTCCCCCGGGCTCATGCCAATTGGCGCACCCCGGCGGTCACCATGCGAATGTAGGGCGTGCGTCCCATCAACACGCTAATGGACAGCAGGACGGCAGGCACCAGAAATAGCCCCAGCACCGCCCATGGCAGGATGACATGGTACCAGGCCAGCACGGGAACCGCCGCCTGCTGCAACCCGGCCAGCACCACCAGGGCAATCGTTAGCCCCAGCAGAGATTGCAGGATCAGGGCCGGCAACAGCAAAAAGCAATTGAGGATGAGGGCGGTCAGCATGTGAAAGCGCAAAAAATAGGGGGCTTCCCGTCCCCGGCGGGCCACCAGCGCCCAGTACAGCAGGGACAGGGGCAGCACCACCACGGTGAGCGGCAGGGACAACACCAGCACCACCACCGCCAGCACGGTAATCAGCACCCTGTTTTTACGGAAATAAACAGACTGGTGCCCCCGCTGGCGAATGAAAAAATGGTACAGCATCATCAGCAAAAACAGCACGAACAGGCCCGAAGAGGCAGGTTCCCAGTAGCTAACCGCGGACATGCGCCCGAAAGCGCCCAGGGGCAAGCGTTCCGAGACTGGCAGGTACCAGCCCAGCGCCACCCCCAGGGTGAGATAGAACAGGATGGCATAGGCTTTCAGCACAAAGCCCCCTTGGGGACTGGCGGAGGGAAAGGGCAGGACGTTGGCGCCGCGCATGGCAGGTTCCTTCACCGACGGACAGGCATGATTGTATCCGAAAAGGGGGCTAGCTGTTTTTGTCGATGGCCGCCCGGGCATTGCGCATCATGGTAGGCAGATCCGACTTCACCGCGTTCAGCATCATGGATTTGGGCACCAGGGGGCCGGGATCCAGCTTCAGGGTGTAGGTCAGGATGGTCTTCTGGCCTTCTTCCACCGGGGTCAAGCGCCAGGAGCCCTGGATTTCCTTGAAACTGCCGCTCAGGCGCCGAAACGTCAGCAGGGACGGGGGAAACAGCTCTTGCAACAGCACGTAATCAAAGGAGGGCAGCAGCCGGGTCATCAGCACGCTGAACTGCACCTGCTGCTTGTTGCCGGCCTGCGACAGCACCTTGACCCGCTTGACCTTGCGCTCCTCCTGCATCAGTTTGACCGGATCGGAAACCACCCGCCAGACTTTCTCGGGGGGCTTGGAAACCAGAATCTTGGCCTCCACGGCGGGAATGGCGTTCTTGGCCACCTGCTCCCGCACGATGACCAGGCCCTGGGACAGCTTGGCCCAGTCCGCCGGGTCTTCGGCGCGGGCCACCACCCCGGCAGCCAGCCAAAGCATGGCCACCATTCCAAAACTGACCAGGGTTTTCAACCGGACGGGTCCTGACTGCACGCGGGGTCCTCCTACTGTTTGCCGTCTGGGCGTTTCAGTATAATAAAGAATCTTGTTGCTAAGCACAATAAAAGCAAAATGCCGCCCAATTTGACCAACGCCAGCGCCAACCCCTTCCGCAAAACCCACTCGCCCCTCGCGGGCAAGCCTGCCGGTAAGCTGAAAGCCTGGCATGCGGGGTTGATTGGCTGGCTGGTGGCGGCGGCGCTGGTGGGTGCCCTGTGCGGCACCTTCCTGTTTGCCCGCCTGGGACATGGCCTCCCCCGGTTCATGCCGGCCTTGGTATTTTTGCAGATGGGGGATGGGGAAATCTTCTCGCCGGCGGGGGGCATGGAGAGGCAGGAAGCCCGAAAACGCTACGCAAAAGGCCTGGCTGCCCTGCAGGAAAACGATTTCGACACCGCCCTAAGCGATTTCAAGGCCCTTGAGCCGGCCTATCCCGGGCTGCGGGACTACCTGCTGCTGCATCAGGCGGAAGCCTACGCCGGGCAAGGCAACGAATGGGCCGTCCAAAAAAAGCTTGCCGAGCTGCTTGCCGGATTTGCGCAAAGCCCCCTGCGGGCCCTGGCCCAGTACCGGCTGGCCCAGTCCCATTACCGGGCCACCGAGCGGGAAAAAGCCGCCGCCGCGTTCGAGAAAACCCGTGCTGATTTCCCCCGGAGCGAGGAAGCCATCGGTAGTCTGTACTACCTGGGCAAGCTGAAGCTGGCCGGCACCCCCCGCGACCCCGCCGGGGCAGCGGAAGCCTTTGGCGCCTATCTGGATCGCTGCCCGGATTGCCGCTTCAGCGGCGAGGCTGCCCACGAGCTGGATCAACTGCAACCCCACCCGGATGCCCGGGGGCACCTGCGGATTGGCCTGGGCTACGGCCATGCCGGGCTGAACAGCGCCAAGGCCATCAGCTACCTGCGCCAGGCGCCGCTTTCCGAAAGCTGGCTGCTGCGTGGACAGCTTGAGCTGCGCAACGGGCAAGTCCCGGCTGGGGTGCAAACCTTGATGGACGGGATCGGCTATGCCAAAACCACCGAGGACGTGCAGCAGGCGGTGGACTGGATTGCCCGCTACGCCCCGGCCAACCAGCGTATGGCAAAACTGAACGCGCTGAAAGATCGCCATTTGCCGGTGGGTGGAGACTACGTGCTGTGGAAACTCTCCCAGCTGAACCCCGGACAGGCCCAGGCCTACTACCAGGCCATCCTGAACAGCTACCCGGACGGGGATTACGCCCCGGAAAGCGGCTGGCTGCGGCTATGGCCCCTACTCGAAAAAGGGGAGCGCACGGCCTACCTGCGGGAGGCCCAGCTGTATCTTTCCCGCTATCCTTATGGCAAGGCCGCCCCCAAGGCCCTGTTCTGGATGGCCAAGTGCCTGGAGGCCGGCAACCCGGCGGAAGCCACCCGGGCCTACGAGCATGTGCTGAGCCATTATCCGGAAAGCTACTACGCCTTCCGGGCCAGCGGGCGGCTGAACGTGCTGGCCCGGGGCCAGGCCGACCCCGGCTGGCGGCTGGATGCGCAAACCGCCTATCCGCCGCGCGTGGACGAGGAAATGACTGCCGGCATCCTGCCGCCCGCGGACACCTTGGGAGGGGACGGGCAGCGGGCCCGCCTGGCCGAGCTGGTGGCCATCGGGGCCCCCCAGGATGTGGCGGATGGGCTGATCGGCCTGGCCGGGGAGGTACCCCCCGCGGTGAAAAGCTGGCAACAGCAGCTGGCTGGCGATCGGGCCCAGGGCATCCGCACCATCCGGGACGCCCTGGAGAAGCAGGATCGGGAACGCCGCAAGCAGGATCCCCAGGGCAAGCCCCCGGAACGGGCTGCCGCCCTGCGCTTGCTCTACCCGGTTTATTTTGAAGGGGAAATTGCCCGCCAGGCCAGTCGGCAAGGGTTGGATCCCTATCTGGTGCAATCGCTGATGCGAGAAGAGAGCTATTTTAACGAACTGGCCGTCAGCAGCTCTAACGCCTACGGGCTGATGCAGCTTTTACCCAGCACAGCGCGGGAAGTGGCGGGCTGGGAAGGCATGGCCGGCTTCAAGCCCACCGACCTGTTTGTGCCGGCGGTAAACGTGCGCCTGGGAACCCGCTACCTGGGGCACTTGCACCAGATCTTCAACCGCAACGGCATGCTGGCGGTGGGGTCGTACAACGGGGGGCCGGGGGCCATGAAACGCTGGGCGGCCACCTCGCCCTACCTGGGCAGCGACCCGGACATGTTCGTGGAACGGATCCCGTATGCCCAAACCCGGGACTACATCAAGAAAGTCTACGGAAGCTACTGGAACTATCATCGCCTGTACGGCAATTTAGCCCGGCAACCCAACTAATTTTCAGATCAGGCTTTTCAAATGGCCGTATCTTGTGTAAGATTTCCGCAAGTTAATGTGGAACTTACAATAAGCCATGAGCCAAGCCGGATCTTTCGTTTTAATGCTCCACAGCCACCTGCCCTTCTACCGCAAGGCCGGCATGTGGCCCTTTGGGGAGGAAAACCTTTACGACTGCATGATGGAAACCTACATCCCGCTGCTGGATGCCTTGTACGAGCTGCGGGAAGAAGGGGTGAAGGCTCATGTGACCGTTGGCATCACGCCCATCCTGGCCGAGCAGCTGGCTGATGAGCACCTGCAAAACGGGTTCATCCAGTATATGCAAACCCGGCTGGCCTCCGTGGAAGAGGACGTGGCCCGCTACCCCAACCCCAAGGTTCCCCATTCCGAGCATCTGGCCTTCCTGGCGGACTGGTACGAGGAGCACTACAGCAAGATCTTGGATCACTTCCTGCACAAGTACGACAAGAACCTGGTGCAGGCCTTTAAGGTTCTGCAAGACGAAGGCTGCGTGGAGATTACCACCTCGGCGGCCACCCACGGCTTTTTACCCCTGCTGGGCACCGATGAAAGCATCCAGGCCCAGATTAAGACCGGGGTGGAGGCCTATAAAAAACACTTCGGGCGGGCGCCCAAGGGCATCTGGCTGCCGGAATGCGCCTATCGCCCGGCCAAGGACATGCCGGACGTGGACAGCGGCGAACCCCGCCTGCGCCCGGCCATCGAGGCCTTCCTGTACGAGAACGGCATCCAGTACTTCTTTACCGAGTTCCACGCCATCGAGGGCAGCACCACCTCGGAAGTGCGCCGGGATTTCGGGGTATACCGGGACATCCAGTACATTCCCCTGCCCAACCGGGGCCCCACCGGGCTGACCACGCATCAGGCCTACTGGCTGAAGAACTACCCGGTGGCGGTGGTGGGCCGCAACAACCGGGCAAGCTTCCAGGTGTGGTCGGCGGCGCACGGCTACCCGGGCGACGGGCTGTACCGCGAATTCCACAAGCGGGACGACCAGTCCGGGGTCAAGTATTGGCGGCTCACCGGCAAGGACTGCGAGCTGGGCGACAAGATGCTCTACGACCCCATCCTGGCCTTCAACCAAACCAAGATGCATGCCGACCACTTCGTCTCCCTGGTGCAGGATCTGGTCAAGACCGAATCGGCGCGCATGGGCGAGCATTGCCTGGTCATGGTCTCCTTCGACACCGAGCTTTACGGGCACTGGTGGTTTGAAGGCATTGCCTGGCTGAAGCATGTCATCCGCAGCCTGCACCAAAGCGACAGCGTGGCGGTAGAAAGCGCCGGGGAGTACCTGGCCAACCACACCCCCAAGGAAGCCATCCAGCTGCCGGAAAGCACCTGGGGCCAGGGCGGGCACTACTGGGTGTGGCATAACCAGCATACCGACTGGATGTGGCCCATCATCCATAAGGCGGAAGCCCGCATGCGGGCCGTGGTGGCGGCTTACCGCCAGGAAAGCGACCCCCTGACAATCCGCCTGCTGAACCAGGCCCTGCGGGAGCTGCTGCTGCTGCAAAGCAGCGATTGGCCCTTCCTGGTGACCACCTTCCAGGCCAAGGATTACGCCGTGGAACGGTTCGAGTCGCACGTGGAACGCTTCCACCTGCTGCTGGATATGCTGGAGGCCGGCAGCATTGACGAAAAGCGCCTGCATGCGGTGGAAGACATCGACAATCCCTTCCCCCAAGTGGATTACCGCTGGTTCGAGCTGGCTAACCTGCCCCCGGCCCCCCAGGTCGCCGCAGAGGAAGCCGCCACCGCCGCCAGCCGGGTCGCCCCCTGATCCAAGGCCGCCGCAACACCGGGCCCGGGCCACCCTCCGGGCCGGGATGGCCGATGGGCGATCCCGACTGTAAATTTCCTGCCCCCCCCTTCCCTTTCCGCCATGGCTCGAATATAATTTCTATTCGAAAGGATGTTCGAGCGAGCGGCCTTTTGTAAATTATTGCCGTCCATCCGTAGGCAAACCGGCCTGAAATCGCGTACGATGGGCCCAGGGGATCCCTGAACTCGCATGAACATTCGACGTCATAGGCAGGGTCAGGCCTGCCAGGCAGGACAGCATTGAATAGAGAGCAAAAGGAGCCATCCATGGCAGTCAAGGAAAAGGAAAAAGAGAAAGAAACCGCCAAAGTCGAGGACGCCACGCTGGAAGAGCGCCGCAAGGTGCTGAGCTACGCCATCGACAAGATTGAAAAGGATTTCGGCAAAGGCGCCATCATGAAGCTGGGCGATCGCCAGGTGGTCAGCCTGGATGCCATCCCCACCGGCTCCCTGGCCCTGGATCTGTGCCTGGGGGTGGGCGGCATTCCCCGGGGCCGGGTGGTGGAAATCTACGGCCCGGAATCCAGCGGGAAGACCACGTTGACCCTCAGCCTGATTGCCCAGGCCCAGAAGGCCGGGGGTATTGCCGCGTTCATCGACGCCGAGCATGCCCTGGATCCGGAGTACGCGGCCAAGATTGGGGTCAAAATTGATGAACTGCTGGTCAGCCAGCCGGACACCGGGGAGCAGGCCCTGGAAATTGCCGAGCAACTGGTGCGCTCCGGCGCGGTGGACGTGGTGGTCATCGACTCCGTGGCCGCCCTGGTACCCAAGGCGGAGATTGAGGGCGAAATGGGCGACTCGCACATGGGCTTGCAAGCCCGCCTGATGTCCCAGGCCCTACGCAAGCTGACCGCGGTCATCGGCAAGACCCGCACCTCGGTCATCTTCATCAACCAGCTGCGCCAGAAGATCGGGGTGATGTATGGCAACCCGGAAACCACCACCGGCGGCAACGCCCTGAAGTTTTACGCCAGCGTGCGCATGGACATCCGGCGCATCGAGACCCTGAAGCGGGACGGCGAGGAGTACGGCAACCGGGTGAAGGTTCGGGTGGTCAAAAACAAGGTGGCCCCGCCCTTCAAGGTGGCCGAGTTCGATATCCTGTTCGGGGAAGGCATCTCGGTGGAGGGCGGCGTGCTGGATGTGGCCGCGGAACTCGACATCGTGAAGAAATCCGGCACCTGGTACAGCTACAACGACGAGAAACTGGGCCAGGGCCGCGAGAAGGCCCGGGACTTCCTGAAGGAAAACCCCGACTTGCTGAAGACCATCGAAACCGAAGTACGCCAAAAGATTGCCGCCATCCGGGCCAGTGCCCGGGCAGTCGCCTCCAACGGCAACGGGGCCACCCCCAGCCCGGATCCCGAGGAGGGTTAAACGCCTTTCATTGGAACCCATCCGCCCGCTTTGCCCCCGGCGGGCAGGTGGGTGGATTTTTGCGGCCTTGTTTGTGCCCCCGCCCATCGGGTACAATGGGCAAACAAGATGGCATAGCAAGGGCTTCAATGAGCAGCACTCCTTCCAGCAGCGGCAAAGACGTGATTGATATCCTGTTTTTCGGCGATATGGTCGGAAAACCGGGGCGCCAGGCCGTAAAGCACTATCTGGCCACGCTCGACAACCCTGCCGACGTGGTGATTGCCAATGCCGAGAACACCTCCCACGGGTTTGGCATGCTCCGCAAGCACTACGACGAGATGCGGGACGCCGGGGTGCACATCTTCACCAGCGGCAACCACATCTGGGATCAGAAAGAGATCTTCAACTACATTGACGGGGCCAACCTGCTGCGCCCCTACAACTTCCCCGCCGACGCCCCGGGGGTCGGGGCCCGGGTCTTCTCCATGGAAGGCGGCTACGCGGTGGGGGTCATCAACATGATCGGGCAGGTGTTCATGGGCAACTACAACTCGCCCTGGGACAGCATCGACGAGCTGGTCTACGAGATGCTGGCCGTCACCCCCATCATCTTCATGGATTTCCATGCCGAGGCCACCGCCGAAAAGGTTTGCATGGCCTGGCATGCCTCCACCCTGGGGGTCAGCGCCATGGTGGGCACCCACACCCATGTGCAGACCGCCGATGCCAAGATCCTGAACAACCGCACGGGCTACATTACCGATGCCGGCTTCAACGGCGCCTACAACAGCGTGATTGGCATGGATCCGTCCGCCTCCCTGCAACGGCTCAAATCGCTGATGCCGGTGCGCATGGATGTGGGCCCGGGCGATGTGCTGCAGGTAAACGCCGTGCGCTTTACGGTTGAGGTCAAATCCGGCGTCTGCCGCAAGGTGGAACGGGTCAACGAGGTGTTTGCCTACAGCGGCGAGCCCCTGCCCTCGGCCCTGACCCCTTGAGGGCCTCCGCCCCGCGCCATGGCCGCTTGCGGCGGGCCCGGGGCCAAACCCGGCGCACCCCGGCATTTACCCATGCGGAGGATGGCAATTCCAGCGTGGAACGGCTATAATACAAAAGTGAAAGTGGGGCACCCCACCGACACCTCCCATTAGTGTCAGCAATAAAGGCCCATCGTTGAGTCCAACCTCCGCACTGATCGATCTTGACCGCGCCAAAGCCTGGCTTGCCCAGCGCCTGTCGCCGGAACGGCTGGAACACTCGATAGGGGCCCAAGAAAAAGCGGTGGAGCTGGCCGAAAAGTTCCGCTTCCCCCTGGAAGACCGCCAGCGGGCCGCCGTGGCCGGGCTGCTGCATGACGCCGCCAAGCTGATGCCCCCCGATGAACTGCTGGCCTATTGCGAAGCCCACGGGGTATGGCTGGAGGAATGGGATCGGCGCACCCCGCAAACCCTGCACCCGTTTGCCGGGGCGGAACTTGTAAAGCGGGAATTCGACATTGGGGATGAGGACATTTTAAACGCCATCCGTTTCCATACCACCGGGCGGGCGGGCATGAGCGCCGTGGAAAAAGTGGTGTACATTGCCGACAAAATTGAGGGCAACACCCGCAACCCCCTGTATGTGCAACGCATGACCGCCAGCCTGGATCCCGCCAAGCCCTGGAGCCTGGATCTCACCATGCTGTATATCCTGGATTCCACCCTGCAATTCCTGATGGAAAAGCACCAACTGATTCACCCGCGGACCATGGAGGCCCGCAACGACTTCATCACCCGGCTGAAGGCCGACCGTCGCATCGAGTGAAGGAGGAACCCTTTTGACCCAGAACAGACAACAACCTGCCAGCGCCTTTGATCTGGCCGCCCTGGCCGCCAACGTGGCGGAATCCAAGAAGGCGTCCGATACCCTGGTGCTGGATACCGGCAATGTCTCCTATCTGGCCGATTACTTCGTAATCTGCACCGCCGACAGCCCGGCTCAAATCCGCGCCATCGTGGATGAAATCGAGCAGGCGTTCCGCAAGCGGGGCCAGGAGCGTCTGGGCAGCAACAAGGACAAATCCAGCACCTGGTGCCTGCTGGATTATGGCGACGTGGTGGTTCATGTGCTGCACCGCAACGAACGCCAGTTCTACCAGCTGGAAAACTTCTGGAACCACGCCACGGTGGTGCCCCAGCAGCAATGGCTAAATAAAGACCTGGCCCAGGCCTCCTAACCCAGACACCGCCCGGCACGCCCCGGTGGCCTGCCCATGGCGTTGGCGGCTATTCGTAATACACCGCGCACTGGGTGGGGGTTTCAAACACGCACACCTTCAGCAGCTCTGGCACCTGGGCCTTCATACGCCGGTAGATGTAGCGGGCGATGTATTCCGCGCTGGGGCTTTCGCCCTGGAGCGCCGGGTTGACGTTGAGGTCGGTGTGGTCCAGATCGTCCACCACCGCCCCCAGGGCCTCCTTCAGCACGGTAAAGTCGAAGGCAATGTTGGCCTTGTCCAGGGTTTCCCGGCGGGCCCAGGCTTGCACCACGTAGTTGTGGCCATGCGGGTTTTCGCACTTGCCCCGGTAATTCAACAGGTGATGGGCGGCGGCGAAATGTTTTTCAACCATGACTTCAAACATAAGACCTGTTTAGCATCAAAGCGGCCCGGGAGCAAGCCGAAGAGCGCACGGCCCCAGCCCGGTTGTTCCCGCCGGATGCCCGTGTTAGGCTGTGTGGAAGCATAGCGGGGAGGTACGGCGCGTATGGAGGATTTCTGGGGACACGGGAACCAGCCGTTCTGGATGGCTTGGCTCGTCCTGCGGGTACTGCTGGTGGTGGGCCTGTTCACCGGGCTCACCGTGGGATACCGCCAAAGCCGGTTTGAGGGCAAGCAAGACTTCTTGCGGGCCGGGCTGGCCACCATTGGGATCGCCATCCTCTCCTACATAATCATCAGTCGGGCCAACAGCGAAATCCTGGGCTGGTCTTCGGTACTGCTGGGGCCTTTTCTGAACGGGTTTTTCTTTGTGTTGCTGTACTGGTACCTGGGCCGGCGACGGGATGCATCCCGCATGTTGCCCCGCTACGTGGAACTGGGGCTGGGCCTGCCTGCCATTCTGGCCGGCTTGCAGCTGCTGGTGCTGTTCGTGCTGTTGCTGGAAGGCATTATCTGCCTGCTGATGGCCGCCCCCTTCTACCTGTTTTTTACGGTCATTGGCGCCAGCCTGGCCTATGCCCTGTTGCGGGCCCTGCAACCTCGCCACAGCGGACGCCCGGTGCTGTGGTGCCTGGCCCTGGTGCTGGTGCTGCCCGGCAGCGGACAATATCTTGAAAACCGCTGGGTGCGCCAGGCCGAGCCCGCCCGGGTGAGTACGGAAATCATCATCAATGCCCCACCGGAAACCGTATTTCGGCATGTGGGCGGATTCTCCCCCATTCCCGCTGGCCAGCCCCCGCGCCATCTGGCCGAAGGCTGGTTCCTGCTGGGCCTGCCCGCCCCCCAGGTCAGTACCCTGGCCTGTCAGGGGCCCCAGTGCCACCGCACCTGCGAGTTTAACCAGAACATCGTGCTGAACGAGCGGGTGACCGACTATCAGCCCCCGCACCGGCTGGCCTTTGACGTGCTCAGCGTGGTGGGCCCCCAGGATCGCCTCACCGGGGTGGATCCCCACGTGATGCCGGGCGGGGTGTACTTTGACAACCGCCACGGACGCTTCGATCTGACGGCCCTGCCCGGTGGGCGAACGCTGCTGAAAGGCACCACCGAGTATACCGTGCATTCCTCCATCAACTGGTACGCCCGGCTGTGGGCGGATCACCTGCTGCATGTCATCCACCGCCGGGTGCTGGAACACGTCAAGACGCTGGCCGAACGCGGCTCGGCCCCCTGAGCGCAAAAAAAAAGTGCCTGAATCAGGCACCGTGTGGTTCATCAGGGAAAGAGAGAGGTGTGGGAAATCTGCGTTCGCGGGTCAGCCGCGCTGGCTGACAAGCATGGTATCGGTACGCCAACCCCGGGCTTGATACTGCAAATGGAGGAAATTGCATGCGGGCTTGCCCCGCAACCGGACACGTCGGTGCGGCAAGCAGGCCAGCCGCCAGCGGGCCACAGCGGGGCGGGCATGCCGGAGCCCCGCTATGCCGGGGGCTTGGTTTTTGCGCCCGCCTTATGATAGTGTATTGATAGCGTCGGGATGTAGCGCAGCTTGGTAGCGCACTTCGTTCGGGACGAAGGGGCCGCAGGTTCGAATCCTGTCATCCCGACCACTTTTTTCCTGGCGAAATTCCAGTACACCGGAGGCTGTCCCCCCCGGCCGGTTCGATCCATCCCACCGGGCCCCAAGGACGTATAGGCGTGGCGTATCGGCAAGACAGAGTATTGTACCTGGATGGCTTGCGCGGCCTGGCGGCCCTGGCCGTGGTCTTTTTCCATTTCTTCTATTTTTTCCTGCCGGCCACCATCATGGGGGTCGGGCCGGACAAGCTGGGCAGCGCCGAGCTGGGCTGGCTCCATGGCAGCCTGCTGTATGGCTTTGTCTCGGGCAGCTTTGCGGTGGCCCTGTTTTTTGTGCTGAGCGGCTTTGTGCTGGGCTTTCCCTACTGCGAACACCGGGAACAGGGCCTCTTGCGGCGAGCCATTTATCGGCGCTACCCCCGGCTGGCTCTGCCCATTCTGGCCACCAGCCTGATCTACGGCCTGCTGCTAGCCACCGGCATGATAAGCCGCGACGTGTTGGTGCAGGCCAGCGCCCTGACCGGGGCGGTGGATACCGAAACCCTGTTTACCCCCGCCATGGGCTGGCTGACCATCATCCGCCACGCGTTATGGGACGTGTTCCAGAGCATCCGCTACGACCTGAACCCGGTGTTGTGGACCATGCACATCGAAATGCTGGGCTCCGTGCTGGTGTTTGGGCTGCTGCTGTTTTTTGGCCGGCAAAAGGCCCGCTGGTGGATTTACGGCCTGCTCACCCTCATCTGCCTGTGGCGTTATCCCCTATTCCTGGCCTTTGTCCTGGGACTGGTACTCTGCGAGGCCCATCTGCAAAACCGGCTGAGCTGGCTTCGGTCACCGGGCATGCAGGGGTTGCTGCTGGCGCTGGTGCTCTACCTGGCGGCCATCCCCACCCACCCATTCAGCTTTTATACCGAAACCCCCGCCTATGCCTGGGTCGGGCAACTGGGCTGGCTGCCCATCGAGAATCGCCGCTGGCTGGTGCTGGTGGTGGCGGCCACCACGCTGATTGGGGTGCTATTGTACCAGGGCCGGCTGCAAAAGTTGCTGGAAAGCCCCCCCATCCTGTTTCTGGGACGCATCTCCTTCAGCCTGTACCTGATCCACCTGGCGGTGCTCTACAGCGTGGGGGCCCCGCTGTTCTTGTGGCTGGTTGTTGCCGGCGGGCTATCCCGGTTCGGGGCCGTGCTGGTGATCTTTGCGATCTGCATCCCCGCATGCCTCGGGGCAGCCTGGCTGCTGGCCCGCTGGGTGGATGAGCCGGCCATACGCCTGAGCCGGCACTGCGCAAAAACCCTCGATCGGGCTTTCCAGGCACGCCCCAGGAGCTCCCCGCCGCAGGCCACCCCCAAACCCGAAAGTCCCGCCTCCTGACGGCAATCGCTTGGCTCCCGGCCCGGTTTGCGTCAAAATGGAAGGATGCGCAAACCATGGTGGATTTTTGGTGCGCTGGCCACTTGCCTGTGGGCTTCGGTGACCCCGGCCCAGGATTACTTCGGGGTCCGTACCGGGGAAAACCTGCCCAGTGAGGGCGGTTTCTTCAGCGACATGAGCGGCGGCGACTGGATGGGGACGGCCTTCCAGTTGGGTGTGGGGCTGGGCGCCAGCCAGGCCGAACGCGGACGCTTCGCCCACAAAAACCGGGGCTGCGGCAAGGATCAGGAATCCATTCAGCGCATCAGCGCCACCTTCGGCACGGGGCCGGTCAGGGTGCCCGCCCAGCTGGTCGGGCATCCCGGATACCAGTATGCCTATTGCGGGCTGGATCTCTGCAACATCAACACGCACGTGCTGTGCTGGAAAAAGCTGGGCGATAACCCCTTGCCGGGCTCTGCCAGCGAGACCCCCGCCCCCTACCACCAGCCACCGCCCTCGCTTAGCTACCCGGGCTTCCCGCTGGAAAACCCCAACGCTTACCCGGGACAACCGCCTACCCCACAACCGTCCCCGGGGGGCAGCGCATGGCCCAAGCCCCCATTGCAGTCCCCGGTGGATCGCAACATCATTGCCCAGGATCCCAACCAGCAAAGCGATGCCGGCCCGCCTTTCTCCCTGTGGACGGAACAACACGACTCCCTGCCGGGCTCCGGCTACGTGCCGGCCTACCCCAAGCCGGCCAAGGCACCTGATGGCCCTTCCACCAAAAAGCTGAAAACCGCCGCCAGCAAACAGCAGGTTACCGGGCAAAAACAGGCCCCCAAAACCGATCAGCCACCCACCCGACCCCCATTAAAAGCCGCCACCACCACCCAGGCGCCGGCCAAGCCCCAGCCCCCAAGCCCTCCCAGCTATGCGGGCACCTACCAGCTGATGATCCCCGCGCCCAGCGATCTGCTGAGTGCCGACACCAATTGCGTAGGCAAGATGGCCACCCTCCAGATCAAAATCTTCGACACCCATCCGGGCAAGGGAGAGGGGGTGCCCCTGGTGTATACCCCACCCCAGCAAGGCAAGCTGCTGAACCGCCTGGACGCAAAGCAGAACACCTACCTGCACTTCTTTACCCAAACCTACGGCTACTTCACCAAGGTCAAGGGCCAGGGGGGGCGCTACCAGGTGACCTACCTGGTAGATCGCCACGGGCTGGAATATGATTTCGGCCCGGCAGCCAACCCTGCCAGAGCCCATGATCCCCGCTACACCTTTGTAGGCGGCCCCCTGCCGGTTTCCCTGAAATACCTGCCGGCCCAGCCCTGAAGCGCCCCCTCCCCAGGCCAAACCGATGCCCGCCGGCGCCGGGGTTGTGCTACACTTTGGGGAACCGTCCCCAGCCCTTACAAGGGCACCCTCCGACGGCAAAATGCAAGGAGCCAGGGCATGACAAGCAGTTTGGGGCGCAAGGCAACCATGGTCGGCATCTGCGCCGTTCTGGCCGGCATGCTGGCAGGGTGCCACCAGGCCCACTACCAGGCCGGCGATCTTTACACCGTTTTCGTCGCCGACCTGAAGCCGGCGCAAACCCTCTACCCTGTGCCAAAGGCCTCAGAAGCCAACCCGCCAGGCAAGCCCAGCCTGAAGGAGGAGTTTGAGAGCCTGTTTTTTGACGAGGCCGCCGACCAGGCCGCCGGGGAAGATGACGAGGAAGCGAATACGGCATCGGATACGGAGGCTGATGCCGCGCTGCAAGCCGAAAACCCCTATGGGGTCATCAAGATTCTGCAGGCCTCGGAAAACGAGGTGATCTACAAGCTTTACAGCAACCGGTTCCCGGAGCGACCCGCCCAGGTGGATCCGGCCCGCCTGGAAGTGCTGGATCCCGAGGTGGGCTTTGGCCTGACCATCGGGGCCGACGGCACCCACCACGCAGTGTCCCTGCCAGGCGGCCTGGGGCACATTGACCGGCAGGCCCTGAAAAAGGCTCCCCACCCCCTGGTAGGCATGGGCCACCAGCCCCTCAGCGAGGCCGAGCTAGCCGATCTGAACCGGGTCAACCCGCCCCCGGAAGAAGCCCCTCCGGCAGCGCACAGACGGCCCAGCCCCTGGGAAACCCCCTCCCCCCAAGATTCCGCACCATCCGGCCCACAGGAGTAATGCCACCATGACCCAACCCGTTTCCCTGCGCTCCCTGCTGATCCTGGCCCTGTCGGCCAGCCTGGTTCTGCTTTCCGCCTGCGCCGGCCCACTGGCTCGGAACCCCCATGCCGGGGGCATCTACAGCGTGGATGCCACCAGCCTGGAAGCGATCCTGCCCCAGGAACTCAAAGGGGGCCTGCTGCCCCCAGCCCGGCCCATGCAAAACCCGGCCCGGCCCGTGGGCACCACCTACCTTATCGTCAAGCTGTACCGGGTTGATCCCGACAGCGTCCGGCTGAAATATTCCCTGCAGCCGGGTGAGCTGCCAGCCACGGCAGAGCACTTTCAGGCCGCCGACTTCCAGCGCATTGCCACCCGCAGCGTGGAAGTGTCCCGGCGGGACTTTGACGGGCTGGCCGATCGACTGACCTGGATTGCAGACGGCCCGGTGGATGACTGGGCGCCGCCCGAGCCTGCCCCACGGTAAAGGGTAGAGAAGTGGTAAAGAGCCTCCGCCTGGGTTATTAAACCAGACCCAGCGCTTGACCCTGGCGGTAAGCCTCCGTAAAGCCCTGCAAGCCGTTGGTGCCGCCGTTCACCACTTTGCGGGCGGCAGCCATATCGCCGGCGGCCAGCGCGCTGCGAATGCGTCCTTCGTGGTTTTTCAGGTACAGGGCCAGCACCCGGGCGGCAATTTGCGGATCGTTGGCCAGCTCCGGGTTGTTCACCAGGTCTACGCCCAGCTGGCGGCCATAGCTTTCGTAGTTGGCCCGTCCGGTCAACTGGATGAAACCCCGCCCCATGAAGCGGTGCCCGTCGCCCGGCTGGGTATTGCCCAGATCCCGGCGGCCCTCGTAGGCATAGCCTCCCGAATATTCGCTAATGGGCTTGAAGCTGCCGGTTTCCACCTTGATAGTGGCCAAGGCGTAGAGGGCCATCTGCGGATCGTCGATCCCCTGCTCCTTCAGGGCGCCCAGGATGTGCGGCAGGTACTGCTGCACGTTGGGGGCGGCGGAACCGGCATACAACTGGGAAACCCGATCTGCCGAAAAGCGCTCGGCCAGGGAAGAAGCGGGCAGGTTGGAGCCGGTGGCAATGGCCGCGCCGTTGGCATCCGGGCCATTTCCGCCACCGGGGGCGCCGGTCGGCTGGTTGCCGCCAGGCTGGCTGCTGGCGGAAGTAATCCCGCTGCCCGAAGCCGTGCTGGCCGGGCTGGATTTTTGTAGCTGGGAAAAGACCATCTGCATCATGGTGGTCACCACCATCATCATGGTGGTCACCACGGTGGCCATCATGCCAAGCAGGTTGTCGCCGGAGGCCTTCAGGTTGTTGCCGTCCAGACCCAGCGGGTTGCCGTTGGGGCCGGTGGCATTGGGGTTGTTCTGCTGGCCGGTGGCCGAAAACGGGTTGTGCTGGTCGAAGGCGGTCTGGGTGCCCAAGGCGTTGCTGCCAGCCAGGGAGGAGCCGTTGGCCCGGCTATCGGCATTGCCGCCGGACACACCGCCGGTTCGATCCGCCGACCGCTGGGGCTGCTTGCAGCAGGCATCCAGGTTATCCCGCCGGGTTACCGGCGTTGCGCTAGCACTACTTACCACTTTCCTACCTACCTTTGACGTATCCACTGAACCAAAACGGCCCTCGGCCCGCCCATCGGGGGCGGTTGGGGGCGTCTAAACGTTCACCTGCACCCCCAGGTGGGCCAGGGTCTGCCGGGAGCCATTCTCCTCAGAAAGGCCACGGTAGCCGTCCACCTGCTTCTTGGTTTCGAAGATGTGCTGGTCCGATCCCTCCCGGGCGCCAATGCTGCCCGGATCGAGGCCTTCCTTCTGGGCAATGCGGCGGGCCACCCGGGTACCAATCACGTCGGCGCGACCTTCCTCACTTTTGGAGTTGCCATCCCCATTGGTGGCGGCATGCACCATCTCGTGCACCAGGGTTTTGACGTTGCGGGGATCCCGCACGATAATCTCGTTACCGGTAAAGAGGCCTTGCACCTCGGGGCCGCCCGGATCGCCCACCCGAATACGGATGCCCTTGGCCTGTACCGCCTCCAGCAAGCGGGCCCCGTCAGGATCCTCGGCGATGGCCGCCAGGCTGTTACGCAGGTCGGCGTTGTTGCCGACATTCATGCTTTCCAGGGTGGTGGGCACCGCGCGATCGCTAAGGGCCGCAAAGTTACCGCCTCCGCCGCCTTCACCGCCTCCGCCACCGCCGTTGCCAAGGCGCTCACCCGGGACGTTCATGTCCGCCAGGCCGCCCGGGCTACCCGGGGATTGCCCCGACTGCTGCAACATAGACATCAGCATCATCATGAAGGACATCATCATCATCATCATCATGCCCATCATCTGAAACATCATCTGGGCAGGATCCCCCTGCCCCATGCCACCGCCCGGCTGGGCCATATTCTGGCCAAAGCCAAAGGGAGACGCCATTCCCATCCCCGGGCTTGCCATGGGACTGCCGGAAAAGCCCATGGGCGATGCACCCATCATGGGCATCATCTGGAACGGGGACATGCCAAAACCGCTTGGTGAAACCATTCCCACCTCATACCCTAACTTGCTGACGCAATACTCAGAACTATTAAAATAAAAACAAGCAATCAACAGGAATTGCCATGCGGCTCCCCATGGCGTTCTGGCTGGGGTTTTGGATGAACCCCCCGGCTTGTGCCATAATAGGCGCGTATCCATAACCAATCGAGCCACGGAGGGGCATATCGGATGAGCGACGCCAAATTGGACACCGCGAAAGTCTTGGACGTACTGAACCGGATTCTGGAAATGGAACTGGCCGGGGTGGTACGCTACACCCATTACTCGTTTATGGTTTTCGGCCCCAACCGCATCCCCATCACCTCCTGGCTGCGGGGACAGGGCACCGAGTCCCTGACCCATGCCCAGGAAGCCGGGGAGCTCATCACGCATCTTGGCGAGCACCCCTCGCTGGGCATTGGGCAACTGCTGGAAACCCACAAGCACGACATCTTCAGCATCCTGGAAGAGTCCCTGGAGCACGAAACCCAGCAGCTGCACCTGTACCAGCAATTACTGGATCTGGTCAAGGACAAATCGGTGATGATCGAGGAATACGCCCGGCGCATGGTGGCTGAGGAAGAGATGCACATTGGCGAAGTGCGCAAGATGATGCGCAAGTAGGCGGGGCCGCCCCCCAAACGCAATGCGCCTGCCGGTGGGCAGGCGCATTTTGCATATTTCAGGCTTTTTGGAGAGGGGGCTAAACGTCCCGGTCCTCGGCCACCAGATCGTCCTTGTGGGCAGGATCCACTTCGAACAGGTCGGTCTTGCCCTTTTCGAAGGGCTTGGAAAGGCCCAGGGCCTCTTCCCGCGGGATAATATGGTCGTAGGAATCCATAATGCCCTCACACAGGCCCACTTTCATGGCCTGGTAGGGATCCAGCCAGCGCTCCCCGATCTGGGTCCACTTGGCCAGATCGGACTGCTTGTAGCCCATCTTCTTGCGGTAGATGTCCAGGGCCTTTTGCCACAGGCGCTGGGTCAGCTTCATGGACTGCACCATGCCGTGGTACTCGCCCTGGGTACCGGAAATGGGGGCATGCAGCATATACATGGCGTTGGGGGTCATGTACACTTCTGATGCGGTGGCGGCGATGATGGAACCCGCGCTGGCCGCCATGCCGGTGATGGTGGCGATGATTTTGAGCGGCTCACCGTTAACCTCGGTGCGGCGGGCGTTTTCCATGGCGTCCGTAATGGCGTTCATGGCGAACATGGATCCCCCCGGGCTGTTGATGGTCATCAGGATGGGCTCGTTGCTGGACTCGGCCTGGCGTTTGCTGACCAGGTAACGGATCTGGCGGGTGAGCATCGCGGCCATGCCATCGGTCACCGGGCCTTCCACCGACACGATGCCCTGGTTGAAGAAGTGGGTATCGAGATCCACCATCATTTTCTGGCCGTCGATCTCCTCCACTACCCCGGCCATCTGGGGCGCCTGGCGCTTGCCGGCAATCTCCTGCTCCAGGGCAGCCATGTACTGGTCCTCGTAGCCGGGGGCGATGAAGACCGGGTGACCGGCCCGCTGGCTGATATGCAGGCGTTCGGCACCAAAGCGCACCGCCTGACCGGCAAAGGTAGGCAGATGGACGATATTGTTGCGGGCCTTCAGCGCCGCGGTCAGTTCGGCGGATCCCACCGGCGCCGGGGTCGCTGCCGGGGTGCCCTCGGCAGGGGCAGCGGCCACAGGCAAAGCCTGGGCGAACTTTACGGCAGGTTGACGAAGCGAGGGAAGCTGCCCGAAGCGGGTAATGGATGTCATGAACCGTATACCTCCAGGCTTTCATCGGAAATGTAACCCTTGCCAAAGGCCCAACCCAGCAGCTTGGGCAGCGATTCGGCGGGGTAGCCGATGGCCCCCAGGCGGGCCACCGCAGTGTGCATGCGATCGATCTGCTCTTTGCGCTCGGTCACTTCGGCGGCTTCCCGCTCCAGGATGCCTGGGTTGGTTTGCAGCATGGCCGTGTCGCGCAGGAATTGCAGGATGCGCTCGTTGTATGTGATTTCGTCGTACTTGCGCATCTTGTTCAGCTCGTTTTCAAACAGCCGCTTGATGTTCTGGGCCGGGTTCTCGGCGCGGTTCCAGCCGGTCAGGCGTGCCCGGATGCGGGTACGGTCCTCGGGGGTGTGGGAAATGCCGAACACGTCCTCGATGTCGCGCATGAACTTCTGGTTGGGCTCTTTCTTGTTGGGATCGTCGCGGAATTCCGGGCTCACCTCTTTTTCTTCCGCCTCGGTGGCGGTCGCCGCCCGCACGTGCTCCAGGTATTTCTGGATGGTGCGGATATGGGCGTCCTCGGTCTGGTACACTTCCACCGCCTCGCGCACTTCCTGCTTGAACTGGCGGCGGGCGTAGTCTTCGGCCAGCTTCAGCAGTTCCACCTCGGACGGCATCGCGCGCTTCATGAGCGTCTGATCCACCTGGCCCTTGGCATCCTTGAAGTAGTCGCCCAGGAACTTGTGGCGCTCGGACATCCACAGGGGCTCGGACTTGATGTACTTGGCCAGGGTCTCGAACACGTCCAGCACGGTCAGGGGCTGGCCTTTGTGAGCATCAATAATCTGGGGCACCAGGATTTTGTCGCCGTCACGGGCGGAAACCCCCAGCCCGCCTTCGTAATGGGTATAGTTGGTTTCACCCACGCTCTGCTGGTGCTCGCTGGCAATCACCCGCAGGTTGCGGCGCAACAGGGACTGTTCGGAGGGGGTGAGGTAACCGGCGGCGTCGGGGTTGGTTTCCGCGGCATTCAGGTCTTCCACCCCCTGGTACAGCAGGGCCTTTTTCAGGGGATCCAGCTTGACCAGGGCCCGCTTGAACTTGTCGGAGTCCTGCAGGTTGCGGTAGTCCGGGGAGGCCGGATCCGCGGGCAGCAGGCGGGTCATGGTGGCCCACAGGGCGTAAATGTCCTGCACATGCGGGGCAATCTTGCGGCCATTTTGCTCGGCCTGCCGGAACAGGGAGGCGTGTACCTTGGCCTCGTTCTGGAAGCGCCGCTCATGCGGCATGGCAATGGTGATGATGCGCTCCTTCAGGGCCCGGAAGTTACCTTGCTGGGCCAGCATGTTCAGGCCATCGGGGTTGGCGGTAGAGAAGAAGATGATATCCACCGGCTCCTCGATACTGCCGTCCACCGGCGAATGCAGCATCAGCTTACCGGTCTGGGCGGTTTCCAGCAGGTAGGCATAATCGGCCCGGCGATCCCGGCCCATGTCGTCGATGTTGATCATGCCGCCGTTGGCCCGGGGCAGGTACCCCATGTACTCGAACAAGGCGCCCGAGTTGACAATGGATTGCGGGGCGCTACGCCAGGTGACTTCACCACCCAGGTGCTGCACCTGGGCATGCGGGTTTTCGCCAGCCGGAATAATCACCCGGGGGAAGTCGTAGCGCTCCACCTGGATGTGCTCCCGGAAGACCTTGTCCATGTCCCCGTCATAAGCCCGGCGCAAGGCATCGATGGCTTTCTGGGAACGCTTGTCCAGGGCGCCGCCCTTGATGAAGAAGTCGAAGTTTTCGTCCTTGTCCAGCTTGCCCTTAGCCTTGAGCTCCTGGATGAGGGCGCTGCGCTCGTGCTCGGTCAGCAGGAACAGCGGGTTGACGGCCAGCGGCGAAGGCAGGCGGAAGCTGATTTCGGATTCCTTGGGCAGGGAGGATTTCTTCTTGGCCCCAGCCGAAGCCATGGTGGGGAAGGCCACCGGGGTGCCTTTCTTGCGGTCGGCCACAATCACGCTGAACGTGTAGCGCTCGCCACCGGGCTGCCTGGAGAACACTTCCATGGCTTCCTGCATCACGCTGAGCAGCTGGCTCTTGCCCACCCCGTTGGGGCCCACCAGCTGGATGAGATACGGGGTGCGGCTCTTGGAGAGCTTGTTCAGGGTTTCCACGATCTGGTTGATGACCAGCTCCTGGCCGTAGAATTCATCCTTGTCCTGCACGCTGGGCGGCGTCCAGGGCCGGGTGGGGAAGTCGTACACGTTCACCTCTTCGCCCAGCACCTCTTCCTTGTGGGTGCCCCAGGACTGCAGGCCGCTGACAAAGTACTGGCGGGCGGTGGGAATGTATTTCTTGGGGTCCTCCTTGACCATGGCCATGAACTCGTCGAAGGTCATGCGATCCGGCGGCAGGGCGCTCTCGGTGCCGGCAAAGCGCACCCCGGCATAGGCCTGCAGCAGCTTGCTGGAGGGTGCCTGGGCGGAGTCCGAGGCACCGAACACTGGAAGCTGCTGGGCGGAAGGCGCCGGCAGGGCCATTGGCAAATGCTTGGCGGCGGGAGCGAGGCTTTGGAATTTAGGCAGCGACGTCGGTATCATACCATTCGGGTTCCTCTTTTTGCGGGGGCAGGAACGTAGAGATTACGCCCTTATAGTCATCCAGGCTGTATTGGCCCTTGCGCGGCACGCCGATGGTGCCCACATGCGGATCGCCCTTGAAGGCGCCATCGATGCCGCTGCGGAAGTTGCTGGGCCGGTTGTTGGGTTTCCCCAGATCCACGCTGCCGATGTAGCGCACGCCGCTGCTGATCATCTCTTTCATGATCTTCACGGACTGGGCGTTGTCGTCGCCCCAGTTGTCGCCATCGGAGAAATGGTACACATACACGTTCCAGCCATCGGAGGGCGGGTATTCTTCCTCGATAATCTCCTGGGCCTTCTTGAAGCCGGAGGAACACTGCGTGCCGCCGCTCTGGGTGGTTTTGTAGAAGTCCTCCTCGGTGGTTTCGTTGGCCTCGGTGGTGTAGACGATGAAGCGCTCTTTCAGGCCACCTTCCTCGGTACCGTCTTTGCCAAAGAATTCGGCGTCGGAGTAGTCCTCGCCCGCCAGCTCGGCGGCCAGCTGGCCGTACTTGTACTTCAGCGGGTAGGACACAAAGCGGTTGGCGTTGCGGGTGAAGGTTCGCAGGTTCTCGTCCACGGAGCCGGACACGTCGGCCACGTAGATGACCGCCACCTTCAGGTTGGGCTGGGGCTCATGCTCGATGGCCTTGTACACCCGGTCGGGACGGATCGGGAAGACCTCGCTGAAGTCGGGCTGCTCGCCCTGGGCGATGGCGCCGCCCACCACCCGGCGCACGGCGTTACGGAAGGTTTTCTTGCGGTGCAGGTCGCCGGGCGGCACTTCCTTGGTGGCGTCCTTGGTCACCCGCACCCGGTTGGACTCCCCGTCGGAGGGGCGCATAAAGGGCAGGCCAAACTGGCTGCCCACCAGGCGGGCAATTTCGGAGGGCGAGAATCTTTGCTGCCAGGGCTTCAAAGGTGGGTTCCCTTTGTCTTTACCGGCCTCGCTGCCTTCCCCGGGCTCTTCACCCGGCTGGCCATTGACCGGATCGCCTTCCTCCCCTTCCCCGGCGCCGACGCCACCACCGCCGCCACCGGACTTGTTGCCGTGGTGGATGATGGGGATATCGATGCGGGGCTTGTTAATGACAATGCTGCCGTCGGAATCCACCTGGATGTTGTCGTTGACAATCTGATCCAGCAGGTAATCCTCGGTGGTCTTGCCGTCCAGCATGTCCATCCACTCGTCGAGATCGGGATCATGCCGGCGCAGGTCGCCAAAGTCAGCCTCGGTGGCCTGCAGGTGCGAGGGCGAAAACATGGGATTGCGGGTCATCCAGGGCAGGCCGCCAAACTGGGGCGGGCGGGCCGGACGGGACAACTGCAAGGTATCGGCGGTCGGGCCGGCATTAAAGCGCACCCCGGCGAACAGGGGTTGCTGGCTCTGGCGGATACCGGCCACCGGGAGCCGTCCCAACAGGGCTTGCGCTGGATTGTGCTTGATTTCTGTCATCTTCTTCCCTGGCTCCAACCTACTAACTGATGGTGCCGTCTTCATTGACGGTAATGCGACGGGTGGCCTTGCGATCTTCCCGCAAGAAGGTCCGTACCTCGCCGGTCTTGGGATCGGCGGTATAGCGCACCGCCACCAGTTCCGGCTCCTTCTTGGGCTTTGGCTCCGGAGGCTGCGTGGGCGGGATGCCAAAGCGGCCCCGGTAGGGGTCGTAATCGTCTTCTTCGTCCTCTTCCGGGATATAGGTATCGATATGCACCGGACGTCCCCACATCGAGGCCAGGATCTGCAAGGTCTTCTTGGTGTGGGCCACGTTCAGGGCGTCGGAGGAGTAGCTGTGGTTGATGAGCAACTCCCCGTTGTCCTCGAAGTTGCCGTCCACCACTTCCAGCTGGGGACGCCCGCCGTAACGCAACCCTTCCAGGATGGCGCCGCGGACTTCCTCGGCCTGCTTGGACTTGATGTACTGGTATTCCCGAGGCCCGCCATAATAGTGGGCATAGGGGTTTTCCTGGGTTTCGATGGTGTAGAGCTTGAGCTTCTCGCACAGATCCGGGGTGAGGTACTTCTCGATAAAGGTGAAGTCTTCCTCGTTCTCCACCACCTTGGCCAGGGTCTGGATGGCCCGGGCCTCGTCGAAGCCCGGCTTGGTACGGATGCTGGTCATGGTTTCGTGGATGAATTGCGGCGGGGTGTCCTCGTCCAGGGGCAGTCCCAAACCCGCCTTGATGTAGAGGTCTTGCCAGATGTTGAAGCCCAGCCAGTAGGGGTTGAGGCTTTGCCGCGAGGGGGCAATCACCCCGGCATTAACCGCCGCCAGTTCCGAGGCGTCGTCCAGGTTGGTTTCCGGATCTTCCTGCAGCAGCTTGGTGTGCCAGAAGGAGGCCCAGCCCTCGTTCATAATCTTGGTGCGCATAATGGGCGAGAAGAAGTAGCTGCGTTCCCGCTGCATTTGCAGAATCTGCCGCTGCCAGGGGGCCAGCACCGGGGAGTGCTTGGCCAGGAAGCCCAGGATGTCGCGATCGATGCCGGTGGGGAACTTCTTGCGGCGGGGGGTGTTTTCCCGGCGCAATTGTTTTTCCATCTCGGTCCACTCCTCGTCGGAGTAGAGGTAACGATCCTTGGGATCCAGGGTGCGCGGCGGGGGCGCGTCCTTGCGATCCCCGGCTTTTTCCTGGTGCAAGGCCGGCACGTATTCGGTAATGCCGAAGTCCTGGATGGGATGGCGTTCTGCCCCCAGGTCAATCAGCATGTCGATGGAGTGCACCTTGTTCATGAACTCCTTCACCGGGTTGCGCTGGCTGTCGGGGTCGCGGGGAATGGTCATGTCCCCCAGCAGATCCCGGGTCACGTTGCGCTGCTCACCCACGATGTGCAGGATTTCATCCGGGCGGGTATCCCGGAACAGCTTGTTCATGCGGGAAAAGCTGGTATGGCCGTATACGTGGGCAATCACCAACCGGGTTTCAAGCGGGGTGTTGGTGTTCAGCAGGTAGGCCACCGACGGCTTGGTGGAGAGCACCAGTTCGTAGATATGGCCCAGGCCATGGGTCTCGTTCTGCATCAGGTCATACAGGCTCATGCCATGGATCCAGTCCGGGGGCATGTTGGGCAGGCCACGGGCGGCCACCTGCAACAGCTTGGCCGGGCTGGCAATCATGAACACGGTATCCTCCGGGGTGATGCCCTTGGCCTGCATGGCGGCCAGCAGGCGATCCGCATCCGCGTTGGCCGCCAGCCAGCGCGGGGAATGACGCGGATCGTTGTTCAGGTAGAAGTCCCGCATCTCATCGTCGCCGTAGTCAAACTGCGCGTCCTGCTGGTTGCCGAACCGGGGCATGCGGCTTGCAAACTGGATTTGCGGGGCGGCATAGGCCTGGTGGGCGCCGAGGGTTGCCAGAACCCGTTCGGGGGCGGCGGCTGCCTGGGAGACCGCTCCGGGCTGGAGCGGCTGGGCAGGGTTGCCCCGGAACCGGGGGACGGGCGTGACGGCAGTTAACTGACGGGCTGCCGGATGAAGGACATTCATCACAGGGAGGATTCCTTATACAAGTCGCTTACTGCCGGTTGTAGACGCGCTGGTAGCATTCAAGCGCATTGAGGGCGGCGGTCCGGTTGTAGCCTTTCTGGGCCATCTTGGTGTAGAACCGCTCCTGGTGCTCTTTCTGCTTGGCATCCGGGTTGGTGGTCTTGAGCGCCTCGTAGGGGATGCCCACCTGCATGCTGCGGGTCAGCACCGCCAGCAACGCCTTCTTCAGGCTGGGGTTGCTGTCGAGGTCGTTGGTCTTGCCTTGGATCTGGTTCAGGGCCAGCTTGGAAGCCAACTGGTGACGGTGAGCCTCCCGGGCCTCCTTGGTTCTCAGGCCCATCTGCTCCTCGACCACGGTCATGTTGCGCTCGGCGCGCTCCAGGTTTTCCTTCAGGCCGCGCTCATCGGTATTGTCAAACGGCATGCCGTTGTTGGCATGGTTGGACCAGGCGATGACCCGGCGGGTGTAGTTTTCGAAGGCCGCCTGCAGTTGCTCGTCATCGGACTCGATCACCGCCTTGACATCCTCGGAAACCGCTTCATCCAGACGGGCCTGGGCCAGGTTCAGCACCTGCTCGTACTCCTGGCGCAGCTTCACGTTGGGCAGCTTGAACAGGCCATTGTTTTCCAGCTCGTAGCGCAGGGCCTTGATCATGGCAAAGCCGTCCAGGGTGCGCTCGCCGGTGGGATCGCCGATAAACTGGCTGTTCTTCATGGCGGTCAGGAAGTCCCGCATCAAACGGGTACTGATCCCGGTGAAGCCTTCCTCTTTGGATTCGTCCTCGTAGTTGGTCTCACCCTCGGCCTTCCACTTGGCCACGGTGGCCTGGGGCACCTTGGGATACTTGGAGAACTCTCCGGCGTAGAGATCGGCCTTCACCGGCAGGATGCCCCGGCTTTCCCCGGAAGGAATGGTCAGACGGGTCATCACCGCAAACAGGGCCGCAGTTTCCAGGGCATGGGGGGCAATATAGATGTTGTGCGTCCGGGCCTGCTTTTCGAACCCATCCTTGTAGATGGCGATTTCCTCTTTGTAGTTGCGCGGGTAGCGGAACTTGACCACGGAAATCCGTTCAAACAGCGGGCTGTTTTCTCCCTTGCGCCGCAGCTTGAGATACTCAGCCAGGTTGCTGGTGCCCAGCAGCACGGTGTTTACTTTTTCCCGGATACCAGCCACCCCCTTGGCGCGGCCTTCCTGGGCAATCTGCAAGAGGGACTGCAGGTGGGTATCCTTGGTTTTCAGCATCTCGTCAAAGTGCACCAAACCGCCGTTGCCTTTCAGCACGTCGCTGCGACCGTAGTCGAAGGCGCGGGGATCCTGGGCGGTGCCATAACGGGCTTCGCCCGCCGGGTGCACGTCGCCGCTGATGACCGTGGCGTCGAAGTGGTTGGGGTCTTTCCCTTCCACGTAGCCGATGCCTTGATCCTCCCGGAAAACCACGCGCTGGGCCCGGGCATGCTTGTTGATGACCATCTCGGTAGCCTTCAGCAGGGCTTCTTCCGGCTTCAGATCCGGCTCGCTCTCTTTCAGCTCCTCCAGGTACTTTTTCACCAGCAGGTCGCGAATCTTGGCGGAACGCCCGGAGAGCTCGTCCTCGGTCAGGGTGAAGACCGGGAAGCCCAGTTCCTGCTGGTAGGCCTCGTTCAGCTGGGTCTGGATGGCCTGGCGCACTTCCCGGGGGAAGAGCAGCAGCGGGTTGCTCAGCTTGGGATCGGTATCCTCTTCGCCTTCCTCGTTGCCCAGCTTCAGGATTTCGGGCGGCAGATCCACCCACTTCAGCGAGTAGACCGGGTTGAAGGTCTTGGTGGATTCCGCCAGCAGGCGTTTGCAGATGTTCACGGTTTCGGTCTTGCCGCTCCCGGGGCCACCCAGAAGCAGAATGGCGCGGCGGCCTTTTTCGTTGCCGTCCAGGCCGTCCCGCAACAGGTTCATGAATTGCTCATGGGCTTCTTCCACCCCGCGCAGGGCGGTCAGCGTCACACTGCCGCCGCCGGTGAACGCCTTGTAGCGGCGCACCTTGCGCCCCAGGATGTTGACCGGCTCATCCTCGCCTTCATGCATGATGGCCCGGTACAGCCGCTGGTGGGCGGAAAGGGCCGGGGCCGGATCACGCAGCAACTTGCGATAAAGCTCGTTGAGGGTAATGACTTCGGAAGTCTGGACGGCCTGGGCCGCGTTGAACTGGCTTCTCAGGAGCGCGCCGAGATCGGTGGCCTCCTCATCCACCCCGCCCGCCTTGGGCCGGGTGGACGCGCCGAATTGTACCGACTTGGCATGGTTGGCTGAAATCGGGCTGGTGCCGAAACCCACTTCCTTGCCCTGCGGCTTGGCAAACGGCTTCACTACGCCAACCTGCTGGTCCATCAGTCTCATCGTAATGTTATCTCCATTCTTCCCTTAAACTTTTCCCTAAAACTTTGGTTAAACCGCCTGCAAAAACACTACAGGTTTCCCCAGATGCTTTTTGGCTCACATCACATTCGTAAGTCTGGATATCCGGAGGAAGGGCGATACAGGACGGAACCCACATCTTCTACTTCTACCAGGACGTTTTTATAAGCCTCCTAAAATTGTCTTGTTGCTAATTTGTTAAGTGCATTGTTACAAACGATTTTCCAACAGGCATTGGGTCAGGCTTCAGAGGCTTGGAGCCGGCAAGGCACCGGTAAAACCCGGAGCGGCAGGCCTTTCCATAGGTGGAGGAATTGCGAACCCCCTAGAAAATGGCGAGGCATGCAGAAACCCAGTTTCCCCGTCCGTATATCCCACCGTCATACCCCAAACCGGTGGAACGAACCGTTGTTGAGGCAGGATAGCCCAAGAGCGCCCCGGACGCAAGCGCCAATTCCGAAACCGGCAAAATTCCGTAACGCATACCCATGCCCGCATGGCGAGCAGGCGCCGCTTCCCCTTTTGGCTAATATTCGTTTTGGGAAGGCAGGCCGGCCCTGGACAGGTTAAGCTGAAGCTACAGAGAACATCCATCGCTTTGAAAGGTTCCGCCATGAAACGTTCGCTTATTCTGCCGGCCCTGGTGCTCGCCCTCACCGTGCTGACCCCCGCCGGCTACCCGCAGACCGGTTGCGAACCGGTGAATGCCGATGCGGAAAAGGCCCGCATGCAGCAGTATATGAAACGCCTGGAAGAATGCCTCAGTGAGCAGGAGGCCGACGCCGACTGCCGCACGGAGTTTTACAACATCAAGGACGCCTTTGACGAATTCCTGAACCCGCGCATCCGACTGCAAGCCCCGCCCCAGAAGCAGGAGGAGTGCCCGGATACCTTGCTTTACCAAGACACCACCCCCGAAGGGAGGTAAGCCATGTCCAGCACCCGTATTCCCCGACTGAGAGCCGCCCTGAGCCGGCCTGCCGACGATCACCCCATGAGCCGTGGGGCCTTCTGGATGATGGTGGCCGTCATCCTGCTTCTGTTCGGGCTGTATTGCTACTTCAACTTCTTGTATGTCCCGGCCGCCCCGCCTACGCCCTGGCCGCCGGAACTCTGCTGCCGCTAAGGCCGGAACCGCGGGTTGGCCGCCGGGTTAACCGGGGGCACCCATTCATCGGGCGGCTGCTCGTAGTGGGCCGCCGCCCGCTGGTAGTCATAGGGGAAGGGTCCCTGGGTGGGGGCATAATGCAGCCATTGCAGGGCGGGAATGGTGCGGATGATCTGCTGGGGAGTCGGCGATGCCATGGGGGCGTTGCCATGCTCGATGCGCCAGGCCAGCTGGGCCGTTTCCATTTGGCGCAAGCCGTAGGCCACCTGGGCAAAGCGCAGCATGTCCCCGGCCAGCCGGCCATGGTTTTCCGCGGCCAGCCGCTTGCCAAGCCAGGTGAGTGTCTCGGGATCGGGGCGGACTTCCGGCGCATGGGCGTGGGGGAGTTTCCCCTGGTGCTGCAGGGAAGCCACCACCTCGGCCACACGGCGATCCGCCGGCCGGGTCTTCGGGTCGGGAGCCAGGGTTTTGAGCCGGGCGGCCAGCTGCTCGCTGAATAGCCGTTCAGCCTCCTGCTCCCGGCCTTGCAGCACCAGCACCCAGCCGTACTCCAGCAAAGCCGCGAAATAGGTATCCCGCAATTCGCCCGACCACGCCCCAAAACGCTTGTAATAGGAAAACAGCAGGCGATACATGTTTTCCGCCGCCGACCAGGATGCCTGCCAGAAATAGCGGCGGGCCCGGTACAACAAGCCGGTCATGGCCGCCTGGTTGTCGGCAGGCGGACTGACCGGGGCGCTGGCCGCCAGGGAAGCCTGGGCAGGAACCCAGTCCAGCAGGAAAGGATAGTCACCCACCCCTTGCAGCTGGACTGGTTTGCTTTCCTGGCCGCTCATGGCGCTACACCTCCAGGGGCGGGGCCGGTACGGACAGTTCCCAGGGCTTGTCGGTATCCACCCGGAAGCCGTCCAGCCCGTAGCCCGCGGCCAGCAGCTCGGGAGCGTACTCCTCGGGCCGGCGGGCCGCATCAATCATGATGGCGGAGACCGCCTGCAAGGCTTCCTGCCAGGCCGCCCGCATGGCGTCGGTCCAGTCCCCCTCCACCCGCAGGTGCTCTTCCAGCACGGCCATCAGGTTTTCGGCGACTGCCGCATAATGGCCTTCTTCGGTGCCGTATGCCACATGCCGGATGCCCATGGCATGCAGGTAGGGCATCAGGCGATCGGGCGACTGCACCGCCGCCACAATGGCGCCCAGGGAGGCCATCAGCTTGACGTGCTGTTCCTCGGGCTCGGTGTGAAAGAGGGGCCGCACCTGGGGATACTTGTCAAACAGCCGCTGGTAAAAACGCAGGCCCAGCGTGCGCAGGCCCCCGTTTTCACGCCGGGCACGCTCCAGGGTTAACTTCAGCAGTTCGGCTTGCAGGGTCATGGGGGTTCTCCTTTGCTTAAACGACTAGACGGAGACCGGCACCTGGTTGGGGCAGGTCTGGCCCTTTTCCACATCCTGGATGTTGGCCAGGGTAGTGCGGGCGATGTTTTCCAGGGCCTCCCGGGTGAAGAAGGCCTGATGTCCGGTAATCAGCACGTTGGGAAAGGTCAGCAGGCGGGCAAACACGTCATCCTGCACGGGCCGGTCGGAGAGATCCTCGAAGAAGATGTCCCCTTCCTCCTCGTAGACATCCAGGCCCAGGGCCCCGACCTTGCCGGATTTCAGCCCCTGGATGAGGGCCCGGGTATCCACCACCGCTCCCCGGCTGGTGTTGATGATCATCACCCCGTCCTTCATCTGGGCCAGGGCGTTGGCATCGATCAGGTGCCGGGTTTGCGGGGTCAGCGGGCAATGCAGGGAAATAATGTCCGATTGCCGCAACAGTTCCGGCCACGTAACGTAATGCACGCCCCGCTCCTCGTACATCAGGCTGGGCGAGGGGTCGAAGGCCAGCAGCCGGCAGCCGAAGCCATGCAGGATTTCGGCCAGCACGGCCCCAATCCGTCCGGTACCGACAATTCCCACGGTCTTGCCGTGCATATCGAAGCCCAGCAAGCCATCCAGCTTGAAGTTGCCTTCCCGCACCCGGTTGTAGGCCCGGTGAATTTTACGGTTCAAGGTTAGCATAAGGGCCACGGTATGCTCCGCCACCGCATAAGGGGAATAGGCTGGCACCCGCACCACCTGGATGCTGAAATCCCGGGCGGCGTCCAGATCGACGTTGTTGAATCCGGCGCAGCGCAGGGCCACCAGGCGAATTCCCAGATTGGAGAGCTCCTTGAGGGTGGCCCGATCCAGCTGGTCGTTGGGAAACACGCACACCGCCTGGAAGCCCTTGGCCAGCTGCGCGGTGTGGCTGTCCAGATGGGGCTCAAAGTAGGTAAGCGTATGGCCATAGTCCCGGTTGGCCTGGTCAAAAAACTCTCGGTCGTAGGGCCGGGCGCTGAACACGGCAATTTTCATGGGCTTGGCTCCTTAAAAAATGGTATTCTGGGGCACCAGGTGCGGGGGCTCCACGTGCAGGCGCTCCGGTTGCAGGTTGCGGTGGATCAGCACGGGCCGCTTGCAGTGCTCCAGCAGGGCTTCGCTGGTGCTGCCCAGCAGCATCTTCTTCAGCCCGGTGCGGCCATGGGAGCCAATCACCACCTGATCCACCTGCATGTCGTCGGCATAGGCGCAAATGCTGGTCAGCGGCTCGCCCAGGACATACTCAGCCTTGACCACCCGGCAGCCCCGGGCTTCCATTTCCTGCTTCAGCTCGTTGAGCATGCGCGTGGTGTCGGCAATGTCGAATTCCACGCTGTAGTTTTCCGGGAACACCCGGATGACATGCAGCAGGTAATATTCGGTAGCCTGCTTGTCAAAGGTTTCCGCCGCCCACTGCAAGGTTTGGCGGGCGCAATCCGAGCCATCGGTCGGTAACAGAATTTTCATGTCGGGTCTCCTTCGTTCTGGTTTACAATTCCGTACAAAACAGCTGGGTTGGCATTAATCGGGCGGCATGACCCGCCACAGGCGCAGGGGGGCGTCCAGGCCCCCGAAGCTGTAGTCGAATCCACGGTGGCGCAGGGCACGCAGCACATCGTAGATGTCCAGGTGCGAACAATGGAAGTGCTCCTTCAGTTGGGCCAGGGAGGGCAGCACCACCGCCCCCTCGTCCCCATGGCCGTCCAGCACCTGGCACAGGCAGCCGGCAATGTGACTGACTTCCGGCGGGGGGCCGGCGGCGGGTTTCAGGAAGGGGGGCAACTGGTCCAGGGCAATTTCGGTAGCCCGGTTGATGGGGTTTTCCATGGTAAAACGCTCCCGTTATGGGTAAAGGGTTCGCGGCCGGGCTTGCCAGGGGGAATGCCAGCCGTCGGTAAACATGGGCCACGAGACATGGGGATGGGCCTTGCGGTTCAGGGGGTCATGTAAGATGACCTCATGATCCAGCCCGCCGGTGACGTATTCGTAGCGGCGCAGTTTCATTTCGTACAGGGCGTCCAGCACGTCCAGCACCCCGCGGCGATAAAACCCGGCCAGGGCCATGGGCGACGGAATCTTCAGGGAAGGCGGCTCGCCCACCCCGTAGGTTTCCAGCAGGCCAATCAGGTGTTCGGCAATCTGGACGGCACACGGCAAGTCCTCTTTCAACCGGCAGGGATTGAGGGCGCCCAGGGTCACATAGGCGATGTCAGGCTGGTCGGGTAATCGCGAAAGGGCCATGGGCGAACCTCCTGTCCGGGATGAATGCGTTTGGAACCTGTCCTAATGGTAGGCGTTTGCCGACGGGCATAAATCCGCCATTGTTGGAATGGCGAGGTTAGCCATTAGGGTAATAGCCACATGCTGAATTTAAGCGGGGGTGAATTTTGCCATGATGGGGTCATCCGCAAGGGGGGCATCGCCCCCCGCACGGAACCGACGGCTTTACCCGGATGTCGTCTCCCATCGGGAGTCGCCCGGTCAACGGATGTCGGTGGCCGGCTGCCTGCTAGCTCGCCAAGACGACGGAAGCGCCCCGCGTTTCTGCCAGGGCCACTGGCATCCCAACCGGAATACAACCCACGCTAACACCACAAACCACAATTTAAATCCCTAATTTCTGGTCTGTTCCGGCACAGCGCCATGCCGTGCCGGGCTTTTTCTTTACAAGCACGCTGATGGAGGAGACCCGCCATGACCCTGACCGCCCAATCGATGATGAACCGCCATGTCATTACCGCCCGCCCGGACATGACCTGCGAGGAAGTGCAGGAGTTGCTGGTGGCCAACCGCATCAGCGGCGCCCCGGTGGTGGATGAGACCGGCTGCCTGGTGGGGCTCATCAGCATGTCGGACATCCTCAACACCGGGCTGAACCTGGCCTTTTCGCCCAGCTTCCAGGAGTCGGACGCCCTGGACCGGGCCCTGGAGTCGGAAGGCTTCCACCTGGAAAGCATTACCGAAGGCTTTGTCTCGGACTTCATGACCCGCCGGGTGATCACCGCCACCCCCGAAACCGCCATTGAAGCCCTGGCCGAAATCATGTATAAGAATCGTATTCACCGGGTGGTGATTGTGGACGCCAGGAACCAGCAACTCTGTGGCATCGTCACCACCTTCGACCTGCTGAAGGCCTTTACCGGTAAAATTCCTGCCAGGCCAACGGCTTAGAGGGACTCTAGCACGCGTGACATCCCCTACCGACGCCCAAGCCCAGACGTCCTCCCCGGGCGGTGAGGAAACGGCCCTGCACGCGCTGCTCAAAGAGCTCTCCGACATCAAATCCGCCCTGGACGCGGCGGCCATTGTGGCCATCACCGACGCCCAGGGACGGATTATTTATGTCAACGACACCTTCTGCGAAATCTCCAAGTACTCCCGGCCGGAGCTGCTGGGGCAGGATCACCGCATTGTCAACTCCGGCCACCATCCCAAGGCCTTTTTCCAGGCCATGTGGCAAACCATCGGCCAGGGCAAGGTATGGAAGGGGGAAATCAAGAACCGGGCCAAGGACGGCACCTTCTATTGGGTGGATACCACCATCGTGCCCTTTCTGGACGAAACCACCGGGAAACCCTACCAGTACATCGCCATCCGCAAGGACATCAGCTACCTGAAGCGGGTGGAAGCCGAGCTGCGACTGCTGAACGAGGAGCTGGAAAAGCGGGTGCATGCCCGCACCCAGGAACTGGAAACCGCCAACCGGGAGCTGGTGGCAGCCATCGAACAGTTGCAGGAAAACGAACGCATCCGGGAAACCTTCGTTTCGGCGCTCACCCACGACCTGCGCACCCCCCTGGTGGCGGCCCGGCGGGCCCTGGAGCTGTTCCAGATGCAAAGGGACGCCCTCCCCCCCAAGCTGGCCCAGCTGTCGGAACGGCTGATCCAGAACAACGACGACCTGCTGGAGATGGTCAACAAGTTGCTGGAAACCTACCAGTACGAGGCCGGGCGCATTCGCCTGATTCTGGAGGCGGTGGATCTTTCCCGCCTAGCCGGCCATTGCCTGGATCACCTGGCCCCCCTGGCCGAGGGCAAACGCATCCGGCTGATCAACGCCATTCCCGCGGATCTCCCCCCGGTGGAGGGGGATGCCCACCAGCTGCGCCGGGTGCTCACCAACCTGGTGGGCAACGCCATCGAGCACATCGGGGAAGGCTGCACCATTACCGTACAGGCCCTGGACCAGGGCGAAACGGTGGAGCTGGGCGTCTGCGACAACGGGCCGGGCATTCCTGCCGATATCCAGCCCTATCTTTTTGACCGTTACTTTGCCCAGCAGACCCGCAAAAAAATCGGCGCCGGCCTGGGGTTGTCCATCTGCAAGATGATCGCCCGCATGCACGGGGGGGCCATCCGGGTGGAAAGCCAGGTTGGGCAAGGCGCCTGCTTTTACGTGACCCTGCCCAAGCGGCAAGCCAACCAGAAGGAATAGCCCCATGACCCAACCCGCCCAGACCGGCACCCTGCGCATTCTGATTGTGGAAGACCACGAGCTGACCCGCTTCGGGCTCAGCATGGCCCTCTCCCAGCAGGATCGCATCCAGGTGGTGGGGGAGGCCGAAAACGGACGGCAGGGGGTGGAGCTGGCCATGGCCGAGAAGCCGGATATCGTGCTGATGGATATCGGCATGCCGGTCATGAACGGTATCGAGGCCACCGGCGAAATCAAGAAAGCCCTGCCCCACGCCAAGGTGGTGATGCTGACCTCCATCCACAACCACGAGGAGGTTCTGGCCGCCATGGCCGCCGGGGCCGACGCCTATTGCATGAAGGAGATCAAGATTGACCGCCTGTTCCAGGTGCTGGAAATGGTCATGGAGGGGGCCATCTGGCTGGATCCGGCCATTGCCCGCATGGTCATGCAGAACCTGCCCCTGGGCAGCATGCCGGCCCCGGAACCCCTTGCCTCCGACAGCCCCGACAAGTCGGCCCAGGCCCGGGTACGCTACAACACCGAGCTGACCAGCCGGGAGCTAGAAGTGCTGAATCTCATCGTGGACGGCAAGAGCAACAAGGAAATCGCCCAGCTCCTGAACGTGTCCGACCACACCGCCAAGGCCCATGTGGCCAACATCATCCACAAGCTGGCCGTGGACGACCGCACCCAGGTGGCGGTCAAGGCCCTGCGCGACGGGCTGGTCTGATCCGGCACCGGCAAAAGCCACCCAGGGGTTTCGGGCGGCCGTTGCCGGTGGTTTCGGTTAAATACCCAGCAGTTTGGGGCTCAGCAGGTTGGCCATGGCCGTCCGCAGCAGGTCGGCGCGCTGCTGGCGACGGGTCAACTCCGCCTCCTGGTTGTAGCGCTGGGCGTTCTGGGCCAGCTGGGCCCGCATCACGGCCAGGTCCTGGGCCCGGTTGCGCTCGTCCTGCAGCAGGTTGCTGCCCAGGGCGGCATAGTTCTGGGCCTGGTTGTTGAGATCACCCAGGTAGTTCTGGAACAACTGGAAGCGCTGGATGCGGCTTTCCTCGTCGGCCCGAGCCAGGTCTTCCCCGTACAGGCTGGCATCCAGGCGGGCGGCGGCCAGTTGTTCCAGGCGGTTCTGCTCCAAGCGGGCCAGCAGATCGGTACCAAAGGTGGCGTTATAAGTGCCTCCAAACCGCTTTCCCAGGTCAGAGGCAGCCCGCATGACCTGATCGTCGGCCTCCTCATGGATGCCTCGGGCCTGGCGCTCGAAGAAGGTCTGGCTGCGCTCCTGGATATCGGCCATGCGCCGGGCATCGGGGCGGGCCAACTCGTCGGCCAGTTGCACCATGGCTTGCTGGCCCCGATCCACGGTCTGGCGGGTCAAGGGGGAGAGCAGGGCCTCGGTAATTTCCCGGTGCCCCTGCTGCCGGCTGAGGTAACGATCCCCGGTGGGCAGGGTGTATTCCCCCTGGGTAATCGCGGGAGGGGCGGCGATTTTGGGTTCGGAAACCTTGGTTTTTTTGCGTCCTATGGACATCGTCATGTTCCTTTATGCTGGTCAAGGTGGCCTGACCGCCACCCGGGCGGCAGGGTTTCGCCGAAGCGGGCGATACTGGGCATTATGGCACCTCACGTCCCAAAACCCCAGCGATTGAAAATAACGATAGCCCCAAACGCCCTGGGGGCGGGCCGGCATGGCCGCCCGGCGCTACTCTCCCCAGGAGCCCTGCATCTCGGGATAGCCGGATGTATCGGGGGTGCTTTCCAGCAGCTCCGCCGCAGAAGGCTGGCTGGCCGGCAGGCCTTTCTCCCGGCGCATTTCCTCCCGCAGCAATCGGCAGATGTAATCGTTGGGCGATTCCGCTTGCCCGGCCACAAAGTCTGCCGCCTCTTTGTCCAGGATGATGACAACGGTATGGTCCATCGCTCCGGTCCTTTCAATTTACCTGCGGCCCGCTACCCCGCCGCCGGGGTGTCTTCATCCAGCATGGCCTCCATGGCCACGGAGACCCCATCCGACACCGTCCCGGAAGCGGCCTGTTCGGGATGCCGGGCCATGGCCTGGCGCACCAGCCGGTTCACCATGGCGCTGGGATCCACCATGCCCGGTCGGTTGTACAGGAAAGCGGCCAGCTCATCGTCCAGCGTCAACACCAGTGTGGTTCTCATTGAAGCCCTCCCCTGAGCGTATCCCTGGTTTCAGTGTAGCCGCGCCCCGGCAAATGCGATATTCCCCACCCGGGCAGGACGCGTGGAAACGGCTCCGGCCCATGGGCGGCCCTATCCAGGCCGGGGCACCTGGCCGGGCGGTTTGCCCCGGCCAGGCGGGGAGGGGGCATCCCCCAGCCTGCCAATGGCATGTCGCCGGAAAAGGGCGCACAATGGCACCAGCCACGGGGAGGGCCTGCCATGCCGGACGATCTCAGGAAAAAGGTGCAAGACAGCCTGGAAAGGGCCGATCTGGCCGAGCTCCCCGCCGGAACCGAGCGCACCGAAGACGGTGACCCCCTGGTTCAGGATGCCCAGACCGCCCTGCTGCCACCGGAGGAGCTGGCCGCTATCCTGGAAAGGGCCGACAGCTACCGGGCAGCCGAAGCGGGCTACGCCACCGGGCCGGGTATCGATCGGCGCATGGGCGGCCCCACCGGGGGCGATTTTGAAAGCGGGGGCGGGCCACCCCTGGAGGCCACCCACGCCCCCAGCCTGGAAGGCGCCCACCACTATGGCAGCCTGGAGGAAAACGAGGCCGCCCTGGAAGCCAAAACGGCCCAGGCCAACCTGGTGGAGAAAAAACACCATGGCCGAACCCGCCCCTGATGCCCCCTAGGGCCCGCGTCCCGCCCACAGGGCCAAAAGCAGCATCCCCAGGGCCACCACCAGCAACAGGCCAAAGTACAGGGCCAGTACCCGCCGGGTTCCCGCCGGCCCCTGCAACGCCTCCTGGGTTGTCCAGGCCTCCCCTTCCGGCCCGCCCTGGGACGGCATGGGGCCAGATCGACCCTCCTGCCAGGCCAGCCATATGCCCACCCCCAACGCCAGGGCCACCAAGGGAAGCGCCAGAAGGGCCCGGGGCACCGGCGTTGGCAGCCAAAGCCACAGCCAGGCTCCCAGTGGGAACGACACCAGCATGAAAAAGGCCCAGGCCCGTCCGGCCCGGGTGCGAGCCTGCACCAGCAAGCCGGCAAACGAAACCATGGCCAGCACCATCATGGCAATCAAGACCCCGTTGGCCCCCATGCGCGGCCCCTCCCGTTTTTGCCATGCTAACCTCCCGAGGACGGGAAAACCATTCCCCCATCGGCCAGGGGCGCCCTGCCCAGGCAGCTAGCGAACAGGGGGGAAGGCCGGGGGTAGGGTGGCTGGGGAAGCTTCTTGCGGGGGGAGGATGGTTCGGCGCAGGGGAGGCTCCCCGGGCAGGGGGAGCAATCGGGACGCCGGACGCTCGGCCTGGGCCGAGGGACGACCCGTTTCCCCCATGAACCGGTTCAGCAGCTTGGCGCTCACCACCGGGCGCAGCAGGCTCATGCCCAGGAAACTGCCCACATTGGCGGCAATGGTGACCCCCATCTCCAGCGAGGCAGGCCCCACACCCGGCCAGCGCCGCCTGATAAGGGTTTCGGCCAGCTTGCTGCCAAACAGGAAAGAGGCCCAGTGCACCAGCAGGTTCACCCCCTGGCTGGCCGCCTCCTGAAACACCAGCATGCGCCGCTCATGATCGGGACGCCCCTTTTGTTTGTACTCCTGGTTGAGCAGCAAGGGGCCGAACACGGCGTTGCCCACCGGGGCCCAAAAACTGAAACGCCGGGAAACGATAGCCAGGCGTCTGGCCATCAGCTGATCGGCAGCAAGGTTCACGGCGGGAACATTCATTGAGCGTTGTTGCGCCTTTCGGGCTAAACCCCATCAGACCGAAGCGAATCCGGTCGCTTGCAAAACGGGCTACGGAACATGGCACCCACAGGGATCCATCCGGCGGATCCCATGACCCGCCCCGATTGAATCACCAACACAAAAACCCCTCAACCCCACCTTGTGCTAGAAGCCTTACAATGGATTACAGGGACCGGATGCCATGGGCGCCCGGTTTAAAGATCGGCCCGCCCAAGCCGACAACTGGCCCAGACCGTTTTATGCCCAAGCAAGGAATATCGCCATGAGCAAGCCCGACCATCACAGCAGCCGTATCTGCCCGGTATGTTTCAGCCCCTTATCCCCGCTGGATTTTAACGGGGTGGAAGCCGATTTGTGCCGCAAGGGATGCGGGGTCTGGCTGGATGAAGGGGAGCTGGAGGCGGTCGAAAGCAGCGACAGCCTGAAACGGATTGACGCCGCCTTTCCCGGGGCCTTTGAAAAGGCGGATGTGAAAAAAAGCCTGCAAGCGGTGGCGCCTCGCTGTTGCCCGGTGGATCAGACCCCGCTGCACCGCTACGAATGGAACCTGGGCTCCGGGATTGTATTTGACAGCTGCCCGAACTGCCAGGGGCTGTGGCTGGATGCCGGGGAGCTGGAGGGCTACAGCCAGTACATCCGCAAGTTCATGAGCGAGCCGCCCGAACTCAGCCCGGAAATCCAGGCCCGCATGCAGGCGGTCAAACGCCAGGTGGAAGCCGAATGGGACGCCAACCTGGAGGAAACCGCCCGCCGGGTGGTGCCCTGGGATCTGTGGTTTCTGGACGACCTGAAGCGGATCCTGCTGAAGCGCACCATAAAGCGTTTTGGGGGTTAGCATGCCCCCGCTGCAGGTGGGCGATCGGCTGCCCGAACACGTGATGCTGCGGGACGGGGACGGCCAGGCCTGCCGCCTGGCAGATCTGCGCCAACCGGGACGCTGGCTGGTGGTCTTTTTCTATCCCCGGGACAATACCCGGGTTTGCACAGAGGAAGTCTGCGGCTTTCGGGATCATTACACCGCCTTCCAGGCCGTCGGCGCGGACGTTATCGGCATCAGCGGGGATCCGCCCGAATCCCACCGCCGTTTCGCCAGCCAGCACCAGTTGCCGTTTGCGCTCTACAGCGATCCGGGCAATGAGGCCCGCCGGTGCTTCGGGGTGCCCCCCTTCCTGTTTTGGCTGCCGGGAAGAACCACCTACGTCATCGACCCGGAAGGCATCATCCGGCTGGTATTTTCCGGGGCCCTGGACGCCCAGGCCCACATCCGGCAGGCGCTGGCCCTGCTGCACGACGCCGCGCCCCCCTCGTGCTAAGGTAGGGGCATGGCCTCCCGCATCCAAGTCATCGACCTTTGCAAACGCTACGGCGAGCACCAGGTGCTGGCCCTGGATCACGTGTCCCTGGATATCGGGGCCGGAGAGTTCGTGGCGCTGATGGGCCCTTCCGGCTGCGGCAAGAGCACCTTGCTGAACATTTTGGGCACCATCGACACCCCCACCGAAGGCCAGGTGCTGCTGGACGGGGTGGATCCCTTTGCCGCCGGCGAGGCCGAACGCACCCGCCTGCGCCGTACCCGGCTAGGCTTTGTGTTCCAGTTTTTCAACCTGCTCAATACCCTGACGGTGAGCGAAAACGTGGCCCTGCCCCTGGCCCTGTCCCCCCAATACACCCCAGATGCCCGAAATCAGGCGGTGGCCGCCATGCTGGCCCAGGTGGGCATGAGCCACCGGGCCGATTTTTACCCCGCCCAGCTGTCCGGGGGAGAGATGCAGCGGGTGGCCATCGCCCGGGCCCTGGTGCACCAACCCGCCCTGATTCTGGCCGACGAGCCCACCGGCAACCTGGACAGCGAAAACGGGCACAGCGTATTGGCCCTGCTCTCGGCGCTTTGCCGAAACCACGGGCAGACGGTGGTAATGGCCACCCATAGCCAAGAAGCCGCGGCCACGGCGGATCGCACCATCCGCATGCGGGATGGCAAGGTGCTGGCGGAAAGCCGTCTGCCATGACCGGCTGGGACTTTCGCATTGCCTGGCGCAACCTGACCCAAAACCGGCTGCGCACCGCCCTCACCGTGCTGGGAATTGCCCTGGGGGTGGCTATCCTGCTGGCCATCACCCTGGCAAACGACATGGCGCTGGCCAATTTCCGGGACAGCCTGGATCGGGTGGCCGGGCAAAGCAACCTAACCGTACGCCCGATGCAAGGGGCCGCCATGCCGGAAGGGGCAATCCGGCAGATGCGCTGGGTCTGGCGGATTGGGGGGCAATTTGCCCCGGTCATTGAGCAGACCGCCCTGTGGCCAGCCAGCCGGGAGGTGGTGCAGGTGCTGGGTTTCAACATGCTCTCCGACTTTGGCGGGCGCTGGGAGTCCCTGGACTTTGAGCGCCGGCTGCCGGATCCCCTGGCCATCCTGAAACCCGGGCATGCCTTGGTGGGCTCCGGGCTGGCCCACCGATACCGCCTGGCCCCCGGCGACCGGTTCGAGCTGTTTGTCAACGACCACCCGGTGCGCCTCACCGTGGCCGGGGTGCTCTCGGACAAGGGGCTGGGCGGGGCCTACAGCGGCAACGTCCTGCTGATGGACCTACCCAACGCCCAAGGCCTGTTTGGCATGATCGGCCAGCTGAGCGCCGTGAACCTGCAAGTGCCCGAACCCCTGGCCGAACCGGCCCTGCGCAAGCTGACCCAGGAGCTTCCCGCCGGGCTGGGCGCCCAGCGTTCCCAGCGCCGCAGCCAACAGGTGGACAAGATGCTGCGGGCCTACCGCTACAACCTGACCACGCTCAGTTTTATCGCCATGCTGGTGGGGGTGTTCCTTATCTACAACACCATGTCCATCACCATCATCCGCCGCCGCCCGGAAATTGGTACCTTACGGGCCATCGGCTTTTCGCGAGGACAGGTTTTCACCCTGTTCCTGGGGGAGGCCCTGCTGATGGGCGTGGCTGGTACGGCCCTGGGGCTGGGCCTGGGAGTCATGCTGGCCCATGGGGCTTCCCGGGCGGTGTCCGCCACCGTGGCCGCCCTGTACACCGGGCAGGTGCTGTCCGGCTTTCCCCTGAACCCATGGCTGCTGGTGCAGGCGGGGGTGTTCGGGTTGCTGATGACCCTGCTCGGGGCGCTAGCCCCCATTTTGGAAGCCACCCACGTGGCCCCCGCGGAAGCCAGCCGGCGGGCTTCCTACGAAACGCGCATCGAACGCTACTCGGGACGGCTGGCCATGGCGGGACTGGCCTGTGCCGGGCTGGCGGGCTGGGCGGCCTTGCAGCCCCCGGTGGGCGATCTGCCGGTATTCGGCTTTGTGTCGGCCTTGCTGCTGATCCTGGCCGGTGCGTTTGTGATGCCCCGGACGCTAAAAGCCCTGCTAAGCGCTATGCTGCCTGGGCTGCAAGCCTTGGGCGGGGTGGAAGGACGCATGGCCGGTCTCTTTTTGCGGGGCGCCCTGGGACGTACCGCCGTGGCGGTGGCCAGCCTGATGATTGGCATTGCCATGATGATTAGCCTGGCGGTGATGATCGGCAGCTTCCGGGAGACCGTGAACCTGTGGGTGAACCAGACCCTGAAGGCCGACCTGTGGATTGACCCGGTGGCCCGGCAGGACAGCAAGCAGACCGGCCGCATCAGCCCGGAGACCGTGGCCCTGCTTCGGAGCGTGCCGGGCATTGCCGCCCTGGACCGATTCTATGAATTCCCCATTGAATACCAGGGCAACCCCGCCCGCCTGGGGGTGGGCGACTTTGCGGTGCTGGCCCGCTACGGCAACCTGCAGTTCGTGGGCGGGGCGCCCATGGCCCCCATCCTGCAACGCTGCCTGCGCCGCCCCGGGGTGATCGTGACCGAAAGCTTCGCCAACCGCAACCGCATCCGGGCGGGAGACACCATGCGCCTGGATACCCCCAGCGGGCCCCGGGCCTTCACCGTGGAGGGCATATACTATGACTACGCCAGCGACCTGGGTTACGTGGTGATGCCCCGTCCCTGGTACCGGGCATACTACCACGACGCCTCCGTCAGCAACCTGGCCGTATTCCTGAAGCCGGACGCGGACACCGAGACCGTGCGGGCGGCGATTGTGGACGCCCTGGCCCGCAGCCAGCCGCCCCGCCAGCTGTTCATCCGCAGCAACCGGGAATTGCGGGCCGAGGTGCTGCGGGTGTTCGATCGCACCTTTGCCATCACCTACGCCTTGCATGTAATTGCCATCGCGGTAGCCATGCTGGCGGTCATGAACTCGCTCTTTGCCCTGGTGCTGGAAGCCCGCCGGGATTTCGGCATCCTGAAGTACCTGGGAGCCAGCAACCGGCAGGTCGGGCGCATCGTGCTCACCCAGGCCGCCCTGCTGGGGCTGTTTGGCAACGCCAGCGGGCTGATTATCGGCTTTTTGCTCTCGTTCCTGCTCATTTTCGTTATCAATAAGCAGTCCTTCGGGTGGACCATCCAGTTTTCGGTGCCAGTGGCCTTTCTGCTCCAGTCCTTCCTGCTGGTGATGGGCACCGCGGTACTCTCCGGGCTGGTGCCGGCTCGGCTGGCCGCCCGCACTCCGGCCCCCGAAGTGGTGCGGGCCGAATGAAAGGAGAATGCCCATGCATGCGCGTCTGAAACCCTGGCTGACGGGCCTGGCGGTGGTAGTGATGGTTCCCCTGGTGCTGGCAACCCCCTTCCGGCAAGCCCTGCCCGGCTACCAGTACACCTTCCCCCGGGATCATGCCGCCCATCAGGATTACAAGACCGAGTGGTGGTATTATACTGGCCACCTGAAAACCGATGCCGGGCGGACTTATGGGTATGAGCTGACGTTTTTCCGCATCGGGCAACCCCCCGAAGGGCATGAGCCGCCCGCCCAGGGGTATGCCGCCCACCTGGCCCTGACCGATGAAGCGGGTCGCACGTTTCGGTTCGAGGAAAAGCTGAACCGGGGAGCCTGGTCGGTGGCCGGGGCCCGGCAGGATGTCTACTACGTGTGGAACGAGCTGTGGTCGGCCCAGTTGCTGGGAGACCGCCACGTGCTGGAGGCCGGCTTCCGGGGCACCGAGCAGGCCCCGGAACTGCACCTGCTGCTCACACCCCAGAAGCCGCCGGCCATCCACGGGGAAAACGGGGTTAGCCAGAAGGCCGGCTGCACCGGCTGCGCCTCCCATTACTACTCCCTGACCCGGCTGGCCACCGAGGGGTTTTTGATCCTGGACGGGCAGGCCCAGCGGGTTAGCGGGCTGAGCTGGATGGATCATGAGTTCGGCAGCAACCAGCTGAGTGCCGATCAGGTGGGTTGGGACTGGTTCAGCCTGCAGCTGGACGATAATCATGAAGTCATGATTTACCTGCTGCGCCGCCGGGACGGCTCGCTGGATCCCCACTCCAGCGGCACCCTGATTGGGCCCGGGGGGCAAAGCCGCCACCTGAAGTTCGCTGATCTGCGGGTCACTCCCACCGGACGGCAGTGGAAAAGCCCCCACAGCGGGGCCCGCTACCCCATGGGCTGGCGCATTGCCATCCCTGCCGAGCAACTGGAACTGACCGTCACGCCGGCGCTGGAGGATCAGGAACTGGCCACCCAGCGCTCCACCGGGGTGGTTTACTGGGAGGGCAGCTGCCGGGTGAGCGGCACCCACCGGGGCCAGCCGGTGGCAGGGTCGGCCTACGTGGAAATGACCGGCTATGCCCAGGCCTTTCGGCAAAAAATCTAGCAAACCACTTAGGGGTTGGGCATTTTGAGCAGTACCAGACTGCCGGGAGCCATCGTGTAGACGCTGCCCGCGGCGTAGGCCTGGCCCGCCCGGGGAGTGTTCACCGGCTCGGCGGTATCCAGCTCCAGGCGCCAGGACTGGCCTTCGGCATGGGCCGGCAGGGTGAAGGGCAGGCTGATGTTGGAAGCGTTGACCAGCAGCAGGAAGTGATTGTCCTTGCCGGCCAGGCCCGGGGCGTCCCCGTCGTACATCACGCCCACCGATTGGGCATACGTGAGCATCCAGTCCGAATCCCGCATGGGCTGGCCGTCCGCCCGGAACCAGGTTACGTCCTTGCGGCCCGGCTGAAACTGCTTTTCGCTGAAGAATTGCGTGCGGCGAAACACCGGGTGCTGCTTTCGCAGGTTGGAGACTTTCTTGGCAAAGGCCAGGATTTCCGCATCGGCCTTGCCCCAGTCGATCCAGCTGGTGGGGTTGTCCTGGCAGTAGGCGTTGTTGTTGCCCCCCTGGGTGCGGCCCAGTTCATCGCCGTGCAGCACCATGGGCACCCCTTGTGAAAACAGCAGGGTGGCCCAGAAGTTCTTGATCTGTCGCTGACGGCGGGCCAGGACGGCCGGATCGGTGGTGTCGCCCTCCACCCCGAAATTGCTGGAGTGGTTGTTGTTTTCCCCGTCCCGGTTGTTTTCCCGGTTGGCCCAGTTGTTCTTGCGCTCGTAAGAGACCAGATCGCGCATGGTAAAGCCGTCGTGGGCGGTCACGAAATTGATGCTGGCCAGGGGGCCCCGCTGCGGATAATAATCGCTGTTGCCAGCCAAACGGGTGGTGAAATCATCCAGCATACCGGGCTCGCCCTTCCAGAACTTGCGCACATCATCCCGGTAGCGTCCGTTCCATTCCCGCCAGCCGTTGGGATAGGCCCCCACCTTGTAACCTTCCATGCTGATGTCCCATGGCTCAGCAATGAGCTTGACCTTGGAAAGCACCGGATCGCTCTGGATGGCCTTGAAGAGAGGATGGTAGCTGATATCGCTGTACATCTGGCCGTGAGGCGCCCGGGCCAGGGCGGACATCAGGTCGAACCGGAAGCCGTCCACGTGCATCTCTTCCACCCAGTAACGCAGGCTATCGACGATCAGCTTGATTACCGTGGGGTTGGTGGCATCCAGGGTATTCCCGGTGCCGGTATAGTCCATGTAGTATTGCTTTTGCCCGTTCACCAGGCGGTAGTAAGAGCGGTTGTCCGCCCCCCGCAGGGACAGGGTGGGCCCCATCTCATTGCCTTCGGCGGTATGGTTGTATACCACATCCAGCAGGACTTCCAGACCGTTCTGGTGGTAGGTGCGCACCATCTCCTTAAACTCCCGCACCGGCCCGTCCGGGGTTTTGCGGTTGGCGGCGTACTCGGGCTGGGGGGCGAAAAAGCCCAGGGTGTTGTAGCCCCAATAATTGGAAAGCCCCTGGGCGGTATGGTTATCCGGGGAATAGTGCACCGGCAGCAGTTCCACCGCCGTCACCCCCAGCTCCTTCAAGTGCTTAATCACCGCCGGATGGGCCATGCCCGCATAGGTGCCCCGCAGGTGCTTGGGCACCAGGGGATGCAGGGCCGTCATACCCTTGACGTGCGCCTCGTAGATGAGGGTGTTTTGCCAGGGAACATCCGGGCGGCGATCGCCCTTCCAGTCGAAGTCGTTGTCCATCACCACACCCAGGTTCACCGTGGCGGCGCTGTCCTGAGTGCTTTTGCGGGCCGGGTCGTAAGGATTCTTGGCCTCAAAGCCCAGCTGGCTGTCATCCCACTGGGTAATGGGGCGGGCCACGGCCTTGGCGTAGGGATCCAGCAACAGCTTGTGTTCGTTAAAGCGGTGGCCCTGGGCGGGATCGTAGGGGCCGCTAACCCGGAAGCCATAAAGCTGCCCGGGCTTGAGATCCGGGGAGAAGCCGTGCCAGATGTCGCCGGATCGTTGCAGGGGGATACGGGCCACCTCCCGGGTGTCGTTTTCGGCATTAAACAGGCACAAATCAACCTGGGTGGCGTGCTTGGAAAAGAAGGCAAAGTTCACCCCGCTCTGGGTACGGGCGGAAGGATTCACCCAGGTGGCACCCAGGCAGGCGGGATCCCCGGGAGCAAACCGCAACGTGCCCTGGCTGCCGTCGGGCCGGGTAATAGGATAGGACTGATACTGTTGGAACCCCTTGGCCGGGGTGGCAATTCCCTGCCCAAAGCGGGGCAGGTGGCCCGGCACCAAGGTGCGTACCGATCTGACATGGCGGGCAGTCTGCCCAAAAAGGGGATTAACCCCCACATAGGCTTGGCAAAGGGCGGCTGAAACCGGCTGAGCGCGATCCGCCGGCACCGGGCTGGCAGATGGTACCCCCATGGCTTTTTGACGGGCAAAGCGCGGCTGCTCAAACCGCGACGTCCCGGCCTGCAAAGGCTCGATGACCCGCATGCGCAGAATGACCCCTTTTCTCAACAAAGCTGATGCGGACCCTATTGTATGATGATCCGCCTTTATTGAAAACCCATCCAGGGAAGATGGTGTCATTCCCTAACAAAACTGTAACCTTAGCGGATCGCCCCCCGGGCCACCTGGCAGACGGCTTGGATCACGGCGGGTTGCTCCCCCGCTGGGGGCAGGATAATCACTCCCAGCTGAGGGAACCGCTGTTTAATCTCGGCCACCTGCTGGGGGATGGCCTGCTCCACGGGGCCGGCCATGGCCAGGAACAAGGGCAGAACAACCAGCTCGGACACCCGGCCGGAGGCCGCCGCCTGCTCGGCCACAGCCATCATACTGGGGGAGTCGCCTTGCAGATAGGCCAGGGCCACGCCCTCGTCTCCCAGATCCTTACGCAATTTGTCGTTCAGCCACTGGTAAGCTTGCCGGGCACGCGGCCCCTCGTCTCCTGGGGCCAACAGCACCAGGCGGGATAATTTGTGCTTGCGAGTCTCGGTGTGCGAATCCATCCGGCACCTCCTCCCTAAGGCAAAGACAGGGGGTGAGGCCCGCCCTTGATCCCGGGTGTCCCGTCCCGTTACAATGCCAACGGCAAGGTCAGTAGACGGATGGCAACATACAGAAGTGCCCACCGCCTGCTGTGCCGCAGGCTTTTGGGCTTAGTTCGAAAACCTGGATGATAATCTACCTAGCAGTATATATTATCCAGTTTATAGCGAAGCCACGGCTTGTCAATCAATCGTGTATGACGGAATGTGAGGAGTTTTTCGGTACCGGATGACCGCCAAAAAAACCGCCAAATCTTCCGGGCGTCCGCCAGGCAGACCGCGTCCCGGGGACAAGATGGCCAAAATCAACACCGCCGCCCACATCCTGCAGCACGCCCGCGGCTTGTTTGCCCGCAAGGGATTTTCCGCCGTCTCCATCCACGACATCGTCAGCGCCGCGGAAATCAGCAAACCGACCCTTTACTATTACTTCCCGGACAAGGAACAGCTCTACGCGGCGGTGCTGGGGGAGCTGATTGAAACCGCCGGGCTGGCTTTCGGCACATTGAACCACGACGAGGCCCCCCTGGAAGAACGGCTGCTGCGCCTGGCCGAGGGCTTTTTTGAACATGCCCCCGTTTCCATGCCATGCCTCATCCGGGATGTTTCCCAGAACCTGGGGGAAGCCCGGGCCAGGCAGGTGCTGGATTTATACCGAGCCCGCATCTTTGAGCCCGTGCGGGATTTGTTTGCCACGGCCATCGGGGACGGGCGCCTGTATCCCCACCACGATCCCGCCCTGCTGGGCGAGTTCTTCCTCACCCTGCTGGACTGGCTAACCCTGCGCTATTCCTTTCATGAAAGCAGCCCCCTGGACAACCGGGAAAAGGCGGCCCAGCTGGTGCGCCTGTTCCTGGACGGGGCCTCCACCCTGAAGCCCACCCCCTGACCCCCGTTTAAGGAGATCCGGGTTCGGGCTACAATGGGGACTGAAACGGCGGTTGCCATGGCAACCGCCCCCGCAAGGAGCCCCATGCCCATGGATCTGACATGGATCTGAACCAAGCCCAGCAGTCGGCCTGGCTGCAGCAGCCCACCCCCCCGGAAACCTCCCGGGAAGCCTTGGGTCGCCTAAAGGAGGGGATCCGGCTGTGCCTGGGCGCCTTTGAGGAGGGCAAGGTTCTGCTGAGCCAGCAACAGCTGGAAAACATTCTGGCCGACGTGCTGGTGGCCATGCATACCTTCAACCTGCAAGCGGGGCCGGCCTTTGAGCGGGCCCTGGCCCGCCGCCGCCAGGATCGCCGCCGGGCCTTCCACGTGTATGCCGACCGGGTAGAAATCCGGGTTGGCCCGGAGCTGCGGGGCACCTGGCCGCTCACCAGCCAACAAGAGTACGAGGCGGCCCTGCAACTGGCCCTGGAGCTGGGATGCGACGTGGTGCACGAAGAGGCCCTGCAATTACCCCTGTTTGAGCATGCCTGAGCCGGTGCGCCTGAACAAGTTCATTGCCGACAGCGGCTATTGCGCCCGGCGCAAGGCCGATGCCCTGATTACCGCCGGCCAGGTGAAAGTAAACGGGGTGGTGGTGACGGCCCTGGGCAGCCGTATCGACCCGGAGCGGGATCGGGTCACGGTGGCGGATCAGCCCATCGCTTCGGCCCCGGCGCGGTTTTACCTGGCCTTTCATAAGCCGGTAGGCTTTCTCACCGCCCGCACCGCCGGAAAGAACCAGAAAACCTTTTATACCCTGCTGCCCGAGCGATATCACAGCGGGGATCCGGCGGGGCGGCTGGACAAGGATACCAGCGGCCTGCTGATTCTCTCCAACGACGGGGACTTCATCCATCGCATCAGTCATCCCCGCTACCACTGGCCCAAGCGCTACGCCGTGCAACTGAACCGCACCCTGGGGGCCGCCGACAAAAAACGTTTGAAAGCGGGCATCCGACTGATGCCGGAGAACAAACTGGCCCGCATGGCCGAGATTTGCCCATTGCCCCCAGCCAACACCTACGAGGTGACCCTCATCACCGGCTACAACCGCCAGATTCGCCGCAGCTTCGAGGCCTTGGGCTTCCAGGTGAAAGCCTTGCAGCGCATTGCCTTTGGCCCGGTAGGGCTGGACGGGCTCAAAAACGGCGGGTGGCGCCCGTTAACCACCGATGAGGTCGCCGCGCTGCTAGCGGGCCCGACCCCGCCCGAGCCAGAGCCAGGGCAGCACGGCCCCCAGGATAAAGACCGGAAAACCCAGCACCACGCTAAGCAACAGGGTCAGGGCCAGACTGAGCAGCAGGGTAAAGCCAAACGCGCCCCATCCCGCCAGCCCAGGCAGCGGGAGAAAAGGCCCCTGCCTTAATTCGGCGGGCGCCATCCGGGAAAGATCGCCGCCGCAAGCGGGACAGAAGTTGGCCCGCGACGGAAGGGGTGAACCGCATTGTGGGCAAGCCATGCCTGACACCTCCAGAAACCGCATAAAAACATTAAGATCTCCATGATAGCGGCTGAAAACACTTGAACCCACCTACCCGATAGGGTACACTTGGAGGGTGGTTACGAGGGACCTGACGGGTAGCAGTCTGCTTCTCCCTCCGGCATTCCCGGCATTTTTAAAGTTTTTGGATCCAGTTAAGAGGCGTCTATGTTCGAAAGATTTACTGAGAAAGCGATCAAGGTCATTATGCTGGCGCAGGAGGAAGCGCGCCGGCTGGGTCACAACTTCGTGGGCACCGAGCAGATTCTGCTGGGCCTGATTGGCGAAGGGACCGGCATTGCGGCCAAGACCCTGAAAGGCATGGGCGTCAACCTGAAGGAAGCCCGGGCGGAAGTGGAAAAAATCATCGGGCGGGGCAGCGGCTTTGTGGCCGTGGAAATCCCCTTTACCCCCCGGGCCAAGCGGGTGCTGGAGCTGTCCTGGGATGAGGCCCGCCAGCTGGGCCACAACTACATCGGCACCGAGCACCTGCTGCTGGGCCTGATCCGGGAAGGGGAAGGCGTGGCCGCCCGGGTGCTGGAAAACCTGGGCGTGGATCTGACCAAGGTGCGCAGCAACGTCATCCGCATGCTGGGCGAAACCCGTGGGGCCGCCGCCGGCACCGCCACCCCGGGCCGCAGCAAAACCCCCACTCTGGACGAATTCTCCACCAACCTGACCCAGAGCGCCCAGGAGCAACGCCTGGACCCGGTGGTGGGCCGCGAAAAGGAAATCGAGCGGGTGATTCAGATTCTGGGCCGCCGCACCAAGAACAACCCGGTGCTCATCGGCGAGCCGGGCGTAGGGAAAACCGCCATCGCCGAAGGCCTGGCCCAGCGCATCGTCAACGGCGACGTGCCGGAAATCCTCTCCGAGAAGAAAATCGTGCAACTGGATATCGGCCTGCTGGTGGCCGGCACCAAGTACCGGGGCGAGTTTGAGGAGCGCCTGAAAAAAGTGATGGATGAAATCCGGCAAGCCGGCAACATCATCCTGGTCATCGACGAATTGCATACCCTGATTGGGGCGGGGGCCGCCGAAGGGGCCATCGACGCCGCCAACATCCTGAAGCCCGCCCTCTCTCGCGGCGAGCTGCAATGCATCGGGGCCACCACCATCAGCGAATACCGCAAGCACATTGAGAAAGACGCCGCCCTGGAGCGGCGCTTCCAGCCCGTCATGGTAGAGGAGCCCTCCGTGGAGGAAACCATCGAGATTATGCGCGGGCTGCGGGAAAAGTATGAGTCCCACCACAAGCTGGTGATTGGGGACGATGCCCTGGAGGCCGCCGCCAAGCTGTCGGCCCGCTATATCGCCGATCGCTTCCTGCCGGACAAGGCCATCGACCTGATTGACGAGGCCAGCTCCCGGGTGCGCCTGTCGTCTTCGGCCCTGCCCCCGGAAGGAAAGGCCCTGGAAAAGGAACTCAAGGGCATCATCCGGGAAAAAGAACAGGCCATCCGCAACCAGGAATTCGAGACCGCCTCGGATCTGCGCGACAAGGAAGCCGAACTGCGCGAAAAAATCCGGGAAATGGCAGAGGAATGGAAAAAGCAGCAGGAAGACAAGAAGATTACTGTCACCGCCGAGCATATCGCGCAGATCGTGGCCAGCTGGACCGGTGTGCCGGTATCTAAGCTCACCGAATCCGAGTCCGAAAAGCTGCTGAAGATGGAAGAAACGCTGCATGAGCGGGTCATCGGCCAGCATGACGCGGTGACGGCCATCTCCAAGGCCATCCGCCGGGCGCGGGTGGGCCTCAAAAACCCCAACCGCCCCATCGGCAGCTTCATCTTCTCCGGCCCCACCGGGGTGGGCAAAACCGAGCTGGCCAAGGCGCTGGCCGACTACTTCTTCGGCTCCCAGGACAACATCATCCGGGTGGACATGTCGGAATTCATGGAGCGCCACACCGTCAGCAAGCTGATCGGCTCCCCTCCGGGCTACGTGGGCTACAACGAGGGCGGCCAGCTGACCGAGCAGGTGCGCCGCAAGCCCTACAGCGTGGTGCTGTTCGACGAGATCGAAAAAGCCCACCCGGATGTGTTCAACGTGCTGCTGCAAATCCTGGATGATGGCCGCCTGACCGATTCCAAGGGGCGCAACGTGGATTTCAAGAACACCATCATCATCCTCACCTCCAACGTGGGGGCCCAGCGCATCGAAAACCCCACCCCCTTCGGGTTCTCGGTGGCCGACAACGACGAAGAGGCCCGCTACGAGAAGATGAAGGAAACCGTGATGGACGAGATGAAAAAGATGTTCCGCCCGGAATTCCTGAACCGGCTGGACGACATCATCATCTTCCACCAGCTGACCAAGGAGGAGATCCGCGAGATCGTGGACATCATGCTGCAGGATCTCATCACCCGCCTGGGCACCCAGAGCATGGAGCTCATCATCCCCGACGAGGTGAAAGACGAGCTGGCCAAAGAGGGCTACAGTCCCTCCTACGGCGCGCGTCCCCTGCGGCGGGTCATCCAGAAGAAAATCGAGGACGAGCTCTCCGAAGAGATTCTGATGGGCCGCTTCAAGGAAGGCGACAACATCACGGCCAAGCTGAAAGACGGCAAAATCGTGTTCGAGAAGGCCTCCGAAAAGCCGGCGGGCAAGAAATCCTCCTCGTCCCAAGTCACGGCCTGAGCTGAGGATCGGCCCCCGCAATGAGCAACCGCCGTTTCCAGGGAGCCCCCGGGCCATCAGAGCCCTACGAACTTCCGCCGTCGCTGCCGTCCGGGGTCACCGTGTTCGACATGATCCTGCCCCCCCAGGTGCTGCCCCTGCTGCTTTTGCTGCTAATCATCACCCCGGTGGTGCTGCTAACGGCGGAAAGCCTGTTTGTGCCCCTGTTCGAGTGGTCCAAAAGCCACCTAGCCATCAGCGGGGAAACCCGGTTCGACAACCTGCCGGCCTATTTTTTCATTAAACTGGCCTTTTTTATGGTGCTGTCCTTCCTGGGCGGGTTCCAGTTGCTGCTGCGCATCAAGTCCCTGTATTACACCGCCTGGGCCCGGGCTTTTCCGCGCCCCCACCCGTTGCATGTAGATTATGAAGGGGATCCCGAGCGGGGCATCGTGGCCCTCATCCAGTGGAAGCTTTATCAAGCGGCCATGATCGTGCTGCCCCCGCTGGTGCTGACCGCCCTGACCTTCATCGTGGGGGTCATTGAGCTGTATTTGTTCAACACCTTCAGCGATCTGTCCTTCATCGGGCTGTCCCTGCAAATCACCATCGAGCTGTTCATCATGATGATGCTGGGCCTGTTCACCTTCATCGCCTTTGTCAACAGCCTGTGGACGGCGGTCACCACCCTGTTTGGGGACGTTATCGCGGTAACCGAGCCCGATTTGCCCAATCCCATCATCCTGCAACGCTGCGGACGCATCGCCTTTGCCTCGCCCTGTATCTACGGGCTGTTTCCGGCCTTCTTTTTGCTGATGGGCGGGATCATTGCCGAGGTCGTCTGGCTGCTGGGCGAGGTGGACATTCAGCAGTTCATCCGGTTTGAGGCCAACGTGGGGCTCATTCTGGGCGTGGAAGTGCTGACCCTGGCCTGCTACCTGGCCTTCAACTTTTTCAAGTTCTATACCTACCACCACGGACTGATGGTGTATTACCACAAGCTGCCGCCCCAGCTGAAAGAATGCTTCACCCCGCCCCCGCCCTTTGGCAGCCGGCCCGATATGGCAACCGGCTATGCCGGGGAGCCCACCCCGGGCTACCAGACCTGACTGCCGGGCGCCCTCCCGGTAAGCCGGTTGCCAAAGGGCTGAAAGTGCATATCCTTTCAATGGCCCCTCCGTCCTCCGGATGGAGGATCTTGCTGTAGCGGCGACCCCCAACCGCCGATGGCTGAAGTGGAAGACTGCCCCAACCAAGGAAACCCGAGCCCCTATGGTCACGCGTGTCTATACGCCGTTGATTCAACCCTACAACCGCACCCAGGCCAAGCCGGCGCGGGAGGGGGTGGCGGGCTTTGACCCGGAGGAGGAGAAGCACCCCTTTCGGCAGGCCGGGGCCGCCTTGCGGGAGCAGGCCGCCGTGCCCGACCCCAGCCAGAAACCCTCCGGGGGCCTGCAAAGCGTGCAGATGGATCGCTTCCAACGGATTCCGTTGAAGGCCGTGCTGACCGACTTCAAAAACACCATGACTGCCCTGGGGGCGGACGAAAAGACCCAGTCCGAGGTGGCCGCCTACCTGAACGTGGTCTCCCTGCAAGCGGCCAAGGAGCGCCCGGAGGTGCCCTTCATCAAGCACACCCTGCGCACCGCGGCGGGTTCCCTGGATCAGTTCATCACCAATGCCCTGGGGCAGCCTTCGCAGGTGGTGAAAGAATGGGTGGATGCCCTGCTGCTGCAAGACATTGACTACAAGGCCGGGTTGACCGAGGAGGAAACCGCCCAGCTGCTGCAACCGGCTTACCGGGATCGGCCCGCGCCCTCGGGCGAAGCCGCCGGGGCCGCCACGCCGACGCCCGTGCAGTCCTCCTTTACCGCCGCGCACAAAAGCGCCCTGAAGTCCCTGATTGACGGGGCGAAACAGGATCAGCAGGCCGGGCGGCTCGAGCAGGCCGACGCCCAGTTGCAAGAAGCCCTGAACCTGCTGGCCGGCAAAACGCAACCGGCCCTGGAAGGCAAGGTATGGCACATGCGGGGGCGGTTCCAGGAGAAAAACGGGCGCTGGGAACAGGCCCTGTCGTTTTATGGCCAGGCCGCCGAGCGCTTTGCGGAGGCCGGGACAGAGGATCGCCAGGCCCAGAGCTTGTCGGCCATGGGGCGCTTGCTGGAAGATCATGGCCGCCTGGCCGAAGCCCGGGACGTTTACGCCCAGGTGGTCTCCCTGGACGAACAAGGCATGGATAAAGGGGCCCTGGTACAGTCGTTGAACGATCTGGGCAGCGCCCAGCTGCGGCTGGGGGAAACCGAGGCCGCGGTTGCCGCCCTGCGTCGGGCCTGGCAGGAAGGCAAGCAGCTGGGTTTACCCCCCCTGGAGGCGGGCGATCTGCTGAGCAACCTGGGGGCGGCCTACCGGCTGGCCGGGCAAGGGGAGTCGGCCATCAAGGCCTATAAGCGGGCCCTGGCCTGCGCCGAGGAAGCCCAGGACGCAGAACGCTGCGAGGACACCCTGCGCCAGCTGGCCGCCCTGTTTGTGGCCGCCAACCAGCCGGAGCAGGCCATGAAGGCCCTGCAACGCCTGACCGCGCTGCCCCGCTAACCCGATAGCACCCGCCGCACGAACTCCCGGGCGCTGTAGGCGTCCCGCACAACCCGAAACGGGCATTTCAAGGCCGTCTCCAGGTCGGCCACCGTCACATCGTCCAGAAAGGCGTCCGTGGATTCCTTCAGCATCACCGCCGGGATGATCACCGCCTGGTAGGCGGACAAATCCATGGGAGACAAGGTGGCCCGGATGTCCTGGCCGGTCACCAGCCCGGCAATATCCACGCTGTCCCCCCAGAAGCGGTTGGCCACGGGCACCAGATCCACGTAGACCCCCTGGATGGCGTTCAGCCGGGTGACGATGGGCTGCAAAATCATGGCCCCCAGCTTGCCGGTCACCGCCATCACCCGTACCGGCTGCGGCACGGCCTCGGGCAGGGTGGGCTCCAGCTCGAAAAAGTCCTGCAACAGCAAGCGGGCAGTGCCCACTCCGTCATCCAGCTGGGGAAAATCCCCGTAGGCTTCGTAGGCGGGCAGAGGCAAGCCGGCCCGGAAGTAGAACTCATCGGAGAGAAAGACAAACTCGGCAGCCTGGGGATGCCGGGCCCGGAAGTCCTCCACCACCCGAATGACCTCGCAGGCGGATTCGGCGGTGACCGCCGCCAGGTTGCTCAGGCGGGCCCGGTACTGGGTCAGGCCTACCGGCACCACCGCAACGGACATCGCCTCCGGGCGCAGGGTGCAAAGATCATCGAGGGAGCGGCGCAGCACATCGCCGTCGTTCAGGCCGGGACAAACCACCAGCTGGCAATGGAAGGGGATTTCCAGGCCCTTCAGCCAGCGCAGCTCGTCCATGATGGGGGCGGCCTTGGGGTTGGCCAGCAGCACCCGGCGCACCTCGGGGTCGGTGGCATGCACCGATACGTACAAAGGCCCCGGGCGCAGGCGGGCGATGCGCTCCCGGTCCCGGGCGGTCAGGTTGGTCAGGGTAATGTAGGTATTGGCAAAGTAGGACAGCCGGTAATCGTCGTCCTTCACGTACAGGCTGGGGCGCAGGCCTTCGGGCTGCTGATCGATGAAGCAGAAGGGGCAGGCGTTGTTGCAGGTGCGGATGGGGGTGAAGACCGGGGAGGCAAACACCAGCCCCAGATCGGTGTCGGCATCCTTCTCAATCTCGAACAACTCCTCGGTGCCGTCGGCATGCCGCACGTGCAGGCTGACTTCCTCGGCATCGCCGGTTTCAAACTGGTAGTCGAACATGTCCTCCAGGTGGGCGTTGCCATTCACCGCCAGCACCACGTCTCCGGGCCCCAGGCCCAGTTGCTCGGCAATGCTGCCCGGCACCACCGAGGCGACGGCGGCATGCATGGCAGGGGTGGCAGGACGGGAAGCGGGCATGGCAGTAAAACCGATTTCAGTTTTGCAGGGGCGTGCCGATGTCAGGAAGGTGGCACTGTAATACAATTTAACCATGACGCAATCCAACCCGCCCGGCTCCCCGGCGACCCCGTCCAAACTGTTCATCCGCAGCGAAGTGCTGGCGGTGATTGATTACCTGCTCACGGTGGAAGAACCGCCCAAGCAGGACAAGATTAAGCAAATTCGCCGGCTTTCCAACCTGGAAGACCGCGAAACCGTACAGAAGGTGCTGGTGAAGGAATTGCAGCGAGCCACCAGCATCCGCCTCATCCAGGTCATCAGCGAGCTGTTAATGGAGCTGGGGGACATCGAGCTGGTGAAGCAGCCCTTGTGGGGGCTCATCCAGAACCCGCAGACCTCCGACGAGGTGAAGGACGCCGCCAACCTGATCCTGCGCCAGCTGGGCGATCCCTCCGACCCCAACCTGTACCTGGAATACCTGGATGATCCGGCCGGGCTCATCAACCGGGAAACCGAGCGCATGCTGGAAGTGTCCACCCGCAACCCGGAGGCGCTCATCGACTTCATCGACTTCATCTTCTCCCTGCCGGTGGATGAGCAGGGCAACCTGCTGCGCTCCCTGCAGGCGGACTATCCCTCGGAATACCTGCTGAACATCTACATCCCCACCCTGGATGCCATCCCTCCCTACGAAACCCAGGAGCTGATCCTGACCAGCATGGGCGACATCCGCTCCAAGCGGGCCGCGCTGTTTCTCTACGACAACCTGGATCGCTACGAACCGGATGCCCGCCTGGGCAAGGCGGCCAAAAAGTCCATCAATAAGCTGCGCATTGCCGGCCTGTATAAAGAGGAGCAGATGGAAGCCGTCCGCCAGGAGCTGGACCAGCCCCACCCCATCGTGCAGCAAACCGAGCTGTACCAGTGCTTTGCCACCATCCCGGACGGCATCGGCAACCAGGGCATCGTCATTTCCCGCCAGCGGGAAAACGGGGACGTCACCATGATGAGCGTGGCGGTGAACGACATCCACGGCATCATCGATTGTTTCGGCTTTTATGATCTCTCCAAGAACGATTTCCACAAGATCACCGAAAAGTTCCACGAGGAAAGCAGCAAGATCCACGCCCCGGCGGAATACTGCCTGCACAAGCTGCGCCAGGCCGAACGCCGCAACCGGGCCCAGGGCTTCCGGCTGCCCTACGAGTACTCCTGCTGGAAGGTGATTCTGAGCGACATTGACGCCCCGGCCATGGATACCGTGGCCCTGTGCAAGGACTGGGCCAACCCCAAGTGGGACCAGGCCAGCATCAACCTGTACCAGCACCCGGACTTCAACACCTGGTTCCTGGAGGAGGGCGATCACCCGGTGGTCACCGATATTTTGCAGGATGTGCTACAAGTATGCGCCAGGGCCATGGCCGACGGTGGCCTGGACAACGGCCAGGATACTGACCGCCAGGCCCAGGTGACCCATGCCCTGATGCAGACCCTGGACAAGCTGGCCGAAGCCATGGTGCACGGGCTGTTGTCCACCGAGTGGCGCCAGATTCTGACCGAGCGGCTGGCCGATGCCGCCTACCTGCTGCACCATCAAAAGGCCAACACCTTTGCCTCCCTGGCCGCCACCGAGGTGCAGAAGCTGCTGGATTACCAGGGGCTGGAAACCCCGCTGAACGGCTTTGTGAAATACTACGGCCGCCGCTGCATCGAGGAAGACCTGCTGCGCCTGCGCCAGAACACCCAGGGCGGCCCCATGGCCCAGAACTCCCCCGTATTTGACCAGCTGGTGGATGCGGTGCTTGGCGCATGGCAGGTGTAGAGGAAGAACTGCCCCCCCGGGTGCTGGCCATCGACCCCGGCAAAAAACGCATCGGGCTGGCGGTGAGCGATCCCTTCGGCCATTTCGCCATTGGGCTGGACACCCTGCAAACGCATGCCAGGCATGACCCGGTGCCAGCCATCGCCGAGGTCTGCCGGCAATACGGGGTGGCCCGCCTGGTGATTGGGCTGCCCCTGCACCTGAAAGGCACCGAGGGGGAAGCCGCCATGGCCGCCCGGGCCCTGGGCGAGCAGTTGCAAAGCGCCCTGGGGCTGCCGGTGGATTATTTCGACGAGCGGCTGACGTCCAAGATGGCGGAGGCCACCTTGCGGGAGCAGGGCATCCAGCCTTCCCGGCATCGCCAGGCGGGGCTTATCGACCAAGCCTCGGCGGTGCGCATCCTGCAAGATTATCTGGATCGGCGGACAAGGGGAGGCTTATAGCCCCCCCCTTCAAACTATCAAGGATAACATTCTGGTAGAGAGAGAAGGTTATTCGGTTCTTCTCCATCAGCCATAGTTTTAATATAGCGGTGCCCATGCCGGGAGGTCGCAGTAATAACTTTCACTTGTCTCCCTCCTTGAACCACATAAAACTGGTAGAGACCGCTATCAATCCATTGGACAATTTGAGGCTGCGAATATCTCTGACTCCCCCCATTTAGGCCAACTGATTGGATTCGTTCGAAGGCACTCTGCCGATTATTTTTCTTAATACAAGTAATTTGATATGCAGTCATGGCATATCCTCCTATGATAATATTCTTTTAACTAAACTATTTTCAGTCGGGCTGTCGCCCGGCTTTTTTTCTTTTCAGGTTCCCAACCTTCCTTGTGGGGGCTCTACCTCTCTCATTCAAACAAACTTTAACCACTGCTTATCACAGCGATCCGATTTTGCCATGAGAATCCACAACATAGATCGGTAGTTTAAGAAAATGTTACTACCAAATTTGGAGACTCAAGCATTTGTAGTCTAAACCCTGATGGGCAGCGTGCCGGCGCGGCGCAGGCGCTCCTCGAAGTAGGCAATGGTTTTTTTCAAGCCCTCATCCAGGGCCACGGCGGGTTGCCAATCCAGCTTTTCCTTGGCCAGGCGAATATCCGGGCGGCGCTGGGTGGGATCATCGGAGGGCAGGGGCTTGTACTCAATTTTGGATGCGGAACCGGTCATGCCAATCACCTTCTGGGCCAGCTCCAGGATGGTGAATTCCCCGGGGTTGCCCAGGTTCACCGGGCCCACGTAATCGTCCGGGGTGCGTTCCATCATGCGGATCATCCCCGCCACCAGGTCATCCACGTAGCAGAAGGAGCGGGTTTGGCTGCCGTCGCCGTACACGGTGATGGGTTGGCCCTGGAGGGCCTGCACGATGAAATTGCTGACCACCCGCCCGTCGTTTTCGGCCATGCGGGGCCCGTAGGTATTGAAGATGCGGATGATCTTGGCCCGCACCCCGTTGCCCCGGTGGTAATCCATGCACAGGGTCTCGGCCAGGCGCTTGCCTTCGTCGTAACAGGACCGGATGCCGATGGGGTTCACATGCCCCCAATAGCTTTCGGTCTGGGGATGCTCCTCGGGATCGCCGTACACCTCGGAGGTGGAGGCCTGCAAAATTTTGGCCTTGGTGCGCTTGGCCATGCCCAGCATGTTGATGGTGCCCATCACGTTGGTTTTGACCGTCTTAACCGGGTTGTACTGGTAATGCACCGGACTGGCCGGACAGGCCAGGTTGTAGATCTCATCCACCTCCAGCAGGATGGGCTGGGTGACGTCATGCCGGATCACCTCCAGGTACTTGTGATCCAGCAAGTGCACAATGTTGTCTTTACTGCCGGTAAAGAAGTTGTCCAGGCACAGCACCTCGTAGCCCTGGCCCAGAAGGCGTTCCACCAGGTGCGATCCGATAAAGCCCGCCCCGCCGGTGACCAGCACCCGCTTTGTCATACCTCGGCCCGCTCCCGCAGCTCAGGAGCCGGGGATGAGTCCGACTCGCCGTCCTCCGGCGGCATGGCTTCCCGGCCCACGGAGTAGTACTCGAAGCCGCGGCGGGCCATGCGCTCCACCTCGTACTGGTTGCGCCCGTCAAAGATGAGGGGCCGCTTCATCAGGCGCTTCATCTTGTCGAAATCCGGGCGACGGAACTCGTTCCACTCGGTGACCAGCAACAGGGCATCGGCGCCTTCCAGGGCCTCGTAGGACTTCTTGCAGTAGGTGATGCGATCCCCGAAAATACGGCGGGCCACCTCGGTGGCCTTGGGATCGAAGGCCTGGATGCGGGCCCCTTTGGCCAGCAGGGTTTCGATGATGGTCTGGCTGGGGGCTTCGCGCAGGTCATCGGTGCGCGGCTTGAAGGCCAGCCCCCACACCGCAAAGGTGCGGCCCTGCACATCGCCCTCGAAGTAGGCCAGCAGCTTGTCCAGGAACAGGCGGCGCTGATCGTCGTTGCGCTGATCCACGGCCTCCAGAATGTGCATGGGGTGGCCGTTGTCCCGCCCGGTCTTGATGAGGGCCTTCACGTCCTTGGGGAAGCAGGAGCCCCCGTAACCCAACCCCGGAAACAGGAACTGGGGCCCAATGCGGGTATCGGTGGAAATGCCGGTGCGCACCTGGGCGATGTCGGCGCCCACTTTTTCGCACAAGGTGGCCATTTCGTTGATGAACGAGATCTTGGTGGCCAGAAAGGCGTTGGCCGCATACTTGGTCATTTCCGCGGACTTGATGTCCATGTTGATGATGGGGTTACCGGTACGCAGAAAGGGGGCGTAGAGTTCGCGCATGATGTCGAAGGCCCGCTGGTTGTCGGCCCCGATCACCACCCGGTCGGGTTTCAGGAAGTCGTCCACCGCGGCGCCTTGCTTCAAAAACTCCGGGTTGGAGACGATGGCAAACTCATGCGGGGTGGTGCGGGCCACCACGGCGCGAATCTTTTCGGCGGTGCCCACCGGCACGGTGCTCTTGGTGACAATAACCCGGTAGCCGTCCATGGCGGCGGCGATTTCTTCCGCCACCCCGAATACCGCGGAGAGATCCGCCGATCCATCCGCCGCTTCCGGGGTGCCCACCGCAATGATGCAAATCAGCGAATCCCGCACCGCGCCCCGCAGGTCGGTGGTAAACGACAGCCGGTTCTCCTGGATGTTGCTGGTGATCAGCTCCTCCAGGCCGGGCTCGTAAATGGGCACCTGGCCCGCTCTCAGGGCCTGGATCTTGCTTTCGTTGCTGTCGACGCAAACCACGTCGTTACCCATCTCGGCAAGACAGGTTCCGGCCACCAGGCCGACGTATCCGGTTCCAACCACGCAGACTTTCACGCTGTGCTCTCCAATGACTTAGGGGGAAAACTTTGAAGTACCGCTATCATACCGGGAACCTACACCGCTGAAAATGCCCGGGCGGAATTTTTCCAGTGCAGGTACCATTCCACGAAACGGGGAATGCCTTCCGGGATCTGGGTTTGGGGGTTATACCCCAGCAGGCGGCGGGCCTTGGAAACGTCGGCGTAGGTCACCGACACATCGCCCGGCTGCAAGGGCTGGCGATCGATGAGGGCCCGCTTGCCCAAGGCCTGCTCAATCAGGCCGATGAGGGTGCTTAATTCGGTGGTCTGGGACTCTCCCAGGTTGAAAATCTCGTAGGGGGTGGCCGCATACTCGATGGCCCCCAGCACCCCCTGGATGATGTCGTCGATGTAGGTGTAATCGCGCCGGGTGCTGCCGTCCCCGAACACCGGGATGGGCTGCCCTTCGTCGATCAGCCGGGTGAACTTGTGGATGGCCAGATCCGGACGCTGGCCGGGGCCGTACACCGTGAAAAAGCGCAGAGCCGCCACCTGCAGCCCGTACAGGTGGCTGTAGGTGTGCAGCAGGCTTTCGCCCATAGCCTTGGTGGAGGCATAGGGCGAGATGGGCTTGCTGATGTCCTGATCCTCCCGGAAGGGCACCCGCTCTGGGCTGTCCCCGTACACCGAGCTGGAGGAGGCAAACACGAATTTCTTCACCCCGAACTCCCGGGCCAGCTCGGCCAGGTTAAGGGTGCCGGTCACGTTGGTTTCCAGGTACAGGCGGGGCTCCTTCAGGGAGGGCCGCACCCCGGCCCGGGCCGCCAGATGCACGATGCCCCCCGACTGCAGGCCATGGCCATGGGCCTCAAAGATGTCCCGCAGGCCGATGAATTCCCGGATATCTTGCCGGTACAGCCGGAAGCGGGGATGGTGGGCAAAGGGTTGCAGGTTGGCTTCCTTGATGGCCGGATCGTAGAAGTCGTTGAACTCATCCACCACAATTACCTCGGCCCCCCGGTCCAGCAAGGCCTTCACCAGGTGCGAACCAATAAAGCCGGCCCCGCCGGTCACCAGGTAGCTTTTGCCGCTGTAATCGCCTGCCATCTATTCGTACCGGATGCCGGCTTTTTCCAGCCGGGCCAGCGCGGCTTCCAGGGTTTCCACCGGAGACACCAGGGACACCCGGAAGTAGCGATCCCCTTCCTGGCCAAAGGCGATGCCGGGGGTCAGCACCACGTCGGCGTGATCCATGACATAGCGGATCCAGGCCTTGGAATCCTCAAACCGCTTGGGAATGGGCAGCCACACGTACAGGGTGGCCTTGGGGGGCTGGTCGATTTTCCAGCCCAGCTTGCGGAAGCCCGCCACCACCGCATCCCGGCGGGCCTGGTAGGTGGCCACGATTTCCGGCAGGAACTCCTCGGCATGGTTCAGGGCGTAGGTGGCCCCGTCCTGCAAGGCCGAGGACACCCCGTAGTCCAGGTTGGTCTTCAGGGAGTAGAGGGCCTTGATGACCTGCTTGTTGCCCACCGCAAAGCCGATGCGGCAGCCGGCCATGTTGAAGCTCTTGGAGAAGGAGTGGAACTCCACCGCCACGTCCTTGGCCCCGGGCACCTGGAAGATGCTGGGGGGCTTGTAGCCGTCGTAGCCGATTTCCCCGTAGGCCAGGTCGCTGACCAGCACGATACCCCACTGGCGGCAATAATCCACGGCCTTTTGGAAAAAGGCCAGATCGGCGCAGGCCGCGGTGGGGTTGTTGGGAAAGCTGCAGAAAAACAGCTTGGCCTTCTTGGACACCTCGTCCGGAATCTTGTCCAGCTCGGGCAGGAAGTGGTTTTCGGCGGTCATGGGCAGGTGGTGGACCTGGCCGCTGGCTATCCAGGTGGCCCGGGAATGCACCGGGTAGTAGGGGGAAGGCACCAGGGAGACGTCGCCTTCGTCGATGTAGGCAAAGGTCAGGTGGGCCAGGCCCTCTTTGGAGCCAATCAGCGGCTGGATTTCATCGGCAATGTTGATATCCACCCCGTAACGGCGCTTCATCCAGGACACCACCGCTTCCCGAAAGGCCTGCTTGCCCTTGAACAGCGGATAGCCGTGGTTGGCCGGGTTGCCGATGCCTTCCTGGATGGCCTTGACGATGGGGGCCGGGATGGGCCGGTCCGGGTTGCCCATGCCCAGATCGATGAGATCGGCGCCCCGCTGGCGGGCCGCTTCCTTCAGTTCGTCCAGTTCGGCAAACACATAGGTGGGCAGTTTGCTTAAGCGCCGGGCCGGGGGCTTGAGCATGGCATCGCCCGCATGATCCGATTTTTCCAACACCGCTTCTGACATGGCAAAGACTTCCTCTGTTTTGGGTGCCCCCATTATAGAGAAAAAGCAGGGAGACACCAACCCGGTTCCCGGGCGGGCAAAACAGCGCTAGTTTTTCTGGAAAATCAGCTGGTTGGCGCCCGGATCGATGGTCAGCACGAATTGCCGGATAAAGCTGAGCCCCAGCAGGCCGTGGAAGGTGGAACCCTTGCGCACGTCAATGACGGTGGCCTCCACGTTGCGGGCCTCCAGGCCATTCACGCTCAGGCGGTCAATCACCACCTTGGGCACATCGATGCGCCCGTTGGCGGTGGTAATGCGCACGTGTTCGCAATTTTGCAGATCCAGGCCCAGTTTTTCGGCCATGTCCCGGGAAATGGAGGTATAGGTGGCCCCGGTATCGATGATGAAGGTGCCGTGGCTGCGCTGGCCGGCCCGGTCGTTCACCACCCAGCCGTCCACCATCAGGGCGTTGCGGTTGTTCTTGAGCGGCACCACGATGCGGCTGGAAAGGCGGCTGGCCGTGGGCAGGGCGCTGCCGGAGGCGGCGGCCACCATGGCCGGGGCGGGCTCAATGCTGGGGGAGGAGGGCTGCAACAGGCTCAGCCGGTTTTCGGCATAACTGACCAGGCGCTGATCCCGGCTATGGCTGACCACAAAGCGGTATTCCGGCACCGCCTCGCCGTCCAGGTCCAGCCGGTCCAGGCACACGGCCAGGTAATAACGGGCATTGGTGTTCTGGGGATCCGTCACCAGGGTGCGCTTGAGATAATTGACGGCCCGCTCAAAGTCTCCCTGCCGATAGGCCTTGACCGCCTTGTTGTAGCTTTGCACCGCCTGGGCGGCCAGGTCGGCCTCGGCCCGTGCCGGCAGCGCCATGGTGGTGCACAGTCCCATCGTCAGCACCGCGCACAACAGGCGGTTTCCGGCAGCGGTCAAACGCATTCCATTCCTTTCGGCAGTTCGGAACATCCTATTCTGCCTACCTATCGACCGAAATGGACGTTCCTTGAGGGGGCTAGCAAAAAAATCCCCCACATGGTTTTCATGCGTTTGAGAGCTTTTTGGGCAGAGCATTTTCAACGACGCAATGGGGGACAGCAGCATGGCATATCCGTTGCCACGGCATCCGGGCGCGAATGGCTTTCCGGGTCCGTATTTTGACGGTCGACATAACCACAACCTGACCAACAACCCGTATTTGAATACCTTGTTTGAATACCAGAACGCCACCGAGGACATGCTGGACTTTGCGCCCATCGGCGGCGGCTACAACGCCAACCAGGCATTTCTGAACGACTTTCTCTACCCCATCACCGACCGGGCCGCCGGGGAGTACCGGGCCGGCATGGAAACCGCCCACGGGGGCGGGGAAGGCGGCGGGGGAGGCGGCGGCTTGTTGAGCTTCATCGGCAATACCCTGGGCGGCATCGTGAAGCTACCCGGGCAGATTGTGGGAGCCCCGTTCCGCATGCTGGGCCTGGGCTTTGTGGCCGATATCGTGGAAGCCCCCGGTAACCTGGTGGGCGGGCTGGTGGAAGGCGCCGGCAACCTGCTGAGCAGCATCTTCTAAAATCGGCTAGCAACAAAATCCCCATTGTTGTTTTTATGCCTGTGGGGGATATTCTCCCTCGGGGGACAGGCACAACCGACGCAATGGGGGACAACGGATATGGTTTATCCGATGGGGTCGTATTTTGACGGCCGACATAACCACAACCTAACCAACAACCCGTATTTGAACACCCTGTTCGAATACCAGAACGCCACCGAGGACATGCTGGACTTTGCACCCATCGGCGGCGGTTACGGGGGATATAACGCCAACCAGGGGTTTTTGAACGACTTTATTTATCCCGTGACCGGTCAGGCGGCGGAACATTACCGGGCCGGCATGGCCACCGCGGCCAACGCCGGCCATGGCGGGGAAGGCGGCGGCGGCGATGGAAGCTACGGGCCCGTCAGTGGCCTATTGAAAGGCACCGGCCAGCTATTGGGGAATATCCCCGTGGTCGGCGGCCTATTCGAAGGCATTGGCAACACCGCCGGCGACCTGGTGCACGGGCTCACCTTCGGGCTACTGTAACCTGCCGCTAGCGGGCCGGGGCCGAGGCTTGGCCACCGGGCTCCGGCTGCGGGGCCGCCGCATGGATGGCCCGGGCTTCGTCCAGCAGGCGCCGGATGAACCGCTCCACCGTTTCGTCACTGGTATCTGTCCCACTGACAAGGCGGCTCAGGATGCTGAGCCGCCTTGTCTCATGCAATAAGCGCTGGGCCTGCACGCTGACCGTTTCCTGGGTGCCCGTGCCCACCACCGTCTTTTCCACGTGCCAGTGATCCTGGCCCAGGGCCGCTATAAGCGGCTGATGGGTAATAACCAGCACCTGGTGCGCGCGGGCCAGGCCCACCAGTTTTTCGCCCACCGCCCGTGCCGTCGGGCCACTCACCCCACTGTCGATTTCGTCAAAGACCAGGGTCTGGATGCCGTCGGCCTGGGCCAGCAACACTTTCATGGCCAGCAGGAAACGGGAAAGCTCCCCGCCGCTGGCCACCTTGGCCAGGGGACGCAAGGGCTCGCCGGGGTTGGCCGAAAACAGGAAGGTGACGGCATCGTGGCCTTCCGGCCCATAGGGCCCGGTTTCAAAGGCCACCTGAAACTGCACCGCGGGCAAAGCCAGCTGGCGAAGCTCCTCCAGCAGGCGATCGGTCAACTGCAAGGCCAGGGCCCGCCGCTGCTCGGAAAGCTGGCGGCATGCGCCATCCAGCGTCGCTTCCGCCTCGGCTACCTGGGCATCCAGGGTTTCCAGATCGGTCTCATCCAGGGCCATGGCCTGCAGATCGGCTTGCAGTCGCACATAGGTATCCAGCACATCCGCCAGGGCGGGGCCGTATTTTCGCTTCAGCTTCTCCAGGGCATCCAGGCGCTCGGTCACTTCGGAAAGCCGCTCGGGACGAATATCCACCCCCTCGGCATAGGCGCCCAGCTCCAGGTTGACCGCCTGCAGTTCGGTGCGGGCCCCTTCCACCGTCTCCAGCAGCCGGGCCAGGCGAACATCATAGGGAGCCCCCTCGGACAGCTTTTTAGCCACCCGGGACAACTGATCCAGCAGGGCAGGCACCTGCCCGTCACCTTCTCCCAGCATGCCGGCGGCATGGCTGGCCGCCTGCAACAATTTATCGGCATGGCGCAGCACATCCCGCTCCTGTTGCAGGCGCTGGTCTTCCTCGGCATCTTCCAGGCGGGCCGCCGAAAGCTCTTCCAGCTGGAAGCGCAAAAAATCGCGCCGCTGCAAAAAATCCTGCCGGTTGGCCGCCAGGCGATCCCGGCGCAGGGCCAGCGTGTGCCAGGCCTGGTAGGCCTGGGCCGTTTCCCGCTTCAGGCGCTGGAAGGCCTCATCGCCCATGCTATCCAAGTAGGCCCGCTGCCGCTCGCTTTGAAACAGGCTGGTCAACTCATGCTGGCCATGCAAATCCACCACCCAGGGACGCAGCAAGGCCAGGGTCTCCCGCGCAACCGGCACCCCGTTGAGGCGGCACCGGCTGCCCGCCGGGGTAAACTCCCGGGAAATGAGGATTTCGGTTTCCCCCGGCTCCAAAGCCACCCCGGCATCGGCCAATAATTGGCTAAAATTTGGGTGCCCCAGGCGATCGGAGGCATCGAAAAGCAGCTCCACCAGGCCCCGATCGCAGCCAGCCCGCAGGATTTCCCGGGGAGAGGCCTTGGCCCCAAAAGCCAGGGCGATGGCATCCACCAGGATGCTTTTGCCCGAGCCGCTTTCCCCGGTGATCACGGTCAGCCCGGGTTGGAAACTCACTTCCAGCTGCGCCACAATGGCGATGTTGCAAACGGTCAGTTGCCTAAGCATAGGTCTATTGTAGCCCATCGGGCCGGTTAAGTGGGAGTGTGGGGCCGGCCTTCCCCGATCGGGTTTTGCCAGCGGGGGTTCATGGACCAATGCAGCTTTTTCTTCAGCAGCACGTAGAAGTCGTCGTCAGAATTCTGGAAATTCACCATGCGGAAGGACAGGTTGGAGCGCACCACGGTCAGCGATTCGCCCCGCTTGAAGGTGCCGCACTCCAGGCCGTCTAGGGCATAAACCACATCCTCGTTGCGCCCGTCGGATTCCACCCGGAACTCTTTGTCGGCGGGCACCACCACTGCCTTGGCGGAAAAGCTGTGCGGACAGATGGGGGTAATGGAGATGGCCTCCACCTCCGGGGAAATGACCGGGCCCCCGGCAGCCATGGTATAGGCGGTGGTGCCGGTGGGGGTCGAGAGAATCAGCCCGTCGGAGTCGTAAATAGCCACCAGGGTATCGTTTACAAACAGGCGCAAGGTGCAAAGCTGGCTGGGATTGGCGTTTTTAATCACCACGTCATTCAGGGCCAGATCCTCGCGGCTGGCCGCATGACCCGGGTTTTTGATAGAGAGCATCATGCGCTCTTCCAGGGTGTACTGGCCAGAAACCAGCATCACCAGGAATTCTTCCAGGCGGGCCGGGTCGATATGGGTGAGAAAGCCCAGGGTGCCGGTATTGATGCCCACCAGGGGCACCCGATCCTGCACGAAGCGACGGGCCGCCCTTAAAAACGTGCCGTCCCCGCCCACGATCATGACCAGATCCGGGTTGCGGGCCGCCTCGGTCACTTCCGGGCATTCCTTGCCCATCACCTGCAGCAGGGTGGTCTGGATGCCATGGGCCTGCATGAACGCCAACACCTGGCGGGTGCAACGGTCTTGGGGGTCAGTGGTGGTGTTCTGAACCACCGTAATGCGATGCAAATGGCTCATCAGGTCTCCATCCAGGTCGGGCCGGTATACACATCCACCACCAGGGGCACTTTGAGGGGTTGATCCAACTGCATGGCCCAGATAACCAGTTCCTGAACCCGCGCGGCCTCGGCATCCGGCACCTCCAGCACCAGCTCGTCGTGCACCTGCAGGATGATGCGGGCCTGCAAGCCCTCCTGAAGCAGGCGGCGGTGCAGGCGGATCATGGCCACCTTCATCAGGTCGGCGGCGGAGCCTTGCAGGGGGGTGTTGAAGGCGGCCCGCTCCGAAAACTCCCGGATGCCCCGGTTGCTGCTTTGCAGCCCATCGGAAAGATCCCGTACCCGCCCGCACAAGGTGGCCACCTGGCCGGTACGGTGGGCTTCGGCCTTGATGCGGTCGATAAAGCGTTTCACGTGGGCATAGCGGGAAAAGTAGCGCTGGATGAACTCGGCGGCTTCCTTTTGGGGAATCTTGAGCTGCTGGGACAGTCCAAAGGCGGATTGCCCGTAAATCACCCCGAAATTCACCGTCTTGGCCCGATAACGCTGCTCCTTGGTCACCTGGGCAGGGGCCATGCCAAACACCAGGGCCGCCGTGGCGGTATGGATATCCTCGCCCTGCTGAAAAGCCTGCACCAAATGCGGATCCTCGGAGAAGTGGGCCAGCAGGCGCAGCTCAATCTGGGAGTAGTCCGCCGAAATCAAAGACCAGCCGGGGCGCTCCCCGGGCACAAAGGCCTGGCGAATCTGACGGCCCAGCTCGGAGCGGATGGGGATGTTCTGCAGGTTGGGGTTGCTGCTGGACAATCGCCCGGTGGCGGTCACCGTCTGGTTAAAACTGGTGTGCAGCCGCCCGGTCTGGGGATGGATCAGCTCGGGCAGTGCGTCGATATAGGTAGACTTCAGCTTGAAAAGCTGGCGGTATTCCAGCAGCTTGCGCACAATCTCGTAATCCCCGGCCAGCTGCTCCAGCACCTTGACGTCGGTGGAGTAGCCGGTCTTGCCCTTGGTCTTGCGCAGGGGCTGAATGCCCAGCTTGTCAAACAGCACATCGCCCACCTGCTTGGGGGAGTTGAGGTTGAACTGGCAACCGGCCAGCCCGTGAATCTCGGTCTCCAGCACGGCCAGCCGGCCAGCCAGATCGGCGCTGAGCCGCTTGAGATAGCCGGTGTCCAGGGCCACCCCGATCCATTCCATGTCGGCCAGCACCCCGGCCAGGGGCAGCTCAATCTCGTAAAAGAGCGTCCACTGCGTTTCGCTGAGGGTTTCCAGGAAGTGCCGGGCCAGCCGCCAGGTGGTGTAAGTGTCGCAAACCGCGTAAGCCGCGGCCTCGGCCACCGGTACCTCGGAAAAAACAATCTGCTTTTTGCCGGTGCCAATCAGTTCCTTGATTTCGGTCATGGGTTGGTAAAACAGCTCCTGGCTCAAGCTTTTCAGGCCATGCCGGCGATCGGGATCCTGGATGTAGCTGGCCAGCATGGTATCGAAGACCACCCCTTGCAGGCGAAGCCCCCAGCGTCGGAACTGGTTGATCTCGAACTTCACGTTGTGGATGAACTTGATGAGGCCCGCATCGGCAAACACGCCATCCAGCGCTTCCCGCACGGCGGCCTCGGTCAATTCGGTCTCCACATCAGGATGGCGCAGGGGGATATAGTAGTTGCGCACCGCCTCGGTAGTCCCGGGCTTTAGGCGCACCGCCGGAAAGCGGGCCGGGTAATCGGTCAGCTTCAGGATATTCTGGGCAGGGCGGTCGTAGCGCTCAAACCCCTCCCCCACGGTGATGGCAATCCCGGCCACTTCGGCGGTATGCACGTCCAGGCCGGTGGTTTCCACGTCCAATGCAAAGGCCCCGGCCCGGCGAACCGCATCCAGCAGGGTTTTCAGCTGGGCCTCGCTGCACACCAGGGTATGGTCCACCCGCAGGGATTCCGGCGGCTGCAAGGCCCGCAGGGGATCCGCCACCCGGGTTTCGGGCGGGGCGGTGGCCGTGATACCCCCATTCACCTGGGCATGCCGGTCGGTTTCCCGGGCGGGGGTTTCCAGGGGAGGGGCATCGCCCTGCATAAAGGGGGCCAGCAGCGTGGGGGCCTGCTTCAGGAAGCTGTTGAACTCCATTTTGCGCATGTAGTCCATCAGGGCCTCGGCATCCGGGATGGCCAGGCGGCAATCGGCCCAGTCCACGTGCAAAGGCACCTGGCAATCGATGGTGGCCAGGCGCTTGCTTAAAAAAGCCTGATCGCGGTGGGTTTCCAGCTTTTCCCGCAACTTGTTGGGGGGCAACTCATGCAGGTGGGCATAGAGGTTTTCCAGGTTGTGGTAGTCGGTAAGCAGTTTACAGGCGGTTTTTTCGCCCACCCCGGGCACCCCGGGGATGTTATCGGAGGTATCCCCCTTCAACCCCTTGTAATCGGTCACCTGCTCCGGCCAGATGCCCCATTTTTTATAGACCTCATCCCGATCGTACCACTTGAGGTCGTCTTTGGGGGTGCGGGGGGGGATCAGCACGTCGATGCGCCCGGCAGGATCGTCGTCGCCCGGTTGCAGATCGGCCACCAGCTGGAAGGCGTCCTGATCCCCGGTCAAAATCTGCACCCAATAGCCTTCCCGGGCCGCCTGGCAAGACAGGGTGCCGATGACGTCGTCCGCCTCGAAGCCCTCCTTCTGGTAGATGGGAATGCCCAGCCTTTCGATGCCTTCCCGAATCAGGGCCATCTGGGCCTTCATTTCCTCGGGCATGGCCTCCCGATGGGCCTTGTATTCGGGGTACAGATCGTTGCGGAAGGTGATTCGCCCCACGTCGAAGGACACCGCCATGGCATCCGGGCGCATTTTTTTCAGCAGCGAAAACAAGGCGTTGAAAAACCCGTAGACCGCCCAGCTGGGGGTGCCGTCGCCCAGGCGCATGTTGGTGCGCTCCAGCGCAAAATGCATGCGATAGGCCAGCGAATGTCCGTCGATTAAAACCAGGGTCTTCATCCGGCGTGTTCCCCGTGTTCCCAAAGTGCGCTGCGACAGACCAGGGCGCCAGGCAGGGCACGCACCAGGCCTTCCAGTTCCAGCAGGGTCAGCTGCTCGCCCAGGGCCGCCGCCGTCAGCCCGCTTTGCAGGATGAGGGCATCCACCGCCACCGGGTCATGGGGGATCAACCTTAACACCTGACGGGCCGGCTCTGGCAGGGAAATATCAGGCTCAGACGCCGGGGGAACGGGCAGGGTTCCCACGCATGGCCCCGCGGGCGCCGGGTGCAAAAGCCAATGCTGATCTTTAAGGATCTCCGACCCTTCAGTCACCGGCACCGCCCCGGTTTTGATCAGGGCATGGGGGCCCGCGCTGACCGGACTGAACAGGTTGCCGGGCACGGTATACACCGTGCGGCCCTCTTCCAGAGCCAATTTAGCGGTAATCAGGGCCCCGCTTTTGGGGCTACCCTCCACCACCAGGGTGCCGTGGCACAGGCCCGCCACAATGCGGTTACGCTGGGGAAAGGTAAACCGGGTGGGCGGGGTGCCCAGGGGATACTCGCTAACCAGGGCACCGCCCGCCGACAGGATATCCCGGGCCAGCCCCTCGTTGCGGGCGGGAAAAACCACATCCAGGCCACAGCCAAACACTGCCGCAGTGGGCAGGCCATGGTGCAGGGCGGCCCGATGGGCGCAGGTATCAATGCCCGCGGCCAACCCGCTGATGATGGACACCCCGGCGGGAACCAGCTCGCCGACCAGCTTGTCGGTCACCGTGCGCCCATATTCGGTACAGGCCCGGGTGCCAACCACCGCCAGGGTTTTCCCGGCAAGCACCGCCGGATCCCCCTTCACGAACAACAGCAGGGGCGGGCTGTAGGTTTCCCGCAGCAGGGCCGGATAGCGGGAGTCATACAGGGGCAACACCAAAATGCCGGCCCGCTCGTACACATCGGGCATGGCCGCCGGCAGGCCCCGGGATCGGATTTTTTCGAAGCATGCCTTCTGGGCCGGCTTGAGGTGGGTATTAAGAAAGCTGGAAGAAGCCTCCCACAAGGCGGTAGGGGATCCAGCCGCCTGCAGCAGCTTGTACACGGTTCGGCTGCCCAGGCCATCCTCCCCGGAGGCAAAGCCAGCGCGCACAAAGGCCCAGAGTATCAGGGTTTCGGTTTCCGGCACCGTTTTTTCGCAAAGGCCTCTCATAGGCATCCATCATCCCCCCGCCCGGCCCCTTTTTCAATGGTTTGTGACGACTCGTTACTTGGGGACGCTTCTGTTACAATGGCGGCATTCCCCTATCAGCAGGAAGTTTTCGCATGAACAAGCAGGAATTCGTTGTCATTGCCGGCCCGTGCGTGCTGGAGTCCAACCGGGGGGCGGTCAACTTTGAAGTGGCCCGCACCCTGAAGGAAATCACCGCCCAATTCCCCGAAATCAAGTTCTACTTCAAAAGCTCCTACGACAAGGCCAACCGCTCCTCCATCGATTCCTACCGAGGGCCGGGCCTGACTGAGGGGCTGGCCATCCTGAAGGAAATCAAGGACAGCGTGGGGGTTCGCCTGCTAACCGACGTGCATACCGAGGCGGAAATTGCCCCAGTAGCCGCCGTGGTGGACATGATGCAGATTCCGGCCTTTTTGTGCCGACAAACCGACTTGCTGCTGGAGGCGGGTCGCGCCGCACGGGAACATGGCATCCCGGTGAACGTGAAGAAGGGCCAATTCGTAGCCCCCAGGGATATTCGCCATGCCGCCGAGAAAGTGCAAAGCATGGGTTGCCAGGAGGTCTACATTACCGAGCGGGGCAGCACCTTTGGCTACAACAACCTGGTGGTGGACATGCGGTCCATCCCCATCATCCAGGGGCTGGGCCTGCCGGTAATTTTTGACGCCACCCACAGCGTGCAGCTGCCGGGCGGGGACGGCAAAACCACCGGCGGCAACCGGGAATACGCCCCGCTTCTGGCCAAGGCGGCGGTCTCCGCCGGCTGCAGCGGGCTGTTTTTCGAAACCCACCCCACCCCGGAAAAGGGCCTGAGCGATGCCAGCAACATGCTGCCCCTGGACTGGGTGGAACCCATGCTGAAAACCTGCATGCAGCTGAGGGAAATTGTGCGCAATGAACCGGATTACATCAGCGCCCGGGCCCTGCAAACCATGTGAGCCGCCCGGCTGTCATGTGCCTGTTCAAAACCCTGTCATGTCGCTGACGGGCCGCCTGTGCAGAAACCCCGATCTGTCATGAACCGCCCGGATCGATCACAGCCTTTCCACAGGTTTTGAACAACCCCCGTTGCAGGCGTGGCAAGCCTTCTGCTGAGTTTTCTACAGGTTTTGGCCGCCATGATTATGAAGCATGATCTTTTAAAAAAACGATCGAACGTAACGGCCCCGTTGCAAAGCCGCCTGGATCGCTTGCGGAAGCCCTCCCGTTTTGTGTACTCTATTCATACGTGAATAAGGAGTTTGGGAAGTATGAAATTTTCTGTCCAGCGCGATGACATGCACCAGGCCGTTTCCGCCGTCCAGCGGGCCACCGCCACCCGGGTCATTCAACCCATCCTTTCCAACATCCTGATTGAGACCGTGGGTAACCACACCCTGAAACTCTCCGCCACCGACCTGGACTTCGCCATCGAAACCACCATTCCCGCCACCGTGCTGGAAGAGGGCCGCACCACCCTGTCGGCCCGCAAGCTGTTTGAAATCATTGCCAAGCTGCCCAGTAGCCGGGAAGTGGCCTTCGAAATCGAGGAAGCTGTGCAGACCGCCCGCATCCAGTCCGGCACCAGCGTTTTCGACATGCGCACCCTGCCCGCCGACGAATTCCCACTGATTAAGCAGATTGACGGTACCGGCTACATGGACGTGGATGCCAAAGCCTTCATCAAGGCCATCAACCAGACCGCCTTTGCCGCGGCCAGTTACGATGCCAACAACGTGCTGGGCGGGGTGTACTTCCAGCTGAACGCCAGTGGTCTGGAAATGGCCGCCACCGACGGTTCCCGGCTAGCCCGGCGCATCGAGAACGTGAGCGAGGGGCAGTGGAACGGCCAGGACGTGGCCGCCATCATCCCGGCCAAGACCTTGCAGGAATTCCTGAAGATGGCCGGCGCCGACAGCGACGCCCCGGTGCGCATCGCCATCGTGGACGGGCAGATTTCCTTCCGCACCGCCCGCTACTATGTGCTCAGCCGTCTGCTGGACGGGCAGTACCCCAAGTACAACCAGCTGATCCCGGCGGAAAACAAGATTGTGGCTTACGCCAACAAGAAGGCCTTCATCGAATCCCTGGAGCGGGCCGCGGTTATGGCCAACGAGCGCACCAACATCGTGAAGCTGGTGCTGGACAAGGGCAACCTGTCGCTGGCCGCCAACACCCCGGATGTGGGGGATTCGAAAGACACCATGGAAATCCTGTACGACGGCGAGCCCCTGAACATCGCCTTCAACTACAAGTACGTGCTGGATGCCCTGAAGGTCATCGAATCTGAGGACGTGCGCATGGAAACCAATGGCTCGCTTTCGCCCACCATCTTCAAGGGCAAGGAAGAAAACGGCTACCTCTGCCTGGTTATGCCCGTCCAGGTGAAGTAGCCCCGCGACCCTAGTCAGGCTGGTGGCCTCAGCGGCCCATTGGCCCGGAGGCATTCGGCGATGCGCGTTCAATCCCTGGAACTGAAGAATTTCCGCAACTACGAGCAGTTGACCCTGGATCTGGCCCCCGGCAAGACCATCTTTCTGGGTGCCAACGGCCAGGGCAAGACCAACCTGCTGGAGGCGGTCTACTTTTTAAGCCATGCCCGCTCCCACCGCACCCACAACGACCGGGAGCTGATCCGCACCGGGGCGTCTTTTGCCGCCATCAGCGCCCAGCTTTCCCCGCATGCCTACGCGGGCCGCATGCAGCTGGATGTCCGCATCACGCTAGAGCCTACCGAAGCCGGCGGGGAGCGTCAAAAAACCACCCTCCGCATCAACGGCACCACCCTGCGCAGCCGCTCCGAACTGCTGGGCCATTTGCCCACGGTGTCCTTTTTCCTGCCCGATCTCCTGCTCCTGCGGGGCAGCCCGGAGGATCGCCGCCGCTGGCTGGATGCCGCCGTGGTGCAATACGATAAGCGCCATCTGGCCTATCTTTCCGACTACCAGAAGATCCGGGTGCAGAAAAACCGCCTGTTGAAAGACTCCCCCGAGCGCATCGCCCCCGAGCACCTGACCGTATGGAATGAGCGCCTGGCCGGGGCGGGGGCCCAGGTGCTGGCTTCCCGCCTGCAGTACCTGGCCATGATCGAGGATCTGGCGGCCACGGTTTACCTGGAGTTGAGCGATGGTCGGGAGCACCTTAGCTGGACCTACCAGGCTGCGGGCCTGGAGCCTGCTCCCACGGCCTCTGATTCCGCCGAAGCCCTAAGGCAGCGGCTGCTGGCCGCCATGGAAGCCTCCCGTCCGGACGAAATCCGGCGGGGATCCGCCCTGGTGGGCCCCCACCGGGACGATCTCCGCTTTTGCCTGGACGGCATGGCGGCCGTGGCGTTTGGCAGCCAGGGGCAGCAGCGCTCCATCGTGCTGGCCCTCAAGCTGACCGAGCTAAAGTGCTTGAGCGTCCGCCTGCAGGAACCACCCGTATTGTTGCTGGATGACGTGATGGCGGAACTGGACCCCACCCGCCAGCGCCTGCTGGTGGAGCATATCGATCCCCGGGGCCAGGTGCTGATCACCACCACCCATCCGGCTGACAGCTGGCAAGCCCTGCTGCGCGATGAACTGTCGGTATTTCGGGTGCGCCATGGCGCCGTGCAGCTGGCCACCACTGGGGAGGCTCAGACGCATGGCGGGTAGGAAAAAGCCGGCCCGGGTGGGGGAGCTACGCTCCCTGGTAGATATCCTGCCCGCGGTGAGCGAGGCGCTGCAACTCGACCGTAAGGTGCAGGAGATGGCCCTGCTTGCCCTGTGGCCCCAGCTGGTGGGGGCTACCTATGCCGCCCACACCCGGGCGGTGGCCCTGAAAAAGCGGGGGGACAAATTCACCCTGCTGGTGAAGGTGGCCAACGCCGCCCTGGCCAGCGACCTGTCTTTTCAGTTGCCGGTCTTTCTGGAAGCGCTGAACCGTTACCAGCCCCAGACCGGCTACCGGGTGGATGCCATCCAGCTGCAGGTGGGCAGTCTGTAGCCATGCCGTTTGTGGAAACCGCCTTCAGCCGTCCGGTGCAGTTCCTCAGCACGGTGGTCATCGTGGTGGCTTCCATTACGGTGCATGAGTATTCCCACGCCCTGGCTGCCACCGGGGAGGGGGATGACACCCCGGCCCGGGCGGGCCGGCTGACCCTGAACCCGTTGGCCCACATGGAATGGGCCGCTATAATCTTGCTGGTGCTGGTAGGGGTGGCTTGGGGGCAAACCCCGGTGAACCCGGCCAAGTTTCGGCATGCCTGGGGAAATGCCTGGGTGTCTGCCGCCGGCCCCCTGGCCAATCTGCTGCTGTTGGGCGGGGCTGTGGTGCTGATGGCCCTGCTGACCGACGTGGCGCCCCAAGCGTTGCTGCATTTTCTCTACCTGGCCGCCATGTTGAACGGGGTGTTGTTTTTCCTGAACATGCTGCCCCTCCCCCCGCTGGATGGGTTTCATATCCTGGAAACTTTCGTGCCCGCCTTGCGTCCTTATGTCCCATGGCTGACCCAGATGGGGTTCCTCATCCTGCTGCTTGCCTTTTTCGTGCTGGATTTGGGCTCTAGCCTGTTTCATGCCGCCCACTGGCTGGTGGCGCATTTGTACCAGATGCTGCGCTTGCGGTAAAGCCGGATTGGGCGTTACGCTATAATAAGACATTACCGCACGGTGTGTTGTTTGCCTATAAGTTGGATGGAAAGTTCATGAAACAAAAAACGATGTCCAAAGTGACGGGGTCCCTGATGGCACTTGCGCTCAGCGTGTTTGTGCTGGTGGATTCCGCAAGCGCCTACACCCCCCAGTCGCTTTACGACGATGTCTGGAAGCTGGTCAACGCCCGCTTCGTGGGGGAGGACAAAAACGGCCAGGACTGGCGCATCTGGCGGCATCGCTACGATCAGCAGATGCAAACTGATGAAGACGCTGAAGTGGCCATCGAAACCATGCTTTCCAGCCTGAACGATCGCTACACCCGCTTCCTGGACAAGGATGAATTCGCCGAGGAAGGCCGCTCCATCAAGGCGGTGCTGGGTGGCATCGGCATCCAGATCGGGGTGCGGGACAACAAGCTGCTGGTCATCGCCCCCATCGAGGACACCCCGGCGGACCGGGCCGGCCTGAAGGCCGAGGACGAGATCCTGGAAATTGACGGCAAGTCCACCAAGGGCATGTCCGACAAGGAAGCCGCGGATCTCATCCGGGGCGAAAAGGGCACCAAGGTGAAGCTGCTGATTAAGCGCGCCGACAAGCCGGCCAAGATCTACGAGATCACCCGCGATGAAATCCAGCTGAAGGCGGTTTCCCTGAAGAACCCCTTCGAGATGCCGGTGCCCAAGAACATCGGCTACATCAAGCTCTCCACTTTCATCAGCAACAACGCGGCCCAGGAAGTGAAGAACGCCCTGAAGCAGTACGGCGACAAGGACGGCTACATCCTGGATTTGCGCTCCAACCCGGGCGGCCTGCTCTCCAACGCCATTTACATTGCCGACTTTTTCCTGGAGGAAGGGGCCATCGTCAGCACCGTGGATCGGGACGGCTACAAGGAAGTGCGCCGCTCCAGCCCCTCGGTGGAAACCGACAAACCTCTGGTGGTGCTGATTAACGGTGGCAGCGCCAGCGCCAGCGAGATTCTCAGCGGGGCGCTGAAAGACAACAACCGAGCCCTGCTGGTGGGCGAGCGCAGCTTCGGCAAGGGGCTGGTGCAGGAGATCAACCAGCTGCCGGGCGGGGCGGGCATCAACATTACCACCCAGAAGTACCTGACCCCCAACGATACCGACATTAACAAAAAGGGCATCGCCCCCGACATCGAGGTGAAGCTGACCGAGGAGGATTCCAAGGCCAAGAAGGATCCCCAGCTGGCCACCGGCATCGAGATGCTGGAGCAGATGATCCAGGGCAAAACCATCAAGGAGCTGCAAAACCAGCACCTGATGGCCCGCCAGCAGAAGCCGGATACCACCAAGGCCAGCTTGTCCGCCCAGGACAAGCCTGCAGTCGAGGGCCAAACCCTGAAGAAACCGGAAAAAGCCCTATAGGCCCCACAACCGCAACTGTTCGAAAAACCCGGGCTTCCGTGCGGGAAGGTCGGGTTTTTCCGTTGGGACTGCCGGTTCGCCGCCGGCCTCGTTCACCACGGCCTGGTGATGGAAGGCCTTGATGATGCGGGATTGCAGGCGATAATCCGGCACATGCTCTCCAACCAGGGCCCAGAACCGCTTGTTATGGCCGGCCTCAAAGTAATGGGCCAGTTCATGCACGATGAGATAGCGCAGGGCCTTGGCGGGGGCTTCCCGCAGGCAGTAGCGCGACACCGTCATGGTGCCGGTGCGCAGGTTCACCTGGGCCAGGTGGTTGTACTTGGCATGCCCAATGCGGATTTTGCCTAGGGGGGCTTGCAGGGTCTCGGCGTTCACCCGTTGCACGAAGTCGTTCAGGGCCGCCTCCGTGGCCAGGGTGATGCGTGGCTGCCGGGCGGCCTCTTCCAGCAGGTCGCGCTGCTGGGCATCTTTGCGCCGGATGCGTTCCACCAGCTCGGCCACCACTTCGTCCTTCAGCTTGCGGGGCCAGTGCCGGGGCACCTTCACGAAAATGACCCCGGCCTCCTGCATGCGGGCGGAGGCGCGCCGGATCCGGGTTTCCTCTCTAACCTCGATCTTCAATCGGCGTGGCGTCCTGGCCCATATGGTTTCTGACATACTCACAATCCCGACGAATCTGCGCCACCAGGGCTTCGGCGTCGGCAAACCGTTCCTCGTCCCGCAGCTTTTCCAGGAAGGCCATCATCAGGCTCTCTCCGTAGAAGGCCGGCCCCTCGTAGCCCAGCAGATGTACTTCCACCCGCTTGCGGGGCTGATCCCCAAAGGTGGGGGAAAGCCCGATGTTGCACACCGCCGGATAGCCCCGCCCCTTCAGGATGGCGTAGCCCCCGTAGGTGCCGTTGGCCGGAATCAGCCGATCGGCGGGCACGGCCAGGTTGGCGGTGGGAAAGCCCAGCTGGCGTCCCCGTTGCAGGCCTTCTTCAACCATGCCGCAAAGCTGGTAGGGATGCCCCAGCAGGCGGTTGGCCTGGGCCAGGTCCCCAAACGACAGCAGCTTGCGAATAAGCGTGCTGCTGACAATCTGGCCCCCGTCGGCGGTGCGCACCGGATCGATAATCTGCACCGCAAAGCCCGCGGCCTGCCCGGCGGCTTTCAGCATCTCGCCGTCCCCGGCCCGGTTTTTCCCAAAGCGGTGGTCATAGCCCACGGTCACGCTTTTCACCCCCAGGTGCTCTTGCAGGATGAGGCGGATGAATTCCGGGGCGGGCAGGTTTTTCAGCCAGGCGTTGAAATCCAGGATGAGGGCCGCATCAAAGCCCATGGCTTCAAAGGCCCGCAAACGCTCATCCAGGGTGGATAACAGCTGGGTGGGGGTCTGGCTGGTCAAGGTTTGGGGATGGTTGGCAAAGCTGATCACCACGCTGGGCACCCCCAGGGCGCGGGCCTGGCGCAGGGCGCTTTCCAGCACCATCACATGGCCCACGTGCACGCCGTCAAACATGCCGATGGCCACGGCGGAGGCGGGGAGTCGGACGGATTCGACGGTACGGTACACCTGCATGGGCGGCTCGGGATCCTTTTTTTCTATTGTAAATCAACCCGGTAGGCCCCGCCAAGGGCGGCTAACACAAACACGGGCGATCAAGATCATCCGTTTACAGGAAGATGCCCGTCATGGCCGCCGATACGATCAAGGCATGACCAACCAGAAGAAGAAAAAACCGGCCGGGCGCAAAAGTGTCCGGGCGGGTTTGCCGGAGAGGATGGAGCAGGCCCCTGAAGCCAGGGTGTTGGCCTACAGCGACATCGATGTGAGCCGTTGGCGGGATTACGAGCATGTGGAAACCGGATCGCTCTGGCTGTTTGATTCCCGGGATCGTAAAAACGGCCATCAGCTGGATTACCACGGCAACTGCGTGCCCCAGATCCTGACCCAGCTGCTTACCCGCTACACCCGCCAGGATGAGGTCATCCTGGATCTCTTCCTGGGCTCGGGTACCTCGGCCATCGAGGCGGGAAACCTGGGCCGCCGGGCCATCGGGGTGGAAATCAAGCCGGAAATGGCCGCCTACGTGCGGGAAAAACTCACCGAGCAAGGCAAGGCGGACCGGGTGGAAATCATCAACGGCGATTCCGCCAATGCCGCATGGACGGGCAAGGCCATCCAGCGGGCCCTGAAGCAGTTTGACAAGCCCCATGCCGACTTTTTGTTCCTGCATCCCCCTTATGCCGATATCATCCGCTTTTCGGACTCCGAGAACGATTTGTCCAACGCCCCTTCCACCGAGGCGTTTCTGGACATGTTCGAGCAGGTCTGTCGCGTGGGCTACGAGCACCTGGCCCCCGGACGCTTTGCCGGGCTGGTGATTGGGGATAAATACGCCGGCGGCGAGCTGATTCCCCTGGGCTTTTACTGCATGGAGCGCATGAACCGGGCCGGCTTCAAGACCAAGAGCATCATCGTCAAAAACATCAGCGGCAACGAGAAAGCCAAGGGCCGCATGAACAACTTGTGGCGCTACCGGGCCCTGGTGGGCGGCTTCTACATCTTCAAGCACGAGTACGTGATGCTGTTTCAAAAGCCGGGCAAAAAGTAAGCGTCGGCCCGGAAGAAAAAAAGAAGGGGCCCGCACCCCCCGGCCGGACCCTGGTAGGCGAAGTGAGCAGTGGCTAATGCGCCCTGACGGGCGCGAAAAGGCGTTGGCAGGTGGCGGCCAGCATGCAGGCCAGCATGCCGGCGGCGATTCTCAGCATGTCGGCGGCCTGGGCCAGTTGCCGGGGCGCTTCCGTATCCCGCGCCGGGGCCAGGTTCACCTGGTTGAACTGGTTGATCTGCACCGGCGGCTGGGTGGCAACATCCCCCTGAAAGGCCGGGGAACCCGCCCCAAACGGGTTGCCCATCCGGCTTCCCGGCAGCAGGCCGATATCCGGCTGGGCCTGGGTGCCTTGCGCCGTGCGCCGCACGAATGTATCCATGGCCGGGTTGGCGGCCAGGGCGTCGAAGGCCCGGATATCCCCAAACCCCCCGGCGGGGGTGCCCTGGGGCAGCATCTGACCCAGGGGGGACAGCCCGGCCCGGTCAAAATCGGCGTGCAGGCGATCCATCAGCTGGGAGACCGGCCCGGGCAAGGTGCGGCCTGTGGCGGGATCCGCCCCGAAGGCGGCCCCCATGGCCCCCGAGATGACGTTGGCAAAGGCACCGTCCTGATGGATGGTTTGATTGATGGCTTGCGGATTCTGAAAGCGGTTCAACGAACTCCCACCCCCGATTGGCAGCATAGGCATCCCCCCGATATTAACCCCACCACATCCGGCAACGCGCCGCATCCGCCACCCCTGGCCAGATCCTCCCGTTCCCGTTTTTTCACTGTAGCATCGTCCCGGCCCCGGCCCGGCTTTGCCTGGTTTTTCTTAAGGCTTCTTAAGGAAAGATTAAGGCTGCTCCGGTTTGGGCGGTTTTTTCACGTAGGTGTAATCAAAGAAGGAGATGGGCTTGGAGAGCTCGATGGCCCGGAAGCCTTGCTTGTCCCGCTCCATGGCCATCATGGTGGTGACCGCCACCGTGCAGATGGTCAGAAAGATGCCCATGATCATCACATAGGTCAGGCGGGCATAAAGCTGGGAGCGGCGATGCTTTTCCAGCGGGCTCAGTTCCTTGAGATCGGGGGAGTGGCTCATGGGGGTCTCCTTGGGCGGGGCGAAGGTGCCCCTATCTTACTGAAACCGACGGCCCGGCGGCAAGCCCATGCGGACGCCTAGACCAGGGGTTGGAAGGGGGCGCTGCTGCCCATGGGCTGGGCGTCCAACACCCCGCTGAGGGCATGGCTGCCGTCCTGGAAGGCCCGGTAGGGATAAACCACCAGCCCGCTCAGGATTTTGGGGTAGAAGTAGGTGGATTTCTGGGGCATGCGGTGCCCGCTGCGGCAAATGTCATGCACCAGCTTTACCGAGGGGGCGGCCAGATAAAAGCCGGCCACGGCCTCCTGTCGCGCCCACAGGCCCTCTATGGCGGCCTCGTCCCGGTAGAAGCCCAGGTGGTGGCTTTGCTTCAGCGCCTCCCCCGGCTGGCCCAGGATGCCCTTGAACACGGTCTCTTCCAGGATGGCCGCGTCAAACCCCCGCAGCCCCTCGGGCAGGTGGGCGGGGGCGGCTTGCGGCTTGACCCTCAGCTTGCGGGCTTCCGACAGCGGTTTTCCGGCGGGGCGGTACACAAAAGTCTCATGGGTCTCTACCGGCTCAAACCGCTCATGCAGGGCGGCCTCAAAGCGGGCCGCATCCCAGCCCTGCGGCCACTGGTAGAGAATGCGGTGGGTGGGATAGACTTTTAAGCCCGGATCGCACATGTTGGTCAGGAACACCACCGCGTAATCGGTCAGCAGGCTGCCCGGCGGGGGATCTTGCCCGGTCTGCCGGCGGATGTCCTCCCGGGCCTCCTGTTGCAGGGTCAGGGCGGTTTCGTAGCGGTGGTGCCCGTCGGCGATAAGCAGGGTCTGATGCCCAAACATGCTTTGCAGGGCCTGGATGGTGGGGGCATCCGTCACCGGGCGGAAGCGGTGCCCGGTGCCGTCGGCGTCGGTGGCCTGCAGCCAGGGGGTTTCTTCGGCGGGGGCTTCGTACAGCAGGTGTTCCATGGTGCGGGCGGGATCCTCGTAAATCAGGAAAACCTGGCTGAGGTTGGCCTGGGTGGTGCGCATCAGTTGCAGGCGCTCCTGCTTGGGCCCTTTCAGGGTGTGCTCATGGGGCAGCACCCGGCCCGACTCGAAGGGCTCCAGCCGCAACAAGGCCAGCAGCCCCTTGCGTTCCACCGGGGTGCCATCCTCTTCCGTCCAGCTTTGGGCATAGGCGTACAGGGCGGGTTGGGCTTCGGGCACAAGGATGCCTTCCTGCTCCCACTGGCGCAGGGCCCGGTCGGCGGCTACAAAGGGGTCGGCTTCCCGGCTCAGATCCACCCGCACGAAGTTGGCCGGGTGGCGATCGTAAAAGGCCGCCTGCATGGGCGGGTCAATCACGTCGTAGGGCGGCGTGGTGACGTCGTCTAGGGTGGCGCCGTCGGCGGCCAGGCGACCCGTGTTGTAGCGCAGGGCGCGAAAGGGAAAAATCTGTACCATGACCGGCCTATTGTACCAGAACCCGTCGTCCTGCTGTAGGATGGGAGGGTGATCTTTCCCCGGAAAGGACGGGAGCCGCATGGCGCTGGAATTCCACATTGTGGCGGTGGGTCGCCTGAAGGGCGGCTTTGCCTACCTGAACGCCGGGGTGGAGGACTATCTCAAGCGCCTGCAGCCGTATGCCCGGGTGCGGGTCATCGAGGTGCCCGATGAGCCCATCACCCCCTCCCGCACCCCGGAGCAGGTGATGGCCCGGGAAGCCGAGCGCCTGCTGCCCCACATCCAGCGGGCCGCGCTGGCCATAGCCCTGTCCGAGCGGGGCGAGCTGCTGGGTTCCGAAAAGTTCGCCGCTCGCCTGTTTGGGCGCCTGGGGGCAAACCCGTCAAACGGAGGATTACCCACCCCCGATCCGGGGCCTATCATAATGATTGTGGGAGGGCCCCTGGGCTTGTCGCCGACGGTCCTGGAAGCGTGTCAGTGGGTGTTGTCCCTGTCTCCAATGACCTTCCCCCACCCGATGGTGCGACTGATCGTCCTGGAGCAACTGTACCGGGCCTTCAAAATCCACCGCGGCGAACCTTATCACAAGTAATTCCGATCCATTTTTTCCTGGCTGCCTAAAGATTTTCCCCCGCGGGCCGATAGGTCTTACGGGAGAGATTAACGTGGAGATAAACCGGTGAGCGAGCTGAAAAAGATAAAGAAGATGGTGATGGTGGACATCTGCCACACCCAGTCCCTGAACGGTTATGATCCCTTCGAGATCGAAGAGGAAGCCCTGGGCTCGCTGTACCAGGTGGACAAGGACACCTACATCCTGGCTTTTGATACCCATTTGCAGGAAAAAAAGGTGACCACCACCATCAAGGTTTCCAAAAACACGGTGTCCGTGGTGAAAATTGGCGATGTGCACAGCCGCCAGACCTTTGCCCCCAACGAGTGGTATGCCAGCCAGTACTTTTTCGGGGGGGCCTCCCTGGTGTGCCGCAACTTCACCAAGAAACTGGACTATGCCCTCACCCCGGACGGCGGCATCATCGAGATTTTATACGAGCTGTGGAGTGGCGACACCCACCTGGGCTATTTCAACCTGGAACTGTTCATCCGCTAGTCCCACTGGCGTGGGGGCGCCTTTGGGCTGACACGCCGTCCCTAGCCGAATTGCCAATGGCGCCGGTGGGGCCGCTTGGGGTACAATGCGGGGCATCGCATGGTGTTTGGAAGAAAGAGAGGACGATGCCCATGAGCACCCAGCAAGCCAAGACCTGGCAGGATTTTGTGGCGGACGCCAAAACCCGCATCCGCGAGGTGACCCAGGAGGAATTTCGCCGCTGGATTGCCGAAGGCAAGGACATGGTGATTATCGATGTGCGGGAGGCCAACGATCATGCCCATTCCCGCATTGAAAACTCCACCAACATCCCCCGGGGGGTGCTGGAGCTGGAAATCGAGGACACCGTGCCCGATCGCAGCCGAACCATCGTGGCCTACTGCGGGGGCGGGGGCCGCTCGGCCATGGCCGCCGACGTGCTGCAACAGATGGGCTACCGGGAGGTCTATTCCCTGCAAGGCGGCTACAAGCAGTGGAAGGAAAAGCCCTACCCCACCCTGGAATACGACAAGTAAGCCATGACTTGCCAGGCTGCCGTGCTGTTTGACCGCTGGGCCGAGGCCGGGCGGGGGGAAGCCATGGCCCGGGGGCATTGGCCCCTGGTGTCCCAGATTCTGGATCGCATGGCGCTGGGCCCGGGGCTGTCCTGCCTGGACGTGGGTTGCGGCAACGGGTACGCGGTGCGGGCCATGGCGGCCCGGGTGGGCGAGGCCGGCCAGGCGCGGGGGGTGGATGTCTCCCCGGCCATGATTGCCCGGGCCATTGCCGAAACCAACCCGCCCCAGATCAGTTACCGGGTGGCCCCGGCGGATGTGCTGCCCTATGACGACGGGGTTTTCGACCGCCTGCTTTCGGTGGAGGCCATCTATTACCTGCCGGATCCCCGGGCCGCCCTGGCCGAGTGGGTGCGGGTGCTGAAGCCGGGGGGATCCCTGTGGGTCATGCTGGATTTTTACCAGGAAAACCCCTACTCCCGTTGCTGGGCGGAGTTGATTGACCTGCCCATGCACTACTTGCCCGAGGCCCGCTACCGCGAGCTGCTACAGGCAGTGGGCTTGACCGGGGTGTTCAGTGACCGGCTGCTGCATCCCGAACCGGTGGATGCGGCCACCTTTCGTCCCGGGTGGGGCTATGAGACGGCGGCGGATGTCATCGACTTCCGCACCCGCATTGGCTCCCTGCTGGTGGGCGGGGTAAAACCCTTGTAATTCCCTGAATGACAGCGTAAGAGGTGTGCGATGACCCTGAAGTTCTACGGCAAGAAAACATGCATTACCTGCCAGAAGGCCAAAGCCTACCTGGAGGAGGCGGGGCTGGCCTTTGAGGAAATCCCCATCGAGCAGACCCCGCCGTCCCGGGCCCTGCTGGAATCGCTGGTGGATGCGGAGAACATCAAGGCGGCCCTGAATACCCGCAGCAAGGCTTATAAAGACAAGGGGCTGGGGGAGAAAATCCCGGCCAAGCAGACCGTGATTGACTGGATGCTGGCGGATCCCAACCTCATCAAGCGCCCGGTCATCGTCAAACCGGACGGGCAAGCCAGCCTGGGCTTCGATCCCAAGCACACCCCGCGCTTCCTGAAAGGCTAAGAACGGTGCCGGTTCTAGGCGTTGGCTGCCGGCAAGCCGGGGCGCAGGGCCTTCAGGTAGGCCAGGCTGCTGATGATCAGGGCCATGCCGATGGCCAGGTTGATGGTGCCCCGCCACAGCGGATCCACCTGGGCCAGGTTCAGTCCCACGCTGATGGCCACCATCACTGCGATGATGGCCCAGCTGCGGGCGCTGTACACCCGGATGGGCGGGTGGGCGGCCTGCATGGCGTCCAGGCGCTCGATGTTGCGGCGCGAGGTTTTGGACAGCACGAAGCGACCCTTGCCAAACCCCACCGCCAGAGCCCCGATGAGACAGCCCGCAAGCAGCCCGGTGGCGGGATGAGCGCCCAGCAACCAGGTGATGCCCCGGCCGGCCAGGATGAATCCCCCGGTCAGCCACAGGAAAAAGGCCAGGGCTTTCAGCTGGCGGGGTGACAGCCGCACCGGCAACAGCAACAGCAGGGCAAAGACAACGGGCATGACAGGCAAGGACACGGGCATGGGGGCTCCTTTCCGGGCTCGGGGGGTGGGTTTTTGGACAGCCCTGATTGTCCCCCATGCGCCGGGCGGATGCAAGGGTGGCCCCGGGTGATGTCAGGAGAACTTGGAAACCAGGCTGCTGCTGGGCTCGCCGATGGTTTCCAGCAGTTGCTCCACGGCCAGGTTCATTTTGCAGCTGTAAGGCCGCTCCGCAAAGAAACTCTGGTAATAGCAGCCTTCGCACTTGGCCTTGCGGGTGTAACACTCCACCGCCGAAGCGCTCCAGCGCTTGAATGTGCCCACGACAATGCTGTCGCTCTCGAATGGGTCAATCGTACTCACGCTAACTCCTCTATCCGTCCCACAAATTAACGGAACCTTCCACGTTTCCCGTCATTATAGGCAAAGGCAAGTTGATTTTTACAAAATTTAATTCATGGGGGGCTTGCCCTGGTAGGCAAAGCCTCATGGGATCATGCTTTGGGCGGTTTTTACAAAACTTTATAATTGTTCTGCCCGCTTTCAAATATGAGCAGCCAGTTGAAAAACCGGCGGGTGGCGGGGCTGGTTTTGAAAAATGGGCAAGGGCTTGCCTCGCTTTTTGCACACATTTCTTTACAGCGCATCTTTTTGTCTGTTTTGTTTTTGTTACAATCGGATCAATTCACAGGCGGGCTGTCCAAATCCGCATGGCGTCCGCAACCCAAGGGTAAAGCCGCCAGACCTGAGGAGTCCAGCATACCCGGTGGTGATTTTTGTGGGGGGAAAACGCAATTGTCTGTTGAGAAGATGGTAAATTGGTCTGATAAGAGACCGTATGAATTTACCCAGATGGATGCCATACCGGAAAACATCAGCGAACTGGTGGTTCTGATCGGGAGCCGGGAAACCGAGCCGCAGGATCGGCGCCTGCGCGCCATTTCCGTACTGGGCGATTCGCTGGCCCGGGACGGCAACCACCCTTTGGCCGCCGAGGCGGTGGCGGCGCTGGTGGCCTGCGTGCAGCATGACCGGGACATCCGGCTGGTCACCCACTGTATCAGCGTGCTCAGCCGCATTCGTAACGACGGGGGCACCCCGGTGATCATCGACGTGCTGCTGGCCACCCACGTCGATTTGTTCGAGCAGCCCGATTCCCCGGACTTCAAGCACGGGGACGAAAGTCTGCGCCTGCGTTGCGCGGCGGCCTCGGCCCTGGGCAAGATTGGGGACAGCCGGGCCATCATCCCCTTGATGAGCATTCTGAACGACAAGAACGAAAATTACCGGCTGCGCCTGGCCGCGGCGGAATCCCTGGGCAAGCTGGGGGACGATCACGCCGTCAAGCCCCTCATCGACATCCTGTCCGACGAGCGGGAAAAATCGGTGTACCTGAAGGAGTCGGCGGCCAAGGCCCTGGGCATGCTGGGGGATATCCGGGCCATCGAGCCCCTGATCGAAGCCTTTGAGGCCCGGCGGGGAATCCGGGACAAGTTTAATTTCCTGAAAGAGCAGATTATCGAAGCCATTGGGCGCATCGGCAACCCGGATCGCAAGGCGACCGATACCCTGGTGCGGGCCCTCTACGATGACGCCCCCTCCATCCGGCTGGCCGCGGTGGAGGCCCTGGGCGCCCTGGGGGACGAGGAGGCCCTGGAAACCCTTAGCAAGCGGGTCTTCGATGAGGACGACGACGTGGCCAAGGCGGCGGTGTACGCGGTGTACCAGCTGGGCGGGGAGCCGGCCATCCGGGAGCTGCTGACCCATGACAACCTGCCGCTTTTCATCAAGGAAGAGCTGGAATCCTACATTCCCTGATTCCTGCCCCGATCCCCCTTGGGCCCGGACGGCCATGGTGTTATGCTGGGGGAATTAAGGAGCCTAACCCCCATGTCGACCCCTTCCTCCCAAGCTGCCATCGTCCTGCTCTCCGGGGGCCTGGATTCCACCGTGGCCATGGCGGAGGTGCTGGCAGGCGGATTTTGCGTGGCCCAGACCCTGACCTTCGATTACGGCCAGCGGGCCGCCTTGCGGGAAATCCAGTCGGCCCGCCTGCTGGCGGAGCATTATGGGGTGCCCCACCGGGCCATCGAACTCCCCTGGCTGTCCGCCCTGCTGCCGGCGGCCTTGAACCGGCTGGCCCCGCCTTCGGCGGATCCCGGCTCGGCGGATTGGATGGCGGTGGAGCGGGTGTGGGTGCCCAACCGCAACGGGGTTTTCCTCAATATTGCCGCGGCGGTGGCGGAGGCCCATGGGGCGGCTCATGTGGTGTTCGGGGCCAATGCCGAGGAGGGGGCCGCGTTTCCGGACAATACCGAGGCTTATCGCGATCGCCTGAACGAGGCCCTGGCCTATTCCACCCTGAACCGTGTGCAGGTGCTGGCCCCGGTTGCCCAGCTGGATAAGGAAGCCATTATCCGCCGGGCCCTGGCCCTGGGGGTGCCCCTGGCCCTCATCTGGAGCTGTTATGAGGGGGGCGATATCCAGTGTGGGCAATGTCCGTCCTGCCTGCGGGTCAAGGCGGCCCAGGCCCGCATGGCCGTTTCCGCGGGGATCCGCTTTGGGGGTTAGGCGGCCTGCACCGGGGTGCGCCGAAAAACCTGTTGGCCGTTAATGAAGGTGGCTTCCACGGCGAGCGTCTGCTTGTCCCACAGCACCATGTCGGCCAAGGCCCCGGCTTCAATGCGCCCCAGCTCGGGGTGGTTCAGGAAGTTGGCCACGTTCATGGTGGCCAGTTGCACCGCATCGGCAAAGTTCAGCAGGTTCCAGTGCACCAGGTTGCGCACGCAGTCGCTGATGAGTTCCGTGCTGCCGGCCAGCCCGCCTTCCTGATTCACCGCCCGGTTGCCCTGGATGACCACCTCCTGGTTGGAAAAACGCACCCGGGTGCCCTCGGCCATGCCCACCGCCGGGCTGGCGTCGCTGGTTAGCAGCACATGCACGGGGCGCTTGGCCCGCAGCACCATGCGCACCGCCTCGGGATGCACGTGGGCCCCGTCGCCAATTATCTGCACGTACAGGCGATCCTCGCAGAAGGCGGCCCCGATGAGGCCGGGCTCCCGGTGGTGGAAGGGGCGCATGGCGTTGTAAATGTGGGTCACGCTGCTGGCCCCGTTGTCCACGGCCCGGCGGGCCTCGGCCAGCGTGGCGTTGCTGTGCCCCAGCGAAACCCGCACCCCTTGCGTGGCCAGGTATTGGATGAACCGTCCGTCCTCGTCCAGCTCCGGGGCCATGGTGAGCAGCTTCAGGTTGGGGGACATCAGCAGCTTCAGGGTGTCCATGTCCGGCTTCAGGATATCGCCGGGGGGATGGGTGCCCCGGTACAGGGGGTTCAGGAAGGGGCCTTCAATGTGCAAGCCCAGGGGCCGGCAGGTACCGGCGGTCTTGTGGTGGATGACCTCATCGATGGTGTGGATGGCCGAGAGCATATCGGTCAGCGGGCCGGTAATCACCGTAAACAGGGCCGAGGTGATACCGTAGGTGGGCAGCTTTTTCAGCAGGTTCTGCACGTCGGCAATGCCGGTTTGGTTCAGGTTGCAGCCGAAGGCCCCGTTGAAATGCAGCTCCATCAGCCCGGGGGTCAGGTAGCAGCCTTCCCCGGAGATGACCTCCACGTTTTCCTGCAACAGCAGGGCGCCCGGCGGATCGGCTGTGATGGCCCGGATCCGGTTCCCCTCGACCAAAACGGTGCCTTCCCGCTGCTGGCCGTGCGGCAGAATCAAGGTGGCGCCGGTAATGATTTTCAATGCCGCGCTGTTCATACCAGGCTATTCTAACAGGTTTTGGCCGCTTTGGGCGCAGGGCCCCCAAGGCTGCCCGCCGGGATCGGGCGGGGGCGGAATGTGGTAAGATGGGGGCAAACGTGAGAGTGCAGGACTTGTATGACCGATTCCGGGATACCTGAAACCCATCCCCAGGACGCTTCCCCCAGTTTGCGACAAAAGCTGCTGGAGGCCTTGAAGTCGGATGTGCCGGAAAGCGCCCCGGGCGAGCCGGATGTGGCCTCGTCAACCGTCATGACGGAGGAGTCCCCGCCCCTTTTGCCCGAAGGGGTGGATGAAAATTCGGATTTTGGTGGTACACTATCGTTGGCCGGTGCGCATGCCCAGCCGGCGGATTTTGATCCCCCCGGGGATTCGTCCCTGCCAAACCGGATTTCTGTTGTCAACAATCGTCATAAGCAATTGGAAAGTGTTATTTCGGGAGGAAGCATGGCTGACTTGTCAGGTTACAAAGATTTATCGAAAGCCCCCCTGTCGTTCGGGGACGAGGATACCGTGTCCTATGGCGCCGAAACCGGCTTTGACCGGGCCCCGTCCCTGGCCCCCCCGGCCCATTTCCAGCCGGAAACCTTGAGCCAGGAAGTGGACACCGAGTTCAGCGGCAACGTGAAAACCCTCATCCGCCTGGTTAACGAGCTGCCCGAAGGCGTGACCAAGCAGACCGGGGCACAGATCATCCGGCTGACCATGGAGGCCATGGGCATTTCCATGGAGGACGTGCTGTCGGAGGCCCAGTCTGCCCAAAGCGAGATGCTGGATGCCGTGCGGGCCAACATCAAGAAGATCGAGGAGTACAAGACGGTCATCCGCAAGCTGGAAACCGACATCAAGTACTACCAGGGCAAGGCCAACGAGCTGTCCGAGATTATCGACCTGTTCATTCTCTCCAACACCTCCGGCAACAAGATGCCGGACGACTTGTCCTAACCCTGCCCGGATCCGTCGGTTCCCCATGAGACCCTTGCGATTTCCAGCCTGCCTGACGGCGGGCCCCGGCTCAACGGGCCGGAAGGCCCTGTCCATGATGTTGGCCGTGTGCATGACCGCCGGGCTGGTGCTGTTGAGCGCCTGCAGCCAGCTGCCATCCTCCTCCGCCGAACCGGGGAAACTGGGTGAAAAGGCCAAGGCCCTGGCGCTTTACGATGAGGCCTGGATCACGGTGCGCGATGAGTACGTGGATCCCACCTTCAACGGCCAGGATTGGGTGCGCTGGCGCAACCGCTTCCGGGAGCGCATCCAGGACTACGATGACGCCTACGTGGCCATCGGCACCATGGTGGCCAGCCTGAACGACGAGTATACCCGCTTTTTGCCCCCCCGGGACATGAATGACCAGACCATGAGCATCGATTCCCGCCTGTTTGGGGTGGGCATCCAGATTTCCGTGCGGGACAACAAGCTGGTGGTTATGTCGGTGCTGGAGGATACCCCCGCCCAGGCCGCCGGCCTGCAGCCCAAGGATCAGATCCTGCGCATCGACGGGCATGAGACGGCGGGCATTTCCGTGGAGGAAGCCGCCGACCGTATCCGGGGGCCCAAGGACAGCACCGTGGTGCTGACCGTGCGCCGGGGGGAACGCGAGTTTGAAAAAGCCCTGCGCCGGGCCGAAATCAAGATCAAGTCCGTCTTTACCAAGGAGCTGGATGACAAGCGCATTGGTTATGTGCGCATTAGCTCCTTTATCAGCGATTCCATGCTGTATGAGATGTACGACATCATGCCCCGCATGAAAAATAAGCAGGCCCTTATCATCGATTTGCGGGGCAATTACGGGGGGCTCTTCACCAACTCGGTGGAAGTCGCCGACATGTTCCTGGAGGCTGGCAACATCGTCTCGGTGGTGAACCGCCAGCATGCCAAGAAAGACTACCCTGCCCGCCCGGGCAGCCTGTTTAGCAAGCCCATGGTGGTGCTGATTGACGGGGGCAGCGCCAGCGCCAGCGAAATTCTGGGAGGCGCCCTGCAAGACAATCACCGGGCTACCCTGATAGGCACCCAGTCCTTCGGCAAGGGCCTGGTGCAGAAGATCAACAACCTGTCCCACGGCACCGGCATGAACATTACTATCTCCAAGTACCTGACCCCCAAGGGCACGGACATCAACAAAAAGGGCATCCGCCCCGACATCGAGGTGCGCTTTACCGAGGCCGACGTGCGGGCCCGCCGGGATCCCCAGCTGAACCGGGCTGTCACTTATCTGCAACGGCATCTGTCCTGAGGCGGCCCCTCCCATGCCTTTGCCGCTGGATGCCCCAACCGCCGCCCGCCTGCTGGAGGCGGCCCGCCAGGCAACCCAGGCGGCCTACGCCCCCTACAGCGATTTTCCGGTGGGAGCGGCCCTGCTAACCGATTCCGGGCAGGTGATTACCGGGGTCAACGTGGAAAACGCGAGCTATGGCCTGACCGTCTGCGCCGAGCGCACCGCGGTTTGCGCCGCGGTTGCCCAGGGGCATCGCCGTTTCCGGGCCGTGGCCGTATTCGCCAGCCGGCGTCCCCATGGGGCGGTGACGCCCTGCGGGGCCTGTCGCCAGGTGCTCTTCGAGTTCATGGATCCTCAGGCCGCCGTGGTGCTGGCCGATGCCGGCAGCGGGGCGCCCCGTCTGCTCACGATGGCCGACTTGCTTCCGGCGGGCTTTGGCTCTGATGCGGATGGAAGCTGCCCGGGTAAAGGTAGCAGCACACCGCATGGCCATCCAGGCAATCCGTCAGGGGAAATTCGCTAGCGCAGACATCCATGCGCTTGCTACAGCGGGGATGGAACGGGCAACCCGAGGGCATGGCGGTGAGGGCCGGGGGCTGTCCCTCGATGGGTTGCAGCCGGCGGCGAAGGGTGGCGCCGTCGCTGCGTTTTTCCAGGGTGGGAAGCGAGTTGAGTAACCCCCATGTATATGGATGGCGGGGCTCGCGGAATAAATCCCCTACCGAGGCCTTTTCCACCACGCGTCCGGCGTACATGACCGCCACGTGGTCACAAATCTCCGCCACCACCCCCAGGTCGTGGGTGATGAGCAGGATGGCGGTGCCGTGTTCCTTGCGGATTTCCCGCAGCAGGTCCAGGATCTGGGCCTGCACGGTCACATCCAACGCCGTGGTGGGCTCATCGGCAATCAGCAGGGCCGGGGTGCAGCTGAGCGCCATGGCAATCATCACCCGCTGGCGCATGCCACCTGAAAACTGGTGGGGATAATCCTGAATCCGCTCCCGGGCATTGGGAATGCGCACCAAATCCAGCAGTTCAATGGTGCGCCGGCGGGCCTCCGCCTCCCCCAGCGCCTGGTGCAGGGTAAGCACTTCCATAATCTGATCGCCCACCGTGTACACCGGGTTGAGGGAAGTGAGGGGATCCTGGGGAATCAGGGCGATGCGGGCCCCCCGGATCTGGCGCATGGCTTCCGGGGAAAGCGCTAGCAGGTTCTGCCCCTGGAAGGTAATCTGCCCGCTGGCGATGTGTCCTGGCTGGGGCACCAGCCGCAGGATGGCCAGGGAGGTCATGCTTTTCCCGCAACCCGATTCCCCTACCAGGCCCAGCACTTCGGCGGGCTGCATGTCCAGGGACAGGTGGTTGATGGCATAGGCGGGCCCTTCTACGGTCGGAAAGGCCACGCTCAGGTTGTGGATGCTCAGCAACGGGCTATTCTGGCTCATAGGGCCATTATAGCCCATTCGCCCCGGGGCGGGCGCGCTAGCTCTCCGGTTTGCCGGCGGCGGCTTTCAAGGCATCCCAAACCTGGGCTTTCAGTTCATCCAGGGACACCTGGCTTTCTGGGGTGTATGCAGAGCGGATGGACGCCAGTTTTTCTTGAAGCACCTCCGGGTCTGGGCAGGCAGACAGGGTTCTTTCGGCGATATCTACCGGGGCTTTGCCCGCCATCAGCAACAAGCGGGGGAAGCGGGCCAACACGTTGCCATACAGGATGTAGTTGACCTTGTCCGCCCCGGCGGGCTCCTCAGGGCCCTTGGCCAGCAGGGCCTCCCGGAAGCGGGCGCTGGCAATGTCAAAGACGGCCAGGAAGCGGGATGCAAAGCTGCTTTGGCTGTCTGCTTCGTCCAGTACCTTGTTCCAGGCCAGCAGGCTGCCAAAGGTACCGGTAAAGTCCTTGAGCCCCCGCACAATGCCCTGCTGGGACAGGGCCTGGCGCAGGGTGTCAATCAGCCCGTTGCCTGGCTTGTTGCTCTTGTGGGCTTCGGCCTGGGGGTTGTCCGGCGAGTTGTCGCCGAACCGCACCGACAAGCGGGCGGTGGGGGTTCCGGCAAAGCGGGAGGCCGGGGTATAGGCGGGCAGGGAAGTGACGCTGGGCATGGCAGGGTCTCCTGATCGGGAAAATCACATCGCTATTCGATGAAAACCGATCCAGGGGAATTGTTGCCATGGTGGGTTTCCACAGAGAGCACAGCAGCAATTGCGATTTCGCATATTCCCCGATCCCTGTGCTCCCTATACTGAGGGTGGAGATTACCCGGTAATCAGATCCACCCCCAAAGCGCAAGTTCCGAGTCTGGAGTACTGATACGCATATGCAAGTTCTCACTCAAGCCTGGCGGGCCGTTTTCAGCAATGAGCCCTATAGCGCCAGCCGCAATTTCCTGATTTGTGCCATTTTCTACCTGGTGCTGGGCACCGGCTTCGGCCTGCTGGCGGCGTCGCTCATGTCCAGCCCGGATCTCATCCATGGCATTCCCCAGCTCTCCTTTGGGCGGCTGCGTCCGGCCCATACCAACACGGTGCTGGTTGGCTGGTTGTCCATGGGGTATGTGGCCTGCATGTTCTATATTGTACCGGTCCTGGCCGGTCGCAAGGGCATGTGGAGCGAGATGTTGGGAAATATCACCATGGTGGCCTGGAACTTTACCATCTTTTTCGGGGTGTGGGGCATCCTGAACGGCTTTACCGAGGGTCGGGAATATGCCGAGCTGAACGGGATCTACGACTGGCTGGTGCTGGCTGCCCTGCTGATGACCGGCTTGAACGTGTATATGACCGTTTTTACCGGCACCGAGAAAAAGTGGTACGTCAGCCTGTGGTACTTTATGGGGGCTTTGTTCTGGTTCCCCATCGTGTACCTGATTGGCAACCGGGCCTTTGTGCAGTTTACCGGCCTGAATGACGCCATCGCCGGCTGGTTCTACGGGCACAACATACTGGGGATGTGGTTTACCGTGGGCGGGGTGGGTATCCTGTATTACCTGCTGCCCCGCTTCTCCGGCAACCCGCTTTACTCCCACACTTTGTCCATGATCGGGTTCTGGACCATTGGTATGTTCTATGCGCCCACCGGCACCCACCACATTCTGCAATCGCCGGTGCCGGAGTGGCTGAAGGCCATTGCGGTCATTTCCAGCGTCTTCCTGCTGATTCCGGTGCTCACGGTGTTGACCAACTTCTTTATGACCCTGAAGGGCAAGTGGCACCTGATGGTGGACCATATCCCCATGCGCTTTGCCATGGCCTCCGGCCTGGCCTACCTGTTGACCTGTATCCAGGGGCCCTTCCAGGCCACCCGGGGCATCAACTGGTACCTGCACTTCTCCAACTGGGTGGTGGCCCACGCCCACATGGCCCTGTTGGCCACCTTCACCTTCATTGTGTTTGCGGCCTCCTACTACATCATCCCCAAGATCACCGGGCGCAAAATCTACAGCCGGGCCCTGGCCATCTGGCACTTCTGGCTGGCCTTCCTGGGGTGGATCATCATGATGATTTCGCTTACCATTGCCGGTCTCATCCAGGCGGCGGGCTGGCACTTCACGCTGCCTTACGACCAGCTGGTCATGGAGATGGTGCCCTACTTCATCGTCCGCTGGATCTCCGGGGTGATGATCGTGGCCGCCTCGGTGCTCTATATGGTGAACATCTACAAGACGGTGTTTTCGGACCAGGCTGAGCCTGCCCCCGAGTCTCCCACCGGGATCGCCTATGTTTAAGAAAGGATGACAGGAAGCCTCAGCCTATGGACAACAGATTCAACTACTACATCGCCGGCTTGTTTGTGGCCCTGATCTTCTTGACCATCATCTTTGTCACGGCCATCCTGCCCGCCACCACCTTCCAGCCGGAAGCCTCCGCCGCGGCCACGGTGTATACCCCCAAGGAGCTGCGGGGGCGCGAAGTCTACCGCCGGGAGGGCTGCGTGTACTGCCATACCCAGTTTGTGCGCTACCAGGACCGGGAGATGGGCGAGATGGTGGCTGCCGGTGACTACGTGCATGAGACTCCCCACCTGCTGGGTACCGAGCGGACTGGCCCGGATCTCTCCAATATCGGCGGCAAGTACCCCGATGCCTGGCACTGGGCCCACCACACCCAGCCCCGCGCGGTGAAGCCGGGCTCCCTGATGCCCTCCTTCAGCTATCTCTCCGATGAGGACATGAGTGATCTCATCGCCTACCTGCAAACCCTGGGCCGCGAACGGGAGCTGGTGGCTCGCCGGGGCGTGCGCCGCCAAGCCGGTGAAAAGGCCGCCCACGGAAACTCCGAATGGGAAAAAGAACCCATTACCTGGATTGAGGCCCCTCAAGAGCTTCGGGACCAGTGGGCCCGCATTTCCGAAAAGGTGCCGGTGAACGATGCGGCCATCGCCAACTCGGGCCGGGGCATCTTCATGCAGAACTGCGCGGTGTGCCACGGCGTGACCGGCCGCGGCAACGGGCCCATGAGCGCCACCATGCTGAAAAAGCCCGCCAACTTTACCCGTCCTTTCTACAAGGCCTACAAGGATTCCATGTGGTACTGGCGGGTCAAGGAAGGGGTGGCCGGCACCCGCATGCCCCGCTGGGAGCGCTCTCTCAGCGAGCAGCAAATGGCCTACCTGGTGGCCTTCCTGAAAACCTTGCCCACCGATGGCATTGAGCCGGCGGCGGCTATTGAAACAGTGAAGTACAGCCAGCTGGATGATCCGGACATGATGTCTGAAAACTACAACCAAATCGAGGAGCTGGACCAGTTGCACCGTGACAGCCGTTACGTGTACGGCGGAGGGCGCCACTGATGTGCCCGTCCTGCCTGTCCGGAGGGATTGGCCCCGGTTATATCGCAGCCTTCGCCATTTGCGGCCTGTTTTTCCTGATCGCCTTTGGCGGGATGTTCTGGGCCTCTAAAACCGGCAAGCTGGCCGATCTGGAAGACTCCAAGTACCGCATGCTGCGGGATGAAGAATAGGAAGCACGACCATGGCGGATGAAAGCAAACCTGTTGAAGCGGTTCCGGCGGAGCAAAGCTCGCCCCACACGGCGGACTACGACGAGTTCGAGGTGGGCGAGCACAAGGTGCCCTGGTTCCTGTGGCTTTTCTTTGCACTGATTGTGACCTGGGCTGCCGTTTCCTGGTACCCCTTCTTTGGATACTAGCGCTTTGAGAAAGATGGATTGAGCAATGGACCTGCCGAAAACCTCATTACAGACCCCTCGCTGGATGCCGCGGCTGCTGGTGGCGGGTTTTGTGCTGTCTGCCCTCGCCCTGGGCGGCTGTAGCACCGAATCGAACATCCAGCCCCGGGGTAACGTGACCAGTGAGCCGGTGGTGGACGCCCGGCTGGCGGAAGACGATTTTGCCTTCCCTCCCAACCCCCTGCCCCTGTCCCAGGGTTACCACGCCTTCCAGAACAACTGTATCCAGTGCCACACCAACAGCTACTGGCAACAGCAAAAGGTGAAGGAGGACATGGCCTACTCCACCCCCATCGATTACTACCTGTTCCTGTCCCGGGGCGAGACCCCGGCGGTGGTGATGCCCACCGAACAGCGCCGGGCGGTGTTCCCCAAGGCCCACCTGGGCAAAGACGGCCAGCCTATGCGCTTCCGCCAGAACATGAGCCGTGACGACCGCTGGGCGGTCATTATGTATACCCGCTACCTGGCCGGGGCCGGGGACATTCAAAAGCCCAACGATGCCTCGCCGGAAGTGGCCAACATCTTTGGCGGCAACTGCGCGGTGTGCCATGGCAAGCGCGGCCATGCCGACGGGCCCCTGCATGTGGGCAAAACCGGCGATCACCACCTGCATGACGCCCCCTTGCACAACGACCTGCTGCCCGCACCGGCCCGCTTCGATGATTTCCGGCGCATGTACAACCGTACCGATGCCCAGATCTTCAAGTATGTCTGCGAAGGCATTTACCCCTCGGCCATGCCCGCCTGGTACGGCAACGTGAACTACGTGCCCAACGAGAAGACCCAGCAGCTGGAAGTGCAGTACGTCTTCGACCACAAGCTCATCTGGAACCTGGTGCGTTACGTGCGGGGCTTCTCCTACGTCAACGACCTGAAGGATCTCCAGAAAAAGCTGGCCGCCGAACACAAGGATCTGGGCTTCAACCCGGATACCCCGCCTGCCGGATTGCAATCCCTGCAATCTTGTGGTCTGGTACCGACCAACCGGCCCTGGACCCGTATGATGGAAGCCAATCGCCCGGATGGCCGCCCCTGGGTGGCTCCCAAGATGCCGGAAGGCTATGACGTCACCGGCGGCATGACCTTCCAGAGCCGCAAGGGCGAGGAGCCGGTCTCTAAGCAAACGCCTGCCGATCAAGGAGGTCGATAAAGCCAGTTATGAACCGACGCGACTTTTTGAAACTGATTGTGAGCCTGCCCGTGCTGGGCGTCCTGGCCCTGTTTGTTTCGCCCCTGTTCCGTTACCTGCGGCCTTCCTCTGGGCCCTTGAGCACGACCCGCATCGACACCTCCAAGGCCCCCATCGCCTGGGAGGGCAAGGGTGGGCTGTTCTCCCCGCCGGATATGCCGGAGCGGGAGGAGGACGTAATCATCCCCCTGTCCCTGTTCCCCGCCCGCTGGGCGGCGCAGCCCTTCATCTTTGGCCAACGCAGCAAGGAGTACACCTTCCGCAACTTCCAGGTGTCCAAAATTCCCGGCTTTGCGGTGCGCCTGTCCGAAGGCCCCCCGGTGGACCCGGCCAAGGACTTCATCATCGTCAACCGCATTTGTCCGCACATGGGCTGCGTGTTTAATTACCTGCCCGATCCGGCGGAGGCGGCTGCCTACAACTACCCGGGGGCCAAGAACCCCCTGTTTGCTTGTCCCTGCCACTTGAGCGTGTATGATCCGTTGCAAACCCAGGTGGTGGAAGGAAAGCCCATTCGGGGCAAGGTGGTCAGCGGCCCGGCGCCTCGTCCCCCTCGCCAGTTTGAGGCCAAGATCGAGGGCGGCAACCTGGTGATTACCAAGCTGGAAGCGGGAGGGATCGCGTAATGGCTTTTGCTCGCAGCCCTATGGCCATGGCCAATGACGCCAAGACCTGGGTGATGGACCGTATCCAGAAAATCGACCTTTTTGACGAGACCAAGGTGGAGCAGCAGGCGGAATCGCCCTGGTACCAGCTGGGTGGCATGTATTACCTGGCCTGGATGGTGGTGCTCATCAGCGGCGTCATCCTGGTGGCCCTGTACCTGCCGACCACCGGCCAGGCCTATAACTCCATCAACCTGCTTTCCCACACCCCGCTGGGCTCCGTCCTGCGCGGGATGCACAAGTACAGCGGGGACGCCATGATTATTGCCGCCACCCTGCGGGTGTACCGCATGTGGTTTGCCGCGGAATACAAGAACAAGGGCGAGCTGACCTTTATCCTGGCCATCCTGCTGCTGGTCATCGCCATGTACTCCGGCCTCACCGGGTACCTGCTCATCTGGAACCAGCGGGCCTTCTGGGCGACCAAGGTCTTCGCCACCTTCCCCACCTACCTGGATATCACCCCGGCCAGCTGGGCCTGGCCGTGGGATTTTGCCAACTACAAGCGATCCTGGCTGATTCCCAACGCCATTGGCGCGGTGACCAAGCTGGTGGGCAACCTGACCCACCAGGGCTTCAGCACCTCCCAGATCCTGATGGGGGGCAGCTCCATCGGGCAGGCCACCATGACCCGGTTCTACTCCCTGCACTTTGCCTTTTCCCTCATCCTGCTGGTGCTGTCGGAGATCTACTTCTACCAGAACCGCCTGAAGCGGTTGAACCTGAAACGGGGCGCCGTGGTGGCCATGCTGGTGATGCTCACGTTCGTGGCCATCATCTTCCCCGCCGAGTCGGGCAGCCGTTCCAACCCGGAAGTCACCCCCCTGCCCATCCTCTCCGACTGGTACTTCCTGGCCCTGTACCAGTTGCTCAAATACATGGATCCCTACTGGGCCACCATTTGGACGCTGGGCATCCCGTTTGTGACCATCGGCCTGACCTTCCTGGATTGGGGTCCCGAAAAGAGCCCCTGGCGGCGGCCCATTTTCACCACTATCGGCATTATGGCCGCCATCGAGTTCGTGGTGTTCTCGGCCCTGATTATCGCCAACATGGCCAACATCGAGACCGATCCCCCCTACTGGTACGCCCACATGATCCTGATGATCACCATCGGCCAGTTCTGGCACTGGGGGCTGTATAAGCAACGCCTGCCGCTCACCTTCTGGATGCTGTTTAACCTGGTGACCAGCGGCTGGTACCTGGTCTTCTGGCATCACATCGTGGAAAACCCGGCCCTGATGAACGAAACCACCAACGCCTACGCCTTTGGGGGCAGCACCCTGGTGGCCTGGTTCCAGATGATGTTTAACCCGGAGCACTACCAGGCGGCCATGACCGCTGCCGGCTTGGTGGATGCCGATGGGGTGGTCAAAGCCATCAACTGGACCAACTGGTACTGGAGCCTGCTGTGGTTTACCTATGCCGGACTGCAGTTGCTGGTGGCCGGCTTCCTGTTCTGGCTGGATCGCCGGGAGCGGGAAGAACGCCAAGCCACCGGCCAGCTTGAGGGAGCTCCGGCGGTATGATGGTGGAAGGCACGCAAATCAAGCCGCTTAGCGCCCCGGTATGGTGGCTGCTGTTTCTGGGGGCCACCTATGGCATGTCTCTGTGGTTCGACGCCTCCCGGGCCTTTTTTGCCGCCCCGGAGCCGGCCCGGTTGCTGCCCTGGCTGGGAGCCACGGTGCTGCTGGTTCTGGTGATGGCGGTTTTAATGTATGATAGCTATGTCAAGGAGAGGACGCGCGGCAAGGTTCACCGGCCGGTGAGGCTGTTTGAGTGGGCATACCGCCGTCAGTACGGAGATCGGTCTGGAGGTTCGACAACGCCATGAAACCCCGCGAGATACTTGCTGTCCTGATTGCCCTGGCGGCCCTGGCCGGGGGGGTGTACTTCATGTTCAACGCCGAGACCGCCGTGGTCGGCAATGCCTACCAGACCTCGATGGATAAGGGCGATCCCGCCATCCTGACCCGCATGATCGTGGGTCTCAAGTCTTATTCCTGGGCGATGGGCCTGGCCCTGCTGGGTGCCAGTATCGCCTACATCCTGCTGGGCTACGAGAACGATCTCGTGACCGCCGGGGATGAGGAAAGCAAGAAGTAAGGAGCCGACCCGTGTATACCGAACCGTTACAGAAAGCGACCTTGTGGATTGAAAAAGGCCTCAACGCGGTCTTCTCCCAGAAGTACAACCCCTTCTACTACCACGGCGCCCTGCCCAATTTCTTCATCTGGGCCCTGTTCCTGTCCGGGCTGCTGCTGTTTGCCTACTACCAGCCCACCCTGGCCACGGCCTACGAAACCGTGCGCTACATTACCTACGACCTGCCCTTTGGCAACCTGTTCCGCTCCGTGCACCGCTATGCCGGGGACGGCATGATGATTTTCGTGCTGCTGCACATGGCCCGGGTGTGGTTTACCGATCGCTACCGCGAATACCGCATTCTGCCCTGGATTACCGGGGTTATCCTGTTGAGCATCACCTACATCATCGGCCTCAGCGGCTACCTGATGATTTGGGACCAGGAGGCCGTGACCCTGACCAACATTACCGTGAACTCCCTGAAAGCCATGCCCTGGGTCGGCCAGGGGTTGGCCGAGTTCCTGCTGGCCGGGGAGACCATTACCGATTACACGCTCACCCGGTTCCTGTTCCTGCACCTGGGCATTCCGCTGCTGATGATGTTTATGCTGTGGCTGCATTACCTGCGCATCACCCGCCCGGTCTCCGAGCCCCCCGGCCCGCTGATTGCCATGCTGACCGGCGGCCTGTTCGTAGTTTCGGCCATGAACCCGGTGGGACTGGGCCAAAAGCCTGACCTGACCCTGACCGCCGCCGCGGTGGACTTCGATATGCTCTACACCTGGCCCCAGTACCTGGTGGCGGTGGAGGGCATGAACCCCGCCTTCATCTGCCTGGTGGTGATTGCCATCATCCCGGCCTTGCTGCTGGCGCTGCCCTACATCCAGAAAAAGGCCCTGCGCGGCCAGTACGCCCAAGTGGTGCGTGAAAACTGTACCGGCTGCTCTTTGTGCTACCACGATTGCCCCTATGAGGCCATCACCATGGTGGATCGGGGTAACGACGGCACCCGCTTCAAGCGGCTGGCCGTGGTGGATGCGGGTCGTTGCGCCAACTGTGGCCTGTGCGTCGGCGCCTGCGCCTTCAAGGCCATCGAAATCCCTCGGCGGGAAACCGGCACGGTGCTCGAAGAAATCGAGGCCGCCCTGCTCGCCCCTTCGTCATAAGGAAACCAACCCATGACCACTGAAGATCGCAAAGTCAAACTGATTGGCATCGTCTGCGAACGCAGCGTGGATTTTGAAGGCAAGCTGGATGAAAACGGCTATCTGGCCGACAATCCGGAAGTCAAAATCATCAAGGTGCCTTGCAGCGGTCAAATCCAGCCCATTATGCTTGAAACCGCACTGAAAAATGGGGCCGACGGCACTTTTGCCCTGGGTTGCCGCATTGGGGACTGCCACTACCGCGAAGGCAACAAGTTCTGCCGGGAACGCCTGCTGGGCAAGCGTATGCCCAAGCTGAAGCCCAATGTGGACAAGAAACGGGTGGAGGCCTACTGGCTGTCTGCCTTGGAGTATGACAAGCTGAAGGACATGGTGGACGATTTTGCCGCCCGCTGCCGCAAAATGGAACCCCCTGCCGCCGCCAAGCCCGTTGCGGCCAAGGCCAGCAAGGATTAAGGGAAGGAGCACCCAATGGAACGCAAGGATATCAGCCTGTTTATCAAGAACGTCTGGTTCTTCCTGTTCTTTTTTGCCCTGCTCATGATGATTTGCAGCTTCGGCATCATCGCCGAGAGCTAGAAAGAGGAGTGTCGTATGGCGGATCACCACCACCAGGTCTTTGATGTCAGCCGGCCCGGCGGCCGCATGAAATGGATTTTTGCCGAGTTCTGGACCCTCATCCTGTTCGGCTTCCTGTTTGTCACCATGTGCGCCCTGCCCCTGACCCTGTCCGGTTTGATGCACAATCCCTTCTCCGCCTCCGACGTGGTGTGGCCCGCTTACGGCGTGCTGCTGTTTGCCGAGTACCTGGCGGCGCTGGCCATCACCTTCATTGCCCCCTCCTGGCTGGGGCCCTACATGATCCTCCTGGCCGTCTATAGCCTGATTGCCGCCGAGCAGGGCAAGGCCTGGCATGTGACGGGCATGCCCTGGGGCAGCGGGATCGCCCTGCTTTTCCTGATGTACCTTACTGTGGGCGTTTGGCTCTTTTGGAAGTCCGGTCTGGACGAGAAAAAAAGGCGCTTGTAAATCCAAAAGGCTTTGTGCTACAACTAGATCTCTTGAAACTGTGCAACCAACGTGGAGATTCCCCTTTCTATGGTTAAGATCCGCTTGAAGCGCCTGGGCCGAAAGCACCGTCCTTTTTACCGCATCGTCGTAACCGATATCCGCAATCGGCGTGATGGCGAACCGCTCTCGGAGCTGGGCTACTACAACCCCATCTCCAAGCAGCTCAAGCTGGACAAGCAAGCCGCCCTGGAATGGATTGCCAAGGGGGCCCGTCCCTCGGAAGCCGCCCAGCGCCTGATTAACAAGGCCAGCGAAACCGGTGAGCTGGTGCAGCTGGAAGTGGTGAAAAAGCAGCGCCTCTCCAAGAAGGCGCAAGCTGCCGAGCAGGCCAAAAAGGCCGCGGAAGCCGAAGCGGCTGCCGCACCCCCGCCGCCGCCCGCCGAAGAGCCGGCTGCTGCGCCTGTTGCCGAAGAACCGGCGGCCCAAGCCGAGGAAGCCCCGGCGGAAGCCTAGGCCCCCTCAGGCCCGTATTTACCCAAGCAAAAAAGGCACCCGCAACGGCGTGCCTTTTTTGTTGGGCGGTTTAATTGCCGGCTTCCGCGGCCTTTTGGGCCGAGGCGTCCAGGGCGGCTACCGCATCGGGCCCCACCAGCAGGCTGAGCTCGTTGCGGGCGCTGACCACGGCTTGGGCCGCCGTGGATTCATCCTGCCGGGCGGCATCGTATAGGGATTGCATCAGGGGTTGCAGGCTTTGGGCGGCGGCGGCCTGGGCGGGATCCCCCGCCGGCATGCGGCTGGCATGGTCGTAATACTTGCCGATGGTTTCCATGGCCTGCTGGGTTACCTCCAGGCGCTCCTTGGCATGCCGGTAGGTGTAGTAGGTTTCGATGACTTTGGATTGCAGGCCTTCTACCTCCTTGGCCAGGATGACCATATCGGCATCGGTGACCCGCATGAGGGCGGATTCCTGGGGGTTGCCGGACATGAGATCCTCGATCATGCTGCCCCCAATCAAGCCGGCGGGTGTTCCGGTATACATGGAGCCGGCCACCCCGCCCAGCCGCACCAGGCTGTGCAGCATGCGCTCGGAGAAGCTGTCGCCTTTCACCGGTTGGCCGGTGGCGTCCCGGCGGGAGAGCTTCTCGATGGCGTAGCGGATGGTGCCGCTGCGCTCCACGGCGGCCTGCCACAGCATGCCGATATCCTGCACGGCGGCCTCGTCCTCATCCCGCAGTTCCTGGTATATGGAACGATCTTCCCAGTGCATGGATTCCGACAGGGCGTTGACCGCGGCCACGGTCTCCGGGCCCAGTTGGCTGGCGGCCTCCGGGGAGACCGGCACGGAAACCTTCTTATCGGCCTTGTCGGCAGGCTTGCCCTCCTTGGCCAGGGCGGGCAGGGGCGCTGTCGAAAGGGCTAGGGCCAGGGCCAGGGCGGTGAAGCGCTTAGTGGTCATGGCGGCCCCCTTCGTCTACCTTGTCGGCTATGGGTTGCAGATCCCGGGCGTTTTGGGGGTTGCGGGCAGTTTGTTTCTTGCCGCCACTGGCCGGCATGGGGCCGACCGGGGCTTCCGGGCCGATGGCGGCATCCGGCAGCAACGGGCCAATTTCATCCGGCAAGGCGGTTTCGGTGGCAGCCGGGGTGCTGGGGGCCAGTCCCGCCGTTTCGGTGGGCCGGGCCGGCGGGGTGGTTGCGGCGGGCGTCGCCCCCTCCGGGATCAGCACGGCCAGTTGCAGGTCGTCCAGGGCATCCGGGCCGGCCAGGCGCTCCAGTTGCAGGCGATACAGCTTGGCCTTCTGGCGCAGGGCGGTTTCGTTGCTCAGGGCCTGGTAGTAAGCGGTGCCCGCGGCCATGACCGCCAGATCGTTCTTGCTGGCCAGGGCCTGGGAGTAAAGGTTGTTGTTTTTCATGGTGATGGCGTGGCTTTCGCTCAGCGCCTGCAGGGCGTGTTTGTAGTCTTGGTAGGTGCGGATAAGCTTGATCTTCAGCTCATCGATGAGCCCGGCCAGCTGGATCTGCTCGGTGGGGGTGAGGGCGTTGGGGGCGGGCTGGGTGCGCCCGGCCACCATGTTCTGCAGGGCGTTGCTGGCGGCCATGGCACCCATGTCCCGGTAGGCGCCGCCCCCGGGCATGGAGGTGGCCGCCATGGCGGCCCCGGAAATGAGGGTGCTCAGCGTTTTTCTTAAAAAGATGCTGGATTGCTTGGGTTGCAGGTCGGTGGGGGTGGCAATCTTCTCCAGCGAGAAGCGGATGACCGGGTTGCGCTCCACGGTGGCTTCCCACAGGCGGTTGAGATCCGCCTCATCCACCTGGCCCTGCAAATCCGCCAGGGTCTTGAGCCCGGGGTTCAGCTCGGTGGCCTTGATCGACTCGCTCAGGCGCTCCACCCGGGGGGTCTTGTTCAGGGTGGGGGTGTTGACGCCCACCAGGCTGACCGCTTCCAGCGCGTTGTCCTCGCCGGTGGCTTGCCCGGCATTGGGATCCACCTTGCCGTTGATGGTGGCCACCGGGGGCAGGAATTCCCGCTGGGGCCAGTCCGGGGCCTTGTCCTTGCGGGCCAGGGCGGGCAGGGGATGCCCTAGCAGCAGCGTGGCCGCCAGGCAAAAGCCCAGCAGGCGCCGGGACCAGGGCGGGTTTACTCGGGATGCGGCGGGCGCGGCAGTCATACAGACCAGTCTCCAGATGCGGTTCGGGTAACCCAATAAAACCCCCTCATGGGAGCCGCTTTCGATGGGCCGGGGGTTTTGTAAGAAAATTTAACAAACAAGCAGCCTCCCACATCAGAATGCCTGCAGGCTGTGACGTCGTGCATCGGTTCAGGTTCCCGGCTTACCATTGGGTAATTTCGCCGCTGGCCCGCACCGATTGCATCAGGCGCAGATCCGCCGCGTAGTAGGAGCCAGGGGTAATCTGCCCCAGGGGGTCGTAGCCCTTGGCGGCCCAGTGGCCGGGAATTTCCTGGTCGGAGAGCTCCAGGCGCACCACCTGGGAGAGCCCCTTGTGGGCAAAGCGATCGAACACCATCAGGCGCAGGGGGCCGCCATACAGGGCGGGCAGGGGCTTGCCGTCCACGCGCATGCAAAAGAGCGCCCGTTGGCCAATCAAGTCCTGCACGGGCAGGCATTCCACCTGGCCCACTGCGTTGGTCTGGTGCAGGAAGCGGGCTTCCGGCCTCAACCCCACCCGGTGCAGCAACTCTTGAATCACGAAGCCTTCCCACTGGGCCCGGAAAGTCCAGCCGTCGGCAAACACCAGGCGGCGGTTCTGCTGGATGCGGGTGAACCCGTTCAAATCGCGCAGGTTAAAGCTTTGGGGGCGTTCCACCAGGCCGTCAACCTCCAGCGTCCAGTGCTCGGGGTCGCTGTCCACAAAGCCCTCCGTGTAGCTGACCGGCCAGCTCAGCAGGGTCTTGGCCCGGGATTCCGGGGTGGCCTGGGCGGCGGACTTTTGGCGCTGGTACAAACTGTGGAACATGCCGGCCATTGTATCATAAGAGGACCCCCGCCGGCCTGTTTGGCTTTGTGCGTCCCACCCCCGCCCCGGGACTCTGAACAAAAAAACGCCCGCGACATCTTTGAGTTCAACGCGCCCTTTGAGCTATCATAGACACAAAAGGAAAACAGGCTGATTATGATCCCGCTTTCAACCCTCCCCTCCCGTCCCTATCGTCGGCTGGCCCTGGCCCTGCTTGCGGTGGGCATCCTGTGGCATGCCCCGGCGGGCATTTCCGCGGCCCCCTCGGTGGATCCCAATACCGTGCGGGTTACCGCCGACAAGCAAAACTACAACGTGGACAAGCAAAAGTACTACCTGAGCGGCCATGTGACGGTGGCCTACCAGGACATCCGCATTACCGGCAACAAGGCCGAAATGGATATGGACGTGGCCGGCAAGCCCCAGGTGGCCCGGTTCTTCAACCGTCCCATGTTCAAGCAGATCAAGGCCCAGGCGGGGGAAGACACGGTGATTGGGGATGTCATCAACCTGTACCTCACCGATGACCGCTTCGGGGCGGAAGGCAACGTGGAGTCTTACTTCACCACCGTGGCCGCCGATCCCTTCACCATCCGCTCCGACATCCAGCAGTTCGACAACAAGAACAAGGTGGTTTCGGCCAGCGGCAACGTGCAGGTGGATTACCAGGGCAGCAAGGCTTTCAGCAGCCTGGTGAATGTGCGCATGACCGAGGCCGGCAAGGCCGAGCGGGTCATTTTCTCGGGTGGGGCCCGCATTACCAAGGACACCAGCACCATCAACGGGGACAAGATTACCGTGATGGTGGATTCCGGCAACCTGATCGCCGAATCCAACGTGAAAACCGACGTGGATCTCAAGCCCTCCAAGCCCACCGACCCCACCAAGGTGATCATCCGCTCCGACTACCAGCAGTACGACAAGGCCTCCGACACCATGATCGCCAGCGGGCATGTCAAGATTGTCTACGGGGACTATGTGGCCGTGGGCCCCAAGGCCACCTTCAAGCTGAAAAACGGGGAGCTGGATCGCATTTTCCTGACCAGCCGGCCCACCATTACCGAGCAGGGCCGTACCATTACCGCCGACAAGATTACCATTACCACCAACCCCCGCAACTTCGACGCGGTGGGCAACGTGAAGGTGAACTTCAAGGCCAAGGACCGTCCGGCCTCCGGCGGTGCCTCCGGGGGCAAGCCCTCGGGCGGCGGTTCGGCGTTACCCCCCGACGATCCCAGCGACTACTAGCCATGACCCTGACTGTTGAAAACCTGAGCAAATCCTACGGTGGCCGCCCGGTGGTCAACCACATCTCCTTCGACATTCAGCCGGGGGAAATCGTGGGCCTGCTGGGGCCCAACGGGGCCGGAAAAACCACCACCTTCTACTCCGTGGTGGGCATTATTACCCCCGATAGTGGCACCGTCACTCTGAACGACCGGCGCATTTCCGGCCTGCCCATCCACGAGCGGGCCCGGGCGGGTATCGGTTATCTGCCCCAGGAAACCTCGGTGTTCCGCAAGCTGACCGTGGAAGAGAACCTGGCCCTGGTGCTGGAATTCCAGCCCATTGGCCCCAAGGAGCGCAAGCAACGTATTGACAGCCTGCTGCAGGAGTTTGGCATCGAGCAGCTGCGCGATCACTCGGCCATCAGCCTGTCCGGCGGGGAGCGCCGGCGGGTGGAAATCGCCCGGGCCATTGCCACCAACCCCCAGTTTTTGCTGTTGGATGAACCCTTCACCGGGATCGATCCCATTGCCATCCAGGACATCCAGAAGCTCATCGTGCTGCTGAAGGAGCGGGGGCTGGGCATCCTGCTGACCGACCACAACCCGCGGGCCACGCTCTCGGTGGTGGATCGGGCCAACATCATCCACGACGGCAAGCTGATTTTTTCCGGCACCCACCAGGAGGTGGCCCGCAACGAACTGGTGCGGCGCAGCTACCTGGGCGAAGATTTCAGCTTGTCCTAGGAGTGTTGCCGGGTGAAAAGGCTGAAATTCTGGACCATCCTGGACGGCTACCTGATGCGGCAGTTGTTCTGGATTATGCTGTTTGCGGTGGTGCTCTTTAGCGTCATCTGGCTGGCCCCGGACACCCTGTTCAAGCTGACCCAGTACGTGTTTGCGGGCCGCATTACCCCCGCCCAGGGCGCGGAGATGTTTGCCTACCACATTCCCGCCGTGCTGGAGCAGACCATCCCCATGGCCGCCCTGCTGGGCAGTATCTTTCTGTTCCAGCGGCTCAGCCAGAATTACGAGCTGATTGCCATGCTCGCCAGCGGGGTATCCCCCCGCCGGGTGCTGTTGCCGGTGCTGATAGTGGGGGCTCTGTTTGCCGGGGCCCAGGCCGTGGTGGAGGAATGGGTGATTCCCCAGACCGCCAACCGCCTGGAGCAGGCTTACACCGATTTGAAGTTGCGCGACATGCAGGATCGCAACTTCCTGTTTGTGGAAAAAGACCACGCCGACCGACTGGCCCGGTTCTTCATGATTGGGCAGATTCAAAAGCCAGAGCTGTCCGACTTTATCGTGCTGTATTACGAGGACAGCGGGGAGTTCGGCATGCGGATCTCCCGTATTTTGCGGGCAAAAACAGGACGCTGGATGGCCCAAAGCCGTCAGTGGCAGTTGCAGGAAGGCATTGAATACGTGCTGAACGAGGAAGGGGTGTACAAAGACATCCGCCCCTTCGAACTGCAACAGGTGCGTACCAACCGATATGCCCACATCCTGCTGGAGTACACCCGCACCAACCCCATGACCATGCCATGGAACCAGCTCAGGCGGTATATCCGGCTGCTGAAGGAAGGCGGGCAGCTGCAAGAGGTGCCCTTCTATCAGGTTCGGCTATGGCAGAAGTGGTCCATGCCGGTGGCCACCATGGTTTTTGCCCTGCTGGGGGCCCTGCTGGGCATGGAGCAGGTGCGAACCCACCGCACCTACGGCCTTACCTACGGGGCGCTGGTCATTTTCATCTACAGTATCCTGGTGCCCTTTACCAGCAACTTCGGCTCCCTCAACCTTCTGGTGCCCTGGCTGGTGGCCTGGCTGCCCCTGGTGCTGACCGTGTTGCTGGCCATGGCCCTGCTCAAGCTGCGTCCCCGCCCCGTGTGAACACCTCGGCGGTTTGAGGGCGCCCCGTTTTGCACTACAATGGAAGTAAGCGTGGCGCAAGGATGCTTCCGGCATGGCCCCATTCAAAAACTATTACCAGGTTCTGGGCGTGGCCCCCTTTTCCGATCCGGAGACAGTGAAGGCGGCCTTCCGCAAGCTGGCCCGGCAGTACCACCCGGATCTGAACGCCGGCAACCGGGCGGCGGAAGAGAAGTTCAAGGAGATTAACGAGGCCTACGAGGTGCTGGGCAACCCGGAGAAGCGGGCCCTGTACGATGCCTCCCTGCAGGCCCTGCAACCGGGTGCTGCCAAGCCGCCGCCGGGCAAGGCCAAGTCTTCCGCTTCCGAAAAGGCCAAAAAGCCTTCCGGCAAGCCTGGCAAGCCGGAGGACAGCAAGGCTACCAGCCCCAAGGACGCCAAGGCCGCCAGCGGCACCCCCATCAACGAGCTGTTTGAAACCTTCCTGAAAAAGGGCTTCACCCCCCAGGACGGCCCCAAGGGCAAAGAGGGAGGGGTTTTCCGCAAGCAGGCCGCCCCGGGGGATAAAGAAAAGCCCAAGCGGGGCGAGGACGTGGTGGTGAAAACGGCCATTTCTCCCCTGGAGGCCGAGGAAGGGGTGGTAAAAACCGTCAACGTCCAGCACAACGAAATTTGCCGCCGCTGTGCGGGGACGGGCAAGGTTTCCGGGGCGGTTTGCCCCACCTGCCACGGGGAAAAGGTGATGGTGCGCCTGAAAAAAATCGACGTGCGCATTCCCGCCGGGGTCAAGAACGGCTCCCGGGTGCGGGTGGCCCGGGAAGGGGGCCGGGGCACCGGTGGGGCCGAAAACGGCGATCTGTTCCTGCAAATCGAGATTGCGCTCGATCCCTCCCTGCGCATCGAGGGGCTGGACGTGCACGGGGAAATGCCCATTTCGGTGACGGATGCCGTGCTGGGCGGGGAAATCGAGGTACCCACCCTGGGCGGGCCGGTCAAAATGACCCTGCCGCCGGGTACGGCCTCGGGCAAGGTATTTCGCCTGAAGGAGCGCGGGGTGGCCAATGGGGCCATGCGGGGCGATCACTACGTGACGGTGATGATTGTGCCCCCCGAAAACCTGAGCGCCCGCGAAAAGGAGCTGTACCAGGAACTGGCCCGCCTGCGCCCGGAAAAGCCCCAGCCCAGAAAGGGCCGCAACCCCTGATTCCCGGGGCCATAACCCCTGCGCCTACACCCAATGGTGGATGAACGCGGGCCGCCGAAATTCCATAATATGGATGAAGTGGTGTGGCCAATGTGTGGAGTCAGTATGCGTTTCAACGGCACAATGAGCAGGCAGCGGGCATGGGCCTGGATGGCCATGGGCTTGGCGCTTTTGGGCCTGTTGTGGGCGGCAATGCCCCATGCCCATGCCCAGGTGGGCTTGCCCACTTTGGACATCCGGGTGGGACAGGCCAATAGCCCCCAGGATGTTAGCAAGGGCCTGCAAATCCTCATTCTGCTGACCGTGTTGACCCTGGCCCCGGCCATCCTGGTGATGGCCACCGCCTTCACCCGCATTGTCATCGTGCTGTCCCTGGTTCGCCAGGCAATCGGCACCCCCCAGCTTCCGCCGGGGCAGGTGATCATCGGTCTGTCCCTCATCCTGACCTTTTTCGTGATGGCCCCCACCTTCGGGGAGATCAACGAGAAGGCCCTGCAACCCTATCTGAAAGGCAAAATGAGCCAGGAGCTGGCCCTGGGCAATGCCGTCCAGCCCCTGCGCACTTTCATGTTCAAGCAGACCGGGCAAAAAGACCTGGCCCTGTTTATGGATATGGCCAAGCTACCCAAGCCCCAGACCCGCAAGGACATTCCTACCTACGTGTTGCTGCCGGCCTTCACCATCAGCGAGCTGAAGACCGCCTTCCAGCTGGGCTTCATCATCTTTTTGCCCTTCCTGATCATCGACGTGGTGGTTTCCAGCGTGCTGGTGTCCATGGGCATGCTGTTTTTGCCCCCCACCACCATCTCGCTGCCCTTCAAGCTGGTGCTGTTCGTTCTGGTGGACGGCTGGCACCTGATTACCCGGGCCCTGGTGGCCGGGTTTGGATAGGAGACTGCCCATGACCGAAGCCATGTTCATCGATCTCTTGCAGAACGCCATCTGGCTCATCGTGCTGCTGTCGGCGCCGCTGCTCATCATCAACCTGGTGGTGGGCCTGGGCATTTCCATCTTCCAGGCGGTGACCCAGATTCAAGAGTCCACCCTGACCTTTGTGCCCAAGATCCTGGCCTCCTTTCTCATCCTCATTCTGGCCGGGCCCTGGATGACCCAGATGGTGGTGGACTACACCGGACGCCTGCTGACCGGCATGGCCAAGGTGGGACAAGCCCACAAGTAAGACGACTGACCCAAGGAGCCCGGTTTGGACTTAAGCCTGCTGACCACCCATACCGTCATTGCCTTCCTGCTGGTCATGTTTCGCATGGCCGGCATGCTGGTCAGCGCCCCGCTGTTGAACATGCGCGCCGTCCCCATGCAGGCCAAGGTGGGGCTGGCCTTTGCGGTGGCCTTGCTGTTGTTTCCCCTGCATGCGGCCCCGCTGGTGGTGCCCGCCGATCTGGTGCAGTTTGCCCTGCTGGCCGTGCAGGAAACGGTCATCGGGCTGATGATCGGCTTTGCGGCCAGCCTGATTTTTGTGGCCTTGCAGATGGCCGGGGAGTTTATCAGCTTCCAGATGGGCTTGTCGGTGGCCAACGTGCTGGATCCGGTCACCCAGACCCAGGTGCCGGTGATGGGGCAGTTTTTTTTCTACTTTGCGGCCCTGCTGTTTCTCAGCCTGAACATGCACCATGCCCTGCTCAAGGCGGTGGATCAGAGCTTTACCTGGCTGCCGCTGGGCCACTTTTTCGGCAGCCCAGGGACCCCCTCGGCGGCCCTGATGGCCGGGCGCTTCATCGAGCTGACCGGGCACATGTTCGTGACCGCCTTGATGATCGGGGTGCCGGTGATGGGGGTGCTGCTGGTCACCGAAATCACCCTGAGCTTCGTGGCGAAAGTCATGCCCCAGATGAACGTGTTCATGGTGGGCATCCCCCTGAAGGTGGCGGTGGGCCTGCTGGTCATTATGCTGTTCCTGCCCTACCTGGGCGAGCTGCTCAAGTCGCAGTACGCCGATCTCTACCGCGTGTTACTGGGCCTGTACCGGAGTTGATGCCGCATGGCGTTTGAGAACAAGACCGAAAAACCCACGCCCAAGCGCATCGCGGATGCCCGCGAGCAGGGCCAGGTGGCCAAGAGCCAGGACTTCAACGGGGCCATCGTGCTGACCGCGGCCACCGGGGCCATGGCCTTCGTAGGCCCCTATACCTTTTCCACCCTGTACGGCATGATGCGCTATACTTTCTCGCACCTTTCCGCCAAGCCCCTCACCATGGCTGCCTTCAACGCCATGCTGAGCGATGCCGTCGTGGCCCTCATCTGGCTGCTGATGCCCTTTTTGCTGGCCGTTATGGTGATGGGGGCGCTCAGCAACCTGGTACAGGTGCGGCCCCTGGTTGCCTGGAAGGCCCTGCAGCCCAAGCTGGATAAAATCAACCCCGTCAACGGCTTCAAGCGCATGTGGTCCATGCGGGCCGTGGTGGAGGTGGTGAAAGCCCTGGTGAAGATGGCGGTCATCGGGGCCTGCGGCTACAACATCATTCAAAAACACATGCCCGAGCTGATGGGCCTGGGAATGATGGAAATGCCCCTGGCCTGGCACTTCGTCTTTTCGGTGCTTTCCGAAATTGCCCTGTGGAGCTGCGCCCTCTTTTTCGTGATGGGCCTGCTCGATTGGCGCTACCAGGCCTACGAGCTGGAGAAGCAGCTGCGCATGACCCGCCAGGAAGTCAAAGACGAGCGCAAGAACCAGGAAGGGGATCCCATGATCAAAAGCCGCATCCGGCAGATGGGCGTGCAGATCTCCCGCAACAAGCAGCTGGCCTCGGTGCCCACCGCCGATGTGGTCATCACCAACCCCACCCACTTTGCCATCGCCCTGAAGTACGACCCGGATATCGCCCCCGCCCCGGTGGTGGTGGCCAAGGGCAAGGATCACTTCGCCCTGAAAATCAAGGAGGTGGCCCGGGAGCACAACATTCCCATGGTGGAAAACAAGCCCCTGGCCCGGGCCCTCTACCCGGTGGTGGAGCCCGACGCCATGATCCCCCCCGACCTGTTCGTGGCGGTGGCCGAGGTGCTGGCTTACGTATACTCCAAGAACAAGGGACGGCGGCTGCCTGGCCGCAAGTCCGGAAAGGCCCCGGTTAACCGATGAGCCAGCCCGCCGCCAACGCCCTGCCCAAGATTGGCTGGAAGCAGCTGCTGAAGCACAACGACGTGTTGCTGGCCGTGGGCATGGCCCTCATTGTGGCCATGATGCTCATTCCCCTGCCGCCCCTGCTGCTCGATATTTTGCTGACCATCAACATCGCGCTGTCGGTGACCATCCTGCTGGTCACCCTGTACACCCGTGAACCCCTGCAATATTCCACTTTCCCCACCATCCTGCTGGTGTCCACCCTGTTCCGGTTGGGCTTGAACGTGAGCACCACCCGGCTCATCCTGCTGCACGGCGAGGCCGGGCAAGTGGTGCATGCCTTCGGCAGCTTTGTCATTGGCGGCAACTACGTGGTGGGCTTGCTCATTTTCGTGATCCTCATCATCATCAACTTTATCGTCATCACCAACGGCGCGGGCCGGGTGTCCGAAGTGGCCGCCCGCTTCACCCTGGACGCCATGCCCGGCAAGCAGCTGGCCATCGATGCCGAGCTGAACGCCGGCATGATTGACGAGCGCGAGGCCAAGCGCCGCCGCTCCACCATCCAGAAGGAGGCCGACTTCTACGGCACCATGGATGGTGCCAGCAAGTTTGTGAAAGGCGATGCCATCGCGGCCATTATCATCACGGTCATTAACATCGTGGGCGGGCTTATCATCGGGGTGGTGCAGATGGGCATGCCGCTGGCCGATGCGGCGGCCACCTTCACCACCCTCACCGTGGGCGACGGCCTGGTGTCCCAGATGCCTGCCCTGGTCATTTCGGTGGCCACCGGTATCCTGGTGACCCGGGTGTCGGATACCGACAACTCCCTGGGCGAGGACATCGGCGGGCAGATGTTCCAAAACCCCAAGGTGCTGGGCATTATGGGTGGCCTGATGGTGCTGCTGGGCGTAGTGCCGGGCATGCCCACCCTGCCCTTCCTGACCATAGGCCTGGTGGCAGCCGGGGCCAGCTACCTGATGGTTCAGACCAACAAGGAGGAAGCCGCCCGCCGCCAGCAGGAGGAGATCAAAACCAAGGCGGTGCAGAAGAAAAAGGCCAGCTCTGATAATGTAATGGATTTGTTGCAGGTGGAAACCCTGGAGCTGGATATGGGCTACCGGCTGGTACCCCTGCTGGAGGCCGAATCCGGGGGCGACCTGCTGGAGCGCATCGGGCAGATCCGCCGGCAGGTGGCCATGGAACTGGGCATGGTCTTGCCCTCCGTGCGGGTGCGGGACAACCTGCAGCTGCCGCCCAACCAGTACAACATCAAGCTGCGGGGCGTCACCATCGAAAGCGGGGAGGTGATGGCCGATTTGTGGATGGCCATGAGCACCGACCCCGATGTCACCGAGCCCCTGGAGGGCATCGAAACCCGGGAGCCGGCCTTCGGGCTACCCGCGCTGTGGATTGAGGCCGATCAGAAGGAGCGGGCCGAGGTGGCGGGCTACGCGGTGGTCAGCGCCTCGGCGGTGGTGTCCACCCATCTTACCGAGGTCATCAAGAAAAACGCCGCCGACATCCTGAGCCGGGCTGATGTGAAAGGCCTGCTGGAGAACGTGAAGAAGGTCAACGACTCCCTGGTGGGCGACCTGGTGCCCGATGCCCTGACCGAGGCCGAGATTCACGTCATCCTGCAAAACCTGCTGCGGGAGCGGGTGTCCATCCGGGATATGGTCACCATCCTGGAAGCCCTCAGCTACCATTGCCGGGTCAATAAAGATCCCGACTACCTGACCGAACAGGCACGCATGGCGCTCTCGCGCTCCATCTGTAAGCAGCATGCCAACCCGGAAACCGGGGAGCTGCCCGCCCTGACCCTGGATCCGGCCATCGAGGAGCAGATGGCCCAGGGGCTCAGCCAGGACGGCCAGACCCTGGCCCTGGGCCCGGTGTTGACCCAGAAGTTGCTTACGGCGCTGAATCATGAAATCGAGAAAGCCATCCACAATACCGGCGTGCAGCCGGTGATTCTCTGCAATGCCCGGTTGCGCTTGCCGTTCCGACGGCTGATTGAGCGCATGCTCCCCCAAATTGCGGTGTTGTCCTACAATGAGATTGGGCCTACCGTGCGGGCCACCGCGGTGGGTTCCGTGCGCATTGACAGTTTGCAGGCGGCGCTTGACTCATGAGACTTTCGGTTAAATTTGCCGGCGTGTGCAGCAGCGGGGCTTTCCTGCTGACCTTGGTGGTGGCGCTTTGGCAGCATGTCAAGCCTGAGGGCGACCTGCTGGCCGTGGGCATGGAGCTGCCCTTGTGGACGGATCTTTTCCAGATGCTGGTGATGAGCCTGAGCGCGGCCACGGTGGCCGGCCTGCTGGGCTACCTGATGGGGGATATCCTCTCCAAGCCTAAGGGGCAACGCAAACCGGCATCGTCCCCCGAGGGGCCGCCCCCGGCAGCGGTGGAGCCCGGGCCCGGGATGGAGTCCGGGGCGGAAGCCGAGGGTCCCGACGGCCCCATGCCCGTCCTGGAGGCGGCCCCTGCCGAGGAGCGCTGAGTCGCCCTGCTCCGGCTTGGGGCCGGGCCGGATTGTTGGTATAATGAAACGCAGGATCGATTCGGAGGCCCGAGCCGGGTTAAAGGTTTGGGCAATCGGTTCGATACTAAACCCATCCGTTTTTCCAGAAGCGGTGTCTTGCAGTTAATCACCAGGGTCCATGGGCACAGTCGAACCTCCAGGTAGTACGAACGTAATCGGGTCTTCACCGGCTCCGACCTATATTGGGCCACGGGAGCCGGAAATGCACCATGCGGGCGGCTCGCTCATTGCGGCTTTGTTTGCCAACGTGCTGATTGGCACCATCAAGCTGTGGGCCTGGCTGGTGTCGGGCAGTCCCGCCGTCTTTTCCGAATCGCTGCACTCTTACGGGGACGCGGTCAACAGCGTGGCCCTCATTGTGGGCAACCGGCTAAGCCAGAAGCCCCCGGATCGCACCCACCCCTTTGGTTACGGCCTGGAGGCCAACGTCTGGACACTGCCGGCCTGCGTGATCCTGGTGGTGTTGTCGGCATGGGCCATTGTGGAAGGCTGGACCCGGCTGACCGTGCCCGAAGGCCACCAGGTCATGGCGGCCAGCCCCATCCCCGGCATGGACGGCTATCTCTTTTCGGTGGTGGTCTTGCTGGCCAGCATCGCCATCGAGATGTGGGCGGTGCACCGGGCCTGCCAGGCGGTGCTGGAAGAGCTGGGCCTGCCGGCCCGGGGGTTCTGGGACACCTATGTGCGGGCCTTCTCCAACGTGCGGCACGTGGTGGGGCCCACCACCCGGTTTGTGTTTTTCGAGGACACCATTGCCCTGAGTGGTGCCTTGCTGGCCCTGGTGGCTATTACCCTTTCCCACATGGCCATTGACTGGGGGCTGCTGCCGGCGGCTTACGCCCATGTGCCGGATGCGGGTGCCTCCATCATCATCGGCGGCATGCTGATTGCCATGGCGGTGTATCTTTTCCGCCACAACCGGGGGGTGCTGACCCAAACCGCCGCCTCCCCCAACGTGGAGAGCAAGATTCGCACCCTGGTGCACAACATGAACGGGGTGTCCGAGGTGCTGGACCTGAAAACCATCGATCATGGCCTGGCCGGGCTGACGGTGCACCTGCAGGTGCAGGTGGATCCCTACACCCTGGTGAAGGACGTGGACGATCTGACCGAGCGCATCAAGGAACGCATCCAAAGCCGCATCCACAACGCCAGCAAGGTGTTCGTGGAGGTGCTGGCCGATGAGTCGGAGATTGAATGGGGCGAAAAGTTCGAGGCTCTCATTGAGCAGGGCAAGACCGAAGGGGTGCTGGACCAGCGGGAAGCCCAACTGCTGATGAACGTGTACGACTTTACCGAGGCCACCGTGCGGGACATCATGATTCCCCGTATCGACGTCGAGTGCGTGGAGCTGCAAACCCCGCTCGCCGAGGTGGCCGACCTGATGATCGAAACCGGCCACACCCGGCTGCCGGTGTACAAGGAAAACGTGGACGACCTGGTGGGGCTGGCCCATGCCCGGGACGTGTTCGACCGCATTCGCCACGGGCAACTGGACACCCCCCTGTTTGAAATCGTGAGGGAAATCGACATCTATCCCGAAAACAAGCCCATCAGCGACCTGCTGGAAGACTTCAAGCGCAACAAGATCCGCATTGCCGCGGTGGCCGACGAGCACGGGGGCTTTGCCGGGCTGGTCACGGTAGAGGACGTGATTGAGGAGATCATCGGGGAAATCTGGGACGAGCACCACGATGACGAGCCCATGCTCACCGTGCTGGAGCCCAACAAGGTGCTGCTGAACGGTAAATACGACATTGAGGACCTGAACGAGGCCCTGGACCTGAACCTGCCCTTCGACGAGTTCAAGACGGTGGGAGGCTACGTGTTCGGGGCCCTGGGCCGGGAACCCGAGGCCGGCGACGAGGTGACCTTCGAGGATCTGCGCTTTGTGGTCTCCGAGGTGGAAGGTCCCCGCATCGTCAGCGTGGTGCTGGAATCGCCGGTGCCCTTCCGCATGCCCGGGGAAACCGAAGGGCCCGCCGGCGAGGAGTCCGGGGAGGCCGCCGCCCCCGGTCACGGCTAGGTGGGGTTAAACGGCGGCCAGGAAGTGGTTCAATAGCCGCATGACTTCGGCATGCAGGGGTTCGACGGCCATGGCGGCGTCCAGCACGTGAATGCGCCCGGGTTCAGCCTGGGCCAGCGCCTGGTAGCCCTGGCGCACCCGTTCGTGAAATTCGCGGGCCTCCCCCTCCAGGCGGTCGGCTTGCCCCCGCCGGTTCACCCGCTGGGCCAGCACCGCCGTGTCGGCGTCAAACAGCAGGGTCACGTCCGGCATGCGGCCCTGCACCGCGATGCGGTTCAGCTGGTGGATGACGGCCAGGTCCAGCTGGCGCCCGTAGCCCTGGTAGGCCACCGAGGAATCGATGTGCCGGTCGCACAGCACGATTTCTCCCCGGGCCAGGGCCGGGAAGACCACTTCGTTCATGTGCTGGGCCCGGTCCGCTACGTACAGCAGCAGCTCACAGGTGGGATAAACCGGCTTGTCGTAGTGCAGCAGGATTTGTCGCAGTTCTTGTCCCAGCTCGGTGCCGCCTGGGTTGCGGGTGACGGTGACGGTGTGCCCGGCAGCCTGCAGGGCGCGCGCGGCCAGCTCCAGCTGGGTGGTCTTGCCGGAGCCGTCCATGCCCTCGAAGGTCACGAACAAGCCGGACCGGGGGGCGGATGCGGGGTGGGGATCGGATGGCGTCACAATAGTTTGAGTTTACCCCGAACCGGCCTTAACCAGAACCCTTTTTGGGGGGCAGCACCTTCAGTCGGCGGTTGGGCTCATCACCAATGCTGACGCTGATAAGCTGGTGCTTTTCCACCAGCTCATGCTGCAAACGGCGGATGTAAGAGCGCCGGGGTGCCAGCTCCACTGCGGTGGCCTCGCTGAGCACTGCCTCGATGGCCTCTTGTGCTTCCCGCAGGGCGATTTCGGTTTCGTCCTCGAAGGGGGCCGCGGCAATCTGCTCGGCAAAGGTGCCGGCATCGGCGTCCAGGGCTTCCCGCAGGGCCCGCTGGATCTGGGGCATGGTGTTGGTTTTGGCGTAGAACACGGGCACTTCGTAGTCCTGGGCCAGCTTCAAGATTTTGGAGCCCGGGCGGGCGTTGCCTTTGAGGGCAATGACCGCGTTGGCGTCATAGATGTTCTTGGTAATGCGCACGTTGTTCAGGTTCAGCCGCTCCAAAATGCGATCCAGGAACGACTTGCTGATGCCGTACAGGAACAGGCGCAGCTCGTCTTCCCCGGCGGGCACCGGGGCCTCGTCCCGGGGATGCTCGGTGAATTCCCCGGGGTTGAACTCGCCTGCCTCCCGGTCGATGAGCCGGCCCGGCATGACCTGGAAATCGGTTTTGAGCACCTTGGTGGCCCCGGTTTCCGCGTCGATCTTGCGGATTTCCGGAAACAGGGTCCAGCCCCGCAGCAGGTGATCCACCGCCTCGGCCACGTCCGGGTAGACGGCCACGGTCTGGCGATCCCGGATCTCGATGCAGATGTCGAAGGTGGGCTTTTTAGCGCGTTCCTGCACGGTTTTCTGGGTGGAGCGCCGCTTGGCCTCCTCGTCCCCCAGGGTGACGGTCTGGATGCCGCCCACAATGTCGGAGAGCACCGGGTTTTTGACCACGTTTTCCAGGGTGTTGCCGTGGGCAGTGGCCACCAGGATGACCCCCCGCTCGGCGATGGTGCGGGCGGCCAGGGCTTCTTCCTCGGTGCCGATTTCATCCACGATGATCACTTCCGGGGTGTGGTTTTGCACCGCTTCAATCATGACCTCTTTCTGGCGATCCCGGTGGGCCACCTGAATGCGCCGGGAGCGGCCCACCGCCGGGTGGGGGATGTCGCCATCGCCGGCAATCTCGTTGGAGGTATCCACAATGACCACCCGCCTCTTGCTTTCATCGGCCAGCAGCTTGGCGATCTCCCGCAGGCGCGACGTCTTGCCCACCCCGGGCCGACCCAGCAGCAGGATGCTTTTGCCGGACTGGATAATGTCCTGGATGGGATCCACGGTGCCGGTGACTACCTTGCCGACCCGGCAGGTCAGGCCCACGATATCCCCCTGGCGGTTGCGCAGGGCGCTGATGCGGTGCAGGGTGCGGGGAATGCCCGCCCGGTTGTCGCTGGTAAAATAGCCCATATGCTTGACCACATGGTGAATCTCATCCAGTGTCACCTGCTGGGTGCCCAGTTCCAGGTACGACCCCTCCTCCGAGAAGCGGGCTTCCGGGATGCGGCCCAGATCCATGACGATTTCGATCAGATCGTCGAGATCCACGGTTTGCAGGGCGCGCTGGATGCGCTCCGGCAGGATGTCGATTAAGAGTTGCAGGTCGGTTGCGATTGCAGGATCCTCGAAAAACGGAAACTCGGTGCACGGTGACGACTGTGAGGCCCTGGGTTGGGTGTTGTGCATGATTTCGGCAGGCTTGGCTGATTTCTTCAGAATAACTCTCCCCCTTGCTTCTATCCCTCCTTTATTATAAAGGATGACGGGGCTGCTTGAACAGACGCACCAGCGAAGCCGCGGTTTCAATGGCGAAGGGGTCGTCTTCGGCTTCTACCGCCTGCCAGATGGCTTGGCGGGCCACGGTGCCCATGCCCACCCCGGCAATGCCCTGGGCGCGGGAATCTTGCAAGAGCCGCGCGGTATGCCGGTTGATGCCGCCTGAAATGGTCACCGGCAGCGTGGGCCAAAGCGGCCCAGCCCAGGCCAAAAATTCCAGGGCGGCTTCCACGGCGGGGCGGGAGGCTTCGGGATGATTGGTGCCGGACATGGGGGCCCCGTCGATCTGCATCATGATCCGTCCGTCGGCCAGGGCCAGGGCGGTTTCCACGAAGGCCCGCTGGCGTTCCGGGGGGATTTCCGCCGGGCGGAAGCACAGCGAGACCAGCTTGCCGGCCAGCTGGCTTCCCCAGCGCCGGTACAGGGCTTCCAGCATGTAGGGGTCGGCGTGCCGGGTGTGGATTTCCACCGCCTGCACCAGGGGGTGGGCCAGCACCGCCTCCAGATGGGCTTCCACCTGGAAGGGCAGCAGCGACAGGGCCTCGGTGGGGCAGGTGGGCAGGCAGCGCCCGCAGCCATAGCACAAGTCCTGGTCAATCCGTAGGGTGTCCGGCATGCTGAGGGCCTGGGTGGGGCACACCGGCAGGCAGGCGCCGCAGGTGATGCAGGCCGGCTCATCCAGTTCGATCTTGCGGAAGTGGGGGTCAGGATCCAGGGGCAAGCTGACCATCACCACCGGGCGCCCCTCGGGTGGAAGGGCTTGCCAGGTCTCGGCCACCGCGGCAAGCACGTGGGGATCCGGGGCCATGTCGATGCAATCAATGCCGGCCCGGGCGTAAGCGGCGGCCAGCCGGCGGCACATGGCTGCCTCGGTAAAGCTGCCGCCCAGTATCAGCTTGAAGAAGGTCTTGGCCAACAGGCTTTCGGCCATGGCGGCTAGACCGGGGCCGCTGTCGGCCAGCCGGACGGGCAGGGGGATGGGGGCATGCCGGGTTGGGGTCATGGGGTTTACCATATCCAAAGCAGGGCCGGCCCGCAACCGGAGCCCGGGGAGGGTTTCGGGGCATTGCTTGTCCCCCGCGGCGGATTTGGGGTATAACAAGCTTGGTGCCGATGTAGCTCAGTTGGTAGAGCAACGGTTTCGTAAACCGTAGGTCACGAGTTCGAGTCTCGTCATCGGC
>CAYMIG010000003.1:0-321053 GCA_964390635.1 uncultured Vampirovibrionales bacterium | reverse complement strand
CAGACAAGTATCACCGCCCCCCGGGCGGTTTTTTATTGCCCCGTTCGGGGCCTTAGTCTGGGCGGGTGGGTTTTCATGGGGTGCCAGAAATATGACAGGGCCGCTGAGCCCTGGCCCGTAGGGCCTGAGGGATCAAAGCCCGCAGGACGCGCCGTTCGGGGCTTTAGTCTGGGCTGATGTGTTTGCCTGGCTCGCGGATGATGTCCGCAGGACGCGCCGTTCGGGTTACGCTTGGGGCCATCGTGCCGGCACGCTTGCTGACCCCGGTATAGACCGGGGGAAGATAAACGGCCCAAGCCTCTTGCCTACACCCCGGCAGGGATGCGGGGGCCGGCGGAAACCAGGTGCTCCACGTTCTTGAACTGCTTGAAGTTTTCAATGAACATGCCGGCCAGCTCGGCGGCCTTTTTGTCGTAGGCGGCCTTGTCCTGCCACTGCTCGCGGGGATTCAGCAGGTGGGAAGGCACATCCGGGCAGGCCTTGGGCACCAGCACATTGAAGACGGGGTGCAGCTCGAATTCCTGCTTTTCCAGTTCCCCATTTAGGGCCGCGTGTACCATGGCCCGGGTGTTCGGAATGCTGATCCGCTCGCCCACGCCGTAGGGCCCGCCCTGCCAGCCGGTGTTCAGCAGGTAGACATTTACCTTGTGGGCCCGGGTGTACTCGGTCAGCAACCTGGCGTAAACCGAGGCGGGCCTTGGCATGAACGGCGCCCCGAAGCAGGTGGAAAAAGCGGCCTGGGGTTCGGTCACACCCAGTTCCGTGCCGGCCAGCTTGCTGGTATAGCCGCTGATAAAGTGGTACTGGGCTTGCTCCTCGGTCAGCTTGGAGACGGCGGGCAGCACCCCAAAGGCATCCGCCGTGAGGAAGATGATGGTGCGCGGGTGACGGGCCATGCCCCGCACGTCGGCGTTGGGGATAAAGTCGATGGGGTAGCCCACCCGGGTGTTTTCGGTAATGCTGTCGTCGTTGTAGTCGAATTCCCGGGTGCGGGGATCCATGATGATGTTTTCGGCCAGGGCCCCAAACTTGATGGCATCCCAGATTTCCGGTTCGTTCTTCTTGGAAAGGCGGATGGCTTTGGCGTAGCAGCCCCCTTCAAAGTTGAACAGCCCGTTGTCCGACCAGCCATGCTCGTCGTCGCCCACCAACACCCGCTCCGGATCGGCGGAGAGGGTGGTTTTTCCGGTGCCGGAGAGCCCGAAGAACACCGCCGATTCGCAGGTCTTGGGGTCGTAATTCACCGAGCAGTGCATGGGGAAGACATTGCGCTCGGGCATCAGGTAGTTCATGACCGAGAAGATGGACTTTTTCATCTCGCCGGCGTAATGGGTGCCAGTCACCAGCACCATTTTCTTCTGGAAGTTGATGATGACCGCCGCTTCCGAGCGCACCCCTTCGGTCTCCGGGTTGAGTTGCAGGCCCGGGGCCGAAATGACGGTGAAGCCCGGGGTAAATTGCCGCAGGTCTTCCTCATCCGGGCGAATAAAGAGCTGGTGCACGAACAGGTTGTGGGAAGCCAGCTCGTTAATAAAGCGTACCCGCAGGGAGTATTGGCGATCCGCGCCGGCCAGGCCGTCGAACACGAAGACGTCCTTGTCCTTCAGGTAGTCCACCACCTTCTTGTAGACTCGCTCAAACACATCCGGAGAGATGGGTACGTTCACCTGGCCCCAGGAAATGTGCTCATGAATGTCCGGCGTGTCCACGATGAAGCGGTCTTTGGGTGCCCGTCCGGTATATTTTCCGGTTTTCACCGAGAGGGCCCCGGTGTTGGAGAGCTGTCCCTCGCCCCGGGCCAGGGCCTCTTCCACTAGGCTGGCCACCGGCATTTGATAATACTGTTTTCCGCTGGTTTGTAAACCCGCATATTGAATGTAGTCGTTCATGTCGGTCTCCTCGGACAATCGATGAACAAAATTGTTTGTTCAGTTTAGCGCACACAAAATGCAAACAATATGCGAAAACAGCTAATACTCATCGATTTCGGCTAGCCGATCCGCTATTAGCCGAATGCCTCAATCAGGCTGCGATCCGCCTGGCTGGCGGCCCGGAAGGCCAGGGCATTGGCCATGAAGGCGGTTCGGGCCAACAACATTCCCACCCCTTCGGTGGCATAATCGGTCCCGGACGGGGCGGTGTCATCCCCGCCCGAAATCCCGCCGTTTCCTAGCACGCTGGCGTCGGCCAGCACCCTTACCCCGGCAGTCACGCCGCCGCCTGCCCGGACGGTTGAATCCACCCGGGACGGGATATAGCCCACCGTATTGCCGTTGGCCACGTTGCCGCCGGCCACGTGCAGGCGCAGCATGGCGTCCCGCATGCCGCTGGCACTGATTAAACCCGTGGTTTCCAAAGGCAATCGACCACCTCGTTGGATCCCGTAGGGTTTTTATGTGCCGGGGCCGGTTTTTTCTAACGCCGGGCCGGTGCGGGCTTCATAATTCGTTTCAATGCCCGGGCGATGAGAGCTGTTGCAAGAGGGCCTGGGCGCGCCGGGCCACGTTGTCCCGGAAGGGCAGGGGCTGGCCGGTCAGCGCTTCTAGATCCGAGCGCAGGGGCTGGTAGACAGCGGCCAGCCCCGGGTTGTCGTCTAGGCGATCGGCCATTAGCGCCAGCACGCGCTCGCGCACGGCCTCGTTGTTCTGGGGATGCAGCAGGCGCCGGATGCGTGTCGGGGCTTGCCCGGGATCGTCAAAGACCTGGCGCAGCATGTCGCCCTCACAGGGCCAGTAGGTCTCGTGGTGCTGCACCAGGCCGCAGTGGTGGCTCAGGCCCTTGTAGGCCTCGGTTTCCTTGGCCACGCCGTGTCCCAGACGCAGCAAGGGGTTCAGCGCCATCAGCTTCAGCAGGGCCTGGTGCCACTCTTCCAGCAGGCCTTCCACCTGGGCTTCCAGGGGGCTGACCGTAATGTTCAGGCGTCCGGGCAGGGCCTCGTTATACCGAGCGTTGGCCTCCGTCACCAGCCCGTCCCGGGGGTTGGCCACCGAGACCGCCGTGCTGTCCAGCGGCATGCCGTACTGTTGCAGCTTGGCCACGCTTTTGCTGCGGGCGTTCATTTGCTCAATGGCTGGGAAGTAAATGCCCAGCAGGCTGCGCACCGCTTTGCGAAAGGCCGGGCGGAAGGGTGGCAGCACCAGCTTTTCCAGCAGCTTCAGGGAGGGGGGCACTTCCTCGGTGCCGTTCAGCGGCGACCCCAGCGAGATGCTGAGCGCCACGTCATCCAGGTGGTCCATCTGGGTCTTGGCGCTGATGACCCCGCCCAGGCTGTGTCCCACCAGCACCACCCGGGGCGCCAGGGTGTCCAGCACCCGGTTGACAATCTTGGTCAGGGTCATTTCCTGCTGCGCCACGGAGAGGCCGGCGGCATGCACGGCGGGCGAGAGCGCCTCCAAAAGTTGCAGGCGGGCCTGGATCAGCACGGTGGAAAGCCTTTCGTAAGGGGCTTTGGGCCGCATGTGCCCGAAGCCGGCTTCGGGGTCCAACTGCTGGATGTGCCGCGCAAAGCGGCTGCCTTTGCCCACCAGCAGATCCCGCACCGCCTCGGCCACCTCGGTGGCCAACCCACTGTCATCCAGCCCGAAGTGCTGGCGAATGAGCTCCCGTTGGGCCTCGGCGTTCTGTTTGGCCAGGCGGTGCACCAGGGTTCGCACGTTGCGCTGGGCGGCCTCGGTGCGCAGGTTGTCGATTTTGCTGCCCAGCCAGTCCGTGGAATGCCGCATCCGCTGGGCGGTGCCGATGCCGGGCACCATCACCGCGTGGGCTTCGTGGCCTTGGCGGGCCAGGTAGTCCGCCAGGGGTTCCACGCTGGCTTTGGGGCCGAACATGCCGGGCACCGCCACCACCAGGCTGCCCGGCGGAATAATAAAAGTGCTGCGGGCCAACGCTCCAAAGCGAACACCGTGTAACTCCAGGCGATCGGAGCCTTGTGGCCGGAGGCTGGCGGGTCGAAGGACGGCGGAAGGGCCCACTGCCGGGGTGGAAATGGGGGTTACGAGTTCCATTGATGAAAATCCACTTGAATTGCCTGCGGGGAAGAAACGATTGCTGTGATCAAGGCCGCTCAATCCAAAAAATTGACGGCGCTGGCCGTGGCGGTTGCCTGTGAGTTTATGACAACTGTCGCAACGGATCAAGCCTGGGCTTGAACCGGGTGGGCCCGGCATATTAAAGTAGGAGTCATCTGGAAGCCGTGGGCGGAAAACGCCGGGAGACAATAATGGATACCGAAGACCCCCGTTGGCCGGAATATGAGCGCCGCTTTCGGGCGCTGGCCGAGTCGGTGCACCTGAAGAAAGGCCCCCAGGCGGAGCTGGGTTCCGCCCGGGCGCATCTCTTTCTGTATGGGGAAAACGGCCTGGCCCCGGAGGACGAGCTGGCGACCCTGGCCGTATTTGAACAAGCGCGGGAGCGGCTGCGCGGGCTGGAGATGGTGACCTCCTACTGGGAGGACATTGCCCTGTACCTGCCCGGTGCTCCCTAGAGAAAAGGCCGCTGGGGGGATTGCCGACGCAGGGATTCGTAGAGATCCTGGCCCACCAGGTCAATGAGCACCGCCGAACCTTCCTGGATGCCAACCTGTAGCGCGGTCATGCAGATTTTCACCAGGTCGGCGGTTTCCGGGGGATGTCCCAGCTGGTGGCAAACCCTGGCGTAGATGAGGATCAGCCCGAAGGTGTCCCCCAGTTGAAAGCCCAGGGCGGCCAACCCCTCGGGCGGCAGGGTGTAGAAGGTGGCCACCGCCATGTATAAGGACGGCTCCTTGTCGTACCAGCGGTTTTTCTCGTAACCGAACTTGTACAGGCTGGACAGGGCGCTTTGCTGCACGCTGCCCAGGTGTACGCCCTCGGCCCGCTTCTGGTGGATGGCCTTGCGCAGTTTCTCGGAAAAATTGATGATGATGCGGGCGCAAAAGGTGCGCACTTCCGGCTGGGGCATGTCTTGAATCTGCTTTAACAGCAGGGTGCAGGCCGGTTCCTGATCGTACCATCGGCGGTTATGCATGGGTTAAAGCCTGTTTGTGCCATGTCGCGGGTTACGGATTCTCTTTATGATAAACTGACTGGCATGAGCCGCACAGCCCTTTTTGACCAAATCGCCGCCTGCTACCGCCAGCCCTTTCTGGAGCTGGTTTTCCAGGCCCGCGAAATTCACCGCCGGTTTCATGACCCCGGTGTGGTGCAGTTTTGCACCCTGGCCAACATCAAGTCCGGCAACTGTCCTGAAGATTGCGCCTACTGTCCCCAAAGCGCCCGCTACAACACCGGCATCGAGAAATGGGATCTGCCCACCGTGGACGAAATCCGGGCCCAGGCCCTGGAGGCCAAGGCCAACGGCTCTACCCGGTTCTGCATGGGGGCGGCCTGGCGGGTGCCCCCGCACCAGAAGGCCTTCGAGCAGGTGCTGGATTTGGTGCGCGCCGTGGCCGACGAAGACATGGAAGCCTGCGTGACCCTGGGCATGCTGACCGCCGAACAAGCCCGCCAGCTGAAAGAGGCCGGGCTGAAGGCTTACAACCACAACATCGATACCGCCCCCAGCTATTACGGGGAGATCATCACCACCCGCACCATGGCCGATCGCCTGCAAACCATCCAGCACGTGGCGGCGGCGGGCATCGATGTCTGCTGCGGCGGCATCCTGGGTATGGGTGAAAGCGAGGAACATCGCATCGAGTTCATCGAAACCCTGGTGGGCATGGAAACGCCCCCTGAGTCGGTGCCCATCAACTGCCTGGTGCCGGTGGCCGGCACCCCGCTGGCCGATCAGCCCCCCGTGGATCCCTTCGACCTGATCCGTACCATTGCCACCGTGCGCATTTTCCTGCCCCAGTCCCGCATCCGGCTGTCCGCCGGGCGGCTGGAGATGAGCGACGAGACCCAGGCCTGGTGCTTTATGGCCGGGGCCAACTCCATTTTTACCGGCGAAAAGCTGCTGACTACCCACAACCCCGGCGCCAACCGGGATCACGCCCTGCTGCAAAAGCTGGGCCTGGTGGTGGAAGGCGCCCCCCAGCCCGAACCGCAACCGGTGGGCTGATTGCCGCAGCCTTCCACCGAACGGGGGAATCCGGCCCGGCGGGTTGGCCTGGAACGGCTGGCATGGGCTACAATAAAAGCAACGTGCATTGAGTGGGAGCAACGGCCATGGCGGATTTCAGACCCGGTGACATTGACGGCGACGGCAAGGTCGATCACAGCGACCTGCTGATTCTCAAACATATCCTGCAAAACAAGGCCTATGGCGACGACATCCTGGACATGCTTTCCCCCCAGGAGCGGGCCCGGCTGGATATCAACCAGGACGGCGAGGTTTCTTACGAGGACGTGGTGCGCCTGATGAAGATGATTGCCAGCAACGACGAAAAGAACAAGGCCCTGGCCGACAAGTTCAATGCCCTGCGGGCCCGGCTGGATCAGGACAAGCTGAACCGGATTACCGGAAAGCAGTAGTAGGCATGTGAAAAGGGCGTCCCGAAAATCGGAACGCCCTTTGGTGCGAGTTCTGGGATTCGAACCCAGGGCCTATCCCTTAAAAGGGGAGTGCTCTACCGCTGAGCTAAACTCGCAAAGCCCTTTCGCCTGTCGGGTCATGGTGTCGCGGTCTTGGGGATGATAACCCATGTGAGGCGGATTATCAAGATTCTACCGTTTCAACTGCGGGCGTCAAGGCAAAGCTCCAAAAACCGCAACCGCCTAGGGCATGTTGATAGTCAGGAGCTGCAAGGCGCCAGGAGCACCGTTGAGGAGCATCCATGAGCTACGTGACGAAAACGAGCACCACAGCCACAAAGTAGATGCAACTATCAACACGCTCTAGACCAGTTGCCGGGCGGAGCCGGCCTTCAGTTCCCGCTTGCCGCCGGTGATGGGGTTTTCCAGCAGGATGGTCTGGTTGCGCTCCGCTCCCACGCTGATAATGGAAAGTGGCGCCCCGATCAGCGCGCTGATGCGGTTGAGGTAGCCCTGGGCCTCGCGGGGCAGCTCCCCAAAGCTGCGGGCCGACTTTACCGAGCCCTGCCAGCCGGGGAGGGTTTCGTATACCGGTTCCGCGTTTTTGAGCTGCTGCAACTGGGAGGGGAAGTGGTGGAAGGTCTCTCCCGTTTCCCGGTTCTTGTAGGCCACGCAAATCTTCAGTTCGGGCAGGCCGTCAAAAATGTCCAGCTTGGTGAGGGCCAGCCCGTCCAAGCCATTGACCTGTACGCTGTATTTGGCAATCACCGCATCGAACCAGCCGCAGCGGCGGGCCCGCCCGGTGGTGGTGCCAAACTCCTGCCCCACTTCCGAGAGGTGGGTGCCGATGGCATCGTTCAGCTCGGTGGGGAAAGGCCCCTCGCCCACCCGGGTGGTGTAGGCCTTCATCACCCCGATGACCCGATCAATCTGGGTCGGGCCGATGCCAGAGCCCGTGCAGGCTCCGCCCGCCGTGGCGTTGGAGCTGGTGACAAAGGGATAGGTGCCGTAGTCCACATCCAGCAGGGTGCCTTGCGCGCCTTCAAACAGGATGTTCTGCCCCTGGGCCACGGCCTCGTGCAGCAGCGCCACGGTATCGGCCACGTAGGGGGCCAGCTGCCCGGCGGCCCGCTTGCACCATGCCAGCAGCTCGTCGACCGCCACCGGCTCCTGGTTGAAAATGCCGGTGAGCACCGGGTTTTTCATGTGCACAATCTGGGCAAGGCGTTCTTTCAGCAGGAAGTCCGGTTCGTACAGGTCGCCAATGCGCACCCCGTAGCGGCCCACCTTGTCCATGTAGGTGGGGCCGATGCCTCGGCCCGTGGTGCCGATTTTATTGCCGCCCATGGCCTGTTCCCGGGCCCGATCCAGGGTAATGTGGAAGGGCAGGGTGACATGCGCCCGGTTGCTGACCTTCAGGTTGGCGGTATCGTAGCCCTTGCCTTTCAGCTCCTCGATTTCCCGGATGAGCACATCCGGGTCGATGACCGTGCCCGGCCCTACGATGCACAGGGTGTCCGGGTACAGCATGCCGGAAGGCACCAGGTGGAACTTGAAGACGTCGTCCCCGTGGCGCACGGTGTGCCCTGCGTTGCAGCCTCCCTGGCAGCGCACTACCACGTCGGCTTCTGCCGCCAGCAGGTCGGTAATCTTGGCCTTGCCTTCATCGCCCCACTGGGCGCCGACCACTACCACGTTGGCCATCCGGACTGTCCTCCAAAAAAAGCGGTTGATTGAAACGGTACTGAACTCGGGCAGTATAGGACAAGGCCCGGGGGGAGTCAATGCAGGCGCGGTGCAGCGTCCCAAGCCTTCTGCGGGCCGGGGGTTTGGGCCCAAAAGGCCGATCCCATGCGGGTGGCGGCTTGACATTCCGAAGGTTGCGCTATAATTGAAAGACCGACCGCGCCCATTCCAAGGAGAGGTGGCTGAGTGGTCGAAAGCGGCTTCCTGCTAAGAAGTTGTGGGGTCAAAAGCTCCACCGAGGGTTCGAATCCCTCCCTCTCCGGATTCAAAAGCCCCGTCCCCGGCGGGGCTTTTGAATGGATACAAGGCAATTGCCAAACGCGTCTTGTTTTACTATAATAGCTCGCTAACCACGTCACCCTTTATTTACGGGAAGATTCATGCACAGCCTGATGGCTCAATTCAGCAAACGACGTCGCCGTCCTCGGTTCGTTACCGGACGGTGGCTGCTGGTGCTTGACTCCCATCTGAAAGACTAGATGATCAGCTTTCCGCAAAACTCCCGGTAACGATCCCTTCGTTACCGGGAGTTTTTGTATGCGCCTCACCCTGTCGAAGTCGAAAAGGAACCACCCCCGCGATGAACCTGCTTCTGAACCCCACCGTGAACCGGCTGCTTATCACCCTGGATGACAACACGTCCATGGCCTCCGTGGTGCTGCGCGACGGCATGGATAACGTGGGCCGGGCGCACCAGGCCTTCCAGAGAAACAGCCACGACGGCCGGGAGCGGGTCATTGAGGAAAACCTGACCACCCTCATCTGGGGTTTCGGCATCCGCTTCATGAAAGACCGGGTGTATGACCCTATTGCCCGGCGGCTGGGGTTGCTCCATCCGGGCTTCGATATGGCCCTGCTCAAAGACGGTCCCCAGAAGCTGACCCCCGAGCTTGTGCGGCAATTGGCCCCGCATGACCAGCACCTGCTGGATCTGGTCAGCAAGCCCGAGCTGCAAAAGCTCTATCACAAGTCCAACGTGGCTAAATTCGTCATCGCGACCGGCATTCCCATCCTGCTCATCGCCTTTGGCATTCCCACCTTCAACCAGTGGCTGACCCGGCGCAAGCTGGCCCAGGGGCAGACCAAAGCGCCGGCCCCGTTGCCTGCTTTGAAATCCGCCCTGCCCTACCAGGCGGCCCCCCTCAAGCGGCCCGCCCTGTACCAGCACTTCCAGGGCTACCAGGCGGGCCGGCCCAACGGGCGCCTGCAATTTGGCGGCCTGGGCGATTCCCTGGCCGTGGGCATTTCCAACATCCTGCAAAACGGGCGGGCCAACAACATGGTTGTGGACGGGGTCATTACCAGCGGACGGACCCTGAAGGCCAGAAACCGGTTCGAGCGGCTGGAAGTCCTCTTCCAGGAGGCCTCGGTCATCTTTTTCCTGTATTTTGCCCAATCCATGATCCAGCGGTTTGTGGAGCGGTGGATGGACAGGATTGCCGGCAGCATTACCGGCATGGGCTTTGGCGAGCTGAAGCACCTGCGGGATACCTTTGGCGACGATACGGCCCGCTTTGTGGCCCGGCAGAAAGACAGCCTGGCGGCCTTCCGGCCCTGGCTTCAGGAGGCGGCCATGCCGGAAGCCTTCGAGGCCGAGCTGGTGAAGACCGCCCGGCAGTACGTGGCCTCTGGCCAGGGTGATAATCTGCTGCTGGAAATGGCCAGACAGGCCGGCAAAATCCCGGTGGTCAAAACTGCGGAAGGCAGGCTTTTGCCGGATTTGACCCGCAAGATCGAGGCCGACGGCATTTTCAAAACCGCCCAGCACCTGGAGCGGTTGGCCCAAACCGTGGAAGCCCAGTCTGGCGGACTGCAAAAGCTGCTTAGCCGTTCCATGACCGGCAAGTTCCTGGCCTTCCTGCTGTCTTCTGGCATTTGTACCCTGTTTCTGGGGTATCTCATCCCCAAGACCAAGCAGTGGATGACTTACAAACTGACCGGCAGCAAGGAGTTCCCCGGCATTATGAACCTGGAGGCTTGATTTAGGGAAAGAGGAAAAAAGGGAAAAAGGAGAGAGGGGTAATGACCCGCCTTCCGCGTTTCGAACGAGACAAGGAAGGCGGGTTTGTTTTAAAATAATTCAAACAACTGTTGAGGCATTGGGGGATTTTGCGTGTTACGGATAGGGCCCGTTCAGACTGCCGCGCGTCCGTGGGGAGGCTTCGGCGGCAAAAAGCGCCGGCCCCTGCCGGAGCCTAACGTGCCGACCACGCAGCCGTTTCCATCCATGGGCTGGAAGTGCCTCCAGCCGGATCTGTTTTCTCCGCTGCCCCAAACCGACGCCCTCAAGCGTTTTGCGGTGATTGGGGATGCCGGCAACGGCTCGCAGGCCCAGTACGACATCGGAGCGCAGATGGCCCGCACCTGGAAGGAGCGCCCCTTTGCCTCCGTGCTGGTGCTGGGGGACAATATCTATGAGTACGGGGATCCCCGCCTGTTCGACACCCGCATCCAAGCCCCCTACCAAAAGCTGCTGGATAACCAGGTGCGGTTCTACGCGGTTATGGGCAACCACGATGTGGTGAAAGGCTACGGCCCCCAGCAAATGGCCTATTGGGGGGTGCCCCCCTTTTTCAACCGGCGCCTGGGCAACGTGGAGATTTTTGGCATCGACACCACCGTCTTCCTGCCCGGCTATGCCGGCTGCTATGCCGATAATCCCTTCCTGGCCTACCAGCAGGCCGCCGTGCAATTAGCCTGGCTGGATAAGGTGCTGGGGGAAAGCACCGCCAAATACAAGGTGGTCTTTGGGCACTACCCCATCTACTCTTCCGGCATGCATGGCACTAAGGAGGACGCCACCATCCGGCTGCGCCACATTCTGGAGCCCCTGTTCGTCAAGCACGGGGTGGACATTTACCTGGCCGGGCATGAGCACCACTACGAGAAATCCCAGGTGCTCAACGGGGTGCAGCACTTTGTCAGCGGGGCGGGGGGCAAGCTGCGGCCCAACATATACTACAAGGACAACCCACCCTACCCGCGGGAGAAAGTCTTTGCCCGTTACCACTTTATGCTGTTTGAGGAGACCCCCCAGGGCCTGAGGTACGATGTCATCGGCAAGAAGGGCAAGGTGCTGGACAGTGGCCTGGTGGTCAAGCAGTCCCGCCCGGTACAGTTGCGGTTTGCCGGCTAAAAAAAGCCGCCTCCTATGGAAAGCGGCTTTTATCCCCCTTTTTAATCCGGTTTTCAAGCGAAGGTGCGGTGAGCCGTCAGGCGATAGACCACCGTGGTGACGACCGATAGCAGCAGGGCGCCTACCAGGGCGCTCAGAAAGTTGCTGACCTCAAAGCCGGGCACCAGCCAGGCTACCAGGCCAAACATCAGGGCGTTGATGATAAAGGAAAACAAGCCGAGCGTCAGCAGGTTCAGAGGCAGGGTCAGCAATATCAGCAGGGGGCGCACCAGCAGGTTGACCAGGCCCATGACCAGGGCGGCAATCAGCGCCACCCCAAAGCTTTCAACCGAAATACCCGGCAGGATGGCCGCCACCAGCAACAAGGCGGCTGCCGTCAGAAACCAGGTCAGCAAAGCCGATAACCACATTGCGATTTCTCCCATGTTGCATCCGTCGGTCTGTTTCGACGCGCCGGTCACTGTGCCCATTATGAAAAACCGGGCTGCCCACCGCAATTCATCGCCTGGCTAGCGATCAGTTGCCAGCCCGGCTAGGCAGGCCGGCTAGCCCGGTTTCTGAAAAAGCACTCCTGAACAGAAAAATCAGCCTTTTTCAAGGCTGAACCACATGCTAGAAGGGCTGAGCCTACTTCTCAGCGGATCTTCTTATAAGCATACCGATCCACCTCGGGCTGTTTTTCGGTTTCTTCCAGCCACTTCAGGTACTCTTCCTGATGCTGTTGCAACCGGACATGGTTATCAAGCGCGGCATGGGAGGGCAGGCTGTGCCCGTCCTTTTGCGTCTTGTGCTTGTGGCGCCCGGATTGCATGAGGTGAACCTTCCTTCTGTTGATATCCTAATGATATAAAAAATTAAAACAACCGGAAATTGCCTGGCGCTTGCACTATACTGCGGAATCGTTACATTGCGTATGGCCTGTTTCGGCGGGTGGCGAAAGGTGCAGATCGTAGCGCAGATCGCAGTTGCACAGGCTGAGGGGCTGGGGGGAGCGTACAAAGCCGAATTTTTCGTACAGGCGGCAGGCCTCCACCAGGTTGTGGTTGGTTTCCAGCGTGATGCGACGGTATCCGTGGCGGCGGGCATGATCCAGTAGCAGGCCCATCAGTTTTTTGCCGTAGCCCTGGCCCCGGATTTCCGGCAGGAAGTACATCTTGTGAATCTCGGCCACCCCGTCCGAAAGCCGACGCAAGCCGCCGGTGCCCACAATGCGCCCGTCGGGGGTTTCCAGCACGTGGAAGCAATCGCCCGGATGGCTGTAAGCGGCAGGCAAATCGTCCAGTTCGCGGTCATCGGGATCCTGGTCGTAGCCCAGGCCGTAGCCGGCCAGGACGGTTTCAATCATGTGGCGCACGGCGGCCTCTTCTCCGGCGCGGGGCGCCCGCATGGTCAGCTCGGCGGAAGGGAAGGTGGCGGTCATGGGGAGATTCCTGCGTGTGGGGACGGGGAGGGGTCTGCTTATTGTTAAACCGCAAGCCGGCTGGAATTGCCAGCATAAAAAACACCCGGCCCCCAGGGGCCGGGTGTGGAAGCGTTGGGCTTACTTGCCGTCGCCTTTGCAGCAACAGCAACAGCCGCCACCCTTGCTCATGTGCTCGCAGCAAGCATGATTGCTACTGGCACAGGCTTTAATGACGTCCTTGCCAGGGGTTTGGGTGTCCTCGGCAAAGGCATTCAGGGCAAGCCCGGTGCTGCCCAGCAGCAAGAGGGCCGCAATCAGGTGTTTCATAAGATAGACTCCTTACTTAATTTATGCAGTACACGTTTTTTGGCGGCTGCATTTCAATTCAGGAGCACACAAAGCCTCAAATGGCGGCCAGACTCATCCGGGATGAACTGCTGGCTTAGGCGGGAACGGTTTTGCGCTGCGGGTACCCGGGAAAGCTCCAGTGACCAGCCCGTGGCCGCCAGGGCCGGGTGATCCAAGACGGGCGGCTGGGGGCCTTCGCTGATGCGGGCGGTATTCAGCGCCGGGGAAACGCAGCAGGGCATTAGCCCGGTGCCGTGATCCATGCGCTGGTCGCTGCCCTGGCAGCAGGCATGCGCGGGCGACCAGAGGCACAGGCTGAATGCCCATACCGCCAAAACCAGGGCGGTCATGCCGTTTCTCAACCAGGGGTGCCGTGTGCGCATGGAAGCTACCTTGTTCCTGATCTCAGGGTAGCATTGCTTTCGATCTCCCGCAAGCCGTCGGCAAGGTGCTACAGATCGGCTTCCAGGCCGGGCTTCAGGGCAATCTTCATGGCCTCGCCGGCCTCCACACGTTGCAGGGCAGCCTCAAAGCGGGCCATGGGGTAGATATCCGTAATCAGGGGGGTGGGGTCGATTTCACCTCGCGCAATCAGTTCCACGGCTTGCTGGAAGTGGGTGGGGGTATGGTGGAATGAGCTGACCAGCTTGATTTCATCGTAGTGCAGGGGGCGGGTGGGTAGCGTAACCGTGGTGTCCCCCGGGCAGCCCCCGAACAGGTTTACGGTGCCGCCCCGACGCACCAGTTGCACCGCCAGCTCCCAGGTGGAGGGCTGCCCGATGGCTTCAATCACCACGTCAAAGCCCCGGCCATCCGGGGTAAAGGCGGCCTTGACCGCCTGGGGATCGGCGTATTCGGTCATGTCAATCAGTTGGTCGGCCTGCCCGAACTCCCGGGCCAGTTTCAGCTTGCGTTCGTTGCGGGCCATGGCGCTGACATGCGCCCCTTGCCAGCGGGCGGCCCGCACCATCAATTGCCCGATAGGCCCCAGGCCCATCACCGCCACCCGGTCGCCGCGCACTACCCCGGCCTGCTCCAGCCCCCGCAGGCAAACGGCCAGGGGCTCGGCAAAGGCGGCGGCCTCAAAGGGCAGGTGCTCCGGGATGCGGTAGGTGTTATGGCGGGCAATGCGGGCCGGCACCAATATGAAATCGGCGTAGGCCCCGTTCAGCAGGTCCAGGGTCTCGCACAGGTTGTGCTGGCCCTTCTGACAGTAATAGCAGGCATAGCATGGCGCGGAGTTGGCCGCCACCACCCGGTCGCCCACTTCAAAGCGGGTGACTCCCTCGCCCAGGGCGGCCACGGTGCCGGCAAACTCATGCCCGAAAGGGGAAGGAAAGCGCTTGAGCAGCACCGGATGCCCTCGCCGGTAGCATTTGACGTCCGTGCCGCAGGTCAGGGCGCTTTGCACGCGCACCAGCAGCTCCCCGGGGCCGGGATGGGGCACCGGGGTTTGCTCGTAGCGCACCACGCTGGGCTCATAAAAAAGCGCGGCCTGCATGGTGTCCGGTACTTGTCCGGTTTCTTCAATTGCGGGGGAGGGCAATCCGGGTTTCGGCATGGGCTTAGTCCGTATCAATAAAGACTTTGATGGCTTTTCCGGCCTGGTACAGCGCGAAGGCCTGGCGGATTTCCGACAGCGGCAGCCGGTGGCTAACCAGGGGTGCCACCCGGATGTGTCCCTCGAAAATCATGGCCGCGGCGTCTTGCAGATCCACCAGCGATGGGGAATAGCTGGTGATCAGGTTGATTTCCCGGAAGTAGAGCTGCGAGGGATCCACGGGGGTGTTCGCCGCGGCGCTGGTGAACACTACCAGGCTGCCGCCATCCCGCACCCGGGCCAGCGATTCATTCAGGGTCTTGGGGTTGACCACGCTTAAAAAGGCCAGATCCACTTGTCCCAGGGCGGTGCAGCGGGTCAAGGCATCCTTCAGGCCGTCGCGCTGCTCCACGGCGTGGAAGGCCTCGCTAACAAAGCCTTCGGCCTGGGCCAGGGCCAGCCGTTCGGAATCTAGATCCACCCCGAAGACCTGGTAACCCTGGTTTTTGTATACCTGGGCAGCCATCATGCCAATGAACCCCAGCCCGACTATCAGCACCGATCCGTTCAGGTGCTGGCCGCCCCGGCGCACGGCCCGCAGCACGCAGGCCAGGGGCTCCACGCAACTGGCTTCCGGGGGTGTCACGTGGGCAGGCACCTTGAAGGCGGTGTGGTTTAAGTGGGCCTCGGTCAGGGCAATGTATTGGGCAAAGCCGCCCGGGTTCAGGTTGGTGTGCTTGAAGTGCCGGCACATCGACTCCGAGCCGTTCATGCAGTAGTGGCAATTCAGGCAGGGCACGTGATGGGCGCTCACAATGCGATCTCCCAGCTTCCAGCCGGCGGGGTGATCGTCGTCCAGGGCCTCGATGATGCCCACCACTTCATGCCCCAGCACGCTGCCGGGACTGGCCTTGTGGTGGATGAACTTGTCCAGGTCCGAGCCGCAGACGCCGCAGCCCACCACCTTCACCAGCGCCCCGCGGGGCGGCAGCGGGGGAACGGGGATCTCGCCCAGCCCGATTTCGTAATTGTCCTGAATCTGTGCAACCAGCATGGGTCAAAAATGCGCTAATATAGTAACCGTATAAAAACCCGCCGGCCTGGCCCCTTGCTGTCGGGTGGGCCGGGGATGACAACAGCATACATCGCCCGGCTTCCAGTTTGAAGGATTTGCGTCGATGAATACATTGAAAGTGAGCGAGGTGATCCAGGGACGGGACGAGGTGCGCCGTTTTTCCGGCACCTACCGTTTTGAGGACCTGCCCAGCGAAGGGGATATCGTTTGCGACTGGGAAGTGGCCCGCGAGATTGCCGGCTTTAGCGTGCGGGGCGACCTGCATGCCAATCTGACCCCCGATTGCGTGCGCTGCCTGCAACCGTTTCCCTTGCGCATCGACCTGCAATTTAACGAGCGCTACGTGCTGAGCCGCTACACCGACCCCTACGAGCGGGAAAAACAGCTGGGGGCGGATGATTTCTTCGAGACCATCGACGAGGACGAGGCCCTGGACCTGGCCGATCTGGTGCATCAATTACTGATTCTCGAGTGTGCCGAGCGGCAAACCTGCGGGCGGGCCGAATGCCGCTTCCAGCAGGTGGGAACCTCCGGCGAATAGCTGCCTCTTGTAAGCGCGGGATTTTTCTGCAAGAATCTAGCTCATTCAAATGTGTCCCCCGGATCGGCCCTGATCAACCGATCGATTTGTTTAGAGGTAATTACCCATGCCAGTTCCCAAGAAGCGCCAAGGCCATGCCCGCCAGATGTCCCGTCGGGCCAACTGGAAAGCCTTCAAGCCGACCGTTGCCTTCTGCCCTCACTGCGGTGCTCCCAAGCACCCCCATTGTCTGTGCACCGAATGCGGTTTCTACAAGGATCGGGTGGTCAGCGAAAAGCTGCATTCACATCACGAGCACTAGGTTTTTGTTGATTTCGGTCGCGCATGATGGCTGAGCAACCAATCTGCATTGCGGTGGATGCCATGGGCGGCGACCATGCCCCCCGCGAGATCGTGGCGGGAGCCATCCAGGGAGCCCGCGAGCACGGGGTCACCGTGCTGCTGGTGGGCCAACCCCAGGCTATCGAGCATGAACTCTCCAAGCTGGATACCACCGGGGCGAGTTACCGCGTGGTGGCGGCCAGCGAAGTGATTGAGATGGGCGAGGCGGCTACCGCCGTGCGCAAAAAGCACGATGCCTCCATCAACATTACCTCCCGCTGCGTCAAAAACGGCGAGGCCCAGGGCATGGTGGCGGCGGGAAGCACCGGGGCGGCCATGTCCTCGGCAACACTGCTGATAGGGCGTATCGAAGGCATTAAGCGCCCGGCCATCGGGGTCAAGCTCCCCTCCCTGGCCAAGCAGTGCCTGCTCATCGACGCCGGGGCCAACGCGGAATGCACCCCGGAAATGCTGCTGCAATTCGCCCTGATGGGGAATATTTATATGCACGAGGTCCTGGGCGTGGCCAAGCCCCGGGTGGGCATCCTCAACATCGGCGAGGAGCTGGGCAAGGGCAACAGCCTGGTGAACGACGCCTTCGATCTGCTGGAGCAAAACGCCAGCCGCTTCCACTTTATTGGCAACGTGGAAGGGCGGGATCTGTTCAGCGGCGGCGTGGATGTGGCTGTGTGCGACGGCTTTACCGGCAATGTGGCCCTGAAATCGGTGGAAGGCGTGATGCGCATGTTTAAAAAGACGCTGGAAACCGAGATTAAACGCCGCCCCATGGCTTCTATCGGCTACAAAACCATGGTGGAACCTGCCGCGAAAGCCGCCGGCAAGAAGGTGGATCCCGAAGAAGTGGGCGGTGCCCTGCTGCTGGGGGTTCGGGGGGTGTGCGTCATTAGCCACGGGGGCAGCAAGGCCCGGGCCATCAAGAACGCGGTGCGGGTGGCGAAAGAATCAATCCTGGCAGACGTGGTGGGCAAAATCAGCCACGAAATCCAGGTTGGAACGTTGATACAGGAGCAATTGCATGGAAGCAGATAAAGCCAACGGCAATGGCCGCCGCCATTCCCACGAGCCGGTGAAAAGCCCTTACGGCGTGAGCATGGCGGGCATTGGCGCCTACGCCCCGGATCGGGTCATCCACAACGATGAAATCGCTACCCTGGTGGAGACTTCCGACGAGTGGATCTCCTCCCGCACCGGCATCCGAACCCGCCACGTGGTGAGTGGCGATGAAAGCGTGGCCGACCTGGCCATTGGGGCAGCCCGCCAGGCGCTGGCCAGCGCGGGTATGGACGGTAGCGAAATCGATCTCATCATCGTGGCCTCCTCCACCCCGGATACCATCTATCCCGCCGTGGCCTGCCAGGTGCAGACCGCCATCGGGGCGGTGCATGCCGCGGGCTTCGATATGGCCCTGGCCTGTTCCGGCTTTGTATACGGCCTGGTGATTGCCGATCAGTTCCTGAAAACCGGCATGTACAAAACCGCCCTGGTCATCGGGGCGGATATCCACTCCCGCTATACCAACTGGCATGACCGCAATACCTGTATTCTCTTCGGCGACGGGGCCGGGGCGGCGATTCTCAAGGCCGAGCATGGCGCGGTGGACAACGTGCTGGCCAACGACCTGCATCTGGACGGTAGCAAGGGCATGGAGCTGACCCTGTTCACCCAGGCCGAGAACTGCCCGCTGGTGGCCCCCAAGACCCCGGTGAACCATTACGTGTATATGAACGGACGGGAAGTGTTCAAATTCGCGGTGGGCGTGGTGCCCAAGTCCATCCAGCAGGTGCTGGACCGTGCCGGGCTGGCCATTGACGATCTGGATCACGTGGTGCTGCACCAGGCCAACATCCGCATTATGCAGGCCATGTCCGAAAAGCTGAATATCCCTGAGGATCGCCTCATCGTTAACCTGGACAAGTACGGCAACACCTCGGCGGCGTCCATCCCGCTGGCCCTGAACGAGGCCGTGCTGACCGGGCGGGTGAAGCCCGGGGATCTGATGGTGCTGTGCGGCTTCGGGGCCGGGCTGGCCTGGGGCACCACGGTGCTGCGCTGGACGGCGGTGGATCAGCGCCTGCCCGAGTCGCTGAAGGCCGAAATGGAGCAGCACCGCCGAAAGCTGGAGGAATCCAGCCTGGTGGTCGGCAAATCAGTTTGAGTTTGGCAGGAGGTTAAGCCCATGGGCAAGACTGCATTCGTATTTCCGGGTCAAGGATCCCAGTCGGTGGGGATGGGACGCGACTTCTTTGAGGCTTCCCCCACTGCCCGTCGCATCTATGAAACTTTTGATCGCCTGGTTGACCCGAAGCTCAGCGACGTGTGCTTCAACGGCCCGGAAGATGAGCTGAAGCGCACCCTCTACACCCAGCCGGCCATCCTGGCCACCGCCATCGCCGCCCTGGAACTGTTCCGGGAAAAATGCGACGCGACGCCCGACCTGCTGGCCGGCCACAGCCTGGGCGAGTATGGGGCCCTGTATGCGGCGGGGGTGATCGACCTGGAAACCGCCGCTCGCCTGGTGCGGCGCCGCGCCGAGCTGATGGAGGCGGCTTCTGCCGGGGCCATGAGCGCGGTGCTGAACCTGCCCGCCGAGCAGGTGGAAGCGGTGGTGAACGAGTATGCCCGCGCCCATAACGCCGTCGTGACCGTGGCCAACTACAATACCGACGCCCAGCTGGTGATTTCCGGCGAGCCGGCGGCGGTGGAAGGGGTGGCCGAGCCCTTGAAAGCCGCCGGGGCCAAGCGGGTGCTGCCCCTGCCGGTGGGTGGGGCGTTCCATTCCCCGCTGATGGCGGAGGCGGCCAGTAGCTTTGCCGGCTTCCTGAAAGACTTTGCCTTTCATGACGCCGCCGTCCCGGTGGTCACCAACGTGGATGCCGCCCTCACCACCGCGGGTGCGGAGATGCAGGCCAAGCTGGGTACCCAAATCGACCATTCCGTGCGCTGGATGCAGACCATGCAACGCATGGTGCAAGAGCAGGGCGTGGATACGGTGATTGAGTTCGGCCCCGGCAAGGTGCTGACCGGCATGTTCAAAAAGATGTTCCCGGACGTGGCGGTGTACAACGTGTTCGATCAGGTTTCGCTGGAGGCGACCCTGGGTGAATTGAAGGTCAAGGCGACCGTATAAATCGGTAGAGAAGGAAACCTGTATGAGCAATCAAGGCAAGGCGGCCGTCGTCACCGGCGGGTCGCGGGGTATCGGCAAAGCCATCGTCATTGCGCTGGCCGAGGCGGGCTTTAACGTGGCGTTCAGCTACGCCGCCAACAAGGCCGCGGCCACCGAGGTGGAGAACACCGTGAAGGTCTTCGGGGTGGAGGCCCTGGCCGTCCAAGCCGATGCGTCCAACCCGCTGGAGGCCCAGGCCCTCATCGATCAGGCCGTGGAGCGCTTCGGGCGCATCGATGCCCTGGTGAACAACGCTGGCATCACCAAGGACGGCTTGCTGATGCGCATGAGCGACGAGGACTGGGCCCGGGTCATCGACACCAACCTCAGCGGGGCCTTTTACACCTGCCGGGCGGCGGCCCGGGTAATGCTCAAGCAGCGCAGCGGCGCTATTGTGAATATCTCCAGCATTTCCGGCGTGTACGGCAATGCCGGCCAGGCCAACTACGCCGCCAGCAAGGCGGGCATGATTGGCCTCACCAAGTCCATCGCCAAGGAATTCGCCAGCCGGGGCGTTACGGCCAACGTGGTGGCCCCCGGGTTTATCGAGACCGACATGACCGAAGGCCTCCCCAAGGACAAGGTGGTGGAGCACATTCCGCTGGGCCGTCTGGGGCAGGCCGAAGATATTGCAAAGGCTGTTTTGTTTCTGGTAACATCGGGGGGTTATATCACCGGCCAGGTGCTGCAAGTGGATGGCGGGCTGGTTTTGTAACGGCAGAACCGGATTTCACTTACACTCGTTTTGACTAAAATTGGAGGCGACAAGCAATATTATGGCAAGTGCTGTATTTGATCGGGTCAAGAAAGTCATCGTTGAGCAGCTGAGCGTCGATGAGGCCGAAGTGACTCCGGAAGCCAGCTTCACCCAAGACCTGGGCGCTGATTCCCTGGATACCGTCGAGCTGGTGATGGCTTTTGAAGAAGAGTTCGGTACCGAAATCCCGGACGAGGAAGCCGAGAAAATCCAGACCGTCCAGGACGCCGTCAGCTACATCGAGAAGCACCAAGGCTAGGCGCCGGCTTCCGAATCCAGAACCCTCGATTCAACCGGCTTTTTAGCCGGTTGAACCGTATTCACCCTTTTCGTTAACCGATAGGTCGCAGGCATATGACGAGCAACGCAAAGCGCCGTGTGGTGGTCACCGGCATGGGTGTGGTAACCCCCCTGGGCAACACGCTGGAAACCCTCTGGAATAACCTGGTGCAGGGCAAATCGGGCATCAGCGTGAACGACGTGTTCCCCGAGTCCGATCAGACCTGCCGCATTGCCGGGATCGCCCGGGACTTCAACCCGGAAGACTACATGGACAAGAAAGAGGCCAAGCGCATGGACCGCTTCACCCAGTTCGGGATGGCGGCGGCGAAGATGGCCTACGAGCAATCCGGCTTGCAGGAAGGCGCGGTGGACCCTCACCGCTTTGCGGTCATTGCGGCCAGCGCCGCCGGCGGGCTGGACACCATCGAAACCAACCTGCGCACCTGCCTGGATCGCGGTTTTGCCAAGTGCAGCCCCTTCCTGGTGCCCATGATGATCTGCGACATCGCCGCCGGCTGGATTGCCATTAAGTACCATGCCAAGGGGCCTAACGAGGCCGTGGTGACCGCTTGTGCCACCGGGGCCAACTGCATTGGCAATGCCTTCCGTATCATCCAGTATGGCGAGGCCGATGTGGCCTTTGCCGGGGGCTACGAAGCCCCCATCACCCCACTGTCGGTGGCCGGATTCAATTCCGCCCGGGCCCTGTCCCAGCGCATGGACGATCCCCAAACCGCCAGCCGCCCCTTTGATAAGGATCGGGATGGCTTTGTGATAGCCGAGGGCGGCGGAGTACTCATCCTTGAGGAGCTGGAGCATGCCAAACAGCGCGGGGCCACGATTTTGGGTGAAATCGTGGGCTTTGGCCGCACCGCCGACGCCAACGACATTGTCTCCCCTTGTGCCGACGGCAACGGGGCGGGGCGGGCCATGCAGGCCGCGCTGGCCGATGCCGGGCTGGAGCCCAACGCCGTGCAATACATCAACACCCACGGCACCAGCACCCCGCTGGGCGACGTGGCGGAAACCATGGCTATCAAGCGGGTTTTTGGCGATTATGCCCATCGGGGCCTCCTGGCCAGTTCCACCAAGAGCATGCTGGGCCACATGCTGGGGGCCGCCGGCTCCGTGGAGGCGGTCATCTGCATCCTGGCCCTGCAAAACCAGGTGGTGCCGCCCACCATTAACCTGCAAAACCCCGATGAGCAGTGCGATCTGGATTACGTGGCCCATACCGCCCGCCCGGTGCCGGGCTTGTCCGTGGTCATGTCCAACTCCTTCGGCTTTGGCGGGCACAACGCCTCCCTGGTGTTCCGGGCTTATACGGGCAACTAGGCGGCCAATTGACGGCTCTGCCACCCATGGGCGATGATAGGGGTGTCATCGCCAAGGAGTCGATTATGGGGTCATCGCCGTCCGTCCGGGACTTTTTCAACCAGGTTAGCGCGGAATACGACAGTACCATCCGCCGCACCATCCCGCCTTACCAGGAAATCTTCGAAGCCGTGGTGGGCTATACCTTTCTGGACCGCAACCAGCCGTTGTCCATCCTGGAGCTGGGCTGCGGCACCGGTAATCTCACCGTGTTCGTGCAGAACGTGTTTCCCAACGCCCGCATGACGCTGGTCGATCTCTCCCCCGAAATGCTGGAGCAGGCTTCGGCCAAGCTGTCGGAACGGCGGGCCGGGCACATTGAGCTGGTGGAAGGCGGCTTTATGGATGTGGATTTTCCCGAGCAAACCTTCGACCTGGTGGTCTCCAGCATTGCCCTGCACCACCTGCTGGATCCGGACAAGGCGGCCCTGTACCCCCGCATTTTCAAGTGGCTGAAGGCGGGCGGGCAGCTGCGCATTGCCGACGAGGTGAAAACCCTGCCCGTGGAACCCTCCCTGGCCAAAAACCTGGAGCGATGGAAGGCGTGGTCCCGTGAAAACGGGGCCAGCGAGGCCGAGCTGGATTTCTGGGTGGATCATGGCGAAAAGTACGACCACTACGCTAGCATGCACGAGCATTTCCAGTGGATGCAGGCCGCCGGCTTCACCGAAATCGACGTGTACTGGAAGCGGGTACTGTGGGCCGTGTTTGGCGGAAAACGTCCCGGCTAACCCCGAACCACCCGGTTGGCGGCTTCATCGTAGCGCCAAATGCGATCCGGGCTGTGCAGGTGTACCCCGCCCAGCCAGTAATCGGCGGGTTGCACGTCCAGATAGTCCTGCTCGCCGTGTAAGACCCGCCGCCCGGCTTCTGTCAGGCTGACTGTCACGTGGTGCCGGGGTATTCCGTCAACTCTCAAAGGGCTTTCCGGTTGCACCAGGGGGGCTTTTGCCGATGCCAGCTCTTCTAGTCGGGTGAGTAGTTGCAAGTCTCCTAACCCGTAAAGGGGTTCTCGTTGCTGAAACTCCGCAAACAGCCGGTTGAAGGGTAGCGGGCCGTCCGCCAGGATGGCCAAGGCCTGGTTGCGAATGTGTCCCAGCCCGTTGCGGGTGGAGGGAAACCGTTTCAGGTGCACGGCCAGGGCCGCCTTCATGTAGGGCAGGGCGCCCAAGTCCGCATCCAGCAGGGCGCAGAGGGGCTCCGGGGTGTCGGCGCAGTAGGCCTGCCAGGCCCGCTTGCCCAGGCTCAGCTGGCTTTGGCTGATGGGCTGCCGATCTGGGAACAGGGAGGCCATTTGGGCCGGGTTGAGGTCGCCCAGGCCGTGGAAGTGCCCCACCCCCTCGAAGTGATCGATGCACACCAGGCTGAGTGCCGCCCTTTGTGGCGGGTGATCGTGGAACCAGGCCAGCAGGTACATCAAGGTCAACTGGCAAAACAGGTCGTGCTCCAGCCAAATGACCACCTCGTCGAATTCATCGACGTGCAGCAACCGGGCTTGCTGGCTGCTAATGTGATCCAGGCACTCGTAGTAGGGCATATCGTAGATGGAGGCCAGAAAGGCGGCCCGCTTGCGCAGCCAGTCGGGCTCGCTCAGGCCCCCGGGGGCCGGGCCCTCCGGCAGGGCTTCCAGCCAGGGCAGGTGGGTATCCGTGACCATCGACTGGCGCAGCAGGTTGGCCGACATGTCTCCGTTGTGAATGTGCAGAATGGGCATGGCGCTTTACCGTTGGGGGTCGTACGTGGTGCCGAACAGAATCCAGGTGAGGAAAAAGTCCGCGATGATGATGGTGATGGACGTCCAAACCACCGCCCGGGTGGTGGAGCGTCCCACTTCCTTGGCGCCGCCCCGGGTGTTCAGCCCGATGGTGCAGCTGATTGCGGCCAGGATCAGGCCAAAAATGGCTGCTTTCAGCAGGCTGACCTGGATGTCGTAGCGGGTCAGGTTCAGCCATACCGACTCCAGGTACTTGCTGTAATGCAGGCTGGCCACCTGGTGGGCCACGATCATGCCGCCCAGGATGGCCACCACCTCGCCCAGGATGGTGAGCAGCGGCAGGGCGATGATGCAGGCCAACAGGCGCGGGACAAACAGGTAGCGCAGGGGATTGACCCGCATAATGCGCAGGGCGTCCACCTGTTCGGTAACCTGCATGTTGGCGATTTCCGCGGCAATGGCGGTGCCCGCCCGGGCGCCTACCGACAGGCACGAGAAGATGGGGGCAATTTCCCGCACGATGGCCAGGGCCACCAGCCCGCCGACATAGGCATCCGCCCCGGTCTGGGCAAATTTCTCGGCAGTCTGCAAGGCCAGCACCGATCCGGCAATCAGGCAAATCAGCAGCGACATGGGCAGGGAGTCAAACCCCACGGCGGCGGCCTGATCCAGGGTTTTTTTCCAGTCCACCCGCCCCTGGACGATAAACAGCAGGCAGTCCCATACGTTCAGGAAGAGGGTGCCTGCCTCGGCAAACCAGTGCTCTACGACGTTGCCCAACCGCTCCAGCGTTGTCAGGCTTAAATTCTTCAGCGTCTCCGACATAGCCCTATTCTAGCAGCCATTCCGCCCGGCGGCACAAACTGGGCGGGTTCGGTTTTTATGCCGGCATTCCGCCATCGACCCAAGGCTTGCCATTTTCCATGCCAGTTTCGCCGCCAGCCCCTTTTCCCCTGTTCGGGCGCCGCACGCCGGCTCCCCGCGTGGCTATCGTGGAGCCTGGGGCGGGCCTGTCCACCGGGCCCCAGTCCCAGGACAAGGAAATTGATATTGACGGCGACGGCACGCCGGATCTCACCCATGCCGAAACCTGCCGCCGGGTGTTGCTGTCCCAGTGTCCCACGGCCCGCACCGATATTTTCCTTACCGCCGACACGGATGACGTGGAAACCCTCTTCAACCGCCTGGCCGGGCAGGGCTACGACGCGGTTAACTACTCGGTGGGCATCGATATGCCCTACCAGGTGGGAAGCCAGCCCGTGACCGTGGATAACCAACCCCTCACCCCGCAGAACCTTGCCACTCTGCGCGATCGCCTGCTGGCCTGCATGCCGGACTTCCGGCAAAGTTACGCCCGGGTGTTGACGGCCATGCAACAGGTGCGTCGGGCCGGGACTCCCATGTACGTGGCCGGGGGAAACAATGCCAACTACCGCTTTTCGGTGCTGAACCTGTTGCCGGACGCCGTGCATGTGGGGGCCCTGGATGCCCATGGCAAAAAAACCAGCTATAGCGCCGATAATAGCCTGTTAAACCGCTGGGCCCAGGGGACGTTTGCCATTACCCGGGTGAACCAGGGCTTTGACATTGATGGGGATGGCAAGGCGGATGTGAAGGCGTCGGAAGTCTCCGGCGGAAAGCCCATGGTGGAGCGTTTTACAGGTCGGCCCGCCAGCCAGGTGCTGGCCTCTGAGGAGGACATCCGCCTGATCCTGGCCGGCACGCCCAACATCTGGCTGGATCGCCTGTTTACCCCCGAGCAGCTGGTGCGGCTGCAACTGCTGGAGCCGGAGCAGGCCGACGCCATGTCGGGACTGGGCTATGTGGCCATTCCGCCCAACCGGCGCACCCTGCTGGTGGGTTTCCGGGTGCGGGACGGCAAAATTGCCTTTGACCCCGATGGTTCGGGCCGGCCCAACGCCGTGGGTTGCCTGTGGGGAACCTCCTTTGCCACCCCGTTTACCCTGGGCCGCGATTTGCAGGCCCCCGGCAAGCGGCTCTCCCGCACGGCCTGAGCCCGGCAGGTGTCAGGCGGGGGTGGTTTGTCCGGCGCCCAGGGGTACCAGGGTGCACCAGTGGGAATACTGGGGCAGCTTGTTTTTCACCACCTGGAAGTACAAGTCTTGTAACTGGCGGGTGATGGGCCCGATCTCCCCGTCGCGCACCGGGCGGTTGTCAAAGCGGGTGATGGGGGCCACCTGCGCCCCGGTGCCGCAGAAGAAGGCCTCGTCGGCGTGATAGAGCTCGCTGCGGTCGATGGTGCGCTCCTCGGTGCGGATGCCCAGCTCATTGGCCGCGATGGTGATGAGGGTATCCCGGGTGATGCCTTCCAGAATGTCCTCGGTCTTGCTGGGGGTAACCAGCACGCCGTCCTTGACCAGGAACAGGTTCATGGCGCTGCCTTCCGACACGGTGCCGGCCTCGGTCAGGAACACCGCATCGTCAAAGCCCAGGTTGCGGGCATCGGTGACGGCCAGGGCGGTATTCATGTAAGCGCCGCCGGCCTTGGCCCGGGCAGGGATGGCGTTGTCCGAGATGCGCCGCCAGTTGGAGGTGCCCACGCTCAGCCCCTTGCTTAAATCCAGGTAGTTGCCCAGCGGCTTGGTCCACAGGCAAAAGTCGGTGACGGTGCCTTCCAGGGTGGGGGTGATGTTTTCCCCGGTTTTAAAGAGCGTGGGCCGGATGTACATGTCGGTATCCGGGTTGTTCTTGCGGATCAGCTCCACGGTAATCTCGCACAGCTCTTGCAGGCTGTACTTGGGGGTCAGGTAGAAGATGGCGCTGTTTTTCAGCAGGCGCTCGTAATGCTCCCGCATCCTGAAAATGGACAGTTGGCGGCTTTCCGGCAGCCAGTAGCCCCGGATTCCCTCAAACAGCGAGGTGCCGTACAAAAAGGCATGGGTCTTGATGCCGATCTTGGCGTCATCTATAGGCAGGTACTGCCCTTCGAAATAAGCGTACTCCATCGCGATAGCTCCCGAGCGGTGTTGATTGTCACGGTGACTGTGCTACCCTTTCATTATATGACGACCAACCGACCAGTCATGCTTTTAATTCTGGATGGATGGGGCATTCGGGACGATGGCCCCGGCAATGCCATTGAGCTGGCGGATCCTACCTTCTACGAGCACCTGCTGGCCACCTATCCCTGGATTGCGCTGGAGGCTTCTGGCGAGGCGGTGGGCCTGCCCGACGGCCAGATGGGCAATTCCGAGGTGGGCCACCTGAACATGGGCGCGGGCCGGGTGGTGTACCAAGAGATTACCCGTATCCACAAGTCCATCCGGGAGGGCGACTTTTTTACCAACCCGGAATTCCTGAAGGCCGTGGCCCACGTCAAACACACCGGGGGCACCCTGCACCTGATGGGCCTGGTGAGCGACGGCGGGGTGCACAGCGCCATGGAACACCTGATGGCGCTGATCGATTTGGCCAAGGCCCAGCAGGTTGCCAATATGCGGGTGCATGCCTTTCTGGACGGGCGGGATGTCCCTCCCAAGAGCGCGGAAGGCTATCTGCGCCAGGTGGAGGAAAAGCTGATGGCGGTGGGTTACCCGCAAATCGCTACCGTCAGCGGGCGTTACTATGCCATGGATCGTGACAAGCGCTGGGAACGCACCCGGTTGGCTTACGAAAATATTGTTTCCGCAACCGGAAAGCGCCATATGCTGTCGGTGGACGCCCTGTTGTGGAGCTATGCCCAGGAGGTGAACGACGAGTTCGTGGTGCCGGTGGTGACCGACATGACCTACGAAGGCGTCCAGGACGGTGATGCGGTCATCTTCTTCAACTTCCGCCCCGATCGGGCCCGCCAGTTGACCCGGGCCTTTACCGAACCGGGCTTTAACGGGTTTGACCGTGTCCGCTGCCCGGCCAACCTGCACTTTGTGTGCATGACCCTGTACGATGAAACCTTCGGCCTGCCGGTAGCCTATCCCAAGCAGAAGATGGACCATATTCTGGCCGAAGTGCTCAGCCGGCAAGGACTCCGCCAGTTTCGCACCGCCGAAACCGAGAAGTACGCGCACGTTACCTTCTTTTTCAACGGTGGTTTCGAGGAGCCCTATCCCGGCGAGGATCGCCGAATGGTGCCCTCGCCCCAGGTGGCCACCTACGACCTGCAGCCCGAAATGCATGTGGCCGAGGTGGTACGGGTGATTCAGGAGGCGGTGGCTTCCGGCAAGTACGATTTCATCGTGGCCAACTTTGCCAACCCCGATATGGTGGGCCATACCGGCATACTGCCCGCTGCGGTGGAGGCGGTGAAGGCCATCGACACGGCCATCCGCCAGGTCACCGAGGCCGTCCTGCAGGCCGGGGGCATCCTGATGCTGACCGCCGACCATGGCAACGTGGAAACCATGATCGATGAGCATGGCGGGCCGCACACCGCGCACACCACCGCCCTGGTGCCCTTCATCCTCATTTCCGATCGCCCGGATCTCAAGCTGGATACCAGCCGCCGCTACGCGCTGAGCGACGTGAGCCCCACCATCCTCGATCTGTTCGGCATTGCCAAGCCCCCGGAGATGACCGCTCCCTCCATGCTGCTGAAAGTGGGGCAGCCGGTCTAGGGGCGGCGGGATCGGTTAGGGCTCCCCGTGGAAGAGAATCGACCGGGCGGTCTGGCCCTCGGTTGTCTCCAGCGTTCCCAGCAGGCGGTTTTCGGGGAAGGTCACCTGCTGCAACCGGCATGGCGAGCCGCCCTGGTAGCGCGGGGCCGATTGCAGCAGGCAATGCCCCTGCCATTGGGCCCGCAGCGTGTCGGCGTCGGCCTCCAGAACCAGGCCCCCCAAACGAATCCGGCCATGGCGCAAGGGTACGGCAGGGTTCAATGTCTCCGCCATCGCGGGGGGCGGGGTGGGGGCTAGGGATACCGTCCGGCCCACCGAGGCTTGCCGTCGCAACGGGGCCAGGCCCTCGTCGCCTGCCGGGGCGGTTGCCTCGTCCGGCAACAGCACCAGGGCTTCTAGCGTGGTCAGATGCCGGTGCTTCAGGTAATCGGCCAGGCGACGCCCCTCCCAGTAGCGGATGTGCGCGGGCACCAGCGCCACGGTCTGGTGGGTGCCGGGCGGCTTCAGCAAGAACGCCCGCCGGGCATGGGAGAGGGGCAGCACGTCCAGGCGGCCCTGCCCAAGGGCCAGGCTATCCCGCGCCCAGCAGGTGCCCACCAGCAGCAGCAGGGGCAGCACGGCCAGCGCGCCTCGCAGTCCGGCCCGCATGGGTGGGGCCTTGTACAGCAGCCACAGCCAGCAGGCCAGGGTGGCATACAGTGCCGCTATCAGCCAGCCTTCCGGCGAGGCGGCGGTGGCCTTGGCCCAGTCCATGCCGTGGCCGGCCTGTACCAGCCACAATAAGGCATTCAGCAGGGGCTGGCTCAGCCATAAGGGCAGTAGCGCCAGCGGGGCGGCGATCAGGCTGAGCAGGGCTGCGGAAAACCCCAGCACGGTCAGCCCGGTCACCATGGGCAGGGCGGCAATATTTAAGGGGATGGCATGCAGCGGCATTTGGTTGAAGTAGGCTACCGACAGCGGCCAGATCCACAACTGGGCCACCAGCGGCACCAGCACCAGCCCGGCCAGGGTGCGGGCGATCGGGCGCTCAAAACGCTCTTGCAGGGGCGGCACCATGGTAATCAGCCCGAACGTGGTGAGCACCGAGAACTGGAAGCCGATGCTGGCAATGTTGTCCGGGTTCAGGGCCACCAGGAAGGCGGCGGCCACGCACAGCAGCAGCAGCGGGGACAGCTCCCGGCGAACCAGCTTCAGCCCCAGGGCCAGCCCCAGCATGCTGGCCGCCCGCTGGATGGAGGGCGGCATCCCGGTGAGCAGGCTGTAGAAGCCCACCGCTCCCAGGGCCAGTCCCAGCCGCACCCGGAAGGGCAGCCGCAGGCACTGCAGCAGCCAGAATACCGTGGCGGCAATAATGCCCACGTTCATGCCCGAGGCGGCCAGCAAGTGCACCAGCCCGGTTTCCACGAAGGCCTGCTTGGTGTCCCGGTCTACCGGCACCGCCCGATCGCCCAGCACCAGCCCGCCCAGCACTTCGGCCTGCGGGGAGGGCAGGGCTTCCCGGAATACCTGGGTGATGTGGGCCCGCAGTCCGGCGGTATGCCGTAGCAGACGATGCCATAAGGTCATGGGTTCGGGTTTTAGCACCCGGATGCGCTCAGCGTGGCGCAGTACGGTGGCGATATGCAAGGTTCTCAGGTGGCGGCGCTCATCAAAGCTGCCGGGCAGGCTGGCTACCTGGGGCAGGGCCAGCGTGGCGGTCAGCTCCAGGCGATCCCCGGGCAGCAATCGGCCCTTCAGCGCCGGCGGTTCGTACAACAGGGCCCGTCCCGCAACGGCCTGGCCGTCCACCCGGGTCACCCGCACCACGGCCTGGTTGCGATCGGGTTTTTGCTCCTCCACCATCGCCTGGATGCTGGCCGCCTGGCGCGGCCCCAGCCGGGCCGGATCGGTGGGCCCCGGCTCAAAGTGCCGCCCGGCGTAACTCAGGCTGCCCACGGTGAGGCACATCAGCCACAGGCTGCCCCGCAGCACCCAGGGCCGATCCGAGGCCAGCCCCAGTCCCAGCAGAAGCAGCAAGGCGGGCCCGGCCAGCGCAGGCACTCCCAGGGGCCAACCCGGCAGGGCGTAAGCCAGGGCGTTGCCCAGAATGAACAGCACTAGGGCCGGGGCCAGAAAAGCCTCGTAAGCCTGCAAGGCGGTACGACGGGGCGATTTCGCGCGCATGGGCGCTGATTTCCCTCCGGATCGTTGCGAACCTTCCGATCATACGGCAAGAGGCCCGCGTTGGCAGGCCTCTTGCAGGGTTTCGTATCGATTTTTAACGTTGGGCGCCCACGCCGCTTTCTTCATCGGTGGGACGGAACTCGGCATCAATAATGTCTTCGTCCGCGCCACCCGCGCTGGCCCCGTCACCGGCAGCCGCCCCGGTGGGCTGGGGCTGTTCGGCGCCGGCCTGGTATGCCTTGGTGGAGGCGGCATACAGGGTTTGCTGCAGCTGCTCTTGAAGCCGCTTGATCTTGTCGGCGTCGTTGGCCTGGATGGCCGCGCGCAGCTCGTCGGCTTGCTGCTTAATCTGGCTGCGATCGGCTTCCGGCAGCTTGTCGCCCATGTCGGCCAGCATCTTGTCGGCGCTGTGGCACAGGTTGTCGGCCTGGTTTTTCAGTTCCACCTGCTGCTTGAGGGCTTCGTCCTCGGCGCGGTGGGATTCGGCCTCCTTCACCATCTTCTGGATTTCATCCTCGCTGAGGTTGGAGGTGTTGGTGATGGTGATCTTCTGCTCCTTGCCGGTGGCCTGGTCTTTGGCGGTCACGTTCAGGATGCCGTTGGCGTCGATGTCGAAGGTCACTTCCACCTTCGGCACGCCACGGGGCGCCGGGGGGATGCCTTCCAGGCGGAAGGTTCCCAGCGACTTGTTGTCGCGGGCCATGGGGCGCTCGCCTTGCAGCACGTGCACATCCACGCTGGTCTGGTTGTCGTCGGCGGTGGAGAAGGTCTCCGAGCGTCGCACCGGGATGGTGGTGTTGCGATCCACCAGCTTGGTCATCACGCCGCCCAGGGTTTCGATGCCCAGGGACAGGGGGGTAACGTCCAGCAGCACGATGTCGCGCACTTCGCCCGCCAGCACGCCGGCCTGGATGGCGGCGCCCACGGCGACCACTTCGTCTGGGTTCACGCCCTGGTGGGGCTCCTTGCCAATCAGGTTGCGCACCAGGTCCTGCACCGCCGGGATGCGGGTGGAACCGCCCACCAGCACCACCTCGTCAATGTCGGAGGGGGACATCTTGGCATCGCGCATGGCCTGCTCCACGGGGCCCCGGCAGCGCTCCACCAGGTCCTTGGTCAGGGCGTTGAAGTTGGCCCGGGTGAGGGTCAGCTCCAGGTGCTTGGGCCCGTTGGCATCGGCGGTGATGAAGGGCAGGCTGATGTGGGATTCCATCAGGGTGGACAGTTCGGTCTTGGCCTTTTCGGCGGCTTCCTTCAGGCGCTGCATGGCCTGCTTGTCGCCGCGCAGGTCCAGGCCTTCCTGCTTCTTGAACTCTTCCACCAGCCAGTCCATGACCTTTTCATCAAAGTCGTCGCCACCCAGGCGGGTATCGCCGCTGGTGGACTTCACTTCAAACACCCCGTCGCCCACTTCCAGGATGGACACGTCGAAGGTGCCGCCGCCCAGGTCGAAGACCAGGATCTTTTCGTCGGATTTCTTGTCCAGACCGTAAGCCAGGGCCGCCGCGGTGGGTTCGTTGATGATGCGTAGCACTTCCAGGCCGGCAATGCGTCCGGCATCCTTGGTGGCCTGGCGCTGGCTGTCGTTGAAGTAGGCGGGCACGGTGATAACCGCCTTGGTCACTTTTTCGCCCAGGTACTTGGAGGCGTCATCGGCCAGCTTGCGCAGAATCTGGGCGGAAATTTCTTGGGGAGTCCAGTCTTTGCCGTCAATGGTCCATTTCTTGTCCGTGCCGATGTAGCGCTTGTTGGAGGCCACGGTGCGATCCGGGTTCAGGACGGCCTGGCGCTTGGCCAACAGGCCCACCAGGCGCTCGCCGGTCTTGGAGAACCCGACGATGGAAGGGGTGGTGCGGTTGCCTTCGGCATTGGCAATAACGGTCGGCTTGCCGCCTTCCATCACCGCGACGACGGAGTTGGTCGTCCCCAAATCGATTCCGACTACTTTAGCCATGCTCTAAAACCTCTTACACGTAAACGGGAGGACACTGCTCTTACCTTTCAATGTATCTGAAAAACAAGAGGGCCGGCGCTTCCTTTAGAATGTTTTAAGAATTGGCAAACGGGTCGTGCCCGCCGTCTTGGGGGTTTTGGAGGCGGGAAACAGCGACAAGGGCTGCCGCTGTTTCCAATGGGTTTGTTTCAGTTCGTTACTTGTTGGGTTTTGCGTTGCAAGGTAACAAAGCGTATGGGTGGGCGGGATTCTCCTTCTGGTTGGCCGGTGGGCCGACCCAAAATCCCCGGCTGCGGGGCTGGGTTGGTGGGGTTGCCGGCTGAGGTGATTGGATGGCCCACAGGTTATCCCAGCCCTTGCCCTGAAGCCATCATTCCATCGGCGGGTTTCAACCTGCCCGACTGGGGGAGGCCGTCCACTGGGCCTGTAAAACCCGTGCATGCCCGCCGTAGTCAGTAATCAGCCCTATGTTTGAAAAACCGACCTCCTCAAAAACCCGGCTGACCTGGCTTGCCATGCCCGCACCCAGCTCCACCAGCACCATGCCGTCCGGTTTTAACACAGTAGGGCCTTCCTGGGCCAGCCGCCGGTAAAAGTGCAGGGCATCCCCGGGGGGGCTGAACAGTGCCAAGCCGGGCTCATGGGCATGCACTTCCGGGCTAAGGGTGTGGGCCTCCTCCCGGGCCACGTAAGGCGGGTTGGAGAGGATGAAATCAAAACGCTCCAAGGCCACCGGGGCCAGCAAATCGCCGGGGGGCATCAGGCGCGCCGTGGTGCCCAGCCGGCGCTGGTTCAGGCGGGCTACCTTCAGGGCCTCCGGCGAGATGTCCACCGCCCAGACCTCGGCGGCGTCTTTCAGGTGGTGGGACAAGCTAAGGGCAATGGCCCCGGAGCCGGTGCCCACGTCCACCGCCCGTTGCCCGGGACGAATCAGCGAAAGCGCCGTTTCCACCAGGCGCTCGGTTTCCGGTCGGGGGATGAGCACCGCCGGGTTGACGTAAAACTTCAGCCCGTAAAACCAGGCCGTGTTCAGCAGGTATTGCACCGGGATGCGCTTCTCTACCCGCTGCTCCAGCAAGTGGTTCAGCTGGCGGCACAGCCTTTCCTCCACCGGCAGATCGGGATCGCTGAGCACCTGCTCGGGCCGCATGTGTAGCAGCTCTTCCAGCAGCAAGCGGCATTCGGCCTGCAATTGCAAAGGCTCCCCGGCAATCGGTTGCAGGGTCCGCCGGATGTGTTCGTGAATTGCGCGCAGGGTGGCTGTCATGGGATCCGCTTTTCGTGGGTTTGAAAAAAATCAATTCAAGAATTATACAGAAGTGTCGATATTCAGGGTAATTGGTCCATGTGCCCGGATGCAAAGGCATAGAGGACCCAGTGAGATTACACCGACAGCTATGGATGGAGTAGAAGAACCTTGAGTTCCGCGTTTGTACCGGCTAACAATCCGAACCCCACCGCTGGCCCTGCCACGGTTGGCACCGCGGGCGCGCAGCCGCAACCTGCCTTGCGCAAACCGGCGCCTCGCCGGATTGGGGACGTCCTGATCGAAGAAGGCTTCGTAACCCAGGCCCAACTGGACCAGGCGCTCTCCGAAGGCCGTGCCACGGGGGCTCCGCTGGGCGCCATCCTGGTGAAACTGGGCTATGTGGATGAACGCACCCTGGGGATGGCCCTGGCCAAGCTGCACGGGCTGAAATACATCGATACCCACAACCTGGAACTGAAGCCGGAAGTCATGCGGCTGGTTCCGGAAGATTTCATCCGCCGCCACATGGTGGTGCCCCTGAACCTGGATGATGCCAGCAAGCGGCTGGAAGTCATTATGGCCCGCCCGGACAACCTGCAGGTGCTGGATGAGATCGCCCTGCTCACCGGCTATCGTCCCATTCCCCGGGTATCCACCCACAAGGAATTGACCAACCTGCTGGATAAGTATTACGCCCAGCGTTCATCCGCCGAGGAAGCCCTGGCCAAGCTGGAAGAAGAGATGTCGGATGCCGACAGCATTTATGCCGACAGCATCTCCTCTTCCCTGGAAGCGGAGATGGCCGCCGATGACGCCGCCGTCGTTCAGCTGGTCAACTCTATCCTCATTGAGGCCATCGAGACCGACGCCTCCGACGTGCACATTGAGCCCCAGAAGGAACGCCTGCTGGTGCGCTTCCGCATCCACGGCATCCTGAAGGAAGTGAAGTCCCTGCCCAAGAAAGCCGCCGCGGCGGTCATCTCCCGTATCAAGGTGGCCAGCGGTATGGACATTGCCGAGCGCCGCCGTCCCCAGGATGGCCGCATGAAGCTTAAAGTGGGTTCCCAGGAGGTGGATATGCGGGTTAACTCCCTGGCGGTGCAGTTTGGGGAAAAGATTTGTATCCGTCTGCTGAAGCCCAACGCCACCTCTGGCGGCCTGGAAAAGCTGGGCCTCACCCCGGACGAGGTCAAGCGCATCAACAAGATGATTAAGGCCCCCAACGGCATTATTCTGGTCACCGGGCCGACCGGTTCCGGTAAAACCACCACCCTGTATTCCTGCCTGCGGGAGATTAACACCCCCGAGCGCAACATCAGCACGGTGGAAGACCCGGTGGAATACCCGCTGGCCGGGGTCAACCAGACCCAGGTGTCCCACAAGGCGGGCCTGACCTTTGCCCTGTGTTTGCGGGCGCTGTTGCGCCAGGACCCGGACGTGATCATGGTGGGTGAGATCCGGGACGAGGAAACCCTGGAAGCGGCCATTCACGCGGCGCTCACCGGCCACCTGGTGTTCAGTACCCTGCACACCAACAGCACCTCCAAAACCATTACCCGTCTGCTGGAAATGGGCGCGCCGCCCTATCTGGTCAGCTCGGCGGTCATTGGCATTCTGGCCCAGCGCCTGGTGCGGCGGGTCTGTTCCAAGTGCAAGGTGGCCTATCCCGCCACCCCCGAGGAGCTGGCTACGCTGGGCATTACCGATCCCGACAAGCCGGTCATGCTGCACAAGGGCGAAGGTTGCGAGCGGTGCAACAATACCGGTTACGAAGGCCGGGTGGGTTTGTACGAGATTATGAACATGACCCGCGAAGTGGGCGAGCTTATCGAGAACCGGGCTTCCACCTATCACATTCAGGATGCCGCCGTGAAGGACGGCATGTTTACACTGGCTATGGACGGCAAGCGGAAAATCCTCGCCGGGTTGACCACCGTTGAGGAAGTGACCCGCGTGCTGGGTCTGGATTTGGAGGACTAGACACGTCATGAGCGGACGGACCAGCGTATTTAGCTATACGGCCATCGATCCGGCCACCAACAAAACGGTCGAGGGTAAAATCGAGGCCCTGAACCTTCGGGAAGCGAAAGAGCTGCTGCGGGGGCAGGGGCATATCCCCACCCGCATCCAGCAGGAGGAGGTTAGCCTCACCCTGGAGGACGTGCTGCTCAAGATGCCGCTCATCGGCGATTTGATGGCGCCCAAGGTGGGGGCCAAGGACATCAACATCATGACCCAGCAGATGTATACCCTGCTGAATGCCGGGATTCCGCTGATTGAGGCCCTGTTCCTGCTGGAGCAGCAGGCCGAGAATCCCGCCCTGAAGAACACGCTGAAAAAGATCCGGGCCGATGTCATTGCCGGGGACTCTTTCAGCTCTGCCCTGACCAAGTTTCCCAAGCAGTTCAACAAGCTTTACGTTAACATGATCCGCTCCGGCGAGGTCAGCGGCGAGATGGACCTGGTGTGCGCCCGCCTGTCGGTGCTCATCGAAAAGATGATGGCCCTGCAGGGCAAGATTACCGGAGCCATGGTCTACCCGGCCTTTACCGTGCTGGTCATCGTCGCGGTGATTGTGGTTATCATGGTGGTGGTGGTGCCCCAGTTCCAGATGATGTTCGGCAACTTCGGGGCCGAGCTGCCCCTGCCCACCCGGGTGCTGATTGCCGCCAGCGACTTCACCCTCAGCTTCTGGTGGGCTATCCTGGGTGCGGTGGTGACCTTGTGCGTCTGGTTCAACATCTTCCGCCAGGGCCAGGGCAAGCCGCTGGTAGACCAGTGGATGCTGACCATCCCTCTCATCGGCGATCTCTTCCGCAAGGTGTATGTCAGCCGCTTTGTGCGGACGCTGGCCACGGTTATCGGCTCGGGGGTCTCGCTGACGGAATCCCTGGTGACCGCCTCCGGCACGGTGGACAACTACGTGCTGCATGCCGCCTTCGACAAGGCCAAGGAAAGCCTCCTGCACGGGGGCAGCCTGGCCAAACCCCTGGAGCAGACCGGCGTCTTTCCGGTGATGGTGGTAAAAATGATTGCCATTGCCGAAGAAACCGGGCGGATGGAAGAGATGCTCAACAAGGCTGCCGACTTCCTGGATGTGGAAGTGGATCAGGCCGTGGAAACACTGACCACCATGATCGAACCCATCATGATCATTGTGCTGGGCGGCATCCTGCTCTTTGTGGCGCTGGCCCTGTACATCCCCATGTTCGATATGAGCAAGATGGTATCCGGGGGCTAAACCAGCCCAGGCCACGTATCCCCAGGGCGGGCTCCTCAGGGCCCGCTTTGGGTTTCTGGGCTCTCTTCTTGCAGCAGGCTGGAAACGGCCTCGGCAATTTGCAGGGAGCCAAGCTGCACCCGGCAGTTGTTGTGGCTGCACACCTTGGCGTAGCAGGGTCGGCACGGCAAATCCATAAACACGGGGGCAAACCGGGCATGGGCGTTGTGGGGGCCCCACTGGCGCTCGTTGGTGGGGCCAAACACTCCCGCTATTCTGGGCACCCCGGCGGCGGCCCCCAGGTGGATTGGCCCGGAGTCCACGGTCAACAGCAGCTCGGCCTGTCGGTAAAGGGCCACGGTCTCTCGCAGGGAGGTTTGGCCGGCCAAGTTGGTGATGGGAAGGCCCAGCGGCTGGTACAGGGCGGCATCCGAGGCGGTGCCGGTGGCCAGTACCTGATAACCCGCCGCCACCAGGCGCTGCACACTTTGCGAAAAGCGATCCACCTCAATCTGCTTGCCGTGGGAGGCGCTGGCCGCATGCAGGATGGCGATGGGCTTGCCTTGCGGGGGTGGCTGGATGCCGTGTGACGCCAGCAGTTGATGCAGGCGGGCTTCATCCTCTGCCGTGGTCCAGAGTTCCAGGTGGTCGTCCACCACCGGGATGCCAGCTGCCGCCAGCAGCCCCAGGTGGCTGACGGCCTGGGGGGTGTCGGTGTTCAGCGAGGGATAGCGGGCCCAGCGATCCAGGAACCAGCCCCAGCGCTTGTAGCCAAAGGGGAACCGCTGCTTGTCGTAGCCAATCACCTGGCGCACGCCGGCCAACTTGCACATCAGGGCCAGGCTGACGGATTTTCGCAGGAGAAAGACGGTGTCATAGCCGCCCTCTTTCAGTAATTGCAGGCGTTTCAGGCTGCCCCGGGGTTCCACCCGCACCTGGTCCACGTAGGGACAGAGGGCCATCAGCCCCTCGGTCACCGGGCTGGCCAGCAGGTCAATCCGGGCTTGCGGGTAATGGCGGCGCAGGTTGCGCAGCAGGGGGACGGTCAGCACGGTGTCCCCAATGTAGCGCAGGGGCACAACCAGGATTTTTTGAGGTGTGGGGGAAAGCGGATCCGGCATGGGCAACCTCAGGAACGTTGGCTTGGGCGGCCGTACAGCCGAACCAGCAGGAACACCAGCCCGGCCAAAAGCAGCACCCGCATGACGGGGCTGGCCAGCAGGGGGCGCAGCAGGAATTGCAGCACGATAAACGTACCGCCCGCCCACAGCAACAGTTTTTTCAGGCGCTGCCCGCCGCTTTCGGATGGGGGGCGGTGCAAGCCTCCCCGGGCCATGGCCTCCCGGTAGCGGGCGTCGTAATCGCGCCGGGCCGACTGGCTGCTCAGGGTTTCGTAGGCCTCGTTAATCTCTTGCAGCCGGCGGTTCATGGCCGTTTTGTCCGAGGAGTGATAGCGATCCGGGTGGTACTTGTGCACCAGCGTCCGGTAGGCCTTGTTCAGCACCTCGGGGCTGGCCTCGGGATGGATTTCCAGGATGCGGTAGTAATCTTTCATATACCCATTAAAACGGCAAGACGCACCGAATACCAGTGCGTCCTGCCAGTTGGTTTAAGCGCGGGGCTAGTTGCCGGCGTGTCCCACGGCCACCTTGCCGCCCAGGAACTTGGCCGGGTTCTGGTGGACGCCATGGGCCACCACCTCGAAATGCAGGTGGGGGCCGGTAGAGCGGCCAGTATTGCCGACCTTGGCGATCATCTGGCCCTTTTTCACCGTCTGCCCCACTTTCACCAGCACCTTGGAGCAGTGGGCATAGTGGGTTTCGAAGCCAAGACCGTGATCGATGGCTACAAACTGGCCATAGCCTTGCTTCCAGCCGCTAAAGACCACCTTGCCGTTTTCAGCCGAGACGATGGGGGTGCCCACCGGGGCGGCCATATCGATGCCCTGGTGGGGACGTCCCCAGCGGAAACCGAACGGCGAGGTGATAAAGGCGTTTTGCACCGGCTTCAGAAACTTCAGCACCTTGGACAGCGAGGGCGAATCCCCAAACTCCAGGGCATGCGCATCCACTGGCTCATCTTCCATGGGGCCGTCCTTGTATTGCTCCGGGCGCACCAGGGTTTCGTCGTCCATCACTTCCGCATCGGTGGGCAGGGCCATGGCTTGCGGGATGTAGATCATCGAGGCCATGTAGTCCTTCAGGATGGCGGAGGTTGCCGGATCCACGGAGAGGCTTTGCAGCTTTTGCACCGCGGAGGCGCCTTGGAAGGCCAACAAAGAAGCCTTGTCGAGAATAACCCGGGCTTGCTCGCTGGCTTCGGCACCGGACAGGCTGCTGGTTTCGGAGTGGATAATAGCGGCCCCAGCCGGGTTAAGGGTGGTGGTGAGCACGAAGGCTGCGGTGAGAAGGGCGCTATTGAGGGATTTCAGGTTTTTCAAGGAGTGTAGATACATACTCAAACTCATTCTGGCCACGTTCAAATGGCGGTAACCCTAATTTCTTGAACGCTTTTACCTAACAAAAATAACAACTGAAACTTCTGAGGGATGGTAACAAAAATCACCGGTCTCCACAACGCAAATTATCATTCACCCCCCCGCAGCGCCCCGGGATCATTCCGGCAAAGTAAGATGGACTCTGGCCTCCCCCGGATTACAATAGTTTTGTAAACTTGTCCGCATTTTTTTAAATTATTATTCAAGTTTTAAATAAAATTAGAAAGAAGTCTGTGAAAAATGGCCAATTTAGGAGTCAATATCGATCATGTCGCCACGTTGAGGAATGCCCGGGGAGGCTTGAGTCCTGACCCTGTGCAGGCGTCCCTGGTTGCGGAAGCCCATGGTGCCGACGGAATTACCGCCCACCTGCGCGAAGACCGCCGCCATATAAGGGATACGGACATGCAGGCATTGCGGGAAAAAATTACCACCCGTCTGAATATGGAAATGGCCAATACCGAGGAAATGGTGGGTCTGGCCCTGCGGTGGAAACCCTACATGGTGACCCTGGTGCCTGAGCGCCGCCAGGAGCTGACGACCGAGGGCGGGCTGGACGTGGTGGCCCACCGCGAGGCAATCCGCCGCAGTGTGGATGTGCTGCAGGCCGCCGGCATCAAGGTCAGCCTGTTCATCGATGCCGACCTGCGCCAGGTGGAAGCCTCCGCCGATGTGCGGGCCCTGTGCGTGGAGTTTCACACCGGCCCTTACTGCGAGGCCTTTGGCACGCCCGACCAGCCCCGCATGCTGGCGCTGCTGCTGAACTCGGCCCAGGCGGCCTGCGATCGGGGTATCGAGGTCAATGCCGGGCACGGCCTGAACTACCACAACGTCACCCCGGTACTGGCCATGCCAGGCCTGGTGGAGCTGAACATTGGCCACAGCATTGTTTCAGAAGCCGTCTTTAGCGGGATTGGCCCGGCGGTGCGGCGGATGAAAGACCTGATCCGCTAAAGGCGGCCCCGGAAATCCTCCGGATGAAGGCTGCAAAATCAGCTGGCCGGCGTACCATGAAGGTATGAAGCCGACTGGACTCATTTCCGCCACCCTCCTGCTGCTGGCGCTGGGCGCCTGGCCCCTGGCCTGGGCCGAGGATCCCTTCATGGCCGCCGTGCAGCTTTATCGCAGCGGCCAATACGCCGAAGCCGAAAAGCAGTTTGCGGGCATGCACGCCGCCCAACCCGAGGACGTGCGGGTGACCTATTACCTGGCCATGACGGAGGCCCAATTGGGACGCTACCAGCAGGCCCGCAGCCTGTACCAGCAGGTGCTGTTGCTGGATCCCCAGGGAGAAGCGGCGGCGTTGGCCCAGCAAGGCTTGCAATACCTTCCTTCCGACAATCCCGGCTTGGACATGCCGCCCCGTTTTCAGGTGGAGGCCCCCGCCCCGGCTGGTCAGGCGCCTGCCCCCGGCACCACCCAGGCCGCGACCACCCCCACCGGCATGTCCCCCCAGGACATGATGATGTGGCAGATGATGATGTCGTCGATGGGTTCCCAGAACGGATCCGGCGGCATGAATCCCTGGATGATGGCCATGCCCGGCATGCAGGGCGGGCAAATGGATCCCAGCGCCATGAGCACCATGCTCATGAATCAGATGATGAGCGACTTCAACTTCAGCAACGACGATAGAGACCGCTAGCCACGCTTGCCGGGCAATTTGTCCAGCAGATCCGGCACGTACACCATGGTTTCGGGGATTTCGAAGCCGGCGGGAAACTTGGTATGCCGGTTATACTTGGCCCCGGCCAGGCGGGTGGCGGCATCCAGCTGCGCTTCGCGCAGGTCGGCGCCCATTAGTTCGGCGTCTTCCAGGTTGGCCCCTTGCAGTTTGGCCCGGTTCAGGTGGGCCCCGTGCAGCTTGGCCCCGGCCAGCGAGGCCCCTTGCAGGTCGGCTCCCTCCAGGTGTAAGCGGTTCAGTTCGGCCTTGTTCAGGTGGGCGCCCGGCATGTGGGCCCGCCGGAAATCGACGCCCCGCAGTTTCATGCCCTCAAAATTGGCCCCGGCCAGGGCGGCTTCGGTGAAATTCACGTCCGCCAGCATATCGTCCGACTCCAGGGTAGTCAAGTTGGCCCCGTTCAGGGTGGCCCGGGTAAAGTCGGCGTGCTTCAGCCAGCATTTTTCAAACAGTACCCCGCTCAGGTCCGCCCCGGTGAAGTTGGCGAACTCCAGGTGGGTGTTGTACAGGTTGGCGGGGGCGGGATAGGCGCCCTCCCCGTTCAGCTTGGCCCCGGAGAAGTCTACCCCCACCAGGTTGCAGCGCATAAAGTCGGCCCCATGCAGCTTGGCTAGCTTGAAGCTGGCGGCATGCTCCCGGGCCTGCTTGGCCTTGGTGAACAGGTTGACCGCAAAGCCCCGCTCGTTAAACTCGCTGTGCCGAAGATCCGCCCCGGACAGGTCGGCGGCCTCGAAATCCGCCTTGGGCAGTTCGGCCCAGCTAATCTCGCTGTCCTTCAGCGAGGCCCGGCGAAACAGGGTGCTGTCCCCGATGGCGCGGCTCAGCACGACGCGATCCATCAGGGCGTAAATAAACTGGGTGTTGTCGCAGCGGATCCCTTCCATATATGTGCCGGTCAAATCGGCCTGGCGTCCGCGCTCGGAGCGGTTGAAGCGGGCCTGGTTCAAAACCCCGGCGGCAAGGCGTCCATCGCGGAAATGCACCCCGTTAAACACCGCCCCGTCGCAGCGCTTGCCGTCCAAATCCTGGCCGTTCAGGGTGGCATCGGTAAAATTGGCGCCGGTCAGCAGGGGTGCCTTTCTGACAGCCTCAAACGCGGAGCCGGTCAGGTCTCGCCGGCTGAAATCCAGGGTGTTGGCGGCCGAGCCGCTGAAGCCATCCCCGGTAAAACGCGGCGCGCAACCGCGCATGACCGGTGCCGGCCCCGAAAGCAGCCTCGGAGCCCCGGCGGCAATGGCGGATGAGACGGTCGAAATCACGTTTTCCCCTACAGATGACCCCAGTTTGCTACTATTATATACAAAACAAAACAGGCCCGCGTCACCGGCTGGCCGCCGCCATTTTTACAAAACTTAAAACCCTCCGGGGCCGCGCGGTTGTGCCGATTTCTTCACATAATTTGTCAGTCCCGCCCGGGCGGCGGTATCATCATGTTGTCGAGAGAGCCTTAGGAGGGTAGCAGAGCCTGATGAGCGGTCAGAGTCCACTGGTGAAGGAAGAAATGAACGAGAATCAACCCTTGAGTGCGCGGGGCGAGCTGCTGCCCGAGGAAGCACGGGTCATCCGCCTGCTGGATCACGGCTTTGTGGAGCTGGTGGACTGGCTGGGCAGCGATTTGACCGTGGTGAATTCCGCCCGGGTGTCTTTCGGCAAGCGCAAGAAAACCCTTTCCGACGGCGATAGGAAGCTGATTAAATACCTGGCCGAGCACAAGCACTGGAGCCCGTTCCGGCACGTGCAGCTGCAGTTCCATTGCAAGGTGCCCGAGTTCGTGGCCCGCCAGTGGTACAAGCACGTGGTGGGCATTGCCTACAGCGAGGCGCCCACCGTGGATCACGCCTGGAACGAGATTAGCCTGCGCTATGTGGATGCCAGCGAGTTCGACTTCTACACCCCGGCGGGCTTCCGACGCCAGTCCGAGGACAACAAGCAGGCTTCCACCGATGAATTGGTCAAAGATCCTGATGGGGCGCTGGAGCGGGAAGTGCGCAACCACTGCCAGAAGTCCCTGGACCTGTACCACCGCCTGCTGGAGCACGGGGTGGCCCGCGAGCAGGCCCGGGGCGTGCTGCCGCTCAATATCTATACCGAGTTCTACTGGACGGTGTCCCTGCAGGCCCTGGTGAACTTCATTCACCTGCGCAAGCATCCCGGGGCGCAGTATGAAATCCGCCTGTATGCCGACGCCCTGGAGGCCCTTACCCGGTATGCGGTGCCACTGTCTTACGAGGCCCTGCTGGGCCAAGCCGATCACGCTTAGGCGCGCCGGATGGAAACGCCGGGCTGGGTCTTTGCGGTGGTTTTCGGGGCCGGCTGGTTGCTGGGTTACTGGATGGGCTTCTCGCGCAAGGCGGAGGAAACCCCCATTGGGGCCAACACCGCAGTGAATCCGCCGGCGGCCCCGAATGTGGAGATCTCCGAGGCGGTACAGACCCTGATTCGCCAGGACAATTTGATTGCCGCCATCAAGCAGCTGCGGGAGGAAACCGGGTTGGGGCTGAAAGAGGCCAAGGATGCCGTGGAAACCTGGAAGCGGGCCAACGCTTAGCCGGGGTAACGCACCTTTAGGTGCAGGTATAGTTCGTTTTCCCGTTGCTCCAGGGATAAAATCTCGGTGCGAGGGGCCTGGGCCACCGCAAAGCCGGCCCCGGTCACCAGGCCGGGGTCGTCGGTGCCTCCCAGCAGCAGCGGGCAGATGGTCAGATACAATTCTTGGACGGCCTGGGCTTGCAGAAACAGGTTCATAATGTGTCCGCCCCCCTCCACCAGCAGGGTATTCACGCCCCGGGCGGCCAGGGTGTCCAGGATGGGAGCCACGGGATGTCCGTTGCCCGTCGGGATCCAGTCGATATGGGCAGGATAGCGCCCCTTAAGGGTTTCGGGCGGCCCGGATGGGGAGAACACCAGGATAGGTGGCGCCGGTTGGGCCTGAAACAGGGGGGCCTGCTCCGGCAGGTGGAAGCTCCGGGTCATCAGGCATTGCAGGGGAAGGTTGCCCTGGCTGCCCCGGCGCACGTGGGGATACTCCCGAAAGGTCTCCCCCCCGCACAGGATGGCATCCGCCTGGTTGCGCACGTTCAGCAGGTGTTGCAGGTCTGCCTGGGAGCCAATGCGATCCCGGGGGGCGCGGGTGGAAGCGATCCGTCCATCCAGGGTGGCCGCAAAACAGGCAATAATGCGCATGGTTAGCGGAAAGCCTTTCGGTAGCGGTGCTTGATGTAAGTCAGCTTCTTTTTGACCAGTTGCTGGTTATCGTAGGGGATGTCTGGCTGCTGGAGATAGGCCTGGTACCAGGGGTAGGCTTTCTGGTAATGGGCCAGGGCCTGTGCCTTGTCCCCGTTTTGCTCGGCCTGGTAGCCCTGGAAAAACCAGCCGTAAGCCAGTTTGTCCTGCGCTTCGGCCTGCCAGGCCCCCGGGGCCTGGGCCAGGGGTTCAAAGTAGGGGGTCGCCTCGGCGAAGCGGTATTGCTTGTAAAGAATCATGCCCAGCAGGTAGCGGACTTCTGCGGAATCCGGGGCCAGTTCCAGGGCTTTTTCGGCCATCTGCCAAGCCTGGTCGTATTCTTCAGCCTGGTAGAGCTGGGCGGCGAGATCCCGGGTTTGTTCGTAGCCCACCGGCTCGATGGGCGGATTGGGATTCTCCTGGGCTAGGCCGGGCGCACCGGCTTGCAGCAGCAAGGCCACGGCAAGGGCCAGGCAAAAGGGGGCGGCTTTCATCAGGGGCTCCGGTTTGCTTGCCATTATCTTGGCGGAAGCGGGGGCGGTAATCAAGCCTGCCCCGGGCTCTTTTTACTTGCCAGCCGGGCGGGCTTTTGGTACATGTGTCGCAGTTCATTGCTTTCTGTCAGGTAATTTTGGAAGGGGAAACGATTGATGCAAGCCGTTCGATTTGGCTGGGCCGTGGGAATTCAGGGCGCCAACCCCGCCTTGAACAACTGGGTGGCCGATCACATGCGGGCAGCGGTCAGGCAACATGCCGGGCTGCAAACCCCGATTACTATCCAGGACGCCTTAGGCAACCGCACGGCGGTGGTTTCGCCCCAGTACAACCAGTTGCTGGTGGCCGCCGATCAGGTGATGCTGGAGGCGGATGCCGATACCGCCCTGGGCCCTGGGGATGCCGCCCGCATCAAGGCCGCCCTGAACCAGTTCAAGCAGGATGTGGTGAAGCCCGCCCTGAACATTACGGTTTAGGTGTAGCCGTAGGTGTCGGCGAAATCGCTGGTGCCGATGGTGCCCACCGCCTGCACCTGGATGTCGGGGATCAGTTCGCTGTAGGACATGACCGTGATGACCGGGATGTGGCGATCCAGCAGCTGGAACAGCGGCAGGCGGATGCGCGGCGAGCACAGGATGACCGGTACCCGGTTATAGGTTTGTTGCACCCGGCGCAGGGTGTCGCTGGTGGTTTCAATCAGTTCCTGCACCTGTAGCGGGTTGAGCAGGAACATGGTGCCCAGTTCCGTGCGCTGGCAACTGTCATCCAGCATCTTTTCCCACTCGTTGGAGAGGGTGACCGCGTACAGGTTCTTGTCTTTATCCGAGTGGCTGAGGCAAATCTGGCGTCCCATGGCCGCCCGCAGCCGCTCGGACAGGATATCCGGTTCCTTGCTGAAGCGGGCGTAGTCGCTCATGCGCTCAAACACAAAGATGACGTCCTTGATGGACACTTTCTCGCGAATCAGGTTCACGAAGATCTTGCGCAGGTCGTTGGGGGTCAAAATGGCCGGCACCAGCTCCTGGATGAGCGACTGATCGTGCTGGCGCACCAGCTCCATCAGCTTGAGCACATCCATTTTGGTCATCACCTCGTCCACGTGCTTGATGACCACCTCTTGCAGGTGATCGATGAGTGCGTCGGTGGCCTCGGTGGCAAAGCGCTGCAGCTGCTCGGGGATGTCCTGGGGCAGCAGCCAGTAGGCTTCTTCAATACCGTGGGTGGGGTCCATGTCTTGGATGGCCGTGTTGGGCGGCTTCAGGTTGTGGCTTTGGAAGGTGCTGGCCTTGATCATGTAGCGGCCCGGGTACACGTTGCCGGTGGCCACCGGGTTGTTGCGGATGGAAATCATGTACTCGTTGGGGCCCAGTTGCAGGCTGTCCATAATGCGGATGTTGGGCAGGATGAAGCCCAGCTCGTCAGTCATGCGGGCGCGCAGGCCGGCAATCTTGCCCAGCAGCTGGCCGTCCTGGTCGGGGTCGGCAATCACCAGCAGGTCGTTGCCCACCTGCAGGCTCAGCGGGTCTACGCCCAGCTTCTCGTACATGCGGTTGGGGTTGATGAGCTCGCTCATGTTCTCCTTTACCGCGTCCAGCTGGCCCAGCTGTTGCTGCACGTCGTTGGCCAGGAACACCCACATGGCGATCATGCCGATGACCAGGGCCACAAAAAAGAAGGTCCACCACGGCATATGGGTCAGCGGGGTGGTGAAGGCAATCAGGAACAGGAAGCCGGAGGCAAACAGCAGGCCGTAGGGCTTGCTTTGCACCTGGGTGAACAAGTCTTTCGCCAATGAGCCTTCGCTGGCGGTGGAACGGGTCATCATAATCCCGGAGGCGACGGCCATCAGCAGCGCGGGCACCTGGGCGGCCAGGCCGTCCCCCACGGTCAGGATGGTGTAGGTTTTCAGGGCGTCTTCAATGGGCAGCCCGCGTTGCAGCATGCCGATGGCCAAGCCGCCGATGGCGTTGATGACCGTGATGATGATGCCCGCAATGGCGTCCCCCTTGACGAACTTCATGGCCCCGTCCATCGAGCCGAACAGGGACGATTCCTTTTGCAGGTCTTCCCGGCGCTTGATGGCTTCTTCCGGGGTGATGAGGCCGGCGTTGAAGTCGGCGTCAATGGTCATCTGCTTGCCGGGCATGGCGTCCAGGGCAAACCGGGCGCCCACCTCCGCAATCCGCTCCGACCCCTTGGTAATTACCATAAACTGCACGATGGTGATGATGATAAAGATGACCGCCCCCACCACGAGATTCCCGCCGGTGACGAATTCCCCGAAGGCGTGGATGATGCCGCCCGCTTCGCCGTGGGCCAGGATAGACCGGGTGGCGGCAATGGACAGGGCCAGCCGGAAGAGGGTGCCCACCAGGATGATGGACGGGAAAGCCGCCATATCCAGGGGCTTTTGCACGTACAACGACATCATCAGCAGCACCACCCCGATGGAGATGTTCAGGGTGATGATCATATCCAGCAGCACCGGCGGCAGGGGAATCAACAGCACCCCCACCAGGCACAGGATGAGGCAGCCCAGCAGGATTTCCGTGATGGGCGGCAACTGGAAGCCGGTGGCGGCCTGCTGGGGCGGTCGGGCCATCAGTCCTTCCCTCCGAAGAGTTGCCGCAGGATGCCCAGCTGGGTGGAGAACGAGGCGTCAATCAGCCCGCTGTTGGTTTCAATAATGCAGCTGCCCGCATCCACGGTGGGATCGTCCATGACGATCAGCTCCGCGTGGAGGTTGGGGATGGGGTCGTCTTTGAGGGTGCGCTTCACCAGGGCGGTGTCCTCGGGGTTCAGCTTGATGATGATGGTCTTGTTGCCGCGTCCGGCTTTTTGAATGGTATCCCGAACCAGCGACATGACAAGCGACTCGTCGCAGCTCACCTCGGTTTTGATGATGCGGGCGGCCACTTCCACGGCAATGGAGGCAATCTCGCTGGTGACCGACAGCAGGGCATCTTCGCGCAGGGCCATGATATGCTCAATGGCGTTGCGTAGCTCCGCGATGGTGCTTTCGGCCTGCATCAGCCCTTCCTGGAAGCCTTCCTGCTGGGCGTTCTCCCTGATGGCGTTGGCTTCTTCATAGGCCTTGCTAATCAGGTTCTTGTCCTCGATGCGGCGATATCCCCGGCGGCGGTCGTTGCGGCGGTCGTTGCCCCGGCGATCCGGCACCAGGCCGGCGGCCACGGTATCCTCGTTGTAGGGAAGCGTTTCGGGTTCCGGCGCCATCTGCTCCAGCGCAAAATCCGGGGCGGGTGCCTCGGGACGCGGTGCCTGGTTGCGTTTAATAATCACGCGCTCTTGGGACTCCCTTCACTGCTGAGGCGCTTGTTCAGGTGGCGATACAAAATGTCTTCCACACGCGGCGGAAGCAGGTCGGAAAAGTGGCGTTGTTCCGGTGCGGACGGCGACCCCTCGGTTGGATGCAGCGTGTCTTCGGGCTCATAATGCATGGCCAGGTACTCTTGCACCTTGGGACGCTCATCTTTTACATATGATAGCAGCTTTTCCAGCGAGTTGCTCTTGACCAGCTGCGAGATGCCGCGGTAGGCGTTGCTCTTCAGGCTGGAGCCGCCTTGCTGCATCATCTCCTTGAACTGGCGCAGGTGCTTGCTGACGCTGGTCAGATCCAGGTTTTGCTCGATGTGCTGGGGGTAGCTGTAGTAGGAAATCAGCTCCCGCTCGTCCTGGTTGAAGTTCTGGATGATCTTCTTGCGCCGTTCGGGCTTCAGGGTGGTCAGCAGCAGGGCTACGGCGGCGTACTTGTCGTGGGGGCCGGGGCCTTTGGGTTTGGCCTTGGCCGGGGCGGCTGGTTTTTTGGCGGGCTTGGGCCGGGCCGGGGCCACGGGGGCGGCAGGCATCTCCGCTGAAACCTCCTCCGGCAGGGGTGGGGCTTCCGGCGCATCCTCCCAGTTTTCCTCGGCAATCAGGGCCTCGGCTTCGGCAATGTCTTCCTCGCTGACGATGGGGCCGTTTTTGCGCTCGTACTCGTTGATGTACAGCAGGAGGACGCTTTCGGCCCCCTTTTGGATGAACTCCACCTGTTGCTGGTGGGTGAACTGGTACTCGGGGGTCAGTTCCTGGCCGTAGGTGGAGGCCACCACCTGGATGGCCTGGCCGTACACGTCCATGGCCAGGTTCTGCATCAGCTCAATTTTGATGTTGCCGGTAATGCGCATTTCGTGGCAGCGTTGCAGGGCAAAATACACCCCTTCGCAAAACAGCAGCACGGCCTGGTTGGCATGGGGGGGATCCCAGGGGATGGGCTGGGAGCTGCCCGGCATCTCGATGCCGGGGCTGCCTTTAATCATGCCGGCGGCAATCTTGTTGAACTCGACAATCAGCTTTTCGTCGTTGGCGCGTTCTTCCGGCAGCTGCTGCCATTCATCCAGGCGCGGGATAACCTGCTCGGAGATCTCTTGCGCGGCCTGTATCTCGCTCCAGGCTTCCATGGCGCTCATCGGCCCATGTCGAAGGGCATGCCTCCGCCTTTCCGACCGGTAGTCATTTCATCCAGCAGCACGTCGGCGCTCTGGCGCATCATCAGTTGCAGGTCCTTGGGGCTGTTCAGCAGGTTGGAAATGGTGGGATTGGGGATGACCGTAAAGGCAACCAGCAGCTTGGCCAGGTTAAACAGCTTGAAGGCGATGTTTTCCAGAACCTCCTTGCGTTCGTCCCACCCCTTGCCGGAATCGCGCAGCTTTTTGGCAATGTAGTTCACCCCGCGCAGGAACAACTCGATAATCTGGTGGGCCAGCGCCGGGGTCAGGTCGAAATGTTCGTTGCTGTAGGGCGGGGTGATGCGGGGTTCCTTGATGAGTTCCTGCGCCGCGGTGCGGGTGAAGGCCACGATGATGTTGCGGGTTTCCTCCACCTCTTGCGGGGAAACGCCAATTTCCTTCATGCGCTGGGCAATCCGTCCGGACCACTCCGCGGCCAGTTGCTCGGGGTTGAAATTCTCTTGCTGCAGCATTGCCTCTCTTCGTCACGCGGGCGTCCCCGCGCGCCTCCTCTGAACACCTAGGGTTATGACGATTCAATCCAGCTTTTGATTTGCAGATCCAGGTTCTCGTCCTCCAGATCGTCGTTGGCCACCACTTCCTTCAGCTCATCCAGGGTTTGCTGGAGCACGCTGTTTTGGGGAAGCTGGCGGGGCGCCTCCGCGGTCACGGCGGCTGGTTGTTGCTGGGCCTGCAGTTGTTTCTGCTGGGCTTCCAGCAGCATTTGGGTTTGTTGCTGGGTGGCCTGCAACTGGGCCTGTTGCTGGCTGGCCAGGTTGCGCAGCTCTTGCAGCTCCCGCATGGTTTGTTCCACTTCCTCGGTATTGTTCTTGCCCCGGCCCCCCAGCATGCTGAGCAGCATAAAGAAGAAGAATACCACGCCCAGGGCGCCGGCAGCCCATACCCACCAGGGGAAGCCGTTGTTTTCCTCCGCCCCGGCCGAATTCAGCAGGGGTTCCGAGCGGTTCAGATCGCTGCGGGCGATGGTGACGCGCTCCGGGTTCACGGTGGGGCTGGCCGCGTTGGCCAGCAGCAGCTGCAGATCCTCGGGCGGCATGTTGGGGAAATGGTTGTCGTCGATGGTCACGGCAATGGAGACATCCTCCACCATGCCCACCGGGCGGGTTTCGATCCATTGCTTCTTGGAGTTGTTGTAGGTCACCTCCGTGCCGGCCCGGTCGTAGTCCTTGCTGGGTGCGGCGCCCGGAATGGGCATGGCCCCGAAGCCTCCGGGCAGGAAGCTGGTGGCCGGTCCGCCGGCTCCCATGCCGCCGCCGCCGGTGCTGAGGTTTTCGTTGAAGTTCTGCTTGCTGGAAACCACCGCCCCGCTGGGATCGTACTGCTGCACCATGATTTCCTGGGGGGCTTCCCGCAGCTGGGTGCTGACGGTCACCACGTAATGGCCCGCGCCCACCAGCCGGTCCAGCTGGGCGGCCACTTTTTGCCGCATGTATTCATCCTGTTCGGCCAGCTTGTCGTTGATCTCCGCCCCGCCGTCCAGCACGCTGTTGTAGGTGTTGCCGTTGGTATCCGAAAGCGACACATGCTTGTCGTCAATGTCCGGCACGCTGCCCACCACCAGGTTGATGATGGCCCGCACCTTGTCCCGGGTCAGCCGGGTGCCGGGATCCAGGGTGACCTGCACGGAGGCCGACATGGATTTTTTTTCGGAGCGGAACAGGGTTTGCTCCGGGATGGCGATGTTGACCGAGGCGTCCTTGATGGGGTCGATGCGCCGGATGAGCCGGGCCAGCTCGCCCTGTTGGGCCCGCACCAGCTTGATGCGCTTTTCTTCCCGCGAGGCGGTCAGATCGCCCTTTTCAAATATTTCCAGTCCCACGTTGCGGTCCATCAGGCCGGATTCCACCAGGGAGACAATGGCAATGTCCCGGTCCTCCTGGGTGGCGCCTTCCATGAACTCCAGGGTAATCTTGCCGCCGTCGGCCGCTTTTTGCAGCATGCGGATGTTCTTTTTGGCCAGCAGGGCCTGAATTTCCAGGGCTTGTCCCGCGTTGGGCACCGTGGCCAGGGTCATCTGCTCTTTTTCGAGCGGTTTGCTGGCGGGGCCTTTCTCGCCGCCCCCGCCCATGAACGAAAAGCCCACCACGGCCAGGATGACCACCACAATCACGCCCCCGACAATCATGCCGAGCGTTTTCTTGTCTTGCATCAAGGCCTGGATATTGGGTTGCATGGGTGTGGCTGTCTCTTTTTGGTTTTTGGGTCTATGAACCGCCTATCCTATCTTAGAGTGAAACGGGTTTGGCTTTATCGGTCCGATAACCGATTTTGGCGGCCCCCGGCTCCACGGAAAGGAGGACCTGTTCCCTGTGCTCTTTCTATTGTAGGCCGGTTTGGCCGGCGTGCAGGCCCCGATCCGAAAACAGCGCCCCCGGGGAGGGGGAACTGTTTTCGGGGAGATTTCAGGGTGCCTAAATCTGGATTTGCAGGATGCGGTCGTAGGCCTGAATCACCTTGGTGGCGATTTGGGTGGTCATGTTCACCGCCAGTTCGGCCTTGGCGTTGGCAATCATCACGTCGTGCACGTCGTAGGCGCCGGTGGTCATGGCCTGTTGCATCATGGCGTCGGGGGCCTGCGCGGTATCGTTCACCGCGCTCACCACGTTGGCCAGGGCGTCCTTGAAAGAGGCGGGGGCCGTTTCCGAATCGAACTGCATTTTCTGCACATGGCCGGTCATGCCGGCCTGGAACTGGCGGTCGATGCCTTCAAAGGACAGTCGGCGGATGGCGAGATCTTTCATCGGAGGGGACTCCTAGGCTTCTTCCTGCTTGGCTTTCAGGTACATGGACAGGATGTTGCGGACGTAATTCTGGGTTTCCTTGTAGGGGGGGATGCCCTTATAGCGGTTCACCGCCCCGGCCCCGGCGTTGTAGGCGGCCAGTGCCAGCGGGATGTTGCCGTTGAACTGCTGTAGCAGCCCGCTCAGGTGCCGAATGCCGCCTTCCAGGTTCTGCACCGGATCCTGGGGATTCACGCCCAGCCCCTGGGCGGTCTGGGGCATCAGCTGCATCAGGCCCTGGGCCCCGGCGCTGGAAACGGCGTTGGGGTTAAAGCCCGACTCCTGCTTGATGAGCGCGTTGACCAGGTTTTTATCCACCTGGTAGCGGGCGCTCAGTTGCTCAATCAGCGGTTGAAAGGCCTGGGCCTGGCCGTTACCGGCAATGATGGGATTGGTGCTGCCGCCGGCGGTGGCCACCGGGGTGGCAGTGGCCGGGGCGCCCAGCTTCTGGGCCGATTGCAGGTAGAACTGGAAGGGTTGTTTGCCCACCGGGGCGGTGGTGAACTCGCCGCCAGTCAGCGGGTTCAGCGGCAGGGCGGGTTGGGCGCCGGTGGTTGGGAGGGCGCCTTGGCCTTCGATGCTGCTGATTTTGCCTTCAATCTGCTTGATGCGGCTTTCGATGGCGTCGATGCCGCCCGCGCCGCCGGCTTTCATCATCAGGTTGGAGATGCCGCCAATGGTCATGGGTCGTTACTCCTAGCTGCCCCGGCCAATTTCAAGGGCCCGGTTGGCCATGCTTTTCACCAGGCTGACCACGGCCAGGTTGGCTTCATACAGGCGAGAGGTGCTCATGGCATCGGCCATGTCGGTCATCACGTTCACGTTGGAGAGGGTCACGTAGCCGTCCTTGTCCGCTTCCGGGTGGCCCGGCTGGTAGATGCGCTTGCCCGGGGTAGGGTCGGCCACGATGCCGGCCATCGTTACCCCGCCCGGCCCATAGGAAATGCCGGTGGAGATGACCCCGTTGCGCAGCTGGGAGATGATTTCATCAAAGCCCATCTGGTAGTTCTCTGCCAGCACGGGGATTTTGCGCACGTAGCCCGGCGTGTTGATGTTGGCAATGTTGTTGGCGTGAATTTTCATCCGCGCGGAATGGGCAGCCAGACCGGCGGACGAGATATCAAAGGCGCTGGTGAGTGTCATAGCGGTTATCCCTCACTTAGGTTCCGTGCGATTAGCGGCCTACCTGGCTGGCGGCCTTCAGGCCGTTGAAAATGGTGCTGGCCCGGCGGGTGGTCATGCTGTAGAACAGCATGTTCTTTTGCATTTCGATGAGTTCCTTCTGGATGTCCACGGGCACGCCGGTTTCACTGCTCATTTCGCTCAGGCGGCTGCCCATTTTTTGGGACAGGGCGGTTTCAAAGGGGTTGTCGGTTTTCAGCAGATCCGCAAAATTCAGCTCGCGGGCCACGTAGCCGGGAGTCTGGGCATTGGACAGGTTGGCGCTGTTTACCTTCTGGCGATCGGAAATGGCGCGCAGCGTCAGACTGATTTGGCTGATGTCGGGAAACATTTCCATCTCCTCGGGTTAACGGGGGTTACTATTGCTTGAGGTTGACCGACTGGCGGTAGAGGTCGTCGGCAAACTTGATGATCCGCAGGTTGGAGACCATACCGGCGTTCAGGCGCAGAATCTGGTCGATCTGCGAGTAGATGTTCACGTTGGAGCGTTCCAGTACGCCCTGCTTGATTTTGCTGTCGGGATCGGCAAAGGGCTCGCCCGAATTGTTGGTGGCCACCAGCTTGTTGCCGCCGATGCTTTTCAGCCCTTCCGGGTTGTTGAAGCGCACCACGCTGATTTGACCCACCACTTGGGCCGGTTCGTTCTTGGTGGTGGTAATTTCTACCTTGCCATCCGGGTAAATCTTGATTTTCTGGTAGTTGGCGGGCAGCTGGATGCCGTCGCCCACGATGTCGCCCCGCTGGGTAATGAGATAGCCCTGGCTGTTCAGGGTCAGGCTGCCATCCCGGGTGTAGGCCACGGTGCCGTCCGGCTGGGTGACCGGCAGGTAGCCGAAGCCGTCGATGGCAATGTCGGTCTCCCGGCGGGTGACCATCTGGGGGCCGGGGCTGAAATCGGTGCGGGTGGCTCCGTCCAGGCGGCCATCGGAGGTCAGGAACTGCTCGAAGCGCACGTTTTTGTAGCCGGTCGTATTGAAGTTGGCCACGTTGCGGGTGGTATGATCCAGCACTTCCAGCTGCCGGTTGGCGTTGGTGGAGGCCAGTTTCATTATGTAATCAAGCATTGCGGGCTCCTTCAGTACGGGGAATGGGGCTTACTGGGCTCTGCCGAGCTCCTGGATCATCCGCGACAGCGCGTCGCTCTGGATGATGAACATCTGGCGGTTGGCCTCAAACTGGCGCCGCAGCGGCATAATCGAAACGAATTCCTGTTGCAGGGAGATGTTGGAGTCTTCCACGTAGCCCTGCACCACTTCCACCTCGTCGGCGGCGCCGCCGGTTTCCGAGGCAATGCCCAGGCGTCCCATGGACACCATCTTGCCGGCCTTGGGGTCGTATACGCTGATGTCCCCGTTGGGGCTAATCTTCACTTCCTTGTCCAGATCGTCGGGGATGATGCTGAATTTGACGGGCACGCCCGAGGCCGACAGGATGTGCTTGCCGTCCAGAGCCCGCAGGCTGCCGTCTTTATCCAGCTGCATGCGCCCGTCGCGGGTCAGCTCCACGCCGCCCAGGGCGTTGATCTTCTGGAAATAGCCCTTGGTGGAGAGGGCCAGGTCCAGCGGGTTTCCAGACTTGCGCAGGCGGCCAATCTCGGTGTTGGTCACCGCTTCCACCGCGTTGGGGCCCAGGTATTCGGCAAAGGAGGTGACGACGGACTCTTTCTTCTGGTATCCCGGCACGCCGAAGTTGGCGATGTTGTCGGTGTGCACGTTCAGCAGCGCCAGCTGGGTGTGCATGGCCTTGGTGGAGATGGCCAGCCCGTCGCCGGCGGCATAGACGTATCCCTGTAACTGCATTGGCGCTTCCTCACTGTGACGTTGGAATTGTGTGGATCTTTCCGGGAATTACCAATGCCTTCGGCACGAGGTTACGAAAATTTAACAAACCGCCCCGTCAGGCCCGCTAAAATCCTCCGTCCGGAGGAGGGCTGCCGACCGAAACCGCCAACTTGCCTCGGTGCGTCCATCCGGGCGCGCATCCGTTGTGCCTGCGGCCCACGGCTGAGCCGCCCTGCGGACATCTTTGGCGTAAGCCTCGTGCCTCGGCAACGCCACGTGCGTCCATCCGGGCGCGCATCCGTTGTGCCTGCGGCCCACGGCTGAGCCGCCCTGCGGACATCTTTGGCGTAAGCCTCGTGCCTCGGCAACGCCAAAGTAAAAAACCCCGCCTCTTTCGAAGCGGGGTTTTCAAGGGTTTGGACTGCGGCGACTAGTCGTTCAGGTCGCTCAGCAGGTTCCAGCCTTCGCGGGCGCCGCCCACGATGCCAGAAGGCAGGCCCATCAGGAAGCCGATGGGAACGGCCACGACGGTGCCAACCAGGCCCACGGGTAGCAGCAGCGGATTTTCATCCACTTTGCCGTAGGTGGCATCGGCAAACTTCTCTTCGGTAGCAACGATGCCTTTCAGGCCACCGCCAACGCCACCAATCGCACCGCTGGCAGCGGCGGAGGTCAGGTTGACGGGGAAGCCCAGCACGGTCCATGCCGCATCACCAATGCTGGTTTCCGGGTCAGCCGGAAACGACATGGCATCATCCTGCGCAAACGCACCCAGGCCCATTTGGCCCATCATCGTCGCTGCCAAAACCAATGCAGCCAATTTGCTTTTCAAGACGGTCTCTCCTTCCCTAAAGTAACAATGAGATCAATAAAACATGATGAGATTAGATCGGTTTCATTTTAAGTGATTTCACGAAGGAAGGGAATAGGGATGATTACGCTGGTTTAAAGTGTAACAGCCAGTAAAAAACAAGGGGCGGAAGCCTGATGCCGAAAGCGTTTCAGCCCTGACGCCACAACAGGCCGTCAGGGCTGAATGGATGGGTTTAATGCCGCGTTGCTCAGATCTTTACGGCATCCAGCATGTAGGTTTCTTTGTGTTTAATCACCTTCTGGATGGTTTCGAAGGTGGCCGTAAAGTGGAGGGTTTTGTCCTGGCGGCTGATTTCCTGCACGCCCGCCTCCACCAGCATTTTGTGAAGCTCTTCGGCGCCGGCAGACGTTCTGGCGTCCAGCGTGGCCCGCACCGGGGTTTCCCGGATGAAGGCCATGTCCTTGCGGTTGGCGTAAAACAGGTGCCAGGCCTTGTGGGTGAACCGGGAGGTGCAGTTAATCAGCTCGTCCACGGTAAAGGGGGGCTCGGCGGGTTCGGTGGGCTTTTCGGCAGCCTTCTCGGCAACTACCTTGCCGGTGGCGACCGTGGTGTCTTTCTCGGTTGGTTCGGTGGCGGCGGCGTCGCTCATAATCCACTCCTCTTGACTGTGTTTGGGTCCCATCATAACAGTCCCAAAAAACCGAGACAAGCTAGTCGGGGGTGTGCACCCGCGCGTTGGACGGCTTGGGCTGGGAGGCCTCCGTGGGGTGCTCGGGGTTGGGCATCACGATGCTTTCCCCCGCCGGCAGCCCGGGCTCGGTGGTCGCCTCCGGGGGCGGCGGCGGTTTTTCGGGCAGCTTGAAGAAATGATGCAGCAGCACCAGCGCCTCGGCCCGGTTCACCGGTTTGGCGGGCTGAAACCCGGTTAACTCCACCAGCCTGGCCGGGGTCAGCCCAAAGATGTCTTTCAGGATGCCGTCCCGGTAGGCCAGGGCTACGTACTTGCGGGCCCAGTCCCCGATGGCCGGGCCATCCTTGAACTGGCCCAGGCTTTCCGCGGCGGGGGCACCTTCCGGGCGCATCTGATCCACCATGCCGGGCGTCAGGGACTGGGCCTGAACCAGTGCATCCGACAGCGTGACGTACAGGGCGGCCAGTTCCTCCCGGCTCACCGGGCTCTCCCCTTTCAGCTTGTGGCCATCCCAAGAGATGTTGGGCGGCAGCCGGCGGGCATCGGAGGCTTCCTCCACCTGGCCGGCATCTTCTTCCGGCATCTTCAGGGGTTCCTCCTTTATCATCTCGGTGGGCAAGGGGGCTTCCCCCGGGGCCAGGGCGGGGGCGGCCTCCGGCATGGTGGCGGCGGTCTGGGCCTGGCTGTAGGCGTTGACCCACTCCCGGAATTCCGCGTAGGTGACCGCCTGATCCGGCATGAAGTTGTCCCGCTTGTTGCGGGGCTTCAGGATGCCGTGGTTGATGGCTACCTGCACCGCCTCTTTCAGGTCGGGATGGTAGGGGTTGGCGTCATCCAGGGCGGCAATGTCGGCATACATGCCGGGGGCCTGGGGCTGCATGTCGGTTTGGGCGGGCGGGGCCGGAATGTAGGGCGGATCCTGGATGGAAACCTTTTTGCCGCCGGAGCCCAGCAGGCTGCATCCCCCGGCGCCCAACGCCAGCCCCATAATCAGCAGGCATGCAATTTTGCCCTTGAATGCCATGGCCCTTACCCTTGCCTGACTCTCCATAGTTCGATTGTAGCAGGAAAGCCCGGCGAGGGCGGCGGGGTGTTTTTTGTGCTATTATCCCAGCGGCAGGCCCTATATTTCTCACTGAGTTACTTTGCAGCGGACGAGGAGGCAATACCCCGTGTCTGATCGTGTGGAATACGATGTCTTACTGGTGGGCGGCAGCCCGTCCAACCTGATTCTGGCCCACCGCCTGGTGGATATGGCCGTGCAGAGCGGCACCGCCTTTACCTTTTGCATGCTGGAAAAGGGGCAGGCCTTTGGCAGCCATATAGTCAGCGGGGCGGTTTCCAACCCCCGGGTGCTCAAAAAAGTCTTCCCCGACATCGAAAACAGTGATTTCCCCATCGAGGCGGTCTGTAAAGAAAGCTTCTTCTCGGTGCTGGGAGCCAAGAACATCTGGCATGTGCCCCGCCCCCTGATGCCGGACGGGGTGAAAAAGGAAGGCTACTTTGTGCTGACCCTTAGCGAGGTGGTGCAGTGGCTGGCCGCCAAGCTGGAGGAGAAAGTGGCCGCCGCCGAGAACGTCCACGGCGATCTGTTCCCCGGCTTTGCCGCCCATGACGTGGTATACGAGAACGACCGGGTGGTGGGCGTGCAGGTGGTGGAAAAACCCGCCGGCAACCCGGATGAGGAGAACATCTATGGCCGCCTGGTGTGTTTCGGCGACAAGGGCTTTGTCTCCCGTTACGTCATCGACAAGTTCAAGCTGCGCGGCAACCCCCAAAAGTGGTCCGTGGGGGTGAAAGAGGTGTGGGAGCTTCCCAAAGACCGCGATTTTGCCGGAAAAGTATGGCACACCATGGGTTTCCCCCTGGTGGAAGGCACCTTTGGGGGCGGTTTTGTGTACGGCATGAAGGGCCACAAGCTGACCATCGGCCTCATTATGTCCCTGGACTCCCCCAACCCCAACATCAACCCCCAGCAACGGTTGCAAGACCTCAAAAAGCACCCCTGGCTGCAGGCCATGATCAAAGACGGCAAGCTGCTGAAATACGGGGCGGCCCTGCTGCCCGAAGGCGGCTACTACAGCCTGCCGTCCCAGTTTGCGGTGGACGGGGCCATCCTGCTGGGCGATGCCCTGGGCGTGCTGGATGTCAGCGCGCTCTCCGGGGTGGATAAATCCATGGAAACCGGCTACATCGCCGCCGAGGTGATTCACGAAATGCTGCAAAACGGCGAGGACTTCCTGGCCGAGAAGCTGCAACGCTACCAAAAGCGGGTGATGGACAGCTTTGTGGGCCAGGAGCTTTACCGGGGACGCTATTTCCGCAAGGCCTGGGAAGAAAACCCCAAGCTGCTCAACAGTTACCTGCCGGAGGTGATGAAGGGCATCGACGGCGGCAGCCCCATGGGCGGCATGCTGTCGGTGGGGGTGAAAAACGCCTTTATTCCGCCCCTGAAAGATGCCCTGCGCCTGAAAGGCCTCATTGAAGGCACCCAGGATATCGGGCCTCTGAAGTACAAGCCCGATTACCAGCACATCATCCCCGACTACCGCCCGGCCACCGTGGCCATGCCCCAATATGCCGAGGGCACGGTGTTCAGCCGCCCGGACGCGGTGTTCTATGCCGATCCCAAGTACCACGAAGGCAACATGCACATTGACGAGTTCAACGCCGACGTGTGCGTAAAATGCATCAGCACCTACGAAGCCCTGGCCAAAACCACCCCCTGCGTGTCGGATTGCACCGCCGAGGTGCACCGCGTGGACGAGGTGGCCGGGGTGCACAAGCACGGCATGTCGCTGGAAAACTGCATTCAGTGCCGCACCTGCGAGATTGTCTGCCCGGAGGTGAACCTGCGGGTGCGTCCCGCCGAGCAGGGATCCGGCCCGGATTTTATGGGCCTGTAGGCCAACGCGCCACTTTAAGCGATGGGATGCTGAAAGCAAGCGCATTTTGGCCTGAAAAAGCCGCAAGCCAAGAAAAAAGCACCCGGAAACGGGGTGCTTTTTGGCATGCCCAAAATGCCCCGCCGGAGTCCAACCACCCCACGCCCCACCGGCCCGTCATCTGCTACAAACAGGGTTGTTAAGTTTTGTAACAGGTTGAGCAAATCGATTGACTGCCTCAACTTAGTGTTGATAATACAACATCAAAGTGTAGAAATTACACTAGCACGGTAACCACCCTGCCACCCGTCCGTCAGTCTTACCAGTCCCACCTATTATCCACAACCTCACTTGTCACCATGATGACCTCACTGAAAATCAATAACCTGAAACAGTCTATAACACCCCTCAAATCGCAAAACGGGGAAGAATCGCATCTGGGATGCGGCTTTTACCAGCACCGCCCGGCGGTGTTCGGTAACGGCTTCTGGGATGTCTACACCGAGCCGGAGCTTTTCCGCTCACCGCTGGAACCCATGACCGCGAATCACTCCCTGGAAGTCTTGGCATAGACCCCTCGTAGCCAAGTAAAAGCGAAACGGGCCCTAGGGCCCTTTTTTTTGCCCTTTACTCGCCGGAGGCAAAGTGGGTGATATCGATTTCGCCCTGGTAGTATTCCAGGATGAGGTTGTACCAGCCCTCGTTCTTTTCCAGAAAGATGGTGGCCCCCTTGCTCTTGCACAGGTCGCGCAGGTGCTTGTCCTTGCGGGACGGGGGAGACAGCACGATGGTATCGGTCTTGATCTTGCAGATGACCGACAGGCGGTGCACTTCGTCCAGCACCCGCAGGCCTTCCGCCTCGGTGGGCATGAACAGATCGATGATCACCAGGCCGAAGTCCCGGTTCTTGTAGGCCTCAAGGGCGCTGTGGACGTCGTTGGCCACGGTCACCTCCCCGCCCAGCCGGGTAAAGGACTGGCGCAACTGGTGGGTGATAATGCCCAACTGTCCGGCAATCAGCACGTTTTTGTCCCCCTGGTACGTGGTGACCTGGGGTGTGGCGGTCGGCTGAGCTGCGGGGGCCGCCGGGGGAGTCTCCGGCACGGGTGGTTTGGCCAGCATGGCCGGATCCCGGCTGGGCATCGGGGGCTTGGGCGTTGCGGGGAGGCTGCCGTCGGCGGTTCCGGCAGGCATGGGCGCGGCCAGCTTTAGTTGCATCAGCTTGCCTTTCAGGCTGTTGACCGCCTCCTGGATAGCCTGGGCGTCAATCAGCTGGTTGCGGTAAGGCAGTTCGGCCAGCTCCATCAGGTTGTTCAGGGAAGCCAGGGTGTCCGGGCTGAAATGATCCATGGGATGGTTACTTTCCGCTCACAATACTTTAGTTTACCCGATTTCCAGCCGCCGCAGCAGATGGGGCAGAAAGATGAGCAGCCCGGCCAGGGCAACGCCAAAAGCGGTCAGCAGGCAGGCGGCGGCGGAGACGTCTTTCACCCGGGCGGCCTCCGGGCTTTTCTGCTCGCCCATCAGGCGATCCACGGCGTATTCTATGGCCGTGTTCAGGGCTTCCACCGCCAGCATCAGAGTCATGCACAAAATCAGCAGCACCCATTCCGTGCGGCTCAGCGCCAGCAGCCAGCCGGCCCCTGCGGCCATCGCCCCCAGCGCCAGGTGGGTCTGGAAGTTGCGTTCCTGCCGCACCAGTTGGCCCAGGCCCTGCCAGGCGTAGCGCAGGCTGCTTTGGAAGTCGGGAGACTTGAAGGGGTGTTCCGGGCTGCGCTCGCTCATGTGGCCTCTCCCATAAGGGCAAGCACGGCATGCTGAAGGCCGACCACCCGTTCGTAATCGGGCATGGTGTCATGGTGTTGTCCCAGCAGGTGCAACAGCCCATGCACGAAGCGCTCCAGCAAAAAACGATCCCGCTGGCCGGGCTCGCCATGCCGCTCGGCCCAGGGCACCGACAGGAAAATGCTGCCCAGTTGCAGCACGGGTAGGCTCAGCCAGTGGCCACGATCCGGGGCATCGGCCAGCAGCGTGAAGGTGAGCACGTCGGTGGGGGTGTCCTTCCCCCGGTAATCCCGGTTCAAGGCTTGCATGGCCGTATCGCCCACCAGAAAGACTTCCAGCTCCAGGGCGTGCTGGTCTGGATTCAGCCCCAGTGTGTCAAACACGCCGGCCTCCCGGGCCAGGGGCACGAAATGGCGCCAGGCTTCCGCCATCTGGGCCGGCAGGCCCGCCGTGCCGTCCGCCAGGCCGGGTTCCGAAAAAACTTCCATAGTTGCCCCCTGGGGGTTGAGGGTGGCCAGATGATGGAATTCCGTGGTGGTTTCCGGCATATCAGCACCCGGGATGGCCAGCGTCCGGCGAGTCCGCCTTTTTTTCGGGCAGGGTCTGAATCTGCTGCAGGGCTTCCTGGATGGCGACCTGCTCGTTGAGGGCGGCGGTGGGCACCTTGCGGCCCAGCTCGCGCATGATGTTCTGCTGGTATTCGATGCGGTTGTGCTGGATGCCCCGGAACACCCGCAAAAAGGTCTGCTTGATAAGGTGGATGTCTTTGAAGGTGATGGGGCAGTTGTCGAACTGGCCGTCTTCCACCCGCTGCTGGATGATTTTGTCGATGCGCTCCTCAATCTGGGCCACGGAGGGGGTTTTTAGCGCCCGAACCGCCGATTCGCAGGCATCCGCCAGCATGGTGATGGCCGTTTCCTTGATGTTGGGCTTGGGGCCGGGGTAGCGGAACTGGGACTTGTTCACGTTCTCCACCCCTTCCTCCAGGCAGGCCTTGTTATAGAAGTAGCCGGCGGTTAGCGTGCCGTGGTGTTCGGTCATAAACTTCATCAGCACTTCGGGCAGGCGGTATTGCTTGGCCATTTCCAGGCTGTCCCGGGGGTGGGCAGTAATGACCATCTTGCTGAGCCTGGGGGTGAGCTTGTCGTGCGGGTTGTCGGAGCCGAAATAGGCCTGGTTCTCGATGAAAAAGAGCGGGCGCTTCATCTTGCCGATGTCGTGGTACAGGCAGCCCACCCGGGTGAGCAGCGGGTTGGCCCCGATGGCTTCGGCGGCGGCTTCCGCCAGGGTGGCCACCAGCAGGCTGTGGTGCCAGGTGCCGGGGGCCTCAAACTGCATGCGTTTCAACAGGGGCTGATCGTGGTTGCCCAGTTCCATCAGCTTGAAGGGGGTTACCAGCCGGAAGAGACCTTCCAGCAGTGGCAGCCACCCCAGGGTCAGGATGCCGGAAAAGATGCCGCTGAAGAAACCCCAGCCCAGCATGGGCATCAGGCTTCCCGGCAGGTCCTCGGCCCAGAAGTCTGGTCGCAAAAAGCTGATGGCAAAGAGAATCAGGCCGTTGGTCAGCCCCACGTAGAAGCCGGCATACATCATCTGCCCCCGGTCGCTGAAGTTCATGCGGCGGTTCATAATGTAAATGCCCATAAAGCTGCCGAACAGCAGCACGGAGAGACTGTAGAAATCGCTTTGCAGGGCCAGCCCAATCAGGAAAACCAGCAGCGTGGTGGCCAGCGCGGCCACCCGGGGATGGGTAAACACGGCCAGGGTCAAGGCAAACGCCGCCAGGGGGAAGGCATGCACCGGGATTTCCCCGAAGCTGCCGCGCTCCAGCACCTGGAAGAAGATGACCGTAATCAGAATCATGGTGCTCATCAGCGCGGCATACGGGGGCTTGAAGAATTGGCGCTCCTGGAACGTGTACAGGTAGGCCCACAGGGTGGCCGTAAACAGCGCCGATAAGAGCAGGGCCCCGATGCCGGCCAGCCAGTTGCTGCCGTGCACTTTTTTGCCCATTTTTTCCAGGGCCGCCATTTGTACGGCGCTGACCGGCTCGCCCCGATCCACGATTTTTTCGCCCTGCTTGTAGGTGCGGGTCACCGGCTCCACGCTGGCCGCCACCCGTTTGCGGGCGTCCGACATGGCGGTCTCATCCAGAATGCGGTTGGGCTCCAGGGTCTGGGCCAGCAGAAAGTACACCAGCTCCGCCTCGCTGCGGCTAAAGCCATAGCGGGGCAGGGCGTCCCGGATGATTTGCTCCCGGTTTTGCTGGTAGTCCAGCTCCGTGACCCCCCGTCTCAGGATTTTTTGCATGGCCTCCTGGGTGGCCAGGGTAATGCGCTGCCAGGTGGGCTCATCCAGGTTGTTTTTAAAATAGCGGTCGTAAACCAGCAGGGTGTCCGCATCATCTCCGGTCAGGCGGATAAAGCGTTCCCGCTTTTCGGGCTCGTCCAGCCGGGCGGTGCGCAGGTCGGTCAAGTCATCTAGAAAGCCCTTTAGGCTTTTGGTAATGTCGCTGTTGTGCGGCGTGGAATCTTGGTAGATGGGCTCAATGGCCTGTTGGGCTCGATCAATCTGTCGCTGGGTGGCTTCCTGATCCACCACCTGCATCTCGAACTCGGCCTGGAAGTCCCGCAGGCTGATGCCGTTGCTGCTGACATTGCGGAACACGTTCAGGTAGTTGAGGGTCAGCAGGGCGCCCAGTACCAGGGCCAGCACCAGGCCGATGGCGTTGGTCATGCCGTCGTTGGAAAACAGGTAGGCCAGCAGTTTCCGCAGCCAGCGCCAATGGGCGGGCTGTTTTTCCTTGGGGGCATCCGGCAAATGATGCGGTTCTTCTTCCTGTATGAGTCTCATATCACGGTCTGTCGTGCGCGCGTTACTATTCTATCCCGAATTGCCGGGCGCAACCTCCTCCGGGGGAAAAATCCTTCATGCGGCGGATGGAGGGGCGGGCCCTCCTGCCGATACCCAAGTCAAGCCCTATTGGAGACGCCCGATGAATTCCCGTCCCTTCCGTCCAGGTCAATCCCAGCCGGCTGCCATCCGGCAGGGGGAGACGACCCGCTCGTCCCTGAACGGCATGGATGCCCACACCATCTGCCCAGCCGGTATGGGTGGGCTTCGGCGTCTGCAAAACCCGGCCCGCTTCGATAAACCTCGCTTTGAGGTTCCGCTGTACCCGGCTCGCCCCTAATACCTAGGTATTAGCGCTGGGGTCGTTGACCCATGGATGGATGCAAGCCGGGCGCATGGCCTGCTAAAGTGGGGATGTCGGCTTTTTTGGCACAGATTGCCTGAGTGTGAGGGAATCCAACATGCGTCATACCAAGAACCGCGCCGCCGAGATGGCTCCGGGTTGTCCAACCGTGCAGGCCCAGGCTGCGGCCCCGCGCCCGGTCGGTATCCGGCACCTGAAAAAGTTCAGCAATCCCGCCTCTTTCCAGAAGGCCTTTTGCGCACCGGGCCTTTTCAGAAGTGAAAAAGGGACCCTGCTCCGATAGGGTCCCTTTCTCTGCGGTGGGCGACGAGTACCGACTACTCGTAGCCATTGCCTCTGCCAGGACTAAAGCTGTCCTTTTATCGGGCGGGTCCGCCCTGCACAGCGAATCCCGGAGAAATAAAACCGGGTGACGGTTGGGCGCTGGGGTCGGCCCCGAGCCGAAGCATTCGGCCGCGGATGAATTGTGCGCCAAGGTGCTTTCTCCTGAACCTGCAACCTCTGCGTATATACTCTTTCGAACACCTGAGGAGAAACTTAAGGGGCAAGGCACCGGATTTTTACATTTAGAAAAATTTTCTTTGGCAAGGCCCTGCGGGCGCTTATCCCGGGGCCTCCCGGCGGCGGCCCGGGCCCTGCGGCTGAAGCCTGCCGGCGTGATTCCCGCCGAAGGCTGCCAGGTGGGCCAAAATTCGGATTTTCCGAAACCGGGGCCTTTTTGTTAAGCTGGCAGGGTCATGAGCATTGCTGAGCGATTTGCGGCGCTGCGCCGCCTGATTGGCGAGCATCCGGTGACCGTGGTGGCGGTGACCAAATATGCCGACCCTGCCCGGATGGCTGAGGCCTACGAGGCTGGGCTGCGCCATTTTGGCGAAAACAAGGTGCAGGACGCCCTTGCCAAGATGGCCCTGTTTCCCCCGGAACGCTACCCAAACCTGCACTGGCACCTGATTGGCAGCCTGCAAACCAACAAAATCAACAAAACCCTGGGGCGCTTCCATTTAATCCACAGCATCGATTCGGTGCGCCTGGCCGAAAAGCTGTCGGCGGCCAATTTGGCGGCGGGACGGGCGCAGCCGATTCTTTTGCAGGTGAACATGCAGCCGGACCCCTCCCGGCACGGTTTTTTGCCCGCCCAAACCCCGGAGGCGGCGGGGCTTATCTCCGCCATGCCGGGGCTTTCCCTGAGGGGGCTAATGGCCATGGCCCCGCCCACCCAGGATAGGGCTGAGTTGGAGACGGTTTTTAACGGCCTGCGAAGCCTGCGGGATGCCATAGCGACTCAGCAGGGGATCGCCTTGCCGGAGTTGTCGATGGGAATGAGCAATGACTTTGTGCACGCTTTGAATTGTGGTGCTACAATCATTAGAGTAGGCAACTACTTATTTCGGGAATAAGCAACAAGCTGGACGAAACTGGCGGTTGAGCTATACAATTTCAGGATAGGATAGAGAAGAACAGGGAGGTTTCATTCGCGGAATGAACAATGGACTTTTGAGCCGGATCAAAAGCTGGGTTTCCGGCGATCCGTTTGATGACGATGTTTACGGGATGGAAGAGGATTACGAGTATCGTGGCTCCCGTCACACTGAGGATTTGGACTTGGAAGAACCCAAAAAGAACAAAAAACTGCGCGTCGTGGATCACCCCAACACGCAGAAGGCCCAAGTGGTGGTCATTGAACCCCGTGCCTTTGAGGAGGCGCTGGAAATCATCGATCACCTGCGCACCAAAAAGTCGGTCATCCTGAACCTGCACCTGCTGGATACCGCGCAATCCCAGCGCGTGGTGGACTTCCTTTCCGGGGCCACCCACGCCATCGACGGCAACCAGCAGCGCATTGGGGATGGCGTCTTTATCTTCACGCCCAACAACGTGAGCATCCGTTCCGAAGCCGAAAAGCCGACCGTCGCCCTGGAAGACGGCTACTGGAAACAAAGCTACTAGATTCGTTGCCACGCGGCCTTTAGCCTTGGGGGCTAGGGGAGGCAGGGCAACCCGCTTTGGAACCATGTCAAGCGTAACCAGCGTCTGGAGAGGGTCTGGGCCGTTGTGCCCAGCGAAAGCCATCGCGCTGGGGGACAGCTGGGGAAAGTACACTTAAGCAATTGGATAGAAAGCTTCAAGCCCCCTTGCGTTTGCAAGGGGCTTTTTATTCCAGGGATTTCAGCAGGTCGGCGGCCCGCTGGCTGAGGCTGGGACGGGCGGTGTCGAATGCTGGCAGGTCGGCCTGGGCCAGCAGGGAAAGGTTCTGGCGCAGGGAATGGCCGTAACGCTCTTTCAGCGCCGGGTCAGCGACTACCCGGGCCATCAGGTCCAGGGTTTTTTCCAGTATGGCCTGAGCCGGCCCGGAGGCGGCATTGGTGACCGGCAGATCCTCGCGGGCGTTTTCAATCAGCACCGACAAAAACTGGGGGTGCTGGCGGGTAAATTCGTACAGCACGGCGGCGGCCTGCGGGGTGGGCAAATCCAGGCACTTGCGCTGGAAGCTTTTGCCGCGGGCCACCAGGGACTGGTAGCGGAAGGGCTCGAAGTTGTCGGGTTTCAGGGCCAGAGCGTGGTTTTCCGGGGCGGCCATCATCTTGTTGCCAATGCTTTCGGTGATGGCGTTGGGCAGGGTAATCAACGCCCGGTGCTGTTCCACCTTCACGATTTCCTCGTCGTAAAACTGCTGGATTTCCCGCTTGAGGCGTTTGGGGATGAGCTTGACCGCCAGCGGCCCCAGGCCGGGCACCATGCCCAGCACTTCCATCAACAGGTCGTCGGTGTCGTGGAAGAAGGAGTAAAGCTGCTGGGTCTCCACCTCCAGGTTGAACACGTTGTCGGGGTGCCCCCCGGTTTTGTCCCGCAGCTGGCTGGCGATGGGCTCCACGTAGGCGTCGTTCTTGTCGAAGGCGGAGATGACCGTCACCCCCCGTCCGGCCAGGCGGGGCAATTCGGCTTCGAACTTGCGGGCCAGATCGCTGCCCGCCCGCATTTCGCGCACCGCCATCTTGCCTTTCATGCGGGAATGCCACACGTAGCGTTTGACGGCCTCGCCAATGGCCCCCTTCTTGCGGCGCAGCAGGGGAATTTGTGCTTCAATCTCCCCGATTTTCTCCAGCAGCTTTCGCCCCCAGGCTGGCAGCTCCGGGATGCCTGAGAGCGGAGCGCTGAGCAGCACGTTCATGCCTACGGCCCGCCCACCCAGGTATTCAAAACGGCGGGGATCCTGGCGATCGAAGGCGGATGCGTCGGTGGGGGAGGTTTGGACGTGGTTGACCAGGGAGGCCATCAGCGCGGTACCGCCCTGGCTGTGCCCAATGGCCACCAGGCGCGGACTGATGGCGTCCATCAGCTTGGCGGCGGTCAGGCGGGCCCGTTGCTGGGCCTCTGCCGGGGTGCGTGCATGGGCGGCGAACACGCTGGCCAGTTCTTCGGCCAGGCCCTGCTCCATCCGCATCAGGTAGCTTTCAAACAGGGCCACCTGGCGTATGTGCAGGGGCCGGATGTTGATGACGTCCTTGTCGGGCGAGGGGCGGTTCATGTCGAAGTTGGCCTTGCGACCTTCCAGGTCGGCCCGGGTGGAGAGGAATTCAGTGTCGTAGACGGGCATGTCCCGCTCGTCCGGGCGCAGTTTCATCTTGGCCAGCTCGGCCTGGACCAGGGCGACGGCGTGCTTGGCCATGCCCGCCAGGGGCTGGCGATACTGCTTTTGCCAGGCCGGCGGTACCTGCTCGGCGGGATGCAGGATGCGACGGCGGATGACGGGCAGCAGCAGGTCTTTTTCCGCGGGGCGCAGGTGGAAAAATTCGGCCAGGGCCTGGTCTTCATCCGGGGCGGCGGCCAGGGCCCGCTTCAGCTCGTCCAGCCGGCGGGCGGTCACCTGGCAGCGGAAGTCGCCCATATCGCGGATGGCCAGCAGCGAGGAGGGCACCTGCTTTTTGGGGTTGCTGACCCGGTCGATGCCGGTGGCGTTTTCCACTTCCGGCATATAAGAAACATAGCCGGGATGGTCGGTGCGCACGTCGCGCTGGAACCAGGAAATCAGCGGGTTCAGGTTTTTGCCGGTGCTGGAGGTGCCATGCAGGAAAAAGATGGGGGTGCCGCTGGGAATGAGCACGTACTTCTTGCGCTGGGTAAAGCGGTCGGCGCCAAATAGCGGAACAACCGGCTCCGCCTGGCGGGTTTGCAGGGCAATGCCCGCCGGGTGAACGGCCTGGAAGCGCTTTGGGTTCAACTGGGGCTGGAAATCGAGCATTAATCCCACGTGCCTTGGTCAGGCCCTCATCATCAACCTCACAAAAACCGCTGAAGGGCATTTGGTGCGCCTGGCGCATACCCTTCGGCAAGACCCCTGGGTGATGGGAGCGATTGGAATGCCGGTTTGCTTCTTCGCCGCCATCACTTCTAAAATAAGTGTAGCTATTATAGAGAGGACACGCATCCAAGGCAAATGGCCGGCCCCACCCACATGTTTGCCAAGGCGACGCCTTACGCCTACCTGGCGGCACCCCTGGTGTTCCTGGCGGTGTTCTTCGTGGTGCCGCTGGTGATGGCCTTTGGCATCAGCCTGTACGATTATTCCCACGATCTCTATACCCCGCAGTTCGTGGGCCTGGCCAATTATCGTGCCCTGGCCGGTTCCGCGCCCTTCTGGAAGGCCTTTGGCAATACCTTTGTGTTCTTGCTGGGGGTGGTGCCCGCCATGATCACCCTGCCCATCTTTCTGGCGGTGTTGGTGAACGGCCAGTTGCGTGGCATGGCGGTATTCCGCAGCCTTATCTATATTCCGGTGGTCATTTCCATGGTGGTGGTGGGCATTGCCTGGAAGTGGCTTTACGACAGTGACGGGTTGATCAACTACTTTCTGGCCCGGCTGGGCTTTCAGCCGGTGGGCTGGCTGGTGGATCCCGACGTGGCCCTGCTGGCGGTGATGATAGTGGTGGTGTGGAAGGGCATGGCCTATTACATGATGATGTATCTGGCCCACCTGCAAAGCCTGTCCCAGGACTTATACGAGGCGGCGGTGATTGACGGGGCCAGCCTGTGGCAAAAACACTGGCATGTCACCCTGCCTCACCTGAAACCCACCATGCTGATGGTGGCCATCATCAGCACCATCGGCTCGCTCAAGGTGTTTACCGAGATTTACGTGATGACCCGGGGTGGCCCGGTGGGCAGCACGCAGACCCTGGTGTATTACATCTACCAGCGGGCTTTCGAGAACCTGGATTTGGGCCTGGCCTCGGCGGCGGGCATCGTGCTGATGCTCATTTTGTTGGGCCTTAGCTTGCTGCAAATCAAGCTGGGTGGCGAGCATGAACCCGCCACGCCTGCTGGAAAGCCGTCCCAAGCCACGCCCTTGGCAGGGGCGCCCCAGCGGGGGGCGCACTGATGGCGCTCTGGTTGTACCTGGGGCTGGTGGCCTTTGTGGGAGGGTTTTATTACCTGCTGGAATCCGAGCAGGCCGGTCGGTGGCTGGGCTTTAAGGGGGCATCCCGCCCTGTGACCGCAGGGGTGCTCTTGCGGTACGCGCTTTTGCTGTTGCTGGTGGTGGTTTCGGTGGGGCCCTTCTTGTGGCTGCTTTCCACGGCGCTGAAGGGGCCGGATGAGAATGTTTTCCAGTACCCGCCCCGCTTTTTGCCGGCGGAGCCCACGCTGGCCAACTTTGCCGAGACCTGGCAGAAGGTGCCCATGGCGGCCTTTTTTGCCAACAGCATTGTGGTGACCCTGCTGACGGTGGTGGCCAACATCGCCCTCAGTGTACTGGCCGCCTATCCCCTGGCCCGCATGCGCTTTCGGGGTCAGCAGGCCATCTTCCTGGGCATTCTGGCCACCATGATGATTCCCTTCCAGGTGCTGATGATTCCCCTGTACCTGATTTGCCTGCAGCTGGGCCTGACCGACGGCTCTTCCAACGCCACCCCGGCGGGTGCGGCCATGGCGGCGGCTTTGTATCCCCTGTTTGGCCTGCTGTCCAACGTGGGCTTGGCCAGTGGCGGGCCTGATGGGTTCAATGACTGGCTTCAAACCGGGCTGGGCTGGCTGGGGCTGGTACTGCCGTTTGCCATCAGCGGTTTTGGCATCTTTTTTGTGCGCCAGGCCCTGGTGACCCTGCCCCGGGAGCTGGAGGAATCCGCGGTGCTGGATGGCTGCAACAGCCTGCAGGTGCTGTGGCACGTGCTGCTACCCCTGATTCGCCCCACCATGGCCACGCTGGCCGTGTTTGCCTTTATGGCCACCTGGGGGGAATTCCTGTGGCCCAGTATCGTCCTGTCGGAACCCACCCACTTTACCCTGCCGGTGGGCCTGGTACAACTGCAAAGCGCCTTTTCGGCCAACTGGAAGCTGATCGCCGCAGGCACCATCCTCTCCATGCTGCCTATGCTGGCTTTTTTCTTCGCCTTGCAGCGCTATTTCATTGCCGGAACACTGTCGGGCTCAGTGAAGGGCTAGGCAGAAAAAAGCCCCGGCTGTGGGGTCGGGGCGGCGGTAAAATACTGGAATTTTCAAGGCATTCAGCCGGGCGGAGGGGCTTAAAACCCTACCAGCTCCGACATGGGATCGTAATAAATGTCGTCTTCGCCCTGGTGGTTCATATCTTCGGTCACGTGGGCCATGGCTACCTCCACCTGGTCGTAGGCGGTCGAGGCTTCTACCGTGGTGGTGGTGCTGGCGGGTGGAATGGTGGCCGTTACCGGTTCGTGCAGCCCCGACACCGGGGTGCTTGTGCCGGGATTCTGGGCCAGGGTGGTGGGCGGGGCCTGCTGCCCGGTGTTGGGGAGGGCTTCTTCTGGTTGCGTCGGGTTTTCGGTGGGCTGGATGCTGGGGATGACCGCAAGGCGAGGCTTGACAGAGGCAACTTGCCCCCCCGGCTTGCCATCGTGGCCGGAAAGCCCCTGCATTATCAGTGGAATTGCCAGGGCCAGCAACAGCACGGCGGCAGCCACAGACAAATAGCGCCTTAGGAAGGGTTGCCCGCCTGCCTGGGGCTTGCCCCGGCGGGAGGCCCCCGATTGCACCTGGGCCATTACCCGATCGGCCAGATCTGCCGGAGGGACTACGCTTTCCAGCCCGCGCAGGGAGCCGGTCAGCTGTTCCATGCTTTGCTGGTAGGCCCGGCAGGCGGGACACTCGGCCAGGTGGGATTCCAGCAGGCGCTGCTCCGGGGCGGGCGGGGCTTCATCCAGTGCCCACAGCACCAGATCCCGGATGGTTTCGCATGGGGTGGTTTGGCTCATGGTTCGAACTCCTTGACTTGCGATTTCAGCCGCTCCAGGCCGCGCTTGATCCAGGTGCGTACCGTGTTGAGCGGGATGTTCAGGGTTTCGGCGATTTCCTCGTAGCTGAGATCCTGGGTGTAGCGAAGCACCAGCACCTGGCGGTATTTTTCATCCAGGGTGGCCAGCACTTTCATCACTTCTTCCGAGGAGAGCTTGCGCTCCAGGCGGCTCAGGGTGTCCTCAACGGGTGGGTAGTCCAGCATGCGCTCCTGGTAATCGGCTTCGTTCCAGGTGTTTTCCTCCAGCATGGCGCTCAGGGAAACCACCTTGGATTGCTTGCGCAGGGCCGTGACGGTGCTGTTGGTGGCAATCCGCAGCAGCCAGGGCCTGAACGGGCGGGCCCGATCGAAGCTTTGCAGGTGATTGTAGGCTTTTACAAAAGTTTCCTGGGTCATTTCCTCGCTAAGCTCATGGTTGCCGGTCATGCGGTAGATTACGTTGAACACCAGGGTGACGTAGCGGTTCACCAGGTGCCGGAAGGCCTTGTCCTGCCCTGCCAGGGTGAGGGCGATGAGTTCGGCGTCCGTGGTATCTTGGTGGGTTGGTACCGGTGGCAAGGGGGAGAATCCTCGGTTTCGGGAAGCACCGCTTTCCGCGCACGTTACTCGCTGGCGCCGGGATGGTTTCGGCGACCGCCAAAGCCGCCTTCTCCACCGCCGGGGCCCATGCCGGGACGTCTGCCGCCCATGCCGCCCCCGCCGTGGGACTGCCTTGTTTTCAGGAACATCTGGAACTGTTCCGGGGTCATTTCGTTGCGCATGCGGAAGTAGGTACGAATGCGCAGGTCGCTGAGCTGTCCCTGGATGCGTTGCATGTCGTTGGACAGGGCCCGGGCCTGTGCCTCGGTGGCGTTGGGCGATTGCATATACTGCATCAGGGCCTGGCGCTTGCTTTTGAGTTGCTGCATCAGGCTGTTGCTTTCGTTTTTACCCTGCTGCTGGATGGCCTGGATGCGCTGGAGCTGTTCCGGGGAGATGCCCATGCGTCCCATGGCTTCGTTGGGGCCCCCGTTGCCCTGGCGAAATCCGCCGCCTTGCCGAAACCGCCCGCCGCCAAGCCCCTCCCTGGGGCCGCCGGGCCGGAAGCCTTCGGCCAGCATGTCGGCATCCCCGGGCGGGGTGGCCTCAAAGCCGAAATCGTCCTGAATGCCGGGGGTGTTGTCGTTGCCAAACGGCTCCGCCCAGCCGGGGGGCAGGGCCAGCGTGGCCCACATCATCGGAACCGCCAGGAAAGCCGTCGCCTTCAGCAGTTGTCGGTTCATGTCGGACTGTCTCCTTGGTTGGGTGTCGGGTTCTGACACCTATACGCGACCCCCCCGAAAAAAGTTTCAGTCCCGGCCTGTTTCTTTCAGGGCGCCTGGAGGGCACAGCGGTGCATGTGCTGATCCACGGCCTTGCACATCATATGACGAAAAATCTGCTTGCGGTACCAGGCCTGGGCATAGGCCGATTCCTCCCCGAAAATAATGCGGGCCGCATCGGCCTTGAACATGGCATCCACGGTCATGGCGTGCATCAGGGCGCTCATGGCCTTGGGAGAGGTTCTGAGGGCCCGCAGCAGCAGCTCAATCCCGTCGGGGTCGCAATCCACCACTTTCTTTTCAGCATACACCCGGATGCATTCGGCGTATTCAAAGCGAATGTCTGCAATGCGGTCGTCATCCAGGCTGTCGCGATACAGCGTGCGGGTGGCCTCAAACAGCCAGTCGGCCAGGCTTTCCACCAGGGCCTCTTCCCGGCGGCTGAAGATGTGGGCATGCGGATTTTGCAGCCGCCCGGCGGCCAGTTGCACGCTGCGGGCATCCAGGAAGGGCTTGCGGAACACCAGCTGGCCCCGGTCGGCGTCCACCTCGAACTCCTCATTCAGAATGTCCACCAGGGCATAATCCGAAAACCCGAACAGCAAGACACCCTGGTCGGCCTCCCCGATGAGCTGCTTGAAGGCCTGTACCTGGCCCAGCGGGTCATCGCAGGGGATCTCTTCCGCAAACTGCGCCGGTACCGGCACAACCCCGGTTAGCCGTGCCGACAGCAAGGCAAATTTAACCGATAGCTTTCTCACCTAACACCCAACCTGGCTCACTGCACCGTTAAATCGTTGTATAACGGAATAAACATGAGTATACGCGGATCGCCCCGTTTCCGCAAGAGCCAAAACCTTTGTCACATTTGAATTTCGGCTAAAATGCCCCATGCCCGGGGACCGGAAGAAAGCAAGAATCCCCGGATGAATCGTGGCCAGTGTTTTGGACCCCTGTTTGTTCAACAGGTGGGTGTCCTCCGCGGTCATCTTGGTTTCCAACTGGCAGGCTTGCACCCGGTTGGTCTACGGCGATGCCAACGAGTAATCAGGACTCCCTTTTAAGGCTTACAGAGTCAAAACACTGCAACCACGTCCGAGGATTGAACCTATTATCCCAACCCGCTCGCATTTCGGCAACCGGTTTGTGGGGAAATCCCCTGATCGGGCTATTTTTGCTGGGCCCGGCGGCGCAGGGTTTCCCGCAACTCGTTAATGGCCTGCCCTCGCCCGGCAGAGTCCAGCAGCTTGTTGATGACATCCAGCGATTGCTCCAGCTGGCGTCCCATTTCCAGGGCGTCCGCCGGCAGCCGGGCCGGTCGGGCCTTGAGTTCGCCAAGTCGCCGGCGGACGGGGCCGGTTTGATCCGAATGCGCCATGGGGTTCCTTTCCCGTTGCCTCTTTCTTGATATTATTCAGTAAAGCGGGTTTGGCATGCGGGCGCATCCATCCCCGGGTTAATGTGAAGGGGCCTTCCGTTTGTCATCCCCATGCCCCCGGCCGTGGCCAGGCGGATTGTTGGTTGCCCGTCGGCTAGCACAAAATCCGCTTCAGGGTCTTTATACAGACTGGTGGGCTTCTCCAGACCGCAAGGGCGACTTGCCAATGATGAATCCGGTTTCCAACAATGCAGTTTCAGGCAGCCTGTATCCGCCGGCGGCGGACGCCATGTCCGTGGCTGCCATGCCGGGTGTTTCCGGTACGCCGGGGGGCGCCGTCCGTCCCTTTGCCCAGTTTTTGCGCCATGCCGCCCCCACCCCCACCCCCGGTCGCCTGGAGTTTTACTGGGACGAGTTTCATGCCAACTTCAAGAAGAGCCAGGACAAGGGCAACGCCCGTTTCAAGCAGGAGCTGAAAAACAACAAGCGCAGCACCTTCAAGCTGATCGTGTTTTCGCTGCTGGCTGGCCTGGGCTTTACCGCCTTTCGGAGGCTGCGACGCACCTTTACCTACCTGTTCATGATGGCCCTGATGGGTTATCCCATTATGGAGGCCCTGAAAACCTTCCCCAAACTGGGGGAGGCCTATAAACAGGTGCAGGCCGGCAACCCCACCAAGGGGCGTGAGACTTTCCGCAAGGCCCTGGATGACAGCGTCTACAGCATTTACCAGGGTTTCTTCAAGCCCATCGGCTACGGGGTGCAGATTGCCCTCTTGCTCAGCATTCCCGGCGCCTTGCTGCGCAAGGACGGCGGTTTTGTGCAGAACCTCATCCGCAAGGCCTTCGAGCTGTTGCGCATCCCGCCCGATATTTTGCCGGTGCGCATGCTGGATCGTATTGCCAAGCCCTTGATTGACTGGGGCAACCAGGTTTCCAACGGCATTCGCCGCAAGGTTCGCTTCATCGACTACCTGGAGCGGGGTTAAGCCACTACCCACACCGTTTCCGGCAGGGCGGCCAGCTGTTTCGCCCGGATGCGCTCGCCCGGCATCAGCACCGGAATGCCCGGTGGGCAATGCACCACCGTTTCCCGGGACACCCGTCCCACCGCCTGGCTTGCGGGTACCGGAAGGCCGGGGGCAAAAAAGGCCTCCCGGGGGCTCATGGCCATTTCCGGTAGGCAAACGCCATCCCGGGCCATGGTTTGCAGTGCCAGCCAGTGGGCATTGTCGCGTCCCCGCAGCCGGGCGTCCTCGGCTTCAAACACGGCCAGGAAGGCCGCGTAATCCTCGGCTTGCAGGCCCAGGTTGGCCACATACAGCACCCCGTAGGGCGAGGCGGACTCATAGGCAATGCGTCCCTCCGCTTCCAGCCGGGGGCCCCACGCCTCGCCGCTTTCGGCGGGATGGGCGAGATAAATGCGACCGGCATCCCAGCGGGCGGCCATGGCGGGATCGACGGGCTCAAACAGCCGAAAGCCGCTCAGGCTGGATCTCAGCTGGTCTCGGAAATCCTGAATCCGCTGCCAGTGGGCCTCCCAGTGTGCCGCAAAGTCTGGGCTGCCCAGCCAGGCGCAGGTGGCCTCCAGGTTGGCCATCAGCAGGTAGGAGGGGCTGGTGGTTTGCAGGGTGTTCAGGGCCTGCTGAAAGCGGTGGGCCTCCAGCCGGGAGCCTTGGGGCAGGTGGGCCAGGGCGGTTTGGGTGAGGCTGCCCGCGCTTTTGTGCAGGGAGTGCACCACCGCATCCGCCTCTTGTCGGCATGCGGAATTCGGCAATGGGGGGGCAAACGGCCACAGCCCCCCGTGGGCCTCATCCACCACCAGCAACACGCCATGCGCCCGGCACAGGGCGGCCAGGGCCGGAATGTCGCTGCCGATGCCCTCGTAGGTAGGGGAAGTCACAAACAGGGCCTTGGCATCCGGGTGCGCGACCAGGGCCTGGCGGACGGCGTCGGGAGAAAGGCTTCCCCACAGGCCCCATTCGGGCAGAAATTCCGGCAGCAGCCATACGGGCTGGGCCCCGCTTAAAATCAGCCCGCTTAACACGGAGCGGTGCACGTTGCGGGGCAGCAGCACCTTGTCGCCCGGCCCGGCCACGCTGAGCATGGCCGCGGTAAGCCCCACGCTGGCCCCGTTGACCAGGAAAAAGCTCTCCCGCACCCCGTATTGGGCGGCCACCCGCTGCTGGGCCTCCCGCAGGCAGCCGGAAGGCTCGGACAACACATCCAGGCCCTCCACTTCCGTCAGGTCCCAGCCGTAGGGATCGGTGCGCAGGGAATCCATTCCGTCCGGCAACAGGGGCCGACCGGCATGCGCCGGCACATGGAAGCGCCGGCGCTGCAGGTTCAGATAGGTTTGAATGGCTTCGTTGAGCGGAGCGGGCCGGTGGCTAGTGGCCGGCGGGGGTGGCTCCAAGCGGTTCCAGCCCGTGCTGTGCTCGCTCTTCATCGCTGACTCCCTTGATGGTCAGGTTGATGCGGCCCCGCTCGTCGATGTCGACGACCTTCACCAGCACCTCATCGCCCACTTTCACCACTTCCTCGACGGTTTGCACCCGCCGGGGGGCCAGCTGGGAGATGTGCACCATGCCATCCTTGCCCGGGAACAGCTCGACGAAGGCGCCGATGGGGATGGTGCGAACCACCTTGCCCAGCACCACCATGCCGCGCTCGATCTTGCGGGTCAGGCGCTCGATGATGTCCTTGGCCCGCTGGGCGCCGGCGCCATCCACCGAGGTGATGGTGACCAGGCCGCTGTCCTCGATGTCGATGGTGGTGCCGGTCTCCTCGATGATGGAGCGGATCATCTTGCCGCCAGGGCCAATGACCGTACCAATCTGGTCTTTGTCGATGAACAGGGTGATGATGCGCGGCGCGTAGGGCGAAAGCTCCGGGCGCGGTTCGCGGATGGCCTCGGCCATCTTATCCAGGATGAACAGCCGGCCATGGCGGGCTTGCTCCAGCGCGACCTGCATAATTTCCAGGGAGATGCCCCGGATTTTGATGTCCATCTGCAAGGCGGTCACGCCATCGCGGGTGCCCACCACCTTGAAGTCCATATCGCCCAGGAAGTCTTCCACGCCCTGGATGTCGGAGAGCACCACGTAGCGGTCGCCTTCCTTAATCAGGCCCATGGCGATACCGCCCACCGGGGCTTTGATGGGCACCCCGGCATCCATCAGGGCCAGGGTGGTGCCGCAGGTGGAGGCCATGCTGGTGGAGCCGTTGGATTCCAGGATGTCGGAGTTCACCCGCAGGGTGTAGCCGAATTCTTCCTTGGTGGGAAGCACCGGGGCCACGCCGCGCTCAACCAGGGCGCCGTGACCGATTTCCCGCCGTCCGGCACCCCGCATGGGGCGCACTTCGCCCACCGAGTAGCCCGGGAAGGAGTAGTGGTGCATCCAGCGCTTTTCGGTGGCCGGATCCACGCCGTCCAGGCGCTGGGCCTCGCCGGGGGCGCCCAGGGTCAGCACCGACAGGGCCTGGGTGCTCCCGCGGGTAAACAGGCCGCTGCCGTGGGTGCGGGGCAGCAGGCCCACTTCGCAGCTGATGGGCCGGATATCCGCCGCCTTGCGGCCATCGGCCCGCACGCCTTCCTCGATGACCATGGTGCGCATAATGCGCTTTTCCAGCTTCTTGAAGCCTTCGCCCAGGTAATCGAGGGGCTGCGCGGCCAGAAACGCCTTGATCTCGTTCTCTTCAGGCAGGGCTTCCAGGGCGGCTTTCACCTTTTCCTTGGCCGCTTCCAGCATTTGCTTGCGGTTGTCGCGGTCGAAGTCGTGGTAGGCCTTGTAGACCTCCTGCTCCACCAGTCCGTCAATCCAGCCTTGCAGGGCCTTGGTTTGGGCCTCAAACTCGAACACGAAGGGCTTTTTCTCGATGCCGCACTGCTGGCGGAATTCGTGCTGGACCCGCACCTGCTGGCGGATGTGCTCATGGGCGAAGGCCAGGGCATCCAGCAGGTCTTGCTCGGAAACGAAGTTGGCGCCGGCTTCCACCATCATGATGGAGTCCTCGGTGCCGGCCACCACCAGATCCAGGTCGCTTTCCTCGGATTGCTGGTAGGTGGGGTTCACAATGAACTGGCCGTTCAGGCGACCAACCCGCACGCCGCCGATGGGGCCGGCAAAGGGCAGCCCGGAGAGTTCCAGGGCCACGGAAGCGCCCAGGATGGCGTAGGTATCCGGCTGGTTCACGCCGTCCACGCTCAGTGGGGTGGCGACAATCTGCACGTCGTTCCGGTAGCCGTCCGGCCACAGGGGGCGGATGGGTCGGTCAATAAGGCGGGAGGTGAGGGTGGCCTTGTCGGAAGGCTTGCCTTCCCGTTTCAGGTACCCGCCGGGCAGACGGCCCACGGAGTACATCTTTTCTTCAAAATCAACCAGCAAGGGGAAAAAGTCGATGCCCGGGCGGGGCTTTTCACTGCCGGTGGCGGTTACCAGGATGACGGTGTCTTCCACGCGCACCACGACGGAGCCGGTTGCGGCCTTGGCCAGCTTGCCGGTTTCCAGGGTCACTTCCTTGTCGCCAATCCGGAAGGTTTTGCTTTGTACTTGGTTCAGGACGGTTTGTTCCATGGGGTTTTTTCTCTTTTCTTCTCTTCTTCTATTGGTCTTTTACGGTCTGTTTTTTCTGGTCTATCGGGTTTTGAGGACGGATGAACTCCCAAAAAGAGCCCTGCCGACCCACTTTTAACGAAAAAACGGGCGCAAGGCCCGTCTTTCGAAGCTGAGTCCTACTTGCGGAGGCCGAGCGATGTAATCAGCTCTTTGTAAGCCTCGGGGGTGCTGTTGGCCTTCACGTAATTCAGCAGGCGGCGGCGCTTGCCGACCAGCACCATCAGCCCGCGACGGCAGGCAAAATCTTTTTTGTTGAGTTTGAGGTGCTCGGTCAGTTCGTTGATACGACGGCTCATAATCGCGATCTGGACGGCGGAATTGCCGGTGTCTTTTTCGGTGTTGCCGTACTTCTTGACGATTTCCTTTTTCTTTTCCTGAGTCAGCGCCATGTTACGTCTAGCCTTCTATTTAATGCCTTGGGGTATCCGGTCTGGGGGAAGCCTGGACATCTATACTTGACCGGACACTTATACTAAGATGCATCCATTATGCCCAGTAATGGGAAAATTACAATACCATCCACACAATGACGATGCAATCCGTTTTGAGAAGATTTCTGGTGGCCGTTTGCGCGGTGGTTCTAATGACCACGCTGCCGGCCTGCAAGCGAACCCACGGTGCGGCCCGGGTGCCGGACGGCTCTTCGTCGGCCTACCTGGAGCAGGCCCGGGATGCCATGCGCAAGGGCGACTACGAACAGGCCATCCTTTCCCTGCAAACGGCCCTGGCCAAGAGCCCCTACGATCCGGAGGTGCACCTGAACCTGGGTTGGCTGTACCTGTACACCAACGAGCCGGGAAAAACCCGCCAGGAGCTTGTCAGGCTGGAAGCCCTCAGCCCGGATCCCTACAAGCTGGCCCATCTGCGCGGGGCGCTCTATGCCACGCTCGATCAGCATCCCGATGCCATCGCCTGGTATAAAAAGGCCCTGAAGGGGCAGGGCCACAACTCCAAGCTGTATTTCGACATGGCCACCAGCCTGCTGGCCCTGAACCGCAACCAGGAAGCCCTGGACATGCTGGATAAGGGCTTTGAATACATTCCCCAGGACGATCTGCAAAGCCATGTCAACTTTGCCCTGGCCTCCTGCACCGCCAACTCCCGGTTGAAAAACTTTGAGGCCGCCATTACCGATTGCCAGCATGCCGCCGAGTTCGAGCAGAACCCGGAATCCCGCCAGCGGATCAACGAAATGATTGCCAACATGCAGCTGATTCAGGACATTGATGAGGAAAAACCCTCCCTTACTGAGGCACCGTCTGTCGAAAACATCCAGGAAGCTCAAACCACGCAGGCCCAGGACTAGGCCGTCGGTTGACACGGCCCGGCATCCCTTGCCGACCGCTGCCGGAAAGGCAGGCAGGCCGCCTGGCCGAGGGCTTGCGGGGGCTGCGGGTGTGGGCAGGGAAAAAATCGTTATTTTTAAACGCTGGGGCTGAAACGCCTTCGATGGCATACTGAAGGGTATCGATAGCGAACCCACTGCTTTGTACTCCTGAATCCCTGTCCCGCCGGGCGCGCACGCCGGGGCAATCTCTTTTCCTTAGCCAATCGAGGGGGAATCTATGCCTGCCCGTTGCGACAATTGTGCCAGCCTGTTTTTTAAAACCCTGGAAACTCGGGTCGATCCGATGGACGGGGCCCTGCTTAGCAAAAAGCGATGCAAGCGCTGCAAGTTCAAGTACCTGTTTGCCCTCGATCCCCAAAGTGGAACGGTGCAGCGGGTGGAGCTTTCCCGCTGGCGGGCCGCCGAGCCGCTGGTCAATGACGGACGGGCCCGCGTGTTTGCCAGCGAATACACCATGCGGGTCAGTCGAGGGGCCAGTGAAATGGGGCCTTATCTGGAGCGGGTTGCCAGAGCCGCTCGGGGAGGCCGGCATGACGCCTCGTAAAACCGGCCTGATGGCAAAGCTGAAGCGCTTTATGGAGGCGCTTTCCGACCGCTACCACCGGGTATTGCAGATTATTGACGAGGCCCTGGCCTCCGAGGACTTCAAAGAGAAGAAATGGGCCGTGGATCTCATCCTGAAAGGGGCGGAAACCCCGGACAAACCGTCCCGGGTCAAGTCCCAGGCCCGCCCTGCCCTGCCCGCCACCGAAAGCGAGCCCGATCCGGCCTTGCTCAGCGAGGAGGAATTGATCCGCCATATTCGGGCCCGCCTGGAAGCACCGGAGGTGCCGGACGATGGGGCCTGATCCGGCCATTGTCCAGGTGTGCAGCCGGGCCGACTTCCAGCGGTATCGCCTGGGCATTGCGGCCTTGCTGGCCCGGTATCGCCATGTGCTGCTCAGCCCGGCCACCGGGAGCCCCGAGAACCTGCTGGAAAACACGGCCAGCACCATGCCCTGGCTGTGGCTGCTGGCCGAAGGTCTGACGGTTTATGCTATTGCCGCTTTGAGCGATGTGGAGCCCCAGCGGCATGCTTATATCCACGGGGTGAGTCATCCGTCCATGCGCCGGAATCCCCGGATCCCGGAACTCATTCGCCATATGGGCCGCCTGGCTTTCGGGCCCTGGCAGCTGCTCAAGATCAAGGCCGAGTTTGAGGCTGACAACCTGGGGGCCAAGGGCTTTTGTCGCCGGTTCGGCTTCGTCCGGGAGGGCTTTTACCGGCGGGATATCCGAATCGGGGGCGTGCTGAAGGATGTGGTGGTGGCTTCTCTCACGGCGGAACGTTTTGAACAGTGGGACTCTGGCTATGTCTCGCGCTGATCTTGAAACCCGCCTGCGCTGGTTGCGCACCGCCCACCGCGATCTCCGCCTGCAAGCCCTGCTGCTGGAGTGTTGCCGCCGGGATATCCACTTTTGGTTCGAGCATTTCTGCTGGACTTTCGACCCGCGTCGCCCGCAGCCGCACCAACCCTTCGTGCCCTACCCGTTCCAGCGCAGCATTATTGGGGAAATCACCCGCTGCATCGATACGGGTGCTGACCTGCTGATTGAAAAAAGCCGGGATATGGGGGTAAGTTGGCTGACTTTGTTGGTATTCCAGTATTACTGGTTGTTTCGGGCGGGATCCAACTTTCACCTGGGCTCCCGCAAGCAGGAGACCGTGGATCGTCGGGGGGATATCTCGACCCTGTTTGAGAAGCTGCGCTACAACCTGGACTGGCTTCCGCCCTGGATGCGCCCTTGCGGCTATGTGCCGGCTCGGCATGACAACCTACTGCGCTTAATCAACCCGGCCAACGGCAACATCCTGACGGGAGAGAGCAGTAACGAGAATTTTGCCCGGGGTGGCCGATATAAAGCCGTTCTTTTTGATGAGTTCCCGTTTTGGGACAATGATGATGCCGCCTTTGCCTCTGCCGGGCAGTCGACGCCATGCCGTATCGTTGTTGGCACGCCTTATGGCAAGGCAAACCGCTTTGCCCGGCTTCGGTTTGAGGGCAGGATGAACCGCATTACCGCCCACTGGCGGTTGCATCCCGAAAAAGACGACGCCTGGTACGCCGAGCAGACCGCCCGCATGAGCGAGGACGAAGTGGCCCGCGAACTGGACATCCACTACACGTTGTCCCTGCAGCACCGGGTGTTTAGCCGGTTTGGCGAACGGCACAAGGTGCCCCTGCAGCCGGTGGAAGGGCGGCGCATCATTCGCAGCTGGGATTTTGGCTACCACTGCCCGGCCTGCCTGTTTATCCAGGTGGATGGGGATGATGCCATCAGGGTGCTGCATGAGGAAGTGGGCCACCAGGACCTGCTTTCCGACTTTGCCCGCCGGGTACTTCAGGCCGGAGAGCGTCTCTTTCCGGGGTTTGCCTTCGAGGACGTCTGCGACCCGGCGGGGGCCCAGCGTTCCGATAAAAGCACCCAAACCAGCATCGAGATATTGAACAGCCTCGGGGTGTATCCCTACTACGATCGGGCGGCCATCAAGGACGGCATCGAGCTGATCCGCATGAAGCTGTCCGAGACGGTGGAGGGGGTGCCTGGCCTGCGGGTGGATCCCCGCTGTGAAAAGCTGATAGAGGCTTTCGAGGGCGGATATCGCTACCCGGGCCCGGACAGCGACGTTCCCGTGCAGGAGCATCCCTACGAGGATGTCATGGACTGCTTGCGTTACGCCGTGATGCACAAGTGCCACCTGGGCGTACGGAATCCGCGCGCTCCGCGTCCCTATCGGGCCCAGAACCGCCACACCGGCTATTGAGTCTTCAGGCATTCCTGAGCCAGCCGTTTGCGGGGGAACCTGCCCGGGCCCCGTGCGTCCTCATGTCCGGATCGGGAGCCCGGTTGGGTTAAAAAATAAAAACAATTTTATTCCCGCATCCTCCCCCGTGGCCAGTCTTTGGGCGGCAGAGCTTTGTTATTGACGTAATAAAAAAGTTTGCAAGCCCTGAAAAATCTTTATAATAGACTCTACATCCCCCCTCTTTTAGTCTGCCGCTTACCATGGCGGCGTTTTTTTTCTTGTAAATCCTTGTTGAGCTTGCTTCTAAGCCCATCCGTGCGCAGGCCCCTTGTGTGCCTAAAATGGCTATGCTATAAACTGAACATCTCTTGTCACTGGGGCGTTAGTTCATCGGTTAGAATACATCCCTGTCACGGATGAGAGACGGGTTCGATTCCCGTACGCCCCGCCACTTTAAACCCGTCTCCAGATGCCATTGCCCGGAATCTGGAGTTTTTTGTGTCAAGACCGCCCCGCTGGTTTTTTGGTGGGCCGTCGTGCAATTTTGGTTTTGCGGGGGTTTATTTACACAAGCACATAGTGTTTTATCCCTTCGTTTCTTTTGGTCCCCCTTAGTTTTATCTGGAGGTTTTCTGATGAACCCGTCTTTTCCGCCGGTTGCCGGCTTAAATGGCGTCGGCATTCCCCGTTTTTCCGGTACCGGTGCCGACGGTAAGCCCCGCGTGGTGATTGCCAAGGCTGACTACACCCTGGATAACCTGACGGCTTTCCAGGCAAGCCCTGAAATTGAGATTGCCGGCGTGGCCACCGACCCGGATACTTTTGCCCGCCTGCTTGAAACGAAGCATCCCGACGTGGTGCTCATTGGCTCCACCTTTGGTTACGGGGATGATGCCCCCCTGAACGTGCTTACTGATTTTATCGAGAAACTGGCGGCCAAAGGGGATACCAAAACCCCAATTCCCGGAGTGGTTGTGAATTCCGTGTTTTCCACGGGGGTAGTGGATTGGATTAGCCGGTGCCGGGGTATGCTCCTGGGCCAAAAAGACCGCCCTTTGCCCGCCTATGAGCATGTGGGGGGTGCTTCCAATCGTCTGGCCGCGGATCTGGTGGCGGCGGTCAAAAAGGTGGATCCCTTCCCCCCTTCGGCAAAATAAGCCCTGGCTTTTTGCAGATCCCTGGCCTGCCCGGCCCGGGCTTTGCCGGGAGCGATGGGCTGGAAACGCTGGCGTGGATCGGCTGGGGGGCTGAGGCGGAGCGCCCGGCCACGGCATGTGGTTTATAATAGAACCTTTCAAATCAATCGACGGGGGTTTTTTATGCAATTACTCGTCGCGCCTTCTGTGTTCGCCGGCCTTCCGGCTGTCAGATCGCAGGGCTTGCGCAGGCCGGTGCCCATAGGCACGGACAATGTCCGTTTTAGGCAGGCCGGTAGCCTGACAGCCCGCCAGCGCATTCTGTTGGATGCGGTGCAAGGGTGCCTGGCCCAGGCGCTTTCCGTTTACGAGGCGGAAGCCGACAAGCGCAGGGGCTGGAGTGCCTGGAAGCGCTTCCTAGATCCGGGGCCCGCCCGGCCAGTGGCCAACGTGGCCGAAATTACCGGCTACCTGCGCTGTAGCGATCCGCAAGGCCCGAATGATGCTGAAACCATTGAAAAAGAGCTGTTCGACCTTATGGTGGCCGGGTTGGTTTCTGCGCCGGAAGGCGGCTGGTCTCACCGCAGCTACCGGGTCTATGCGGTCAGCCTGACCGAAGCCGGCAAGGCGGCTCTGGCAAGCAAATAACCCTGGTGCCGGGCTGCGATGCATGGGCCCTTCCCCGTACAGATGAAGGGAATGGCCGCAAGGCGCTAGGAAACGTAGACCAGGCTGCGGAAATACTGCTGGAAGTCCTTCCAGGGCATCCAAAAGCGCTCCCCGGAATGGTGGGGATCCGCCAGGCGAATCATTTGGCTGTCAGGATCCGCCCCGACCACCGCATAGGCATGGGCGCTTTGCAGCTTGCAGCCCCCGTAGCGGTAGGTGGCTTCGCCCCAGTGGCGGGTGCCGGCAATGGCCAGGTGCTTTTTGGGGTTGCTTGCCAGCTTTTGCAGGGCGGTTTCAAACTCCCGTGAAAGTTCCCGGGGCTTCAAATCCCGGGTGCCCAGGTCTTGCCCGTTGAAGCGGCCTATGTAGGGATCGCTGTTTTCCCCGGTGGCCAGCACGGTTACTTCCTTGCCGGTCATATGGTGCAGTACCTCGTCTTCGTACAGGCCGCCCTGAAACTTGTCAATCACGCTTTCCCCCGCCTGCCGGCCCAGGAAGGCCTGGGCATAGGCAATCTCATACAGGTTGGCGGCCAGGGCGCCCCGGGTGCCGGTGGCGCCGCTTTCCAGGTCGTCCAGGGCCACCACTGTGCTGGGGCCGCCCGGAAATTTCACCTCATAGCCGGTCAGCTCGCTAGTGGCGCCATACAAGGGGGTAATGGCCCCTATCAGGCTGAGCGGGTCATTAAAGGCCGTGCCGGCCATGCTGGCCAGCACCGTGCAGGCATCCACCCCGCCTTGCTTAATCTCGATGTCGCGTGTCCCCTTGGGAAACAGGTGGCGCACCATGGTGGCCGTTTCCGGCTGGATGGGCACCACCCCGTTGTCGGTCAGCAAAAAGGAAGGGTCGTCGGCATATTCGCCCAGGGTAATAATGTCCCCCGGCTCCACCATGTAACGTTCGCCGGCATACAGCAGGCGATCGTCCACGCGGGTGTCGCCGTGGGCATGCAGCCAGGTGCCGTCCTCGGCGGTGCGAATTTTGGCATGCGTGGACAGCACGTGGTTGGCGCGCACCCTTTGGGTGCAGCCCGGGGCACTTCCCAGGGTAATGGGCTGTGGCTTGGAGGTGCCGGAAAAATGCACGCTGTCGGCAGGTTGGGTGAGCGCCACGTTGGTGGAAGCTTTGGGTCGTTGCGCGCCGCTGAAAAACACGCCGCCTGAAAAGGCCGGCTGGGCCGGGCGAAAGTCAACCATAACCATCTATCCTTCTGATACGCTTTGGGATATAAACGCGTCGCAAAAGTTTTCGGTGTCAAATTTTCCGGCCATGTAACGCACGGCTTTACATGCCCTGGGCGGTCTGGCAGGGGCGTCAGCCCGGGTTAGCGAAAACCGGGGGGCGGGGCGCCTTCCTTCCACAGGATGTCCTTGGGCATGCCCAGGGAGATCATGTCCCAGGGCAGGATTTCGTCCTGCGGGCGTTCCCGCAGGGCGTACCAGTCCAAATCCGGGAAGTCGACTTCTCCGGCCTCCTTCAGCTCCTTGAAGGCCCGGTTTACCGAGCCCAGGCTGCCGCCCAGGTGGTAGAAGCGCACGATTAATTTGCTCAGCCGCCGATCTCCGCGGGAAAGAAAGGCCTGGAAGTAATCCCATTTGGCGCTGGAGGCCCGCACGTCGGCCACCTTCAGCAGGCCTTTGCGCAGGATGTCGAAGCGGTGATCCACCAGCTTGTTGTCAATCTTGGGTTGCCACTGGAAGGGGGTGCCGGCCTTGGGCACGAAACTGCTGCAGCCCAGGTGGATTTTGAGCTTCTTGTTTTCCTTGCGCACTTCTTTCAGCAGGCTGACCAGCTGTTCCACGTCCGCGTCGGTCTCATCTGGCAGACCGACCATGCCGTAGAATTTTACGCCTTCCAGCCCGGCTTTTGCCAGCACGCCGGCAGACTCCAGAATCTGCTCGTGTTTCAGGTTCTTGTTGATGCGCCGCCGCAGGCGATCGGAGCCGGTCTCGATGGCCAGGGTCAGCTGCTTTTGCCCGCCCTTTTTAAAGGTGTTGGCAATTTGCGGGGTCAGCCCGTCCACCCGCAGTGAGGAGGACGAGATGGTCAGCCCCGGCTGGCGGTCAATCTTGGCGTCCAGGTAGTCGCACAGCTCGGGGAAATTGGGATGGTTGGAAATGAGGGCGCCCAGCAGGCCAACCTTATCGGTGTATTGCGTGCCCAGCTCGATGCGGTCGATGATGGTCTGCAGTTCCCCGCCCCGGGCGGCGGGCAGGCCGGAGCCCATGGGGGGCAGCATGCTGTAGCTGGCCAGGCAGAACCGGCAGCGATGGGCGCAGCCCCGCATCACCTCCACCAAAAACGTGTTGGAGAAGATGGCCTTGTCGGTGAGAATGGGGGTGGAGGCCACGAATTCGTCCATGTTGGCCACCAGCTGCTTGTGCACTACGGCGGGGATGTCTTCGTGCCGGGGAATGATGGCCTTGATGGGGCCATCCGGGCCTTCGTAGCGCACGTCGTACATGCCGGGGGCATACAGGCCGGGCACTTCCACCGCCAGGCGGTGCAGCAACTCCTGGCGATCGGTCAGGTGGCGATGCCGGCGGTAGGCTTCAATCAGCACCTCCAGCATTTCCTCGCCTTCCCCGATCAGGAAAAAGTCGAAGAAGTCGGCAAAGGGCTCGGCGTTGCTCATGGGTACCGGGCCGCCGGCAAAAATCAGCGGGTGCGCGCGTTCCCGGTCTTTTGCCATGAACGGGATGTCGTAGGCCGTAAACGTATCCAGCACCTTCACGATGTCCAGCTCGAAGGCGAAGGAGAAGCCCATAAACTCCAGTTCGCGCGGGTTGTGCTCGTTCAGGGTGTCGGCGTAAATTCGCCGGGCGTCCACATGCGGGTTGGTATCCAGCTGCTGGAACAGCACCATGTAGCCCAGCGAGGACATGGCAATCTGGTAAGGGGCCGGGTACACCAGCCCAAAGGGAATGGCATCGGCATGGGGCTGCACCGGCTGGTAAAGCAGGGTTTCCTGGTGCTGATCCTTGCGATAGGCAACGGGTTTTCTCATGGAGGTGGTCATCTTCACGGTCTGTCGGGGAGCTTCTTTAGTTGGCACGCTTTTTTTGCTATGGTAATCGAAAGGCACCCATAAGGATACAACACACCAAGATGGCCCTGATTGCTCAAAGTTCCCCTGAACAGGCCGGACAGGCAAGCCCTCCGCCGGTTTACGTACCCAGCCGTATCGATCAGAACGAGGCCCTGCGCCTGTTCCGGGAGGCGGATCTCTTTGAGCTGGGCATTATGGCCGAAGAGGTGAAGCGCCGCTTTCACCCGGACGGCAGCCCGGTGACGTTTGTCATCGACCGCAACGTGAACTACACCAACGTGTGCAACGTGGATTGCCTGTTTTGCGCCTTCTACCGGCATAAGGACGACGCCGACGCCTATACCCTGGAGTACTTCCAGATCAAGGAAAAAACCCAGGAACTGGTGGATGCCGGGGGCACCCAGCTGTTGCTGCAGGGCGGGGTCAACCCGGATCTGCCCTTCGAGTATTACCTGGACATCGTGCGCAACCTGCGCCGCGATTTCCCGGATCTGACCATCCATTCCTTCTCGCCCACCGAAATTGCCTACATGACCGTGATTACCGGCAAGCCGCTGAAGTGGGTCATCGAACAGCTGATCGAGGCGGGTATTTCCTCCATCCCGGGGGCGGGCGGGGAAATTTTGCACGATGACATCCGCCGCAAGGTCAGCCACAAGAAGGTGGACACCCACGACTGGCTGGAGGTGATGGAAGTGGCCCACGGGCTGGGCCTGAAAACCTCGGCCACCATGATGTTTGGCATGATGGAGGAGGACTGGCACATCGTCGATCACCTCTTCCAGATTCGCAACCTGCAGGACAAAACCGGCGGCTTCCTCAGCTTCATTCCCTGGACCTTCCAGAAGCCCAACACAAAGCTGGAAAAGCTTCCCAACCCGCCCGCCACCGGGGTGGAGTACCTGCGGGTCAACGCCCTGGCCCGCATCGTGCTGGATAACGTGCCCAACATCGGGGCCAGCTGGATTACCCAGGGGCTCAAAATTGGCCAGACGGCCTTGAAGTTCGGCGCAAACGACATGGGCGGGCTGTTGCTGGAAGAGAACGTGGTGACCCAATGCGGCATCAACCCCACCCGCAAGAGCGTGGAGGAGATGGTCAAGGTGATCCACCGCGCGGGCTACGATGCGGCCCAGCGGGATACGGCCTACAACATCCTGAAAACCTACCCCCAGGGGCAGCCGGTCAGCGCCTAGCCTGCTGCCAGCCGGGCTGGTCGAAAATCCACCCTAGGGCCTGGGTGTACACGGCCTGGGGAGCCACCTGGTGCCCGCCCGCAAACTCGATGGCCCGCACCTGCCAGCCCAGGGCGGTGAGCATCTGGCAGTCCCGCTGCATTTCGCCGTAGCGAAAATCGGTGGGGCTCATCAGCATGACGGCCAGCCGGCTCCCCGGAGACTGCCGGTAGGCGGCCCGCAATGCGTCCAGGTTGCCGTAGGCTTCCGCGTAAAAGGGTTCCCAAATACGCCCGGTGTTGATGATGAGCGCCGAGGCAAAGCCCGGGTAGCGGATATTCAGGGCCTGGGCAAACGATCCGCCCCCGGACATGCCGGTCAGGATGACCCGCCGGGTATCCACGGGCAGGCTGGCCATGGCCTGATCCAGCTGGGCCTTGATGACCGGCAGCTTGTCGGGTAGATCGGGCATGTGGTTGCGGTAGCGCTTGCTGGCATGCACAATCAGCCCGAACCGATCGGCCAACCCTTGCCACTGGCGGATGACAGCCCCCGCGTCCCCGGACGGGCTGAAGGCGAAGACCACGGGCCGGCGCTGGGTGTCATCCCCGGGTGGCTGGTAGACCATGGCGTCGGGCCAGTCCAGCACCCGGCCTTTGGGGGGCGGTTCGGCGGCGGCCCCCTTGCCGGCCAGCACGACCAGGGCGGCGGTCAGCAGGGCGGTCAGGCGTTGGGTCAGTGGCGGCAATCGGGCATCTCCCATGGGTTTTATGAGTATGATACCGTAATGTCTGGCCCAGTGGGTTCGTACCGCAAAGGGGAAACCGATTTTGAAGGGGATTTTTGCCGTGGGGCCTTTTGGCAGGCCCAACCCGACCCGCCACCCACAGGGTGGGCGTCTGCCCCGGTTTGCCGCCGCCGACCGGGTCACCTTCAGCGCCCGGGGCCCCCGGGTGGATGTGGAAATAATGCGCCTGGTGCTGGAGGGCCCGCCCAAACCCCGGGCCGCCCACGCCCTTTTGCAAGAGGCCTTTGCCCGCTGGCCCCAGGGGCGTACCGCTCGCTTTCTCATCACCCCGGGGGCCTTTATTGAGGCCACCTGGCCTGGGCAGTGGCAGGGAACCCCCGGCTGGGACGCCCGCCCCGAGGAGCTCCAGCCGCTGGTGCGGGTGGCCGAGCATGCCGCCCGCCAGGTGCTGACCCCCTCAATTCGCGCTGCCGCCCGGGGCAAGGTGCGTTATTTGACCCTGGCGGTGGATGTGACCACCGACCAGAAGATGAAAGGCCCCCACGCCGAGCTGGTCGGGGTGTACGACGTGACCCGCGACCGTTTTGCCGGCTGGACCGGAAAGTCGTATCCCCTGGCGGTGCAGGAGGACTCGCTGGTGCACGTGACCGATACCGCCAGCCACCTGCTGGAGCTGGATGGGGAGCGGGTCATGGTGCTGGGTTGCCATGACCTGAACATGTTCAGCCCCCGGGCCTACGCCAACCAGGCGGAAGGAAGCCGCCGCCGCGAACGTACCGAGGCCATGCGGGCCAAGGCCCAGGCTTTTGGGCCCACCATTATCCTGCAACACCCGCATGGCACCGATACCCCCAACATCTGGTTGTTGGCCTGGCGGGCCATCGAAAAGCAGTTTCCCGACCTCAAGGCCTGGGCTTCAGCCATTGGCTTTTACAACTTCCTCAATCCTACCGGCTCTACCCGTGCCAGCCTGGAAAAAACCCTGCGGCAAACCCAAAGTGGCAATGGCGGTGTGGAAAACCTGGTGATTGATACCCGGCAATTCGATTAGCCGGTATTTTTGACCGGCACCCTGCTCCATGCCGAAGTCCTAAAGCAGGCCGGAACGGACGGCATGACGAGGATCCGGCCCGATGAGCCGGTGCGAAAACTTCCGATCTTGCAATCTCCTTCGATTGGCCGAAGTTCTGGCCGGGGGATCCCCCTCAAATCGCCTTCCGGTGTTACAATGAAAACGTGACGTTAGCAGTGCTTGAGGGGCGATTCAACGTCCCATGATACGGTTCCTATATACCCTTTGCGACATTATAGCCGGGATTTGTGCGGTCGTTTCCCCCATCGCCATTTTCCACTGGTTGCTCAAGGCCATGAATATCGCGGCCTTGAAGGTTATCGTGGACCCGCTCAGCGGTTTCTTCAACCCGTTCAATTCGCTGCTCGATTTTTTCATTGACGCCCCGGTCATCAAGTACCAGGGTCACTCGGTGTCCACCATCCAGGGCGTCTTTGCCATCCTGCTGACCATTGCCTTTTTCGTCTTTCACTTTATTGCCGAAACCCTGAAGGCCACCGAGCAACGGGTGGAGGTCAACACCCAGGTGCACCAGCAACGTCGCCGCCTGCAGCAGCTGAAGGCCGAACAGCAGCGCATGCATACCACCGTGCGGGAAACCCGCCGTATTTATGCCCAGATTAACTACGATTTTGCCTCCAACCCCACCGGGGGCGCCTACTTTGAAAGCGGCTACCAGAAATACGGGGGAAGGGCGGTGGAAATCGGCCAGCGGGGGATGAGCCTGGAGTTCGGCTCCCTGGAGCAGGCCTTCAAATACAGCCTGGAGGCCGCCCAGCAGATTATGTCCTATTACGCCACCCTGCGACCCATCGATCCGCAGCCGCCTTACCAGGTGGCCATCCATGCCGTGGAGCAGAGCCGCCAGCCCCAGGAGGCTCTCACCAAGACCCGCCAGCTTTCCCGCTACGCCGCCGGCAACCAGATTGTGTTCAGCCAGGAAGTGAAAAGCCTGATGGACGCCAATGGCGTGACCATGAAATACCAGTTCCAGTCCCTGGGCATGTATGCCTTTGATGGCGGGCGCAACCAGGAAGTGTATCGTCTCCTCAACCAACGTCGCGATCGGGTGTTTTAGTAACAAAATTTAACGCTTTGGGGGTGAATGGCCAGGAACAGGCAATCCATGTTAATTGCTTGTTTTTATTCTGTATAAGAACATTAGTTTTTTACGCGTTCAATGGAACATCTCGAGAGAGATAAGAGGAGACATATGAATGGGTGGTCCCCTAGGTCCAATCTCTAATTTGATTGGCTTTTCAGTTGCAGGCTTGGGTGCAGGTCAAGGCGTACAATCGACGCCTCCGATTGGTCAGTTTACCGGTTTGGGTGATTTTCTGAAAGCCCCGGCCACCAGTACTTTCCTGTTTAACGACGTGCTGTTTTCCTCGTCGAACCAGCAGGTCCCTATCGATTTCAAGGCCGCAGGCCCCTATACGGGCATTCCGCCGCTGTTTGGAGGAAGAGGCTTTACGGGTCTTGCGCCCCGCTTTGACTTCTTTGCCAACAACAGCAACGGCTTGTTCGGGGTCGACGGCATCCTGGCGCTGGAAAACCTGATGAAAGCAGGTCTGGCCAGCAGCACGGGCAACAGCCTTGTGGCCGGGCCGGCAGCCAATACGGCGGCCAAGCCAGCGGATACGGCGGCGGCGGATAAGCCAGCCGACAAGCCAGCCGACAAGCCGGCGGATAAGCCAGCCGGCGGAGAAACCGATTTGGCCAAGCTTCTGGCGTCGGCCATTATGAAAAAGTTCGAAAGTATGAGCGCCCTTGACTTACTCAAGGCATTACTTAGCTAACACCATGACGAAACACTAGCAGAAGGAGGACATACACCAATGTCAGTGACACCCCCCATCGGAACGTTTTTTGGACTGGACCCGCGGTTTTTATCCGCGCCGGCTGCCAGTTCCTCGCTAATCAACTCGCTGTTGTACGGCTCATCCTTCCAGATGGTGCCCATCAACTTTGGCGGCTTCAACAGCGGTATTCCGCCCATCTTTGGCGGTTCCGGCTTTACCGGGTTCCCCACCGTGCCGTTCAACATGTTTGCCCAGCCGTCCGTGCTGATGTCGCCCTTTAGTGCGGGTGGCGCCTTCGGAACCGGCTTTGGTACGCAGGCGTTCGGGGTGAACCCCTTTATGGCCTCGCCGTTCGGGGTCAGCACGTTCACCAACCAGCCCATCAACCCGTTTGGCGGGTTCGGCGGCGGCTTTGGTGGCTTTGGCGGCTTCAGCGCCAACCCGTTCGGCTTCGGCGGTTTCTTCTAGCAAGGACCCCCGGCGGCTTTAATTTAAAACTCTGCTAAGTCAAGTTTCGTCAACTGACAATAGACCCTTATTGTCCCCCTTTGACAGCGCTTGTCCCTGACAACGCTGTTTTTTTTTGCGTTTAAAACAGCTTCATCACCGTTTTCATCTCTGAAAGGGTTTGCTGACACACCGCGCGGGCCTTCTGGCTACCCTCTTTCAGGAGGCGCTCCACCTGGCCCAAGTCGGCGGCGTACATGGCCCGCCGCTCCCGAATGGGGCGAAGCTGCTGCTCAATGAACTCGGCCAGCGTCTTCTTGCAGTCCATGCAGCCCCGGGCAGCGGTGCGGCACTCCTGGGCGGCCAGGGCAATGCTGGGGGCATCGGCGAAGGCCTGGTAATAGGGGTACACCACCGCGCAATCCTCCGGCACGCCGGGATCGCTGCGCTTGACCCGCTTGATGTCGGTGACCGCGCCCTTGATTTTGGCCCAGGTCTCATCGGCGCTGTCGGACAGGAAAATGGCGTTGTTGTACGATTTGCCCATCTTGCGTCCGTCCAGCCCAATCAGCAGCGGGGTTTCGGTGAGCAGGGGGCGCGGTTCGGCAAACAGATCGGTGTGGTACAGGTGGTTGAAGCGCCGGGCGATGTCCCGGGAAATCTCCAGGTGGGCCAGCTGGTCTTTGCCCACCGGGACTTGCCCGCCTTTAACCGAGAGAATATCCACGGTTTGCAGCACCGGATAGCCCAGCAGACCGTAGGACAGGTCTTCATGCAGCATGGCCACCATGTCTTTCAGGGTGGGGTCGGTCTGCACCCACTTGGCCGGGGTAATCATGCTTAGCAGCAGGTGCATTTCGGCAATTTCCGGGATGCTGGACTGCACGTACATGGTGGCTTTTTGCGGGTCAATGCCCACGGCCAGCCAGTCCAGCGCCATGTCGATGATGTTGGCGCGCAGGGCGTCGGTGTCGTCGTACTTGGTGGTCAGGGCATGCCAGTCGGCTATGGAGAAAAAGCAGGGGTAGCGCGCTTGCAGATCCACCCAGTTGCGCAGTACGCCCATATAATGCCCCAGGTGCAGTTTGCCGGTGGGGCGCATGCCGGACATTACCACGTTGCTGGTGACGCTTTTGCGCCCGGTCTCGGTTGAGCTATCCACGGTGGGGGGAGTGATTTCAGTCATGGTTTCTATTATAGCCACTCATAATTTACGGTCTTGCCCCGGCCAGGCGGGTCTGGCCGGAAACCAGGGAAGAGGCCGGGGGCGCAGGGGCGCCCCCGCTGGAAGCTATCTTCCGAAGAAGAATCGCAGTACCGAGAACAGGCCCATTACGGCAAGGAAGCTGACCGCAATCCAGGCCCAGGTGGGTAACTGGAAGCCCTGCTTCAGATCCTGCGGGTACAGAAACTTGGCTTCGCCCTTTTTCATCAGGATCAAGCCCTTGGGCCCTTCGTCATTGACCACGGTCAGGTTGCTGGGCTGGATGGCGCCGAACCAGGGATCCTTTTCAAAGAGCTGGGCGGTGTGCACCAGGGCGGTATCCGTTTCGCCGGTCAGCAGCAGCACCACGCGCTTGTCGTTCCAGGGGGAGAGCAGCTCCTCCACAATACCCTGGCTTTCGTTGTATTGCAGGGCGGCCAGCTTTTTCTGCTGATCATCCTGCAGGGTATTCCACTTGCCCTCTGCCAGCAGGGTGGTTTTGGCGTTCAGCTCCTTGGCCAGGGCGTTTTGACCCACCATGCCCACGATGACCAGGTGGTCGTTTTTCTTGTTGTCGCCGGGCAGGGTGTTGGCCCGGTAGGCGGCCAGATCGATGCCTTTATGCGAATAAGACTCCCGGCCCAGGCGGGTTAAAAATTGCAGCATCACCTCCAGGTCCACATGGGAGGGATTTTCTGGCAGCACCACGGTGGTGTGCTGCATGTTCTGGTAGCCGGTAAACGGGTAGCCGCCATCATTCACCAGGCCCACGTCCGGAAGGGGTACTTTCACCTCGCCCGGAAAATCAATGCTGCTGGTATTATGCACCGTGCCCCAGATGTGCACGTCGGTCACGAACCGGCACAGGTCGAATTTGTCGGGAAACAGGTGGAACTGGTACTCCAGGTCGTTGAAGGTGAAAATCTCCTCGGTGGGAATATCCACCGTGAATTCCGCCTGGGTTTTGCCTTTCACGTCGTTCAGGGGGATGCTTTTGATGGCCTTGCCGTTCAGGCGCACTTCCAGGTTGGAGAGCTTGCCGTCCAGCTGCGAGGAATAGCTGTACACGGTGTGCAGCCGGGCTTTTTTGCGGCCGGGCAGGTAAATGTCCGGCATGCGCTTCAGCTGGTAGTACAGGGGCAGGGCCGTGACCCCGCGGGAGGTCATGGTTTGCAGGCCGATATCGGCAAAGCGATCGCCTGAAGCGTGGATAAAGCCGTCCCAGGCCCGGTAGGGATAATCCGAACCCTTGTCGTAGTCCTTGATAATGGCCGACTTGCCCACCAGGATGTTGTTGACCGTGTTGTGGGCAAGCACATGGGCGGCCTTCTTCACCCCTTGGGGGCCGTTGCCGCTGACCACCAGGATGGCCCGGGTGGGGTTGTTGGGGTTGGCCACCAGCTGGATGACGCCCTGATCCGCCGGAATGACTTCTCCGGTGGTCTTATCCACAAAGCTGCCACCGGACAGCGGGGTATCGAAGGCCCGGGAAACCGAGGCGATGGCCGGGTTCTCCCCCGGGGTGCCCACCAGGATGAGGTTGTAGTTGGAATTGACCATGCTTTCATCGGCCAGGAAGGGTTTCAGCTTGCGCCAGCCCGAAAGCTGGCCCAAGTGGGCGGCCACCACCCCAAAGGCCTCCAGCGAGGCGTCCGACATGGCCGGGTTCACGATATAGCCCACTTCCGTGGTGTAGTACACGTTCAGCGGGTCCAGATGCGGCAGCGGGAAGCGGGCCAGATCCGGGTTCTGCTTTTCCAGGTCGTACTTGAGGGTGACGTTGGTATCGGGCAGCACTTCGGTCCACAGCTCCTCGCTGAACGGATCCTCGCACTGGTAGGTGTAGTGCTGGTCCACCTGGAAAGTCAGGCGGTTGTGGTCTTTCAGCAGCTTGGGGGGGATGGCGATGTTCATGGAGGTGGCCATCACGTTGGACTTGCTGAGCGGGATGGTTTTGAGGATGCGGTTATTGACCAGCACGTTCAGGCTGGAGCGCTCCGGCAGCAGGTTGGGGCCGTGCTGGAAGGTCAGGTGGATGAAGGAGGAAGGCAGCACTTTCCAGCCCTTGGGCCGGGTGAAATCGTAGGTGCGCTCGGTGCGCACGGTACGCAGCCGGTAGCCGTCGGGATCCTTGAAGTGGGACATGTTGATGGTCAGCACGTTGCCGGTGGGCCGGGCCGGGCTGGCCGCCAGCTGGTTCACGTCATCGGCGCTCTCCAGGGCGGTATTCTCCTGGGCCTGGGCCAGCAGGCTTCCGGCCAGCGGGGCGGCCGCAATCAGCATGGCGCACATCAGGCTGACCAGGCGGGTCATGGGCCACCGTCGTTGCAGGTTGGGTTTCATCCTTCAGTCCTCAAGATCATCCTCAAATCTATCGCCTGCGAAACAGCAGGGGCACCACCAGCATGACAAAGAACAGGCCCAGCATGCCCAGCAGGATCCAGCTCCAGGGCAGGCTTTGCAGCCAGGGGGGCAGGCTGGCGAAGATGCCGCTTAGCCAGCCGGGCATCCAGCCGGAGCCTTCGCTTTTAATCACTTCTTCCACGTGGTAGGCCGGTTTTTCAATGCCGTTCTGCTCCGGGGTTTGGGTAGAGAGCTGCGCCACATAGCCCGAGGTCAGCTCATCAAAGGCGCTGTCCACCTCAAACAAGCGATCCACCTGTCGGAAACCGGCTGCTTCCGGGGAAGTGACGATGGTCACCGCGCGGCCCCCCTCCATCAGCTGCTCCAAATAAGAGCCGTCCCCGTTTTCGGTCAGGCTGAGCTGCAGGCGCTTGTTGTCTTCCGGGCGCACGAACTGGCGCAGCATCTTACCGGCCAGCCCCCCGGAGAGCCAGGAGAGAGCGTTGTCACCCGGGACAGACAGGTTGTCGCCCGGGCGTCGGAATACCACAATATTCTTGCCGCCCGGAATGCCACCCCCGCCCTGGCTTAGCTCAAAGCGCAGGTCGGTATTCTCGGCCAGCGTGGCCCGGCCCAGGCGTCCGGTAAAGGCCAGCATGGCATCCAGCAGGGCTTCCGACGGGTTGCTGGGCACCACCACGTGCATGTTTTCCAGGTTGTCCTCGTGCGAGTAGGGGTACATGGTGTTGTTCAGCAGCCCAATGTCCGGCAGGCGGCTGGCCGGGATGCCCTGCACCCGGAAAGAGGAATCGTCCATGATTTTGCCCCAGGCCTTGTCCTCGTAGGTGTCCACGCACCAGCCGTATTTGTCCGGCAGCATGTGGAACTGGGCCACCAGGTCGTTGCGCACCCCGATAAGGTCGCGGGGCACCGGGATGGAGGCCCGGGCCAGTTGCTCGCCCTGCTCGTTCATTAGGGGGATGTTGGCAATGGACATATCGTTCAGCCGCAGCTCCAGCGAGGAGAACAACGGGTTCATGCCCGGCCCGTAACTGTAAACCAGATCCAGGTACAGTTGTCCGTTTTGCTTGCGGAAGTTGCTGACCACCGGCACGTGGTAGGTAATGGGCGGGGCGTAGATTTTCTGCACTTCCTGCACGCCGTAGCCCAGCTCCCGGAAGGAAATGGTTTTTTCGTTCACGTAGCGGGGCTGCTTGAAGCCGCGGTTTCCCGAGGGGGCCCAGCCGGAGGGGGTTTCAATCGCCTTGCCGACCAGCTCGGGTTGTCTGGGCCGGGTGGTCAGGTACTGGGCTGCCTCGAACACCCCGGCATCGCTGTTGCCGGAAACCACCAGCACCGTGTGCTGCTGGGAGCCCGGGGCCTGGAAGAACAGCAACACGCCCTGGTCCGGGGGAACGGCTTGCCCAGTGCCACGGTTGACCCATTGCCCGCCGGAGAGGGCCAGGTTTCCGAACTGGGACTGGTAGGCCGACAGTCCCGGCAGATGATCCGGGGTGCCCACAAACACCATATGCTCACTATCCGGCCCCGGGCGGTTATGGAAGGTGGTGCGGGTGCGCATTTCCTTTTCCACGCCGGCTTCCTGGCCCAGGTGCACGTTGACGTAGGCCAGGGCCTGCAATTCCTTGGCGCTGGCGTTTTCCGAAGTAATGTAGCGGATGCTGGCCGGCGCGTAGGTCAGCGGATCAATCACCGGGTAGGGGTAGGTGCCCAGATCTACCTGGGGCACGGTGGGGGTGTAGTTGAAGGTCAGCTTGGTTTCGGGCAGCACTTGCGTCCACAGGGATTTGTCCAGGGGGTCTTCGCACTTGTCGGTGTAGTGCTGCTCCACCCGGAACATCAGGGTGTTGAAGTCTTTCAGGATGCCCGGGGGGATGGCCAGGTTCATGGTGGTGCCTTCCGCGTTCTCCTTGGTCAGCGGAATGTGCTTAATTAGCGTGTTGTTGACAATCACTTCCAGCCAGGAGCGGTTGGGCAGCAGCTCATGCGAGTGCTGAAAGGAAAGCGTCAGGTTGAGCGATGAGACGTTCCAGGTTTTGGGCTTGGTGAAGCGGGCCTGGTAGGCCGAGTGTACCGTGGGCAGGAACACCACATCGTATACATGCAGGCGTTCCATGGGAACCACCTCGGTGGCTGCCCACGCCGCCGGCAGATTCAGCCCGCCCGAGGCGATACACAACGCAGACAGCAGCACCAACGCGCGCTTCAGGGATGGATGTTTGCTCACGCTTTCCTGCCAAAAGACGGTACGAAATCCATTATAAGTTTTTTGCCTATAAAGGGAAGGCTTGGCCGCTTTTACAAGCCGGGCGGGGTTGTGCTAGTGTGGGTGCAGCGCCTGTCGCGTCCAATTTTGAGGAAGGAGAAGCCCATGAGCCGTCGTATCCTGATGATTATCGCCCCGGATCAGTTCCGTGACGAGGAATTGCTGGTGCCCCGCCAGCGCTTTGAGCAAGCCGGCTGGGCCGTAGAGACGGCCAGCACCCGTACCGGCGAGGCCAAGGGCATGCTGGGCGCGATAGAGCAGGTTTTCCATGACCTGGTCTATGCCCAGACCCAGCTGCAACAGCAGACCTACGACGCCGTGGTGGTGGTGGGCGGCATGGGCTCCCCAGAGTACCTGTGGGACAATGCCCCGCTGCATCAGTTGCTGCAGCAGGCCACTGCGCAGGGCCGGGTGGTGGCGGCCATCTGCCTGTCCGGCGCGGTGCTGGCCAAGGCCGGTATTCTTTCGGGCAAGCGGGCCACGGTGTGGGAAATGCCCGAGTCCGTGCAGGTGTTTCAGCAGCACCAGGTGCAATTTACCGGCGAGCCGGTGACCGTGGACGGCAACTTTGTCACTGCTAACGGCCCGGATGCCGCTGCCAATTTCGCCGATGCCATCCTGGCCCGGGTCAAGGCCCTGACCCCGGCCTAAATTCCGGCCGCCAGCGCTACTATCGCCTGCCGTGCCGCCGGCCTTGTCCGTTTGGGCAGGCGGCGGTCGTTCGACCGGTGGGTTAATTTTCGTTACTCCGGCCCGCCCAGGTAATTCAGCGCCCGTGGGCTTCCGGTTACAATGGGCTCAACAGTGAGTGACATTGTAAGCAGGAGGCGGCGCATGGTCATTTCCATCCGCGAATTGAGAAAGCGTGAGGCGGCGGAAGCCCGAAACCAGCAGGAGTCGACGGTGCTTCCGCACGAGGCGTCGCCGCATCGACCCATCCCGCCCTGGATGCAGCGAAATACACCGCCTGTCCCTTCCTGCCCGGCTGCCGAAAATGCGGAAATGCCCCCGGCCTCCCTTCCCGAGGAACCGCTGGCCAATACCTCGATTGCCCCGGCGCATGCCCAGCGGCGCCGGCGCCAGCTGATTGAACAGCAAACCGGGCAAGCCCCGTCCGTTTTGCCAGGTGAATCTCTGGCGGAAACCGTTTCGCCCCCGCTGGTAGCAGAATCTATCCGGCAGGCGGAGCGCCTGGACACCGATACTGCTCGCCCTCGTGGCGACGGCGTGTTGAAATTCGCCCGCTTTCTGGAATCGCTGTAGGCTACTCGAACCTCAGGGAGAGGAACCGGCGTTTGCCCACCTGGAGCACCACGGTGGTGCCGGCGGGATAGTCCAGTTGCAGGTCGACGTTGTCCACTTTTTCGCCGTTCAGCTTGACGCCGCCCCCTTGAATCAGCCGGCGGGCCTCGTTGCGGCTGGGGGCCAGCGCATGATCCGTCATCAGGGCGGTCAGCAAGGGGGAGGATCCGGCTGCCACGGCAACTTCCGGGATGTCTTCCGGCACTTCCCGCTTTTGGAACATGGTGATGAAGGCCTGCTCCGCCTGATCGGCCCCTTCCTGGCCGTGGTAGGTGGCCACGATGTGCTTGGCCAGGTACATTTTCACATCCCGGGGGTTTAGCTGGCCATCGGCAAACTGGCTTTTCTGCTCCTCGATTTGGGCTTCCGTCAGTAGGCCCAGCAGCAATTCGTAGCGGGCAATCATCTCATCTGGAATCGACATCAGCTTGCCCAGCATATCGGCGGGGGAATCGGTCAGGTTGATGCAGTTTTCCGGGTACGACTTGGACATTTTCACCTTGCCGTCGGTTCCTTCCAGCAGCGGCATCAGCAAGACCATCTGGGGGTCTTTTTCCCGCCCGTAGGCCACTTGTAGCTCCCGCCCCATCAGGTTGTTGAAGCGCTGATCGGTTCCGCCCAGCTCGATGTCGGCATCAATCACCACCGAATCGTACCCCTGCATCAGCGGATAGAACAGCTCATGCAGGGAGATGGGGCGGTTTTCCCGCATGCGGTTGGCAAAATCCTCCCGGGCTAGGATTTGGGCGGCGGTCACCTTGCCGGCCAGCTTCAGGAAATCGCCCAGTTGCATACCGCCCAGCCATTCGCTGTTACGGCGGATGATGGCCTTGCGCACGTCAATCACCTTGCCGGCTTGATCCAGGTAGGTTTGGGCGTTGGCCTTTACCTCGTCCTCGGTCAGCGGAGGGCGGGTCACGTTGCGCCCCGAGGGATCGCCAATCATGGCGGTCGCGTCCCCGATAATGAGAATGGCCTGGTGCCCCAGGTCTTGAAAGGCCCGCAGCTTTTTGAGCACCACGGTGTGCCCCAGGTGCAGGTCGGGCCGGGTGGGATCCAGCCCAAGCTTGACTTTCAGCGGTGTGGCGGACGCCGCCGCCTGTTGCAGCCGCCGGGCCAGCTCACCCACCCCGCCGGGCAGCAGCTCGCCGCCACGGCACAGGCTTTGGGCCTGCTCCATAAAAATCTGATCCACGCCTTCGGCAGTTAATGAGGATGCATTCATGATTTTATTAATCTAACACAACCTGCCCCGGACGGGACGATTTCAAGTAGGCGCCCTCGCACCGGTAGTGGCGCCGGTCGGGATCCACCTGCACGATGGCCCACCGCAACAGGCGAACCGGGGATTCCAGTTGCGCCAGCAGGGCCGATTCCACGGCTTGCACCGGATCGGCCTCCTGGGGCAGGCCGGCAAAGTCCCCCAGGACAATGCGGAAGCTCTCCACGGTGGCGGTGGGGGCCGGCATGGATTATTCCACCGTCACGCTTTTGGCCAGGTTGCGGGGCTGATCTACGTCCTTGCCCAGGAATTCGGCCATGTAATAGGCCAGCAGTTGCAAGGGCACGGTGCTGAGCAGGGGAGAGAGCATCTCCGGGCAGCTGGGGATTTGCAGGATGTCCTCGAAGGTCTTGCTGACCTCCTCGGTAATGACCGCGTTGGTGATGCCCACCACCCGGGCCTCCCGGGCCTTGGCCTCCTGGCAGTTGGAGATCATCTTGTCGAAAATGGGCCCTTCCACCAGCACGGACACCACCGGGATGCTCTGATCCAGCATGGCGATGGGGCCATGCTTCAGTTCGCTGCCGGAATACCCTTCGGCATGGATGTAACTGATTTCCTTCAGCTTCAGGGCGCCCTCCATGGCTACCGGGAAGTTGATGCCCCGGGCTATGAACAGAACGTCCCGGGCGTTTCCGTATTTTCGGGCCAGGGTTTGCAGCGGTTCGGTGTTGTGCAGCACCTGCTCAATGCGGGCCGGCATTTTCAGCAACTCGCTTTTCAGCGACTCCAGCAGGTCCAGCGGGCAACTGTTGCGCTTTTCGGCCAGTGCCAGGCCCAGCAGGTACAGGGCGGTGACCTGCGCGGTAAAGCTCTTGGTGGCAGCCACGCTCACTTCCACCCCGGCGCGCACGGCCATCACGAAGTCGGCCTCCCGGGTCATGGTAGCGTCTTCCCGGTTGGTCATGGCCAGCACCTTGGCATTTTTCTGCCGGGACAGCCGCAGGGCAGCCAGTGTGTCCGCCGTTTCCCCGGACTGGGAAATGGTAATCACCAGGTCCCGGTTGCTGATGAAAGGGCTCCGGTAGCGGAACTCGCCCGCCGCTTCCACCTCCACAGGTATTTGAACTAGCTCTTCGATGAAATACTTGCCCACCAGCCCGGCGTTGTAAGAGGTGCCGCAGCCAATAATCACGATGCGGTCAATGTCTGTCAGCACCTGGCTGAAGGCGGCCTCTTTTTCCGGGGTGTTGCCCAGCAGCCAGATGGGCTGGTGTACGCTTTGCAGGCGTCCGGTCAGGGAGTTGCGCACTACGTCGGGCTGCTCGTAGATTTCTTTGAGCATGAAGTGCTTGTAGCCTTTTTTGTCGATGGTTAGCGGGTCGGTGCTGATGGTTTCAATCACCGGGCTGACGGGCTCCCCGGCCAGGTTGATGATGCGCAGCCCCTGGGGGGTGATTTCGGCGATTTCACCGTCTTTCAGGAAAATGATGCGGTTGGTGTGCTGCACGATGGCCACGGCGTCGCTGGCCACCATGTATTCCGGCTTGCCCTCAGCGTCCTCGCCCACCCCGATGACCAGCGGGGCCTGGTGCCGGGCCGCGTAGAGATGATCCGGGTGCCGGCGGGAAATGACCGTCAGGGCATAGGCCCCTTGCAGCTTGGTCAGGGCCTGCTGCAACACCTTCAAAAAGTCGCTTTCCCCCTGGGAGAGGTATTCCAGCAGCTGCACCACGCTTTCGGTGTCGGTGTCCGACAGGAACTGCTGGCCTTTTTGCTGCAACTCCTTGCGCAATTCGTAGAAATTCTCGATGATGCCGTTATGCACCAGGGCGATTTCCCGGCGGGTGCTCAGGTGCGGGTGGGCGTTGATATCGGTGGCCGCCCCGTGGGTGGCCCAGCGGATATGCCCGATGCCAATGTGCTGGTGTCCATTCAGTTTTTGCTGGTGGCGGTTTTGTAATTCCTCCGGCAACACGTTTTGCAGGTTGACGAGCTTGCCGGAAGCCTTGTAAACCTGCAGCAGGTTCTCGTCATCCAGGTAGCAGACGCCTGCCGAGTCGTACCCGCGGTATTCCAGGTGACGCAGACTCTCTACAATCAGGGGGACTGGTGCCTTGCGGCCCAGATAACCGACGATGCCACACATGGGTCGAGAACACCTCAGCTTGGAAGGGACACCGTGATCATTGCCGAAAATCCCCGCAAGCGCAAGAGGCGGCTCTAAAAACTGACGGGCGGGCCTGAACCTTGCCCTGCTTTGCCAGGGAGCCCCATGTAAAAAACCGGCTTTGACCCCTCGTCAAAGCCGGTTTCCCCTCTTTATATGAACCCTAAACCGTAAAAGCGTGCCGCACCAGCATCTCGTCATCGGTGATGAGGTACACGAAATCGTTTTCTTCCAGAAACACGGCCTGCAAATCTACAATGGGCTTGCCGTTTCGAATCACGCAGACCACCCGGGTGTTGGAAGGCAGGGGGATATTGCCCAGCAATTGTCCCTTGGCAAAGGATACATGCGAAATACGAACGTCCACCAGATTCAAACCCAGCTCTTTCAGCATGGTCAGGTTGGCCATATCCCTGGGTGTGACAAGCGCGGATTGCAATGCAGACATTAACCCCTCCTTTGGGCACTCCCGGTTACTGGATTGGTGTTTCATCTCCTGAGTGAAATGGACTGTATCAAAGACAGGAGCGCTTGAAAAGGCTTGTTGTTTGTACACTAAGTCGGAGAGGGCGGCCCGACCCGGCAAAAAAATTTGCAAAACGTCCGTGGTATTGCATCCGTGGCCTTTGGGGGGAGATTTGCGCCCAAATCACGATTTCTGTAGCATGAAAAAACCAGGCAAGCCCAAAACCGCCATGACAACCTGTTAGCTTCTGTCCGGAAAGCCCATGAGCAAGCCCTACCGACCCTACAGTGAATACCTCAAGGAAAAACTGGGTTATAAAACCTATAAACTGACCCTGGATGCTGGCTTTACCTGTCCCAACCGGGACGGCACCAAGGCTTACGGGGGCTGCACTTTCTGCGATCAAACCGGCTCATCTTCCCGGGCCCAGGATCGCCGGGACAGCATTACCGATCAGCTGCTCAAAAACATGGCCAAGCAGCGCAAACGCTTTAAGGCGGACAAGTTTATTGCCTACTTCCAAAGCTTTACCAATACCTACGATTCGGTATGCCGGCTGAAGGCCCTGTACGACGAGGCGGTGCAAGCCCACCCGGATATCGTGGGCCTGGCTATCTCTACCCGCCCTGATTGCGTGGATGAGGAAAAGCTGGCCCTGATTGCCAGCTACAAGGGCCGGGTTCCGTATGTCTCGGTCGAGTATGGCATGCAAACCATCCACAACCGTACGCTTGCGTTGTTGAACCGCGCCGAGACGTTTGAGGATTTTTTGACCGCCTACCAGCTGACCCGAAAGTACGATCTGGAGCACTGCATTCACGTCATCCTCGACCTGCCGGGCGAAAGCTGGGCGGATCAGATGGCCACCGCCGACAAGCTGGCCGAGCTGCGGGTGCATGGGGTAAAAATCCACCTGCTTTGCGCCATGGAAAAAACCCCGCTGGCGGCCCAATACCTGCGGGGAGAATGGCAACCCCTGGATCAGGAAGCCTACGTGCAGCTCATCTGCGATTTTATCGAGCGCCTGCACCCGGATACGGTCATTCACCGGGTGGCGGGCAATGGCCATCGCCTGCATGTGGTGGCGCCGCTGTGGTTGCAGAAAAAGCTGGAACTGATGAACGAAATCGAGGCGGAATTCGCCCGGCGGGGTACCCGCCAAGGAAGCCGCTGCCGCTTTCTGACCCCGGTCTGCACGGCCTGAACAATTCCAGCGGCCCAGCCGGTTTTATTGGGGCGGTGCCCTGGCCCATCAGGGTTGTTTGTTGCCTTTTGGAGGAGACCCGGTGCTCCCTGCCCTTTTTGCCCTGCCTGCCCCCCGGCCCTTCAGGGTGGGGACGGCTTTGTGCCCACTGCCGTTCCCTGCTCAGCCTGAACCGGCCTCGGATCGGCTCTGCCTTGGGCAAAATACCTCCCCCCGCCGCCTGCGTTTGCGGCGCCGGTTGTATTTTGGCGACGCGCCATCCGGGCGTTTCCGCGTTCTGGCCGTGGTGGATGACTTCCGCCGGCAGCGGGTGCCCGTTTTTGAGATGCGCTTTCAAAACCATCGCTACCCGCTGGGGCAGGTCAGCCACGGGGACATGGTGTCTGCGGTGGCCGTCCGGGCCAATCCCGAACTTAAAATCCTGCGCTACCAGACCAGCCCGGTGCCAAAAACCGACTTGAATGATGTGCTGGGAGCCCTTGCGGCCATCTGCGGGCGCTTGTTCCTGGGAAGGCCCTTGGATGCGGCGGGCATGTCCCTTAGCCTGTCGGTGCCGTTTGAACGGTTGCGCACCGACCTGGGCTTGCCGGATTTGAACCCCGACAACGTCCATGCCTACCGCCAGGAGATTTGGGATCGGTTGCACCGGCTTCGCTTCGACTTGCTGCCCGATTCGCAGATTCCGCGCCACTACCTGGCCCAGGGCCACCGGCGGTTTGTGTTCCGGCTGCGGTGGGGATTGCTCCTGCTGGATGCCATCGCCCGCCGAGTGCCCGTGTTTGTGGCCGCAGGCAACGATGGCCGCCAGGCGCTCAACCTGTTTCTGCTTCCCAAGGCTGTGATTGGGGTGGGCGCCCTCGATCGCCAGGGGCATCCGGCTGCCTATTCCGGCAATAACAGCCTGATCAGGCAGTGGGCGATGGCGGACTATCAGATCAGGCCGGCCTGGGACGCGCAAGACCGCTTGCTGGGAGCTGCCATCGAGCCCTTATTGGAAGAAACGCGCCATCCCCCGCCACGCCCGGTCGATTTGCCGCTGGATCGCCTACGCTGGCATGCGCCCATGCGGTATTTGCCCACGCTGCCCCGGGAGCGGTTCGAAGCCAGGCTGGCTTTGCCCGTGCAGGCCCGTGGAACCTCGCTGGCGGTGCCAGCGGCGGCGGCGGCCTGGCTGGCCGGGCGGCTGGACAGGACGGGCTGAGCCCCAGGCAACTTTTGCCGTTCAGGGGCCTTGATCCGGGTGATTGTCGGTTGATTGTATCGTATGGCAAATTGGGAGCGGATGATGTCCACCCTACCGAGTTTTGGCCTGCGGTTGCCGGGAGCTTTCCCGGGGCCCGGGCGGGTCTCTCAACAAAACAGGGCTCTTTCTGGCGGATGGGTGGCTCCACTACCCGGGGATGTCTTCGTTTTGCGCCGCCCCTGGTTTGGATCCTCGGCCCCGGATAGCCGCAAACGGGTGCTGGCCATTGCCGACAACTTTGACGACAAGGATTTCCCCCTGCTTTACCTGAACCGGGACGGGGAGAAAAAACCGGCCAAGCTCACTTCCCACGGGGAGATGGTGGCCGCCTATGCCCGTATGGTGGTGCCCGACATCGAGATTGCCCGTTACCCGGTCAAGAGAACCGCCCAGGGCAACCTAGATCTGCTGCCCGCCCTGCAGGCCATTTATGCCGATATCCGGGGCGGTAAGCCCATTGACGCCATCAATGTCTCCTTTGCGGTGTCCGTGCCCATCCAGCGGTTGCGAGAGGATTTGCTGATCCCTGGGTTGCGGGCCGAAAACGTGAAGGACTTGCGGCGTTTCATCCTGGCTAGGCTCCACAAACTGTGCATCGACCGCATTGAAAACGAGGAAGTGCGTAAGCGTTTCGGAAATGCCTGGCAAAGCGCGCTGGGCAACCTGCGCACCCAGCTTTACGTGCTTCAGGAACTGGGCCGCAAGTGCCCTCTGTTCTTGTCGGCGGGCAACGATGGGCCGGGCTATCTGAACCTGCTGTCACTGGCCCGGAATGTCATTACGGTGGGCGCCCTGCGTCCCGATGGAACCAAAGCGCACTACAGCAACGACAACCAGCTGGTTTCCCGCTGGGAGCGGGTGGGTTATCCCCTGATCATCCGCACCGCAGGCAAGCGTGTGATTGGCTTCGACCTGAATGTGCCGGGCCGGGAAGCCCGCAACCGGCCATTGCCCCTGCCCGTCCATAATTTGCGCGTTATCGACCGCACCGTGCGCAAACACTGGGGTGTGCTGCAGCAAAGCGACTACGAGTTGTCCCTGCCTTACGGCACCTCGCTGGCCGCCCCGCAGGCCGCCGCCAAGGCGGCCATGAGCGGAAAACGCCTTAACCTGGCCTGAGCGCCCCCGCGCCAGAATGCCTCCGGAAGCGGCTTTTTAAACCCGAAGTAACGAAATGTTTCAAAACAACGGGCAGGTGATTGAAAAGTATATACTTTGGGAATATGATGTAGATATCGAGAAACGCGGAACCTGCGTGACCGATGTAAGAAACAGGTAGAGAAGTAGGTCAAGAGAAGTAGGTATACAGTCTTACAGCTTTCCGGCTCCCGGAAAGCCTTGCCAATCCAGTGGTAGAAGTTTAGCCGATTTACTCACAACTCCTCTCAACAACTACATGCTAGAAGGGAAAGCCTTGCCGTTTGACAAGGCTTTTTTATTCTCCACAAGTCCGGTCAAAAACGAAAGGAGGCTCCCCACTCCACCCAAACGCCCCGGTAAAACCCCTCAGTCTGAAGTGAAAGTCAAAGCGCGATCCACGGAAAACCGAAACGGAGAAACTGCAAATCGGCCCAAGAGGGGCCCGATTTCCCATTTTCTGAACAGTCGGAGAAGGAAAGTAAGGAGGAAACCTGATGGCTATGCTGATGAACGCCTACCCCATGCCCGAGCTGGAGCCGGTCGAAGCCCTTGCCCTGGTGGATGACGACGAGGATATCCCGGCGGACTCCCTGCCTGCACGCAAAGAACCGATTGAAAAAGCCGGATCGTCCCTGGAAGATACGGCTATCCAGTACCTGAAGGCGGTGACCCGCCAGTCCGACCTGCTAACCCGCGAGGAGGAAATTGAGCTGGCCAAGCGAATCGAGCAAGGGGACGAGTTTGCCAAGCGTAAGCTGGCCCAGGCCAACCTACGCCTGGTCATTAGCATTGCCAAACGCCATGCCGGACGCGGTGCCACGTTTATGGATCTGGTTCAGGAGGGCAACTTGGGGCTGATGAAGGCCATCGAAAAGTTCAACTACCGCCTGGGCTACAAGTTTTCCACCTACGCCACCTGGTGGATCAAGCAGTCGGTGTTTATGGCCTTTGCCGAACATGACCGCCCCATCCGGCTGCCGGGCCATGTGATTGACAGCGTGTCCAAGCTGCGCAAGGCTAAGCATCAGCTGAAGGAGGCCTTGGGCCGACCGGCCAGCGATCAGGAGCTGGCCGAAGCCCTTAAGCTGTCGGTTCGCAAAGTGCAGCAGCTCAGCCGGGTGTCCCAGCGCATTGTTAGCCTGGAGATGGAAATCCCCATGAAGGACGGCAACACCCAGACCCTGGCCGAGACCATCGAGGATGACCGCCCCGATGCCGCCAGCGAGCTGCACAAGCGTCGCAGCCTGAAATTGCTGCAACTGGCCCTCCTCAACCATCTGGATGAGCGGGAGCGCGACGTGATTGCCAAGCGCTATGGGCTTTCAGGGGCCGAACCATGTGGGTTTGAGACCGATAAGAAAAAGATGACCCTTGAGGAAATAGGGCAAATCTACGGTGTGACCCGGGAATGCATTCGCCAAACGGAGATTCGGGCCCTGCAAAAATTGCGCCAATCCTCGTTTCTACAACAATTAACCGATTAGACAGTTCTGATTCCCGTGATATGATTGATATAATTCTCAGGATGGACTATTCTAAACAATGGTCCATCTTCTATTTTGTTCTGTTGGAGGTTGTTTAACCGATGTCCCCCCGTTCAAAACACTCATCCCCCGAGGAGGAGGGAATGCAGACACCTGAAAAGCTTGAATTCGAGAAGCTGTTGTCCCAATACGACTACCAGTTCAAGCGGGGTGAAATTGTCCGGGGCACGATCATCGCCGTCGAACCCAGTGGCGCCCTCGTCGACATCGGTGCCAAAACGGCGGCCTACCTGCCCAACAAAGAGGTGGGCACCCCCCAAACCACCGCCAGCCAAGCCCTGAAGACGGGCGATGAGTATGATTTCTACATCCTGTTCGAGGAGGACGAGGATGGCCAGCTGACCCTCTCCCTGCGCCGGGTGCAGACCGCGCAAAACTGGAACAAGCTGGAAGAGCTGATGAACAACGACCAGGTGGTGCAATGCAAGGTGACCGCCGTGGTGAAAGGCGGCCTGCTGGTCGATGTGATGGGCCTGCGCGGCTTCATCCCCTCCAGTCACCTGCGGGTCAAGCAACCCCTGGAAGAACTGGTGGAAAAGGAACTGCCCACCAAGATCATCAACCTGGACCGCCAGCGCAACAACATTATTCTGTCCCACCGCAAAATGGTGGCCGAGCAGATGGCCGAGCAGCGCAAGGACCTGTTTGCCAAGCTGAAGGAAGGCTCCATTGTGGAAGGGGAGGTGGTGCGCCTCACCGATTTCGGGGCCTTCGTGGACCTGGGCGGCGTGGACGGCCTGCTGCCGCTTTCCCAGATGTCCTGGCGCTGGGTGGAGCATCCCTCCGATATTCTCAGCATCGGCGACGTGATTTCGGTGGAAGTTATCGGCATCGATCACGAAAAACAGCGCGTGTCCCTCTCCATCAAGGGCCAGCATGCCGATCCCTGGAACGAAGTGACCAAGGAACTGGGCATGGGCGACCAGGTGGAAGGCACCATTACCCGCATGAAGCACTTTGGCGCCTTCGTGGAAGTGTATCCCGGCGTGGAAGCGCTGCTGCCCAGCAAAGACATTACCGATTACGAGCACCGCAACAGCACCAAGCTGGATGTGGGCCAGAAAGTAACCACCTACATCGTGAAGTTCAGCCCGGATGAGCGGCGCATCTCGCTCAGCTTCCATGCGCCGGGCGAAGGCTTCCCCGCCCGCGAGCACCAGTCCGCCGGCGCCGAGTAGTTTTTTGGGCTTACATCCTAGTTTTCTGAGTCGGCGTCAGCCATGGCCCGCCCGATTTTTTCAAAGCCTGTTTTGAGCTGTTTTGCCAGGTCGCGGGTACGTTCCAGGCTGGCGCGATGGCGTTCGATATACCGACTGGCGGCGTTGTTCTGGAAAACGACTTCGTCCCCGGGATCGGCAACGGTTACGTCTGTTTCGGTGCGCAAGTCAAAACGGTCGCCCACCCTTAATAGTTGTACGGGTTTGGTGGGGGTTTTGCTGTCCAGCTCCTGGGCTTTTTTCAGCATAGAGGCCCGGGCGGCCTTTACGTCGGAACTCAGCACACTTTCAAGGGTGCCAAAGCGGGTATTCATTGGAAAAGTCCCTCCCGTAACTCGATGGTGATGATCGGTGATGATCCTTTTTGTAAAAACATGTGAAAGACCGAGATTGCCTTAATGGCGAAATGCCAGGAGCAGGGCTGCGGCGTTGTCGGCCCACACCTGATCCAACGACTCCACGGGCAGTTCTTGGTCGTCGTGGGGGGGATCCTCGGGCGAGGGGGGTAGCTCCAGGGTAATCACCGGAATGTTCCGCTCCTTGCCCGCATAGGTGCCGAACGAGCCCGGGGTGGGATAGCCGATATCTTCTACCACCGGGTAGCCGGAGTGGGCGGCCATGGCCTCGGCCAGCGCCCGGCCCGGGCCGTCGAAATTGATGACCTTGTAAGGCGAATGCACGGTGAGAATCTTGCGCGGGCGATGGGCCTCGATTAATTGCATCACCAGTCGGGTTTCCGGCTCGCTGGCTGGCTCCGGCCCGGAGTAATAGGGCGTGCCCTCCCCTTGCCGGGCCCAGTTGGCGGTAGGATAGTTGCGGTTCAGGTCTACCCCCCGGGCGGTACCCCGTTGGCGGCGGTGTAGGCCGTCCGGGTTCAGCACCGGGATAATCAGGGCCGGTTGGCGCGACCAGTCCGGCAACCCAGCGCCAGGCCCGGCCTGGCTCAGGTGGTCAATCAGCCGGGCCAGCAGGCGCCCGCTCACCCCCTCATCCCCATGGAACACCCCGATGGCCAGGGTATCCAGGGGTTGGCTGGTCGCGCTCTCCAGCCCGAAGTACACCCCCTCAATCGGGCGTCCCTCGCCGGAAGCGGCCAGCACCTGGCGATAAATACGGGGATGGGCAGACATAGCCCCATTCTAGCCGACATCCGGGCGGACGGCCATGCCTTGGGTTTGCGCATACCCGCCGGGCGACTTTGCTGTACAATGCCGGTATGAGCAGATTCGAGCCCACGTTTACCCCGGGCCGGGTGCTGGTGGCCCCGTCCATTCTGTCCGCCGATTTTTCCCGGCTGGGCGAGGAGTTGCGCCGCCTGGAGGAGGCCGGGGCCGACTGGGTGCACGTGGACGTGATGGATGGCATGTTCGTGCCCAACCTCACCCTGGGCCCGCCCATTATTGCCGCCCTGCGTCCCCATAGCCAGCTGCCCTTCGACGTGCACCTGATGATCGAAAAGCCGGAGCGCTATCTGGAAGACTTCTGCGCCGCGGGCGCCGACGTGCTCACCGTGCATGCCGAAACCTGCCCCCACCTGCACCGCACCCTCACCGAGATTCGGCGGTTGGGCTGCAAGGCGGGCGTTTCCCTGAACCCCTCCACCCCGGTGGCGGCCATTGAAAACGTGCTGGACGAGCTGGACCTGGTGCTGATTATGTCGGTAAACCCCGGTTTTGGCGGGCAGTCCTTTATTCCCCAGGCCCTGGAGAAACTGGCCCGGGTGAAGGCCATGATCGGCGATCGGCCCATTCACCTGGAAGTGGACGGCGGCATTTCCCCCCGCAATGCCGAGGCGGTGCGGGCTGCCGGGGCCAACGTGCTGGTGGCCGGCTCGGCGGTATTTGGTTCCAGCGATATTTCCGGCACCATCCGGGCGCTGAAAGGGGCCGGCGCCCTATCCTCCGGCTAGCGGTTTGAGAACAGCGACAAATTGAATAAACTGGCATTATGGCCGATACCGGGATCAGGTCGGCCCAAGCCCAAGGAGTCCGTTCAGCCCCATGACGCGGATTGGTTTGTTCAGCCTGTTATTGGCCCTGCTGCTGGGCGGGGGCCCTGCCCTGGCCTGGGACGACAACTGGACCCAGGCCCGCTCCGGGGATACCTTGCTGTACGACAAGGATAGCAAGCACGGCAATGCCGGTACCGATGAGCGTCCCCAGACCTTTTTCATTCCCCCGCCCCGGGACTTCTGGGATGTAGACCCCGAGGAGCTGGGCGATTACGGCAAGAAGCAGTACACCCCCTACGCCCTGGCCCGGGTGACCCAGAACATCAGTTACAACGGCTTCGTGCTGACCCCGGGCTATTATCTCATCAAGCCCGGCGATTACAACGACGGCTCCCCGCGCACCAACCTGGGTACCCAGCCGTCCACCGCCTACCTCCAACCGCCCCCGGCGGCTTCCTCCCCGGGGCCTGCCCAGGATGCCGGCGCGGCTTCCCCCGCCTTGCCGCCCATGGCCGAGCCGCCCCCGTCCCAGCCGGGCATGCGGCTGGATCCCGCCCCGGCAGGTGAGGCCGGCATGCAGCCCATCAGCGACACGTCCCCCAGCCTGCCCCCGTTGCAGGCCCCGGCGCCCGCCCCCGGGCCTGATGACGCAAAAGCCCAGGAGGAGAGCGCCTACAAGGTGTTCGTGCTGAAGAAGTTGGGCCGGGTGATTGCGGTCATCCCCATCCACCGCATGGAACACTACAATCCGCCCCGCAAAGAGAAGGCCCCGCGCCATGCGGTGGCCTGGGTGGCGGTGGAAAACAACCACCCGGTGCTCAAGTTCTATTACAAGAAGCGGATTTACAGTACCGATTTCCAGTAGGGCGATTTGGTACAATAGAGCCAGTGAAAGAATTCAGCGCGGTGTCCCGCCTGCCCCAACCGAGGGAGACGTCTTGATCCTGGAGGCCTTCAGCCAAAGCCTGCTTGCAGCCGATAACCGGGGCCGCGTGCCGGAGCACGTGCTTTTTGAGTGGCTGAGCCGCATTTTGCTGATGCCCCCTGCCCCGGACGATATGGTGGGACGGGTCATCCATGCCGAGATTCGCATGATCGATTGCAACGGCTACCCGGCCTTCGAGGGCAAGAGCGCCACCGGGGATACCCTGTTGTGCAGCCTGTATCAGTATTGCCGCAGTTTCGACCACTGGCAGTTTACCCGTTGGCTGCATGAACGCAGTGCCACCGACTTTCAGGCCACCTAGCCCCAAAACCCCCTTAAAAAGAGAAAAGCACAACCCTTGGAAGTTGTGCGCGCTATGAGGAGTTAACTGTTGTTGAAGTGAAGTCTGAAAGTCGGATTAGAGGTGAGTGGAGGAGGAGGAGAGGAGAAGTAAAATCTTATATACTAAATATAGACCAAACTCCCGAAAACTTTAATTTTGGCCCTTTCTCCTTCTCTCCCAAGGGTTTTAAACCCCTAAAAACCCGCCAAAAACGGGCTTTTGTAACACAATGTAAAGGCCAATTGGGCCGGTTGGCTCAACTTTTCTGAAATTTGTCCGACTAGCTTGGGTTGGCGTGCGGCCCGTTTTTGGGCGGCGAGGCATAGCCCCCCCGGGCCGGGGCCCCTTCGGTTGTCGTCAGCGGGGCGGCTTCCGCCGGCGGGTGGTTTTCAGTACTGGACAAGGGGCGCGTGCCTTGCAAAAACAGCAGCAGGCACTCTTCATTCAGGTTCATCAGCTTCAAACACTCGGTTTCTAACCACGGTGTCCGGGCCTGGCCGATCCCTCGACCGCCCATGTCCATCATAGGCAACCGCCTGCCCCTGCCGCATCGACCGGGCGGTTTAAATTGGCATCCACCCCCGGGCTACGCCTATAGGCGGCTATCCATGCGGTAGCCTACGACCGCGCCGGCCACCGGCCCGAGATAAGGCCCCACAAAAGGAATGCTGCTGCCCAGCGTGGTGCCGATGCTGCTGCCGGCCACAATGCCGTCCCAATTGGGATCGCGCTGGGCCTGGCCGTTCAGTTGGCCGGTTTTCAGCACGGTTTCCCGCTCGGTGGATTCCATGTAGTTCACACTGAAGGCCTGGGTGGCGAAAAATCGTTCCGGCCTGCTGAGCACCTGCATGCCGCCTGCCATGATGGCGCAAAACAACACTCCTAAAACCACCATGGCCGCCAGCAGCCGGTTGCACAGCATAATCAGCCTGCCGGTGCGGGCATGTATCCGCTGTAATTCGGCTCGGGTCATACCGGACTCCTTTCGCTGCACGGGGTGGTGATGAAAAAATATATCTTAAGTTAATAAAAACAATAAAATAGGGAAAATTGCCTGAAACACAGGCGCTGTTTGCGAAATCGCCCGGTTTCGCCGGGCCGGCCTGGCGCCCTCGCGTGCTTGGAATTTCCCCTGACAAAGACACTCCCAGGGCATACAATGGAAGCAGGCCCTTCGTGAACCGGGCTGGAGCCATCGAATGCGCGATTTCAAACCCAGTGTAGCTCTTTTGCTTGCCTTAGGGCTATTGGCCAACCTGGCAGTGATTGGTTCGGCAGGGGCCCAACCCACCCAGGCGGCCCAGCCGTTCGATCTCGACACCATTCGGGCCGATCTGGGCAAGATCGACGCGCACATTTCCGCCGGGGATTATGCCGAGGCCTCCGCCCTGGTGGGTCAGGACATCAAGGCCCGGGACATCTATACCGAGTATCTGGCCAAGGCCAGCGGCATTAGCGAAAACCTGCTGAGAATCCGCAAACAGATTGAGCTGAACGACCGCACCCTCACCTTGCAGCAGCTGGGCGCTCTGACCCAGCGGCTTTCCGCCGAGAACATGCGCTTTCGGGACAGCTTTACGCATGGGCAGGAGAAGTTCCAGACCTACCTGCTGATTCAAAAGGCCATCGAGAACCTGGAGGACGCCATCCGCTACTGGCGCATCAGCAACCACTATCGCTATATCTACCGGGGATCGCTCATGGAGCAGGCCGAGGACGATGAGATCCTGAAAATAAAAATTCAGACTGCCCTGAATGCCATTGACGAGCTGAAAGGTATTATGGCTACCCGCGAGGCGCTGGGCAAAGACCTGGAGGAAAACAACTAGGGCCGCTGCCAAAGCCCCCGCTTGGATCCGCCCCGCTTCTTTGCTAGAGTGGGGGCCTCACGTGTTGAGCTGACAGGAGACCCCGATGGCCACCATGACCCCGATTCCCCACGAAATTAAAGACGCCAGCCTGGCGCCCCAGGGTAAAAAGCAGATTGAATGGGCGAACCGCGACATGCCCGTGCTGGAGCAGATTCGCACCCGCTTTGCGAAAGAAAAACCCTTTGCCGGCATGCGCATTGTGGCCTGCTGCCACGTGACCAAGGAAACCGCCAACCTGGCCCGCACCCTGAAAGAGGGCGGCGCCGACGCCATCCTCATTGCCAGCAACCCGCTGAGCACCCAGGATGATGTGGCCGCCTCCCTGGTGCAGGATTACGGCATTTCCGTGTACGCCTACAAGGGCGAAAGCATCGAAACCTACAACAAGCACGTCCACATTGCGCTGGATCACAAGCCGCACGTCATTATCGATGACGGCTCCGACGTGGTTGCCACCGTGGTGCGCGATCGCAACGAGCTGATTGCCGACCTCATCGGCAGCACCGAGGAAACCACCACCGGCATCGTGCGTCTGAAGGCCATGGAAAAAGAGGGCAAGCTGCCCTGGCCGGCCATTGCGGTGAACGATTCCCAGACCAAGCACTTCTTCGATAACCGCTACGGCACCGGGCAATCCACCATGGATGGTGTGGTGCGGGCCACCAACATCCTGCTGGCCGGCAAGAACGTGGTGGTGGTGGGCTACGGCTGGTGCGGCAAGGGTTGCGCCATGCGGGCCCGGGGCATGGGCGCCAACGTCATCGTCACCGAGGTGAACCCCATCCGGGCCATCGAGGCGGTGATGGACGGCTTCCGGGTGATGCCCATCATGGAAGCCGCCGAAATCGGCGATGTGTTCGTGACCGTCACCGGCAACCGCCACGTGATCGACCGCCAGCACTTTGAGCGGATGAAAGACGGCGCGCTGGTGTGCAACTCCGGCCACTTCGACCTAGAGCTGAACCTGTCCGCCCTGGCCGACATGGCCAAGGCGCGGGAGCAGATTCGCCCCTTCATGGAGCAGTTCACCCTGGGCAGCGGGCGTCGGGTGCTGGTGCTGGGCGAAGGCCGCCTCATCAACCTGGCCGCCGCCGAAGGCCACCCCGCCAGCGTGATGGATATGAGTTTCGCCAACCAGGCCCTGGCCGTGGAATACCTGGTGAAGAATAAAGGCCGCCTGGAAAACCGGGTGCACGTGCTGCCCGCCAGCTTCGACGATGAAATCGCCACCCTCAAGCTGAAGGCCATGGGCGTGGCCATCGACACGCTGACCCCGGAAATGGTGCAGTACATGAACTCCTGGACCGAAGGCACCTAGGGCCTTTCGTCAATACTCCTTCTGAAAAAGCCGGCAAGTGCCGGCTTTTTTCGTATGGGGCCAGGCAAAAAAAAGGCCGATCGCATAACGATCGGCTTTTTTGCAAGCAGATAGCAAATCCCGATTGGTTTCCAGCTTGAGGGCGGGACGCACCCAGCCGAGACGCTATCATCAAGTGGGTTTCATTTAGCTCTAGAAGATGAAGGTGATGATACTGTATAAAGCCCCCTGAAAAATTTTTGTGCTATTTTTCCTACAAAATCTGGGAAATTTTTCTTATGACACGGGCCGGCGCGGGGTTGGGCAGGCCATGTAAACGCCCTGGCGGCCATGGCGGAAGCCAGCTGGGGACGGGGCGGGGGGCTATTCCTGCCCGGCAATCTGCCCCAATAGCTCGCGGGCCGGGGTGTAGGTGGGGCTAATCAGCAGGCACTGGTTCAGCATCAGCCGGGCTTCGCGGTAGTGCTTCTGGGCCACCCCGTACTGGCCCAGGTGGAAGTAGATTTCCGGGTCGTTGGGCAGGGCCTTTTGTCCCTTAATCAGGAACTTGCCCGCCCGGTCCAGCCAGCCGGCGTGCATTAAGGCCCGTCCGGCAAACTTGGGGGCCTCCAGGTTCATCTGGGTGAGAAAATCCACGTAGCTCAGCAGATTTTCCAGGAAGTCGATGCGGCCTGCGGCAATCAGGTTGGCAATATCGCTTTCAATGTGGTTCCGGACCTGGAAGATGGTGGGGTAGCAGTCCAGGCGGTGTACGATCATGCCAAACAGCGAGCGGCACCAGTGGTTTTGCCGCTCCAGAATCACTTGCGACCAGTGGGTCTGCACGCCCTGGATGTCGCCCATCAGCATGGCGCAATAGCCGGCCTGGTAAGGGTCGTTGATGGCCACGTACAGGGCCATGGCCTCCTTGAACTGCTTGCGCTCCCTGTGCACCAGGGCCATCAGCTCGTAAACGGCCCGCTTTTCCTCGGTGCCCAGGGTTTGGGCCATGAGGGGTTTCAGCAGGGCGGCGGCGGCTTCTGGATCGTGCGCCTTGAAAAAACAATCCCGGGGAGGGGCCAGGAAATCCAGAAACGGCATGCCGGACTAACCGTCCTTGGCCGGCGGGTTGGTTTTCAGCAGGTTCATGGCCGCATCCAGGGCTGCCGGCGCCTGATCGGTCGACTGCATGTTGGCTTTTTTAATCTCTTCAAAGATTTCTTCCCGGTAAATGCTGATGTGCCGGGGGGCTTCAATGCCCAGCTTCACCGACTCGCCCTTGGTTTCCAGCACGGTTACGTGAATTTCGTTGGCGATAATCAGTTTTTGGCCGGTTTTTCGGGTGAGTACCAGCATGCTACTCCCCCTTGTCCGAGGTGGCGGTGGGGGTGGGGCTGGATTGCTGCGCCAGCACCTCGTCCGGAATCAGGCGGGTCTTGGTGCTGTAGCTGCTGTCGCTCAGCACCACCTGCATGGCCTTGCGCTGGCTCTGGTTGATGATGATGGGCCCCAGCAGGTTGGCGGTCATCTTGGCCGGATCGCCCTGGGGGATGTTCACGATGGTCAGCACCAGGGCGTCCTCGGCGGTGGTCAGCCCCAGTTGCGCGGCATGCTCGTCGGTTAGCTCGAATTCGTAAGGGATATTGAAAAACTGGGGGTTGGTCACCACAAAGGCCAGCTCCGGTTCATCCGCCGATTGCAGCCACTTGAAGGGGGAATCTTCGGAGTGGTCCAGGATCACGTAGCGCGAGGAGCCGGCAAAACCCAGGATGGGCTCCACAAAGCAAATCAGCCGGTCTTCTTCAACCGCGACATCCCCAAATCGTGCTGTCTGAATGGTTTCGGTCATTTGTAGGTTGTTACCCTGATCCAAACAAAAGAAAATAAAAGCAGTTATGAATTCGGTTACTTGTTATGTATAATATCCCGAGGGAATGGGTGGGAATTGTAACGAACCACAACTTATTCTAAAGAAAAAGTTACAAAGAAGCCAGGCTTTCTAAACTTTTTCCGGGAGTGTTCGATGAGTCTTGTATCGAACAAGCAAGCACCGAGGGGACTTATAGGGATGAGTCTGATAGACGTAATGACACAGCAAGAATTAGAGCGCCTGCTGAAGGACTCCAAAGAAATCGCGGAGGACTGGGATACCTACGTGCAGTTCCGCCGCAACCGGGATGCCGTGATGCGCCAGGTGTTTCCCAAGGAAACCCTGAACTAGGCAACGGATTCGAGAAAGAGAAGAGATAGAGAGAGGTGACACCCGCGGCTTCATGCCCGGGTGTTCCGCTTTCTTCCCGGGGCTGCCGATAAAAACCGAGGCACAACCGCTGTTCGTTTGTCCGGCTCTTCTGTAAACTAGAGTGAAACAGAGACGGGAAGGCGCAGCGGAAACGATGCTATACGTGGAAGGACCTTTAGGAGCGGGCAAAACCACCCGGTTGGTGGAGGAAACCGCCCAGCTGTTGCAAAAGGACCCTTCGTCTTCCATCTTGGTATTGTGCAGCAACCATGCCCGCCAGGTGGCTTTTACCGAGCGCCTGCTGTACAAGTTGAATGCCCCGCTGGCCCAGCTGCCGGTGTACACCTATATGGGCTATGTGCGTAACGCCCTGTTCAACTTCTGGCCGGTGGTGGAGGCGGAGATTGCCGCCACCCTGAAAAAGGGCCAAAGCCGCATTCGGCCAGAACTTTCCGGCCTGGCCGATTCTGAGCTGGTGCTGAAATGGCTGCTGGCCCGTTTGCGCAAGCAGAACCCGGATGCTTACGAGGGCTTTCCGGGCAGCGACGCCCATATTATCAAGCAAATCGTGCGCCGTTTGCGTCTGCGATCCGAGAACAACCTGAGCCGCCAGGACATGCAGCAGCGCTCCGCCCTGCTGAACGAGATTTGCCAGGTGGAAACCGGCCTGCTGGAAACCCAGTTCGACGCGGCCAGCTACACCCTGCGCACCCTGGATACCAACAAGCAGATCGACGTTTTCCTCCGCCTGATGCAGAAGGACAGCCCGCTTTCGGCCTGGCTTCGCCAGCACATCAGGCATTTGGTGGTGGATGACGTGGATGAGACTACCGTGGCCGAGCAGCGGCTGATTGAGTTTTTGGCGCCTTCGGTAGAGACCTTGATTATGGCGGCGGATATTGATGGGGGCTCCCGCCGGGGCTACCTGAACGCCTACCCTTACGACTGGCAGGCCCTGAAAGCTTTGCGGCCCGGCGAAACCGTAGCGCTCACCCGGGATGATCCCAGCTATCACGCCGGGCAAACCCTGCTGGCCAACTGGAAGCGCCAAGATGATTTCCGGCCCCTGCCCATGTTAAGCCTGCATGACCGCTTTATCACCCGGGTGGAGATGCTGGAACAGGTGGTGGAGGACGTGCTGGGCTTGCTGGAGGCCGGGCATGCCCCGGGCGATCTGTGCCTGGTGCTGCCCAAGACCGACTTTCTCAGCTTTTACCAGCTGCAAAACCGGCTGAATAAGCGGGGCATCCCGGTGCAGCTGCTCTCGGGCACCCGCCGCCCCAGCGACAACCCCAAGTGCCGGGCCTTCGTCTACCTGCTGCAATGGGCCAACAGTGCCCGCTGGCAGTATCGCCTGTCGGCCTGGGAGATGAAAACCATGTTGGTTCAGGCGCTACAGTTTAACCGGTTGCCTGCCGAAGTCCTGGATCGTCTGGTGGCCAACCTTGGCCAGGCGCTGCAAGAGTCGCCCGCGTGGCCGGATCCGGAGGCGCTGGGCGTGCCTTTGGATGGCGAGTTGCTTGCCCGCTACCGACTGCTGGGAGACTGGCTGGCTGAGGCCGCCGGGCAGCCGTTTGAGGCCCAGCTCTATTCCGCCTTCCACCGGGTGCTGTCTCCCTTTGCCTCCGAACGGGATGGCTTTGGGGATCTTAGCCGCATCATCGAGAGCTACCTGCGCCAGCGGCAGATTTTTGACGCCTTCATCCACTCCGGCTGGGGCGACCTGCTGCGGGACGTGGATCCCGATCAGGCCCTGGACAAGCTGCTGGGCGCCGTAGACGATACCGACGCCTTCAACCGCTGGTGGCTGGCCCAGGTGAAAAGCGGGGTGGTGGCCGATACCCCGGAAATGCCGGATGCCGTGGATCCCGAAGCGGTCATTATCGGTACCCCCCAGAAGATTATCGACTTTGAAATCGCCCGTCCCATCCAGTGCTGGCTGGATGTAGGCTCCCGGGAATGGGCCCGCAGCGACAACGCCCCGCTTTATAACGCCTGGGTGCACTCGGCGGTTTGGGATGGCAGCGAATCCGCCTTCAGCGAAGAGTTCAACGAAGCGGTGATTCGGGCCCGGGCCGGACACATCACCCGCACCCTGATGCTGCTGGCTACCGAGCGGGTGCATGCCTATGCCAGCGAGCTGGACGATCTGGGGTTCACCCAGCTGGGCCTGCTGCGTCCCCGGCTTGTACCTGAAGACGAGCCGGCTTTGGCGGCCAACCTGGAGCGGGCGGTGCTGCGCGAGGATCAAAAACCCATCCTGGCCTACCAGCAGGGCAGCATGGCCATCAGCGCCGTGCCGGGGGCGGGCAAAACCTTTGTGAACGTGGAGCTGCTGCTGGAGCTGATTCAGCGGGGCATCGAGCCGGACCGCATCCTGGTGCTCACCTACATGGACAGCGCCGCCAAAACCCTGCTGGGCCGGCTGAAAAAGAAACTGGCCGGGGTGACCCGCAAGCTGCCCGTGGTCTCCACCATCCATTCGCTGGCGTTTCGCATCCTCACCGAGAACGATCACGCCACCCTGTTGGGCTACCTGCCCGATGACATGACCATCCTGGATGACTACGGACGGGCGGAGATCCTGGCCAAGGTGGCCGGCATCACCCTGCCGGAGTCGGCCAAGAACCCCGGGGATTGGCAGCGGGCCATTGACCGGGGCATCAACCACGCCAAGACATTCGGCATCAGCCCGGAAGACATCGAAAAAGGCGCCCACTTCCGGCTACAGGAGTTTCTGCCCGCTTACCGGCTGTATTGCCGGGAGCTGGATAGCCAAGGGCAGCTGGATTTTACCGATCTGATCGTCAAGGCGGTACGTTTGCTGCAAGATTACCCGGACATCCGGGCCCGCTACCAGCAGCAGTTCGAGGTGATCATCGAGGATGAGGCCCAGGATTCCTCCCGCCTGCTGCAGGAACTCATCCGCCTGTTGGGCGGGGATCGGCCCAATCTCATTCGCACCGGGGACACCAACCAGTCCATTACCACCACCTTCAGCTCTGCCGATACCTCGGTGTTCCGGGACTTCATCCGGCAGGCCGACTTGACAGTGCATATGACCCAAAGCGGGCGCTGTGCCCCGGAAATTATCCGGCTGGCCAATGACTGGATGCTGCAGGCCAGCGAAATTCCGGGTCTGGAGCGGGCCTTTGAGCCGGTGGCCATGCAGCCCGTGCTCGGTCAGAACCCCCCCCTCCTCTACCCGCCGCAAGCCGAGCTCTTCGACATGAATGCCCAGGAGGAAGACTGGCTGGTGGCGCGCATTCGGGACATCAAGGCGGCGCATCCCGACACCTCGGTGGCAGTGCTGGTGCGCAGCAACGCCCAGGTCAACCACATGACCGCCGTGCTGCACCGGGCCAAAATTCCCGCCGTGTCGCTCAGCGAGCAGATGAACGTCAACCCGGTGTTTGCGGTCATTCTTGCCTACCTCAAGCTGCTGCGGGAACCTGGCAACCTGGAAGTGCAGGCCCAGTGGTACCAGCGCCTGGTGGATGCCCAGTACATCCCGGATAGCCCGGAGCGCAAGGCGTTTCTGGAAACCACCCCGCTATTCTACCAGTCCCCGGCCAGCCTGCCGGATGAGCTGCTGAAGCAATGGGCTTACGACTGGCTGGAACTCAGCCACCAGGCGGCGGGGGGCAATATCGGGGCGCTGATTGCCCGCATCACCGATCGGTTCTTTGTGTCGGTGTCCGATCGCAGTAACGGCTATCTGTGCGTGCTGATGGCCCAGGAGATTCTGGCGCAGTACCAGCACCTGGTGCACCTTTCGCCGCTGGAAATCGTGATTCACCAGTTCGAGGCCTTTCAGCAGTCCTGGCGAGGTAGGAAAAGCTTCACCGATGTGCTGTTGCAGCAGCCTCATGATGTTATCCAAGTAATGAGTATGCATAAATCCAAGGGGCAGGAGTTTGACGTGGTGTTTATGCCTGGCTTACAAGCGGATAGCTTCCCGCATGACATCAAGCAGATTCGCTTTGACGAGTCCGACAAGTTGCTGCAGGCCCTGGACCAGGTGGCTGCGGGGCATGCCTTGCCGGAAAACTACCAGGAGCAAAAGAAGCGGGAGAAAATCGAGGAGGAAGCCCGCCTCGTCTATGTGGGCTTGACCCGGGCGCGGCGGGCACTGTTCCTGTCCGCCCACCGCCAGGCCTACCGGTATGGCCGACTGCGTCCCGTCGAGCCGGCCCTGGCCTTCCATATCCTGGGGGAGCTGCTGGCGGGGCAGACTGCCGGGGAGGCCCTCAATGCCTAGCAGCCGCGATTTCAGGCCCATCGCCTCCGACGCCTTTAAAACCTGGGGTAAGTGCCCCAAGAAGTTCTATTACAAATGGGTGAAAACCCTGCACTGGCCCGAGGATCAAAGCAACTTCAAGCTGGGCAAGGATGTCCACAAGCTGCTCGATTACCAGGCCCGCGGGTTGGATTGCATTCAGCTGGTGGCCGAGGCGGATGACAAAGTGCAAAACAGCTGGAAAAAACTGATGGCCCACCCCATTACCCACCTGCCGGTGCTGGGCAACGAGTGGGGTTTTCATGTGCCGGTGGCCGGACGATGGCTGGTGGGGCGTATTGACCGTATTGCTCGGGACGGGGACAAGGTGCTGCTCATTGACTGGAAGACCGGCACCGGGGTGCCCCGCAACCCGGAGAGCGATTGGCAGACCGTGCTGTATCTCTACGCCCTGGTTGAAACCGCGCGCACCCCATCCGCAGCAGATCTGGGGCTTCAGGAGCTGTTGCCCGAGGACGTGTGCTTTGTGTACGTGGAAGTCAAGCCGGATGCCCAGACCCCCATCCGGGAAGAGCGGGTGCCCTATGACGCCCAAAAGCATGAGGCCGCCAAAGCCCTGATTGAACAGACGTTATTCCACATGCTGAACGACCAGGAGTATCCCCTGCCCGAAAAGTGTCCGGATCGCTTCTGTGGTTACCGCACGATTTGCGGCATCGAGGGCTAGCCGATATCCAGGCCGATGTCGATGGCCGGCACCCCCAGGGTGATTTTGCTGGTGGAAATCACATCCACGCCGGTTTCGGCATAGGCGCGCACGGTTTCCAGGGTGATGCCTCCGCTGGCTTCGGCCATGGCCCGCCCGCCGATGAGCTGTAGGGCTTCCCGGATCTGGGCCGGGCTCATGTTGTCCAGCAGGATGATGTCGGCGCCCGCTTCTACCGCTTCCCGAACCTGTTCCAGCCGGTCGGCCTCCACCTCAATCTTCATGGTGTGGGGGATTTTACCCCGCAAGGTACGCACTGCCTGCGTAATGCCGACCCCTTGCAGGTGGTTGTCCTTTACCATCACCGCACTGGCCAGGTTGTACCGGTGCGAGGAACCCCCGCCGTGAATCACCGCCTGTTGTTCCAGTAACCGCAGACCGGGCGTGGTCTTTCGGGTGTGGGTGAGCCGGCTGTTGGTACCTGCCAACCTATCCACGTAAGCCCGGGTTGCGGTGGCAATGCCGCACAGGTGCTGCATAAAGTTGAGCGCGGTTCGCTCCGCTTTCAGAATGCCGGCCAGCGAACCCTGGACGGTAGCCACCGGGGTGCCGGCCTTCACCAGGGAACCATCTTCCGAAATTGGTTCAAATACAAGCCCTGCATCCACGGTCATGAAAACCTGTCGGGCCACGTTCAGACCCGAAACCACACAGTCCTGGCGCGGCGTGATCCGGGCTACCCGCTCTTGGCCAACCAGCTCGGGCAGGTTGTCGGTGGTGGCATCCCCCTGGCCCAGGTCTTCCAGCAGGGCGGCGTCCACGATAGCCTGGATGGCCAAATCACCGGCTTGCGTGTGCATCATGCCCAGCATCTCAGCCCCTGGCCGCCACCGAGCTAATGGCCATGGCCGGCTGACTGTCCGGGTAGTCTGTCCGGCAGTGGGCGCCCCGGCTTTCCTTGCGGCGCAGGGCCGCTTCAACCACCAGCCCGGCCACCATCAGTTGGTTGTATAGTTCCATGCCCAGGGGGATTTGCCGGGCCAAATGCTGAGTCTGCACGGCGGCCATCAGGGCCTGGATGCGTTCCCTTGCCTGCAAAAGCCCGCTTTCGGAGCGCAGGATGCCCACCTGCTCCCACATGATCCGGTGCAATTCGTCCAGGTAAGCCGCCATTTCGGGATGCATCGTGAAGTCATAGCCTAGTCCCGCCAGATCCAGGGCGGGCGGCAGCTCAAAGTGCTCGCTGATGAGCCTGCCCTGCTTGCCGATGTAGGCGGCCACCCGCCGGGCCAGCACCACGCATTCCAGCAGGGAGTTGCTGGCCAGTCGGTTGGCCCCGTGCAGCCCCGTAAAGGCCGTCTCTCCCACCGCGTACAGGCCGGGAATGCTGGTCTTTCCTTCTATGTCCACGGTAATGCCTCCCATCAGGTAGTGGGCGGCGGGAGCCACCGGGATGCAGTCCTTGCGAATGTCCACCCCGAAATTCAGGCAGTTGGCCAGAATGGTGGGAAATCGTTTTTCAATGGTTTCCGCGGGAAGGTGGGTGATATCCAGGTAGACGTGGGGAAGTCCAGAGGCTTGCATTTCGGCGTAAATGGCGCGGGTTACGATATCTCGAGGAGCAAGCTCCCCATCAGGATGGTACTTGTGGGCAAAGCGGGCCCCGTTTTTGTCCCGAAGCACGGCCCCTTCGCCGCGCAGGGCTTCTGAAATAAGGAAGTGCAGCTCGCCGTCCGCAAAAAAGGCCGTGGGGTGAAACTGAATGAACTCCATATTCTCGATGCGGGCCCCGCCCCGGTGGGCGATGGCAATGCCGTCCCCGGTGGCAATGGCCGGGTTGGTGGTATGGCTATACAGCCGTCCCAGGCCGCCGGTTGCCAGCACCGTATGGGGTGAAAGCACCAGCACTTCCTCATGCTGGTGGTAGCGAACCGCACGGCAGCCGTAGCAGCGGCCTTCGTGCACCAGCAGTTCCACTACCTGCCCGTACTCAATCACTTCAATCCGCGGATCGGCCTTGACCTTGCCGATAAGGGTCATTTCCACCTGGTGCCCGGTGGCGTCGCCCCCGGCATGCAGGATACGATCCACGCTGTGGGCCGCCTCGCGGGTTAGGGCCAGCTGATCGGAGCGGGTGCGGTCGAAGGGCACCCCGTAGTGCAGCAAATCCTCGATGGCCGGGTAGCCTTCCGACAGGATGGAGCGGGACATGATTTCATTGCACAGCCCGGCACCGGCCTTCAGCGTGTCTTGCAGGTGCAGCTCGATGGAATCGCCGGCATTTTCCGGCAGCACGGCGGCGATGCCTCCCTGGGCGTAGCGGGAGTTGCTATCATCCAGGGCGGACTTGGTAATCAGCAGCACCCGGAGGCCTTGTGACGAGAGTTTTAGCGCGGTAAAAAGCCCGGAAATCCCGGTGCCGACCACCAGGGTGGCGGCTTGCTTGACGGTCGGGTGCGGTACGGACATCGGCGGCTGGGGCTTTGCTAGGATGATAAGGTGCATGCATTATAGCACCCGCATGCGCGGCATAGCACCCGCATGCGCGGCGGGCTGTCAAAATCGCGGCCCGCCTGCTAGACTCGTTGAAGGGTATTGAGAAGGCTTCCGAATGGCGCATGATGTCGCTCCCCATATGAACATGCTTGGCTCCGTCCTGCTGATGCTTGCCGTGGGCGGCGTGATCGCCTTTGTCTTCCACCGCATCCGCCAGCCCATGTTCCTGGCCTTCATCCTGACCGGGGTGTTGCTGGGCCCTTATGGGCTTAACCTGCTGGAAGAGGCCCAGGTTCGCACGCTGGCCCAGGTGGGCATCATCTTTTTGCTGTTCATTGTGGGCCTGGATCTCTCCGTGGATAAGCTCAAGCAGTTGCGCTACCACGCCCCGGCAGCCGGGGCGCTGCAACTGGTCATCACCACGGTGCTGCTGACCCTGGCCTTCGCCATGCTGGCCGGGTTTCCGCTGCAGTTGGCCTTTTTGCTGAGCGCCATCTTTTCGCTCAGCAGTACCACCATTGTGCTGAAGAGCCTGGAAGACCATCGGGAGCATGATACCGACTACGGGCGGCTGATTCTGGGGATTCTCATCATCCAGGATCTTTCCATCGTGCCCTTAATGACGCTCTTGCCGCAGTTGACTACCCCGTTTACCCATGGCGTGATCCTGGATATGGGCTGGGTGTTGTTGCAAGCCCTGATTTTCGGGGCCGTTGCCGTGGTGGTGAGCCTGCGCCTGGTGCCGTTTTTCCTCGATCGCCTGGCCAGCACCAACCAAAAGGAGGTCTTTACCCTGGCGGTGGTTTCCATCAGCCTGGGGATGGCCTGGCTGACCGAGGAGATGGGGCTCTCCTACGAGGCCGGCGCCTTTGTGGCGGGTCTGGCGCTCAGCGGAAGCGTGTTTTGCCGGCAGATTATTGCCGACAGCAAGGGCTTTCGAGACGTGTTCATCACCCTGTTCTTTGTCTCCATGGGCCTGCTGTTCAACATGGAAGTCCTGATGTCCCATGCGGGCCTGGTCTTGGCCGTTACGGCCCTGTTGATTTTTTTGAAGGCGGTGGGGGCTGGCGCTTCGGTTCGGCTGTTGGGTTTCCCTCACCGAACCGCCATCTGGGCGGGGCTGGCCCTGTTTCAGGTGGGGGAATTTTCCTTCATCCTTCTGGCCCGCACCTTGCAGACCGTGCAGGAAGTCCCGGCCTGGGGCGGGTTGCTGCGTTTTTGGAGCCCGGTGCTGATTGACGCCATCATCATAACCATGTTTCTCACCCCGCTGGCCATCCGCTACCTGCCCAACCTGCTGATGCGGTATGGGCAAATCGACATCAGCGCCCCGGATGAATGCCAGGAGGGCGGGGCTGACCGCCTGCGGGATCGGGTAATTATTGCCGGCTACGGCCCCACTGCCCAGAACCTGGCGGAGGCCCTGCTGGAAAAGGGCATTCCCTTTGTGGTGGTGGAAATGAACCTGCACACCGTCAAGCAGCTGAACAAGCGGGGAATTCCCAGTATTTACGGGGATATTTCCAACGTGGAGATTTTAAAAGGGGCAGGCGTGCTAAATTCCCGGGTGCTGGCCCTGACTTTCCCCGACATCCGCACCTCCGAGCTGGCCGCCCAGCTGGCCCGCCAGATGAACCCGGATCTTATTACCCTGGTGCGTTCCCGTTACCGGGCCGATATTCCCCGTCTGTACCAGCTGGGCGTGGATGTGGTGATTCATGAGGAGTTTGAGACCAGCGTCAGCTTTATTTTCAATATCATGACCCAGCTGGAATACCCCATTGTGGAAACCGAGCGCCTGATCGCCCTGGTTCGGGACAAGGAACGGGCCACCTTTGGGGAGCATTTTGGCCAGGAACAGCCGGTCTTTGGACGGTTCAGCCTGTTGGAGGGCACCAAGCTGGAATGGCTGGAAGTGTCCCCCGCCTCCCATCTGGTGGGCAAAACGCTGGCCGATTCCCGCATCCGCCAGCGAACCGGGGTGAACGTGATTGCGGTGATCAGCGCCGGGGACGGCGCCCAGCTCTCCGCCGAACCAGATTTGGTTCTGGGCGCCCACGACGTGCTGGTGGCCATTGGCGGCCTGGAGCAGCTGCATGCGCTGGAGGCCATGGTTTCCGGCGAGGATGCCCCCGACTCCACCGAATGAGCCTGCTTCTCCCGCACGCCCCTCACCCGGTGTTGCCTGCAAAAGGTTTGTGATAAAATCGGGGCACTTCTTGATGATTTGTCAGAAGTGGGTCACAAATCGAGGCCCACTTCTTTCTTTAAGAGGCCCTTTTCTCGATTCCCCGGAGTTTCAGGATGAAACGCACCCCTCCCAAACCCGTCAAACTTTCGCCCGACCAGATTGCCGCAATCGAAACCACCGTGTTCGAGCTGGCCCAGGCCAACCTGCCGGCGGAATTCTACCTGCTGGCGGTGGAGCTGGACAAGGAGGCCGGCTACTGGTACCTGCGCATCTACGTGGAGGGTCAGGATGCCCCGGTGTCCCTGAACGATTGCGAGCGGATCAGCCGGATGCTGGATCCCCTTGTGGAGGGCCTCAACCTCCTGGAAGACCTGCCTTACAGCCTTGAAATCAGCTCCCCTGGGCTGTTTCGGCCCCTGAAAACCTGCCGGGAGTTTGCGTTCTACACCGGAAAGCCGGTGCGCATCGAGTCCGGCGCCGCCAAGACTTCGCCCCGCAACAGGCCCCCCGCGCGGGAAGGCGTGTTGCAGGCCTATGATGAAACCCGCCGTGTGGTTACCATCCGCGGTACGGACGGCCAAACCGCCGACCTGGCCCTGGATGGCGACACCGTGGTCTACCTCAACCCGGAAGTGCATTTTCCGGACGAGGAGGATGAACTTTAAACCCTTGATTTTGTGGAGGAACCAGCACCATGATTAAAGTCGGACCCGCCTTGATGGAACATGCCGAGCAGCTCGAGCGTGAGCGCGGCATTCCCCGCGATGTGGTCATCTCGTCCCTGAAAGAGGCCATGCTGGCCGCTTACAAGCGCTACGCCAAGCTGGAAAGCATGGAAGGTTACGAGTGCCGCCTGAACGAGCGTTCGGGCGAAATCGGCATCTACGAGCTGAAGCGCGTGGTGGACAAGGTGACCCCGCCGCCCACCCCCGAGGAAATTGACGACATGCTGGAAGCGGGCGAGGAAGTGCCGCCCTACGAGCCGCAAATTACCCTGAAGGAAGCCCGCAAAATTAAGCCCGACGTGGAGCTGGGCGACATCCTGGAAATCGAGGTGACCCCCGACGAGTTTGGCCGCATTGCCGCGCAATCCGCCAAGCAGGTCATCACCCAGCGCATCCGCGAAGCGGAGAAAAAGCTGGTGCAGAAAGAGTTTGAGGAGAAGCGGGGCAGCGTGACCACCGCCATCGTGCAGCGCATCGAGGGCCGCAACGTCATCGTGAACATCGGCAAGTCCGAAGCCATCCTGCCCCCCCGCGAGCAGTTGCCCTCGGAATACTACCGGGTCGGTAACAAGCTGCGGGTCTATGTGCTGGACCTGAAAGACTCCGGTCGGGTGCCGCAAATTATCGTATCCCAGGCCCACCCGGCCATGGTGCGCGAGGTGTTCGAGCTGGAAGTGCCCGAAATCGAGGACGGCCTGGTCGAAATCAAGAATATCGCCCGGGAAGCCGGCTACCGCACCAAGGTGGCGGTTATTTCCCACGACCCGGACGTGGATGCCCAGGGCGCCTGTATCGGCACCCGGGGCAGCCGGATCCAGGCCATCGTCAACGAGCTGAAGAACGAGAAGATCGACATCATCCGCTGGTCCCAGGACCCGGTGGAATTCATCATCAACGCGCTGGCGCCGGCCAAGATCCTGCGGGTGCTGCTGCTGGATGATCCCCGCCAGCCCCGGGCCCTGGTGGTGGTGCCGGATGATCAGCTGTCCCTGGCCATTGGCCGGGAAGGCCAGAACGTTCGCCTGGCGGCCAAGCTGACCGGCTTCAAGCTGGATATCAAGAGCCACAGCCAGTTCGAGTCCGAAGGCATCGAGTACCAGACCTACGATCCCTCCGTGTACCTGGAGGAATACGCCGGGGCTGCCGAGGCGGAAGCCCAGCCGGAAGGCGAGCCTGCCCTGGTGACTGCCGGTGAGGCCGCTGCTGAGGGTGAAGAGGCCTACGCCCCAGCCGAAGAGGCGGGCGAGTCTGTCCAGGCCGAGGCCGAGGGCGACGACGAGGCTGGGGAAGACGAGTAGCCTTCCCCGGATCGGCTGGAGGCCCGGGCATGGATGAGCGCCCCAGGCAGTGCATCACCTGTCGGCACAGCTTTCCCCGTGCCGGCATGATCCGGCTGACCTTCAACCGGGAAACCGGGGCCTTTTCACTCGATAACGTCCCGCCCCTGCAAGGGCGATCCGCCTACGTATGCCGCAAGAGCGCCTGCCTGAGCGAAGCCCTGAAGGGAAAGAAGTTTCAGCGCACGTTGAAAAGAGCTATCCCGGATGATATAGTTAGTTGCTTGAACGAGCAGTTGAAAGGATTGAGTAAATAGTGACCACGCCGAAAGTCCGAATCCACGAAGTGTCGAAAGTGCTCGGGGTGCCCAACGCCGAGGTCATCGACGTGCTGGCCAAGGAGTTTGGCGTGAGCGCAAAAAGCCATTCCAGCACCATTGAGCAATCAGTGGCCGATCAGGTGATTGCCTTCTTTAAAAACGGCAAGGGTGCCGCCAAACCGGCCTCCGCAAAACCTGAGGAAAAGGCTCCCGCAAAGAAACCGGCCCCCAAGCCGGAGGCGCCCGCCGCCAAGGCCCCCGAAAAGCCCGCTCCGCCCAAAGAGCCTGAAAAACCCCAGCCCCGGGCAGAGGAAAAGCCCGCCCCGCCGCCGCCCGTGGCGCCCCAGGCGGCTACCCCCCAGCCTCAGCCGTCCCGTCCGGCGCAAGCCCCGCAGGGCGCAGCCCCGCGTCCCCAGCAGCCCATGGGCCAGCCCCCGCAACGGCCTGGCCAACCCAGCATGCAAGGCGGTCCGCAACGCCCCGCGCAACCCGGACAAGCCATGGGCCAGCGCCCGGCACAACCTGGGTATCGTCCCGGCCAGCCGATGGGGCCTCGTCCCGGCCAGCCTCCGCAGCGTCCCGGTCAGCCCATGGGTGCACGCCCCGGCCAGCCCGGCCATCGGCCTGGCCAGCCACCCCAGCGCCACGGCCAACCCCCGCAGCGTCCCGGCCAGCCTGCCGCCTCGCAGGGAGGATCCCAGCGTCCCCAGCCGCGCCGCCGGGAGGAGGAGCAGCCCCAGGAGGAATTGCCCAAAATCGTGCGCATCGATGAGCCCATCGTGGTGCGCGAACTGGCCGAAAAACTGCGCATGCGCGACACCGAGGTCATCAAGCACCTGTTTATGAAGGGCATGATGGTGACCGTGAACCAGACCCTGGACGTGGACTTTGCCAAGGGCGTGGCCCGCGAGCTGGGCTTTGAGGTGGAAGAAACCAAGGTGGTGAAGCATGAAGGCGAATACAGCCACCTGGAATCCGCCGAGAAAAAGAAACTGGACGAGGAAAAGTTTGCCAACCTGCAGCCCCGTTCGCCGGTGGTCTCCATTATGGGCCACGTCGACCACGGTAAGACCACCCTGCTGGATGCCATCCGCGAAACCCGCCACAAGATCGTGGATACCGAGGCCGGCGGCATTACCCAGAGCATCGGGGCCTACACCGTGGAGAAAAACGGGCAGAAGATCGTGTTTCTCGATACCCCCGGCCACGAAGCGTTTACCTCCATGCGGATGCGCGGGGCCCAGGCCACCGATATTGCCATCCTGGTGGTGGCCGCCGATGACGGGGTGATGCCCCAGACCATCGAGGCCATCAACCACGCCAAGGCGGCCCAGATTCCCATCATTATTGCCGTGAACAAGATTGACAAGGCCGATGCCGACCCTGATCGGGTGCTGGTGCAGCTTTCCGAGTATGGCCTGTCCGCCGAGAAGTGGGGTGGCGACACCCTGACCTGCGAGGTTAGCGCCCTGCAAAAGGTGGGCCTGGACGAGGTGCTGGACGCCATCCTGCTGGTTTCGGAACTGCTGGAGCTGAAGGCCGATCCCACCGTGGAGGGCGAAGGCGTCATTGTGGAAGCCCAGCTGGACAAGCGCATGGGCCCCGTGGCCACCGCCCTGGTGCAGAACGGCACCATGAAAGTGGGCGATAACGTGCTGATCGGCTCGGTTGGCGGGCGGGTGCGTGCGCTGATTGACGATCACGGCGCCCGGGTGCAGGAAGCCGGCCCGGCCACCCCGGTGGAAATCCTGGGCTTGAGCGGCGTGCCCAATGCGGGCGAGCGCTTCCAGGTCATCCGCAACGACAAGCTGTTCAAGCAGCGCCTGGCCGATGAGAAGCTTAAAGAGCGCGACCAGCGCCTTAGCGTGAAAAAGACCGCCCTGGCCGGCTTTAGTGGCCGCAAAGAGGGCGAAGCCGCCGAAGAGGACCAGGTGAAGGAAATGCAGTTCAACCTGGTGGTGAAGGCCGATACCCAGGGCTCCCTGGAGGCGGTGGTGGATATGTTGCAGCGCATGAACAGCGATGAGGTCAAAATCAACATCGTGCACAGCGCCACCGGCGACATTTCAGAGGCCGACGTGATGCTGGCCTCCACCGCCAACGCGCTGATTATCGGCTTCAACAGCAAGGAAGACCCCAACGCCGCCCGCCTGGCCGAAACCCAGGACGTGAACATCAAGAAGTACGACGTAATTTACCATATCACCGAGGACATCGAGAAATGGGTGTTGGGCCAACTGGAGCCGGAAACCGAGGAAGTGGAAGCCGGTACCGCCGAGGTGCGCCAGATTTTCACCGTGGGCAAGTCCAGCGTGATTGCCGGCTGCATGGTGACCAGCGGCAAGGTCATCCGCAATGCGAAAGCCGTGGTGGAGCGCGGCGGCAAGGCCATCTTCACCGGCCCCCTGAACAACCTGAAGCGATTCAAGGATGATGCCAAGGAAGTGGCCTCTGGCTACGAGTGCGGCATCTCGTTTGACCGCTTCAACGACCTGCAGGAAGGCGACATTATCACGGTCTACACCACCAAGGCCCTGGAGCGAACTTCCCTGTAGGCCCGCACGTCTTTCAATCCAGGGTCGGGCCCGGCCAAGCCGGCCACCGAGTTCCATGTATCAGATTTGAGTCCACATCCCGGAGGGGCGCATTATGGCCAACCGACAAGATTTCAGCCGAGCCGACCGCATCCGCAAGGCCATCAGCCGTGAGTTCAGCGAGATTATCCGCCATGAGATCCAGGAGCCGGCCCTGGTGAACCAGGTGATTTCTGTGACCGACGTGGAGGTCAGCGGCGATTTGCGGCATGCCAAGGTGTTTGTCAGCGTGCTGGGTGATGACGAGAAGCAGCGGGTGATTATGGACATTTTGCGGGAGAACCTGCCCCGCATCCGCTCGGAGATTGGCCGCCGCATCCGCCTGCGCTACACCCCGGAACTGCACCTGCAGCTGGACGATTCGCTGGAGCGGGGCAGCCGGGTTACCCAGCTGCTCAACCAGATTTCCAAGGGGGAAGTCTAGCCACTGCGTGGCAAATTCCGGCCCGGCTAGTGGGCCACCAGTTCGCCGCCGGGCAGCGACTGGCGCTCGGCGATGAGTTGGGCAGCCACGTGGTAGGCTTCAATCAGGCTGCTGGGGTCGGCAATGCCCTGGCCCACAATATCCGGGGCGGTGCCGTGGCTGACCGAGGTGCGCAAAAACGGCAGGCCAATGGTGACGTTTACCGCCTCCAGCCCGGCCACCATCTTGAAGGGGATGAGCCCCTGGTCGTGGTAGGCGGCCACGTAGGCGTCGTAGTTGAGATCGTGCATGTTAAAGTGCCGGAAGGCGGCATCCGCGGCCACCGGGGGCGGGATGTCCACCTGGTGCTTCTCGCTGACAAAGCGAATGGCCGGCTTCAGCACCCGCTCTTCCTCCTCGCCGTCCAGCTCGCCCGCATGGGGATTCACCCCCAGCAGGCACAGGCGGGGGCGTTCAATGCCCGCATGCCGCTTGAGAAAGACGAGCAGGTTGTCCAGTGAATGCTGCACCCCTTTGATGCTCAGTTCTTCGTGCACCTTGCGCAGCGGCACGTGCCGGGTGAGCAGCAGCAGGCGGAATTGCCGGTAGATAAACAGCATGTCTGACTGGTAGGGATGCTTGTAGTACTGGCGGGCCAGATGCTGCAAAATCTCTGTGTGCCCGGAATAATGAATGCCGGCCTCCTGCAAATGCTCCTTGGACAGGGGGCCAGTCACCAGAATATGCCCAATGCCCTGGTGAATATCCGACACAGCGGCTTCCAGGGCATCGTAGGCAACCTGGCCGGGCTGCTTCTGGGGATGCTCCGCTCCGGGGACGCTCTGTACGTTGCGGTAAACAATCTGCTCCGAGACCGGCAGGGGCAGGTGCAGGATTTCAGCCAGGCGCTCCAGCTGGTAAATATCCCCGTAGACCCGCAGGTGATGGCCGCTGTGGTGCATGGCAAAGTGCTGCAGGAACTTTGCGGTAATCTCCGGGCCGATGCCGGTGGGGTCGCCGATGGTCAGGCAAAAGGTCTTAGACATTGATCGAGCTGGACTCCCGTTGCTTGATAAACTTTACCACGTTGGCCAGGGACATGGGAGTCCCGAATCCGCCGGATTTTGTCACAATCCAGCGGCCAAACTCATCGTGGGTCAGGGGAATGGAGACATCCGCCTCTGCCATAATCTCCAGCTGACGACTTCCCAGCTGCTTGCACACCTCGCAGGTGGTTTCCCCGCCGACCAGCACCAGCTTGCAGGCCTTGCGCTGGGTAATTTCCCGTGTCAGGCGGCCCAGAAGCTCCTGGGCCCTTTCGCTGGCATGGTTTTCGCTGATTTCATGCTCCATGGCCAGTTGCATGGTGCGGGCGTAGGTCTCTTCTTTCAGGGTGGTCGTCAGCACCACGGTGTTGTTGCCGTCCAGGGCGGCCACCACCTGCTCCACCAGCCCGTCGGTGGGGGTCAGGCCCAGGATGACGTCGGGGGAGAGGTCGAAAATCTCCAGCCGGGAGCCGGCGCCGTAATAGGCGTAGTTTTCAATCAGGCGCACGATCTGCTGGCGGGTGGTATCCGTGTTGCTGCCGCTGACAATTAAAATGGGCGAGGCCGGGGTAATGAGATCCGCCTCTGCTTTCAGCTTGGGGCCTTCGGTGGGTTCCGCGCCCCACAGGTCGGCCAGGGCCTGGGCCAGCCCGGCGGAACCGCAGGGAATGACCTTGGCCGATTTTTGGGCCTTTTCAATGGCCAGGGCAATTTGCTCCAGGTCTTCGTTGGTGGTGGCGTCAATGACCACCAGCTTTTTGCCCTCGCGAATCTGCTCGTTCAGGTTCACCAGGATGGGGCCGGCCCCATGCAGCACCACCGAAAGGGGAATATGCCCCACAATCTCCGGTTTGGAGGCCTGCTCCAGCAGTGTGGGCACGTGGGATACCCGCACCGGGAACAGCGGATCCCGGGCCACCACGGTGCGCTCCACCGGCACACCCCGAACCAGCTGGTAGCCACCTACGGTACGGCGACCCTCGGTGGGGTAGGCGGGCACAATCACCGCGCACTGGGCCTTCAGCTCATCCAGCAGGCCCAGGCATTCGTGGGCAATGTGCCCGCGCAGGGTGGAGTCGATTTTCTTGTAAATGTTCACCACCCCGTAGCGGTCGCGGCAGAGGGCGGCGGCCTGGCGGGCCATGGCCTGCGCCTCCAGCGGGGTCATGTGCCGCGAGGAGGTGTTGAGCGACCACACCTGGTCTTCCTGCAGGTCGCTGGAAGAAGGCGGCTCGGAGGGGTGCATTTCCAGCAGCACGTGGGTGCTGGCGTGGGAGGAGAAAAACTGCAAGGCGGTATCGCAGGCGCCAGTCATGTCGTCGGCCACAATGCCGACACTCAGTCCGGGGAGTTGCATACAGGGGTGCCTATCCGAACGCTACGCTGTTTTAGAACGCGCCGACCGTCTCCGTTGCGGCGCTGTCCCGCTTGCTGCCCACGAAGCTCACGTCGAGGGCCTTGATATAGGGCCATTCCTTCAGGTTGCCGGCCTGATCGTTGTAGCGGTTGGTTTCCAGGGTGCCGGTCACGCTGACCAGGGAGCCCTTTTTCACCCACTCGCCCACAAACTCGGCGGTGCGGCCCCACACTTCAATCGAAAACCAGTCGGTGGTCTTGTTTTCCTTGAAGCCGCGATCCACGGCCACGGAGAACTTGGCTTTCACGCTGCCGCTCTCAAAGTACTTGATTTCGGGATCCTGGCCCAGACGACCGACGATGACAATGCTGTTAACCATATCGAGCCTCTCAATCTTTCTTGGCTTGGGTTGGGGTTTATTATATCGCGACCGGGGCGGGCGCCCATAGCCGCTTTTTCGATCTTTACACTTTCCCGGACGGCCCGTTTTGCCAGAAGTTAACGGCGCTGGGCGTTTTCCTGCAAGAGCAGGGCCGTGAGCTCCTCATGAAGAAGCCCGTTTCCGTTGGAGCCGATCAGATCCAGCCGCCGCTGGCTAAGATCCAGCGGGTTGCCGTCCAAATCCGTCACCCGTCCCCCGGCCTCCTCAATAATCAGGGCGCCCGCGGCGATGTCCCAGGGGGAGAGCCGCAGCTCCCAGAAGGCATCCAGCCGTCCGCAGGCCAGATAGGTCAGGTCCAGTGCCGCCGCGCCCGGACGCCGCACCCCGTGGCAGTGGGGCAAGATGCGTTGGAAGTGGGAAATGTTGTTGTTGTCGGTGTCGGCCAGATCGTAGGGGAAGCCGGTGGCCAGCAGGGCCTGGCTGAGACGCTGGGTCTGGCTCACGTGGATGGGCTGCTCGTTCAGGAAGGCGCCCCGCCCGCGCAGGGCGTAGAACATCTCCTTCTTGAAGGGATCGTACACCACGCCCAGTTCCGGCTGGCAGTCTTCCCCAAAATAGGCGATGGACACCGCAAATTGCGGGAACCCATGGGCGTAATTGGTGGTACCGTCCAGCGGATCCACCACCCAGGCCCGGCACAGGTTGAAGTGCCCCGACTCGGGCTCCTGGCAGCTTTCCTCGCTCACAATCCGGTCGTCGGGGAAGGCGTCCAGCAGGAGGGCGGTGATGGTGCGATCCGATTCCTCGTCCACCGAGGTGACCAGATCGATGCTGGTGGCCTTGGTATGCACCTTGACCGTGTGGCCAAAGTGCGCCATCTGGATTTTCCCGGCGGCCAGTGCCGCTTTGCGGGCCACCGCCAGGTAGGTCTTCTCTTTTTCCGGGGACAGGATGGAGGACATAGGCACCGGTTCCGATTCGAATCCAGGGTTCAAGTATGATATATAAGAAAGTACGCACGGCGCAACGCCGCATAACAACCCAAGACGGGTTTTATTCTCCCATGTTCGATGCTTTTACCCAACCCCTGCGCATAGGCAACGTCTCGGTGAACAGCCGGGTGATGCTGGCCCCCATGGCCGGGGTGACGGACGTGGTGTTTCGGGGGCTGGTGCGTCGCTGGGCCCCGGAATCGCTCATTTGTACCGAGATGATCAGCTCCAACGGGCTGGTGTACTCCAAGCGCTGGGATGCCCCCATCCTGGACAAGACCGTCAGCGACCACCCCATTGCCTACCAGCTGGCCGCCCACCGGGTGGAGGTGCTCATTGAGGCCGCCCGCAACATCATCCGCACCCACCGCCCCGATACCATCGACCTCAACATGGGGTGCCCGGTGAAGAAAATCACCGGCAACTTCGAGGGTTGCGCCCTGATGAAAGAGCCAGAGCTGGCCCGCACGCTTATCTCCAGCCTGGTGAAAGCCCTGGAGGCCGACGGCACCCCGGTGCCGGTGACGGTCAAGTTTCGCCTGGGCTGGGACAGCGCCAGCATGAACTACCGGGAATTCGCCCAAATGTGCGAAGACGCCGGGGCCAGCATGGTGACCCTGCATGCCCGCACCCGGGCCCAGGGTTACAAGCCGGGTTGCAAGTGGGAGGCCTTTGGCGAGCTGAAGGAGACGGTGGGCATTCCGGTGATTGCCAACGGGGATATCAATTCCATGGAAGACGCCCTGCACGTGATGCGCACCTACGGGGTGGACGGGGTGATGATTGGCCGGGGCTGCCTGGGCCAGCCCTGGATGATTGGCGATATCGACCGCGCCCTGAAAACCGGGCATCCGCCGGAGCCCCCCACGGTGGAAAAGCGCCTGGAGGCCGCTTATGAGCATGCCCGCCTGCTGGTGGATTATAAGGGCGAGCTGATCGGCATCCGGGAGATGCGCCGCCACCTGACCGATTATGTCAAAGGCTTTCCCCGTGCCAGCAGCTACCGGGGCCAGCTTACCACGGTGAGCATGCTGGCCGAAGTGGCCGCCATCCTGGACGAAATCCGCAGCGGGGCTTACCCGGTGGCGGTATAAGCCTTAGGCCCCTTCCTCGCTGGCCCGGATTTCCTTGATCATGGCCATACCGGCCTGGTAATGCTGCCAGGCGTTCTGGATGACCGGCAAAATCACGTCGCGCACCAGCGGCGAATCGGGAATCTCGCCATCACCAAGCACCGGAAACTCACCTGCCACCGGCTCCGCCTCAAACGAGGCATCCGCAAACGCATAGCCGATATAACCCGTCGCCGGGATGGCCAACGGTTCTTCCTCAATCTCCACCAGTTTTACATCTTCATCGCCGGGATACTGTGCTGCATTCACCATCCCCTGAACCTCCGGTTCTTCTCGTTTCAGCTCACAATCACCAAAAACATGGCTATTTAAATAAAAACATTTGATTGGCCGTTCGTGATCGCGGGCCGGTGCCGCCGGCTCGTCCATTTGAATGAAAAATCCACTGGATGCAGGGTGTGCAAACCGCTTGACTTTTCTATGCTGAACGTAAAATCCCGGAAGCCAATTGGATATCCCCCCGGTATGAAATTCCGTTCCTGGGCCGCCCTGGCCCTGAGCATCCTGATTCTCGGCGAGGTGCCGCTCTCCATGCGGGCGGCGGATCGTTATGCCGTCAAATTGCACGGGCAAACCATCGGGGTGGTGGACATCGATTCCTACGAGACCGCCGGGCCCGACGGCCATGCCGAGCGGGTCACCGAAATCCGCAACCATAACCGCTTCAGCCGGCAGGGAACGCCCTTCGACTTGCAGAGCCTGACCCGCTACGTGGAGGATTCCAGCAGCGGCAGCCCGCTGAGCTTTAGCCACCGGGCCGAACTGGGCGATGAGCCCCTGATGCTGGCCGAGGGCAGCGTGCAAGGCAATGCCCTGGGGTTAAGGCTGGTGCAAAACAATGCGCCTGCCGCCGGAAGCGCACCGATTGCGGGGGAAAGCTTTGCCTTTGCGGGTGGCGAGCGGATTGAGCAGCTTTACAGCCGGCATTTTCAGGACCCGGAGGGCAGCAACTTCCGCTTCCAGACCTTGAACCTGGCGGCCTCCCCGGAAATCGTGGACACCGAAGTGACTGCCGAGGGCCTGGAGCGCGATCCGGCCATTCTGGCCCTGGCCCAGGCGGACGCCCCCGAGACGCCCGGGGGAGCGGCGGGGCTGCGTCGTTTTGCGGTGCGCAACCCGGTGGATCAAAACAGCACCGTGTACGAGTGGCGTAATGCCCAGGGCAAGCTGTACCGGGCCCAATCCCCGGGCAACGGCATGGAGATGGTTTTTGCCCAGCAAGCCCAGGTGAACCCCGAGGTGCTCGATCTGGTCAGCTCCACCCAGGTGTTGACCAATGTGATTGCCCAGCCCCGAAAAACCTATGAGGCGCTCTACCGCATTGCGCCCCTGTCCGGGCGCAGCGTGGACTGGCGAAGCTTCCCGGAAAGCGTCTGGCAGCGCCAGGAAGATGTCTCCGTGCCCACCCTGCAAAGCGCCACCCCGAATCAGCTTTACCTGCGGGTGAAGCAGGTGGAACCCCCGGATGCCGCCGTGCCCCTGCCCATTCGCATTGATGATCCTCGCTACCTGCAGGCCACGCCCTACATGCAGTCGACCGACGAGCTGGTGGAGCGCACCGCCCAAGACATTGTGGGTTCCGAAAAGCGGGCCTACTTTGCCGCCCGTATGCTGCGGGACTGGGTGTACAAGAACATCACCCACAAATCCCTGCGGCTGGGCCTGGCCTCTGCCCGGGAGACCCTGGTGAGCCGGGAGGGCGATTGCACCGAGCATGCCGTGCTGCTGGCGGCTCTGGCCCGCTCCCTGAAGATTCCCTCCCGGGTGGCGATTGGCCTGGTGTACGTGCCGGAAAACAGCCAGACCCTGGGGCAGTTCGTTTACCACATGTGGACGGAAGTGTATATTGGCGACCGGGATCGGGGCCAGTGGTATCCCCTGGATGCCAGTTTCCCCGAGGCCATGCCGGATGCCACCCACATCAAGCTGGCCGACAGTGCCCTGACCAGTACCCGGGACGTGCTCGATCTCTCCAACCGCATTGCCTGGCTGATGGGCCAAATTCGCATTGATGTGGTGAAGGCCCTTTCGCCCGCCGGCAGCGTGCTGAGCATTGGCGCCGACCCCAACGTCACCTCGGCTATGGACATTCCCAAGTTCGACATTCAGAAAATCGATCTCAAAACGCTTTCCCGCAAGGCCATCAAGCATTACCGGGTGGAACTCCCGCCCAGGGCCCTCTCCCTCGATTCCCCGGAGGGACTGTTTACGCACGGGGTGGAGTTGCTGTCCAAGGGCCAATACGATGAGGCCGTGGACGCTTTCCGCAAGGCCGCCGCCAAAACCAAGCGCCCGGCGGTCCAGTACCGCCTGGCCGAGCGGCTGGCCTCCATTGAGATGTATGACCTGGCCCGCGAGAACTTCGATCGGGCTGCCCAGGCGGATCGCCGCTTTGCCCCGCTGGTGGATAGCTGGTATTCGGCCTTTTTTCCCCGAGAGTCCCTTTCCCCGGAAGCCCAGCGTCGTTTTGCGCAGGCGGTTGGCTTGCAGACCACCTCTACTGGCGAGGAGGACGACGTGAAGGCCGCCGACCTGCTCAAACAGGTTTACCAGGAGTTTCCCCGCTACGTGCCGGTGCTGATGCACCTGGGCAGCCTGGCTGAGCGGAACGGGTACTACAAAGAGGCTTCGCAGGACTTTGCCATGGCTGCCTCCGTCGAGCCCGCCTTGTGTAATATCCACGAGCGGCAGGGGGATGCGGCCATGCAGGAGGAAAAATACCAGGCCGCCAGCCAGTATTACGCCCAGACCCTGGCTTGCTACCGTCCCCACAACTTTGTGCAAAGCAAAACCTGGACCGATGACCTGCAGGCCAAGGAGAAACTGGCCCGGGGGGCTGCCATGCTGGCGGCCAACGCCAAGAGTGCCACGGGCTGGCTGGAAACCGGCAAGGCCCTCTATATGCAGCAGCGTTACCCGGAGGCGGCTTCCGCCATCCGCAATGCCCTGGCCTATGCCCCCAACTCCGCGGAGGCCAGGCTGTACCAGTTCAAGCTGCTTTATCAAGACAACCGCTGGCTAGAAATGCAGGCGGCTTATGGTCGCCTGGGCACCATTGCCCAGCGGCATGCGCATGCGGCCTTTGTAAAAGGCCTTTACGAGATGCGTACCCGCCAGTATCCCCGGGCGGTGCAGAGCCTGAAGCGAGCCATTGCCATGGATCCTGCCACGCCGGATCCCTACATCACCCTGGCCGAAACCTACCAGCGGGTGGGTGAGCTGGAAAGCAAGGCCAGCCAGTACAACCAGTATGCCGAAACCACCCTGCGCACCGGCCTGGGGGCCATGCGCTCCGAATGGAACCGCTATCGCATGCTGATGGCCCTGGGAAACCAGTTGTTTGAGAATGGCAAAGCGGAAGACGCCCGCCTGATGGCTGATCAGGCCCTGGACATCAACCCCGTCAGCGCCCGGGCCTACCGGCTGAAGGGGCAGGCCCAGCTTTACGCCGGCGATGTGGACGCGGCCCGGGACACCCTGGAAACCGCCCTGGCCCTGGACGCCAACGACGTGACCACCCTCACCTTCCTGGGCCATACCGCGGAGGAGCTGGGCCAGGTGCCGGTGGCGCTGGACTATTACCTGCGGGCCAACAAGACCGACCCGGCTGACAGCAAGGCCGCCGAGGCCCTGCGCAGCCTGATTGTGCAGCACAACCTGGCCGCCAAGAAGCCCAAGCCGGTCATGACCCTGTCCCCGGACGAGCGGGATTACGTCATCCAGCTCTTTGCCCTGTCCAAGCAGAGCCGCCTTTACCGAATCCAGAACCTGGAAGCCCTCAACCAGCTGATTGGTTCGGACTTTGCCGAGGTGAACATCAAGAATATCCTCAACCAGCCCGTCCTGGTGGAGTCCTTGAACGATCACAGCAACCGCATGATGGCTCTGTACAAGAACCTGCGGGCTACCAAGGCGCCGGTTCGCCTGGGGGCCCTGCATAACGAGATGCAGCGGTTTCTCTACAACGCGGTCATCCGCTCCCAGGCGAATGCGCAGTATTATGAGGCCGGCTGGGTTGCCAGCAAGGCCCTGGAAAACCTGAACAAGAACCTGGAAGAAATGGAGGCTACGGCGGAAACCGACTTTGCCAGCCTGAAAAAGCATATTGACCAGCTGGGCCAGCAGATTACCCCTGACGTGTTGGCCGCTCTGCGGGATGAGGGGGCCGGCTACGATGTCGATCAAAGCGGCGATCGCATTCAGCAGCTGGAGCAGGCCCTGAAAGACAAGCTGACCCCCAAGGACAAGAAGAAAGACGCCCCGGCGGAAAAGAAACCGCCGCAAGAAAAGGCTCCTGCCGAGGAAAGCGCAGGCTAACCGGAGAGCGCCGCCCGGATGCCCTCGCTGTAGTGGTTGCAAAGCGCCAGCAAAGCGTGGCTGGACAGGGTTTCAGGGTGTGTTTCGTCTTTCCAGGGGCGCCAGGCGCATTTTTCGTACACGAACGACAAGGGGGTCTCCGGGTAGCTTTCGCAGATGGCCGGGCGCTTTTCCGTGCCGTAGATGCTGCAGCGGTTGTCCTCGCCAATGTAGGGGCAGTGGTAAAAGAACACGGTTTCCTCGCCGTCGGCCTCCTCACCGACCTCGGCCAGCATGGCCCTCACCACCTCTGGGTATCGGGTCATGGCGATCTCGCGGCTGGCATAGGGCAGGAAGATGCGGGTGAACTGTCGGGCAAACTCATCGCCGTCGGCGGCCCGGGCCTGCAACTGCTCGTAGCTGTATTCCGAACTGGCCAGGCGGCAGCACATGCCGCACATATGGCACGATAGGGCATTGCGCCGGGCTTGCACCGATTGCATGCGCTCCAGCAACCCGGCGCCCAGCTCCTGCTCAATCCAGGCCAGGGCCCGGCTTTGCCAGGGGCGGTAACCACAGCCCGCATGCCGGGGACGCACCACTTCATCGGCCTCGGGGGGCGGGCACTCCGGGCAGTCGAAAGCCTCCCGCAGGGTTTGCAGTCCCTGGTGGAGCATGCGCCGGGCTTCTTCAAACCGGGCGGCATATTGTTGTTTTGTGTCGGAGAATAAACGATAATGTTGGCTCATGACATCATTGTAATGCAGGTGTGCGCTACCCTGCGCCAACCGTGGTCCAGTCCATGTCGTTCAAAAACCTGATGACCGCCATTCACTACCGTCCAGGCTCCCTGTGGGCCCGCTTGCTGTCGCCCTTTGCCGCCGTGTACGGCCTGGTTGTCACGGCCCGGCTGCGGGCTTACGAAAAGCAGCTGCTCAAGTCCCACCCGCCGGGGCTGCCGGTCATCAGCGTGGGCAACCTCACCACCGGGGGCACCGGCAAGACCCCCATCGTCATCGAGATTGCCCAGGGGCTGGTGAAGGCCGGCAAAACCGTGCTCATCCTCTCCCGGGGCTACGGGGCCAGGCGTAAAGTGGCTTATGCCCGGGCCACATCCCCGGATTTGGGGGATGAAGCCTACCTGATCCAGCAGCGGGTACCCGAGGCGGTGGTCATCGTGGGCCCCGACCGGGTGAAAAACCTGCAGCGCGCCCGGCAGGAATACCATCCCGATTACGTCATCCTGGATGACGGCTACCAGCACCTGCGGCTGGGTCGCAGCGTGAACATCCTGCTGGTGGATGGGGAGCATCTGTTCGGCAACGGGCGCCTGCTGCCCGCCGGCCCCCTGCGCGAGCCCCTGTCGGAGATTCGCCGGGCCGACATGGTGTTTGTTACCAAAAGCGTCAGCACCGAGGCCATGCAGGCGGTGGAGGCCATGGTGCGCTGCTACGGAAGCAACCCGGCCCCCACCATTATGCCGGTGCCCTTCCAGGTGGCGGGCCTGCGTAATGTGGCGCACGATCAAATCCTCAAGCCGGAGCTTTACCAGTCCAGGCCGGTGGTGGCCGTCTCCGCCATCGCCCAACCGGGCCGCTTCGAGCAGGATCTCCGCGACCTGGGCGTGGATCTCATCCAGCATCACCGCTTCAGCGACCATCACAACTACCGCCCCCTCGATATCGAGACCATCCTGTACGGCTTTGGTAAGCAGCCCGAAAAGCCCTGGCTGGTTACCACCGAAAAAGACCTGGTCAAACTCCAGCCCTTGCTGCCGGATGAGGTACGGGAGCGGCTTTGCACGCTGCAAATCGCCCCGGCGCTGGATGGGCTATGGTTCTATCACGAGTTTCTGACCCAGATGCATGCCGTCTCCAGCGTGCCAGGTTCCCATGCCCAGCCCTCCGGCCCCGCCCGCTAACGTCCCACTGCCCGCCCGCCGGCGCATCCTGGTGATGCGATACCGCTTTATTGGGGACACCCTGCTGACGGTGCCCTTTTTGCGCAACCTGCGCGCGGCTTACCCGGAGGCGACCATCGACGTGCTGGTGGGGCCTAATTCCGGCGAGCTGCTGGCACATTGTCCCTACGTCAACGAGTTGATCTGCTACGATACCACCCGCAAACACCGCTATGAAAACCCCCAGGAGGGGGCGCAACCCCGCCAAACCTTCTGGTCTTACGTGCAGCTATTAAAATCCCGGCGCTACGATACCGCCTTTGTGCTGAAGCGCTCTTTTTCCGCGGCGGGACTGGCCTGGCTGGCCGGCATCCCGGAGCGCATCGGCTTCGATACCGAGGGGCGGGGCTTTCTGCTGACCCGCCGGGTGTCCTACAATCGGGGCGGGTCCGAGGTGGAGTGCTTCCTGGACGTGCTGCGGGCCGCCAACGTGCCGGTCACGGACAATCATCTGGAAGCCTGGTGGCGCGATGCCGACCTGGAAAAGGCCAGTCGCCTGTTGGCGCCCTGGCCCGGGCACCACGTGGTGCTGCACCTCTCCAGCTCCAACCGGGCCAAGCAGTGGCCGGACGCTTCCGGGCGCGCCCTGGCCGAGTGGCTCTTGTCTCGCCCGCAGACCCATGTGCATTGCCTGGGGGCAGCCAGTGACCGGGTGCAGTACGAGGCCATACAGGCCCAATTGCCTGCCCCGCTGGGCGAGCGCCTGCACATCCATTGCGGGCAGTTGGCCCTGAATGAAAGCATGGCTTTCTTGAGCCGCATGCAGGGCGTGGTGGGGGTGGATTCCGGTACCCTGCACATGGCGGCGGCGGTGGGAATTCCGGTGGTGGCCTTGTTTGGCCCCATGAGCGAGGCCAAGTGGGCACCGGCGGGCGCCCATGTCGTCACTGAACCCGTGGCCTGCCGTCCCTGCAATCTGGACCGGCCTTGCCGGTTTGATTTTCAATGTATGCAACAACTTTCCGTGGAAAAAGTGAAAGCCGCATGTCAGACGCACTGGAGCTACTAGAATGGCCCCCCCTGTTTGGGCACTTGCAGGGGCAATGCCTGACGCCTTACGGCGTGCAGGACTGGGTGGGGCAGCCGTTTCTGCCGGATCTGGCGCTGATTCGGCAGCACCTGGCGGAGGTTGATGCCCTTAAAGCCCTACTGCTGCGCTATGGCGAGCCGGTCTCGGATACGGCCATGCCGGACATTTCGGGCATCGTGCGGCGGCTGGCCAAAGGGGGCTACCTGACCCTGGAGGAGGTGCGCCAAGTAATGCGGGCCCTGACCGGCGGGGGCAAGATTTTTGGCCACTTCGCCCGGAACCTGAAGCACGAAAGCCGGCTGGAGATCCTGGAACCCCTGGTGGATGAGGCCCTGTTCCCCGAGGGAATTGGCCAGCACCTGGCCCGTTACGTGGACAGCCATGGCGAACTGAAGGATACCGCCAGTCCCCGGCTGGGTGGTTTGCGGGCCAAAATCCGCCACCAGCGCCAGGCCATCCAGCAGAAAGTCCAGCATTATTTGAGCCATCCCGATTTTGCCGGGGCCCTGCAAAGCCAAACCGCCACCGAGCGGGAGGGACGCGCCGTGCTGGCGGTGAAAGTGGAGGCCAAGTCCAAGCTGCCCGGGGTGATTCACGGGGCCTCGGCCAGCGGTTCCACCCTCTACGTGGAGCCCCAGGGCCTGGTCAGCCTGAATAACGATTTCCAGGCCGCGCAAGCCGAACTGCAAAAGGAGATTGACCGCCTGATGCAGGAGATTTCGGAGTACCTGCAAGCCCAATGGGAACCCCTGGCCGAATTTATCGCCGCGCTGGGCCGCCTGGATCGCCGTCTGGCCGCCGCCCGCTTCAGCCGGCTATTGGATTGCCGCCCCATCGACATTGAGCCCGAGGCTCGGGTGATCGATCTGAAGCAGGCCCGGCACCCCTTGCTGGTTTTGCAAACCCTCCGGCAATCGCTGGCCCGCTCGGTGGTGCCCAACGACATTCGCCTGGGTTACGACGACGTGCGCACCCTGGTGATTACCGGCCCCAACACCGGGGGCAAAACCGTGCTGTTGAAAACCGTGGGCCTGTTTGCCTGCATGCTGCAAGCCGGCTTGCACCTGCCGGTGGGGGAACACTCGCGTATGGCCCTGTTTAACCCGGTGCTGGCCGACATCGGCGATCAGCAAAGCATCGCCCAGAGCCTATCCACCTTTTCGGCGCATATCGAACGGCTGAAAACCTTCCTGGCCGACGAGACCGATCTCAGCCGGGGGTTGGTGCTTATTGACGAAATCGCCGCCGGCACCGACCCGGCGGAAGGCGCCGCCCTGGCCAAGGCCATCCTCAGCGAATTGTACGCCAAGGGGGCCATCACCCTGGTTACCACCCACCTGGGGGAACTGAAGGTGGACGCCCATAGCCATCCCGGCTTTATGAACGCCAGCGTGGAGTTTGACGCCGAAACGCTGAGCCCCACCTATCGCCTTATGCTGGGTGTGCCCGGGGCCAGCAACGCCATTACTATCGCCCAGCGCCTGGGTCTCAAGGGCAAGGTTATCGAAAACGCCAAGCTGTCCCTCAGCGCGCCGGTGCGGGAATCAGCCGACCTGTTGCAGGAGCTGGAAACCCGCAACCGCCAGCTGGAAGAGGAGTTGCAACGGGCCCGCTCCTACCGGCTGGAGGCTCAGGAGGAGTATGAAAAGCTGGCCTACGAGCGCCAGCGCCTGGAAGAAGACAAGCGCCAGGCGCTCAAGCAGTTTCAAAACAGCCTGAAATCGCGCATCCACGACCTGGAAAACCAGGTCAAGCACCTGCGCAAGGAAATCCAGCACGAAACGGCGGATAACCTGGAGCGCATCAACCGCCGGCTGAAGGACGCCGGGCGTCAGGCCGACACGGTCTTCAGCGAGGCGCGGGAAAGTATCGCCCCCCATCAGGTGCTTTCCCTGGCCGATATCCAGCCCGGTGATACGGTGTTTAGCCGTCAGCTTGAAATCAGCGGCGAGGTGTTGCAGGTTATTCCGGCTTCCGCCGAGGTGGTGCTGCAATCCGGGGTGTTGCGGGTCACCGTGCCGGTAGGCGATCTGGAAAAACCCCTGGCTCGCAAGGGCAAAAGCAAGGGCCCCAGCCGTCCGGCGGCCCCGGTGATCAAGGCCCCCTCGGCGCCTTCGGTACTAGATGAGCCTCGCGACGCCAGCTTGACCTGTGATGTGCGGGGCCAGCGGGTGGAAGAAGCCATGCAGGCCGTGGAAAAGTTCCTGGACGATGCGGTGCTTTCCGGCTTTGAAACCGTGGCGGTGGTTCACGGGCTGGGCACCGGCGCGCTTAAGCGGGAAATCCGTCAATACCTGGCCCAGTCCAGTTATGTGCGGCGGTACTACCCGGCGGAGGCCCGCATGGGCGGCGACGGCAAGACCATCATCGAACTGGCCGGCCCCGGGGGCTGAACGGGGTTATAATAGGTATATTAGTTTTGGCGGGATACGCCGGGTATGGACTTTCAGCGTTGGTACGATCGGGACGTGAACCTGGGCGAGCTGGTGCGCACCCTGGAGGGGATGGGCCGGGAAAGCCAGACCCTGTTTGCCTTTCTCATCGCCGACTTCAGCGAGCGCATCATGGATGCCCAGGGCCGGGACTTCTTTGTCCCTCTGGGCTGGGATACCGTGCGCAACCTGCTGCGTTCCCGGCAGGGACGCCGTTGGTACGACGAAGAGCCGGCCATGCAGCAGGCCTTTGGCAAGTTATACTCCCTTAAGCCGGAGGAGCGAGCCGTGATTGGCCGCGAATTGCACGTACCTGCCCGGCTGGTCAGCCGCTACGAGACCGCCTGCCGCAACCGGGGAGAGGCCCCCGACCTGGAAAAAATCTCCGAAATCGTGGACACCTGCTTTGGCAAAGGCCCGGCCTTTGCCCAGGAGTTCTACAAGCACCTGGACACCGACTAGCGCGTGTTGATCGTGGCATCTGCTGTCTTGCTGCGGTGCCCGTTTTCGTCACGTACCCCATGCACGCTCCTCACTATCAAAACGCCTTAGTTCCCCAGCCGGGGCATCAGGTGGCGGGTTCCCAGCAGGCAGACCTCTTCGGGGGCCTCCAGCTCGAAGTGCAGGCGCCGGATGGGCTTGCCCAGCACGGGGTGGATGAAGTCCGGGGCCAGCTCCAGCAGGGGAACCAGCACGAAGGCCCGCTCGTGCAGGCGGGGGTGGGGGATGGTCAGCCCGTCGGCTTCCACCACGCCCGGGCCGTAAAACAGGATGTCCAGGTCCACGGTGCGAGAGGCATAGCCATTGCGGCGATCCTCGCTGCCCCGATTGCGGCCCAGCTGCTGCTCGATGCCCAGGCATACCTGTAGCAGGGTTGCGGGATCCAGGGAGGTGTCCACCGCCACGGCGGCATTAACGAACCACTCGGGTTGTCCCGCCTCGGGCCGCATGCCCACCGGCTCCGATTCGTACAGGCTGGAGGCCGCCATCACCTCCATGCCTGGCGTGGCGGCCAGCATGGTCAGGGCCATCTGCACGGTGCCCACCCGATCGCCCAGATTGCTGCCTATGCCCAGGTACGCCCGCGTCATGGTCAAACCAGGGCCGGCACCGCCTCGGTGACCAGATGGCCGATCAGCGAGAAGGGTTGTGGATCCGTCACTTTGACTTGCACCAGCCGGCCCACCAGGTGCTCTTCCGGCAGGGGGGAGTCGAAATTGACCACCTTGTTGTTGCGGGTGCGGCCCGTCAGGCGGCTTTCGTTGCGCTTGCTCCGGCCTTCCACCAGCACTTCCACCACCTTGCCGTCATACTGCCGGTTGATGCGGGCGGCCTGATTGCGGATGGCCTCATTCAGAACCTGCAGGCGCTCTTTTTTCACCGCCTCCGGCACTTCCTCCCCGCGTTCTTCCCAGATGGCGGCGGGGGTTTGCTTGCGGGGGGAGTAGGCAGCGGTATTGGCATTGTGAATGCCGGAAAGCGCCACCGATTCCACCGTGCGCCTAAACTGCTCGTCGGTCTCGCCGGGGAAACCCACGATATAATCCCCGCTGACGGCCACGCCCGGCACCCGGTCATAGATTTTGTGCACCAGGTCGTAGTATTGCCGGGCAGTGTAGCCCCGGCGCATGCGTTCCAGCACGGTATCATCGCCGGCCTGCATGGGAATGTGGATGTATTCCATCACCTTGGGCAGGCTGGCCACGGCGTCAATAATGCGGTCGTTCAGATCCAGCGGGTGGGAGGTCATAAAGCGGATGCGGCGCAACCCTTCCACCTGGTTCAGTTCTGTCAACAGGTCGGCCAGGTCGTATTGGCGATCCTGGAAGTCCTTGCCGTAGGAGTCCACGGTTTGGCCCAGCAGGGTAATCTCCTTGAAGCCGTAAGAAGCCAATTGGGTGGCTTCTTTCAGAATAGACTCCGGCGATCGGCTGATCTGGCGGCCCCGGGTGTAGGGCACCACGCAGTAGGTACAGAAATAATCGCAGCCTTCAATAATGGTCAGCCAGGCGGACACGTCGCTTTCCCGCAGGGGGGCCACGTCGGTCAGGTAATCGTAGGTGCTGCGCTCTTTTTGGCGATCGGCGGCCATCAGGTGGCTTTTGCCCTCGTCAAAGGCCTCCCGCACCAGGCGGGGCAGATCCTGGATGTTCTGGGTGCCAAAGACGATGTCCACGTAAGGGGCCCGCGCAAACACCCCGTCCTTGGTCTGCTGGGAGACGCAGCCGGCCATGGCGATCTTCACTTCGGGCCGTTTCTGCTTCAGCTTGCCCCACACACCCAGCTGGCTGTAGGCTTTTTCCTCGGCCAGCCCGCGAATCTGGCAGGTGTTTACAATCAGCAGGTCGGCCTCGTCCTTGTCATCCACGCGCTCAAAGCCTTCCTTGGCCAGCAGCCCCAGCATCACCTCGGAATCGTTGAAGTTCATCTGGCAGCCCAGGGTTTCGATGTAGACTTTGCGTTTCTGGCCCATGGCGAATGTGAGGTGCTCCCGGTACTTCTTAGACGACTGTAGCAAAGAATCGGCCCCGACTCAAACAATTCTATCAGGCAGGGCGGCGCAAAGCGCAGCCGGAACCCCTGGGCAGCCGTTTCGAGCCACTAGATTCTCAGGTACTTGTGCATGGAGGCGATGGCGCCGCCGGCCCCCACGAACACCCCCATCAGGATGAGCACGATAAACACCACCCCCAGGCTATAGTTGCTGGTGGAGAACTGGAAGTAGGCAAACAGCTGGTTAATGTAGTATTCGGCGATACTGAGGGGGATATAGGCCACAAACGCCCCGGCCAGGCCGTAAACAGCCCCCTGCAACAGGAAGGGCAGGCGGATGTACCAGTTGCCCACCCCCATCATGCGCATAATCTCAATTTCCCGTCCCCGGGCCTGGATGAGCAGGTGAATGGTGTTGCTGATGACAAAAAAGGTGAGCATGCCCAGGAAAATACAGATGACCAGCCCCACCACGGAGGTGGCCTTAGAGATGCGCTCCAGTTTTTCCAGGATGCTTTTGGCGTAGCTGACCTCCTCCACCCCGCCCATTTCTTTCAGCCGCTCCACGGTGGGTTTAATTGCCTCCTGGTCGTTGACCTGCACATGCAGGGTGTCCGGCAGGGGGTTCTTGATGTCGGGCACCTGGTACTGGCGCTGCATATCGGCCCAGGCCTGCTCCTTGCTAATCAGCTCGATGCCCTTCACCGCGGGCAACGAGCGGACCTCCTGCTGCAACTGGTCTACATCGGCATCCGGCGCCACGTACACCGAAATCTTCAGTGCCGAGCCGATGTTTTCCACAAACAACTGGGTTTCCAGCACAAAGGCGAACAGGGTGCCGAAAATGCTCAGGATGGAGGCCATGGTAATCACAATCAGCACGTTCATCAGCCCGGTGCGGCGGATGCCGCCGGCGGTTTCCTGCATGATGCGCCCGGTAATGCGCAGGTCGGTGGCCAGGTTGTCCATCATGGGTGTGGTCATACTTCGTAAAGCCCCTGGTAGACGTCCCGCACCAGCTCGCCATCGCGCAGGCTGATGACCCGCTTGCGCATCTGGTTGACGATCTGGTGGTTGTGGGTGGAAACAATGATGGTGGTGCCCCGCTGGTTGATCTGATCCAGCAGGTTCATAATGTCCAGCGAGGTGGCCGGATCCAGGTTGCCGGTGGGCTCGTCGGCAATCACCAGCGAGGGGCCGTTCACGATGGCCCGGGCAATGCCCACCCGCTGCTGCTCGCCGCCGGAGAGCTCCTCGGGGCAGGCGTCCACTTTATCGATAAGGCCCACCACCTTCAGGGCGCCCAGCACCCGCTTCTGGATTTCGGTGGGGCCCACGCCCAGGGCCCGCAGCACGTAGGCCACGTTGTCAAAAGCGCTTTGCCCTGGTAACAGCTTGAAGTCCTGAAACACGATGCCCATCCGCCGGCGCAGCATAGGCACCTTGCTGTCGGGTAGACCGGAAACATCGACTCGACCTACAATGACCGACCCAGAGGTGGCGATTTCTTCCCGATAGATCAGTTTGAGGGCGGTAGACTTGCCTGCCCCGGACGGGCCCACCAGAAACACAAACTCCCCCATCTCTATCTCAAAGCTGACATCACGCAAAGCGCAGGCGGTGCCATAGCGTTTGGTCACATTCAGGAATTTGATCATACGGCTCTCGTGTGGGGGCGCTGCTCAGGGCTTATTATACTACGCCCGTCTAGATGGCAATGGACTTGTACAGGCGGGTGTAGTACTCGACGGCCATGCGATCCGAGTCGAAATAGGCTTCCGACGTGCGGATGGCCTGGCGCATCAGCTCCGCCCAGCGCCTGGGGTTGTCGTAATAGGTGGGGATGATGTGGTTTTCCAGGATGTGCATCATCACCATGTAGTCTTCCTTGTGCTGGTCTTCCACGTTCAGGAAGCCCATGCCGTCCTCGTCCTTGCCCTGGATAAGGTAGCCGTTGATGTGGTGGAAGGTGCCTTCCACCGCCCAGCCGTCGTAAATGGAAAAATGGATGGAACCGTTCATGTTGGCCGACATGCCCGAGGTGCCCGAGGCTTCCAGCGGGCGCACCGGGGTGTTCAGCCACACGTCGGAGCCCCGCTTCAGCAGGCCGCTCAGCTCCAGCTCGTAGCCCGGGTTGGTGAGGATGGCCATTTGCGGAATGTCCTTGGCCTTTTCAATGACCTCGTTAAACAGGTTGCGCCCGGTGGTATCCAGGGGATGGAACTTGCCGGCGTAAATCAGCTGGATCTTGCGGGTGTCAAACAGCTTTTTGAGCCGTTCGTAGTCCTGGAAGATCAGCGTGGGCCGCTTGTACTCCGTAAAGCGGCGGGCCCACACGATGGTCAGCACGTCCGGATCCAGGGTTTTGCCGGCATTGTCCTTCACATAATGAAACAGCTCGCGCTTCATCTCTTTTTTCAGCGCGAGCAGCTCGTCATCGGTGTTGGCGTTGCGGATGCGGGGATCCTGCCAGTATTCCTTGTTGGTGGCGTTGGTAATGGCAATGATGGGACAACGGTTTTCCACCCAGTGCCACATGTTGCTGGCCACCAGCCCGTGCAGTTGGGACACCCCGTTGGCAATGCGGCTCATGCGCAGGGCGGCCACGGTGAGCGAGAAGTCCTCGCCCCCCAGGCGGATGGCCTCCTGCACCGGCATCTTGCCAAAAAAGCCCGCCTCGGCAAGCAGGTGGGCGTTGTGGGTCTCGTTGCCGGCGGCCACCGGGGTGTGGGTGGTAAACACCGTGCTTTGGCGCACCAGCTCCAAATCGCCGTTGAGATCGTCAAGCATCTCGAACACCGCCGGCAGGGCATGCCCCTCGTTCAGGTGGATCAGGTTGATCACCTCGCCGGCAGCTTTTAAAATACGCAGGCCGCCAATACCCAGGATGATTTCCTGGGAAATGCGGGTGCGAGGCTCGCCGTCATACAGCTTGTCGGTCAGCTTCCGGTCTTCCTCGCTGTTTTCAGGGACATCGGTGCTTAAAAAATAGATGGGCACCGTGCCGAAGTGATGGGGTTCCAGCAGAAAGGCCTTCACCTTGACGGTACGGCCAAAAATGCTCACATCCACGGTTAGGCCGGTGTCTTTCAGGAAGGGGTAAGTGCGCTTTTTGTAGAAAATCTCGATCTTGCCGTCTTCGCCAATGCGCTGCTCGCCGTAGCCTTCGCTCCACAGCACGGTAACCCCCACCATGGGCAGTTTCAGGTGGCCCGCCGAGCGCATATGGCTGCCCGACAGAAAGCCCAGACCCCCGGAATAGGTATGCAAGGACTGATCAATGGCCATTTCCATGGAAAAATAGGCGACTCTGGGTAAAGACATTGCGCTAGAAGAACTCCATCTCTAATCCTGAAAAATATTCACAAGAAACATTGGGATTGCCTGGTCCTTGACAGAAAACAGCTGAGAAAACAGCCCCGTTTCCACGCGACAGTTATATATTCTATAAGGGGTCAGCCGTTTTTGGAAACCTCATGCTGAAAAGGGGCGGCAGAACGCTCCCCTGCGCCGTTTACGAAACGTAACATGCGGGAGGGCCTGTGCGGTCTCAGCCTGTCGGGCTTGGCAGCGGGATGCCGGTTGCCCTTCCCCCGGGCGGGTGCTACGCTAGGGGCGTCATCCATTGTTTGGGCGGGTTGGCGAATGACGGCTTCGGAACGCAGTGGCACTTCCCCTTCCTGGCTGGAGGGTATCAGCCGCTATCACCTGCTGGTGTTCCTGGGGTGCTGGCTGGGCGGCATCTTCGACGGCATGGACTCCACCCTGATGAGCGTGGCCATGCCGGTGGCGCTGGGCCAGTTCCTGGGCACCGACGACAAGGCGGTGGTGGGCCCCATTGCCTCCTATGTCACCAGCATCTTCCTGGTGGGCTGGACGATGGGGGGCATCCTGTTTGGGGTCATCGGCGACAAGCTGGGGCGGGTCAAGTCCATGATCCTCTCCATCCTGCTGTATGCCTTGTTTACCGGATTGGCGGGCCTGACCCACAACTGGCAGGCATTGGCCGCCTGTCGTTTTTTAACCGGGCTGGGTATTGGGGGAGAGATGGTGAGCATTTCCACCTTTCTGGCCGAGGTCTGGCCCAGCCGCTCCCGGGCGGTGGCGGTGGGCGTGCTGATTACCTCTTACCAGGCCGGGGTGTTGCTGGCCGGGCTTATCAACAGCTTCCACCACACCCTGGAAATGCTGGGCTCCCAGGTGTTTCACACCGACCCCTGGCGGATCACTTTCTTTATCGGGGCGTTACCGGCCTTGCTGGTGCTGTTTTTGCGCCAGACCATGAAGGAATCTGACAAGTGGGTGGCGGCGCGCACCCAGCACCTGGAAAGCGGGCACGAATTCTCGCACATGCGGGCCTTGTTCCGCAAGGAACATGCCCGGGCCCTGCTGGTGGGCGGCGGCATCTTTTGTGGGCTGCTGATTGGTTACTGGGCTTCGCTTTCCTGGATTCCCATGTGGATCCAGGCCTTGCTGGGTGAGGGCGGCACCGGCAATGAGCGGGGTATCGCGACCATGTACCAGGGGGTGGCGGCCATTGTGGGTTGCAGCATGGCGGGCCTGTTTTCCGACTGGCTGGGCCGGCGCACGACCATTGTCTTTTCCTACAGCGGTTGTCTGGCGGCGTCCGCCTTGCTGTTTCTGACCAACCCGGTGTTTTCGGAGGCCATCTACTGGCAAAGCGCCTTGTTGGGCTATTTCATCGGGCTGGCCCAGGCGGTAATGTACATTTACCTGCCCGAACTGTTCCCCACCCTGGTGCGGGCCTCCGGCACGGGATTCTGCCTGAACGTGGGCCGCATTGTAACGGCGGTGTCGGTGCTGTTTATGGGGCCCATGGTGAACGCACTGGGGGGCTATGGCATGGCGGCCATGGCCTTTGCGCTGGCCTACCTGCTGTCGGTGGTGGCGGCCTTTTTTGGTGAGGAAACCCGTGGCAAACAGCTCAGGGCCTGATCGCCAGCAAAGCCCTAGCAACGTGAGGGCAACCTGATGCGTGCTGTGGCCGCGTTGATGCCCCTTTCCGCCCCGGGTAAATTTCTGGAAACCAGGGCTTCCCTTTATAACTTCTTTACCTTAACATCTTCTTAATATCGACCATTCGGTCGTGGCGGAAATGGGCAAGGCTGCTTACAATGAAAAGGTACCAGGAAAGTGAAAAAGGGTTTAAAATCGCACGGAGTGTGGAATTTAAGAGTATAGGCAGTCAAAAAATACTTGCTGGTGCTTGTTATACTCAACCTCAATCAGGGAAACGTGTGTGTTGAAATTGAATCGCAAGCAATTGTCGTTTGCTCTGGCCGCCCTGCTATCGTTCCAGATGCTGGGTATGCCCGTCCTGGCCCAGCCGGATAGCTTTGACCAGCCTCTACGGGAATCTACCCTGCTGGAAACCCGTGTCCAGAACGAGTCCAGCGGCCTGAAGGCCTACGATGATACCCCCCTGGGCGATCGCATGCCCCTGGTACTGGTGCATGGCATTGGTGGCACCGCCACCAAGCTGTTCCACTGGGAGAAGTTCCTGGCCTATACCCGCAAGCGTCCCGATTTTAACGCCCGCTACAAGATTTACCTGTTCCATTACGACAGCACCCGCCCGGTGCCCGAGCTGGGCCAGGATCTCCAGCGGGAGCTGAGGCAGATCATCCAGCAGACCGGCAACCGGCACATCAAGGTGCTGGCTTACAGCGAGGGCGGCCTGCTGACCCGCAACGCCATGCAGGATCGCTTCGTCTACGACCACACCGATACGGTGCTGACCATTGCCACCCCTTTCCACGGCTCGCCCCTGGCCAACCCGGAGTGGCTTTCCAAGCAGGTGGAGGAAGATTCTCCCCTGTCCCTGGTGCGCATGACCCACAAGCTGGCCTACGACATCACCGGGCGGCGCTATCCCACCTTCCGGCAGGATTTTCACTGGGACAACTTCGACAATGCCATCCCGGCGTCCGATTACCTGAGGAATAATGGCCCCAACCCGCTGGTTGACTATGCCCTGGACGAGAAAAAGAACTTTATTACCTATGGCAGCTTCTTTGGCGTGGATGGCCATGACCCCCAGCTTAGCCAGACGCTGGATCTCAAGCAACCCTTGCCCCAGGAAGAGCCCAAGTTCAACCTGTTCCGCAAGAACATCCTGTTTACCCTGATTCGCAAGAACATTGCCAAGCTGCCGCTGGCCAGGGACTCTGCCCCGGTGGAAGCCGCCGTGGCCCCGGGGGCTGAACCCCTGGAAGAGGTCGCCCTGGATCTGTCCGAGCCCCTGGGTGAAGGGCTTAACGTAACCGCCTTGGCCCTGGCGGAGCCCGAGCCGGACACCACCCTGATGGAAAGCCGCTCCGTCAAGGAGCAGCTGCCCCAGGAGGCCATGGCCCAGCTCCAGGAGCCGGTGTCCATGATGGCCTACAACGACGGCATCAGCCCCATCTCTTCCAGCCTGTGGCTGGGGCGCTTCACTCCCCAGTTCCGCAGCATCAAGAACCCGGTCGATCGCCTGTGGGCCGCCCTGCGCTCCCTGAAGGGCAACAAAACCACCCGTCTGTTTGCCGGGCTGGACCACCGCAACTGGATGGACGGCGTGACCCGGACCGACTCCAACACCCTGAAAGACCTGCTGAATCCCGATGAGCAGCCCAAGACCGTGTTTGAGTGGATTGTCCAGGATCTGATGGGCTGATTTGCCCCCATGTGGGGTACAATAGGGCGGAGAGCGAGGATTTCCGCATGGCTTTGTTCAATGTTCCGGTTCGCGGGCTGGCCTTGTTGGTCGTGGCCCTGTTGGCGTGGTGGCCGGCCTCCTGGGCCCAAGCGCTCGATCCCCCGGTGCCTTCCAGCCTGCATGCCACTGACTCCCAGCCTTTGGCAAGCCGGGTACCCCTGGTGCTGGTGCATGGTATCAACCCCGACCCCGATGCGCAGTACGGCTGGCGGGGGTTTCTGGCGCACAGCGCGGCGGCGCCCGGCTTCAACCGCTATTACAAGGTTTACCTCTTTGTGTTCGACCCTTCCCTGCCGGTGACGGAGAACAGCCGGAATTTGCAGGCCGCCTTGCACGCCCTGGCGGATCCCTTGCCCCCGGAGCGTCCCATGCGGATTGCCGCGCTAAGCCTGGGGGGGATGCTGGTGCGTATGGCCCTGGCCGATCCGGGCCTGCAACGCCATGTCGATCGTTTTATCGCAATCGGGGTGCCTTTCCATGGGTCCCCCTTGGCCAACCCCCAATGGATCCGCGCCCAGGTCAAAAAAGATGCCCCGTTTTCCCTGCTGCGGCTGGTCAACCGGGTGGCCTACTGGGAAACCCGCCGCCGTTTCCCCAACTTCATGGCCGATTTCTGCTGGGACAATTTTGACGGGGCTATTCCCGACAGCATCCGGCAAAAAGCCCCCTGCCAGGCCACCGACTACGGCCCCGACCGCCTGAGGGTGCCGACCATCCTTTATGCGGGCTATTTTGGCGCATCCAACGAGCACCAGCACTGGATTCGCAACTACCTGTCTCTTGCCGACACCGCCCCGCAGGCAAAAAAGCGGCGGGGTACCATGTTGAGCCGTCACATGATGTTTCGCATGGTGCAGCCAGCCATTTCCGGCTTGCCCTTGGCCCGGCACGCCAGTGGTTCCGATGCCTATCCCCCTTTGTGGGCCTTTAACGATGGCATTAGCCCTATTTCCAGCCAGCTTTGGCTGGGGCGATTCGTGCAATCTTCGGACGGCACACCGGTTTCCACCGATGCCTTGTGGGGGCAGGTGGCCCGGCTCCGCGCGGATGGGGGCCATCGCTTGTTTGTTGGCCTGGATCACCGGGACTGGCTGGAAGGCAAAACCCGTAACGCCCGCACTAACGTGCTGAAAGACCTGCTGCACCCGGACGCACCGGGACGCGGCATCTTTGACTGGCTGCTGGCCGATCTGGACTGGCAAACGCCCTTGCCGCCAGAGGTAGGGGCGCCGGCAAGCGCTCGGGCCGCCGGGCGCTAAAGCCGTTCCGCGCAGCGTAGCCGGGCGCTACGGGCCCGGGGATTCTGGCGGCATTCTTGCGGCCCAGCCGTTACCGGCTTGCGGGTCAGGATTTTAAGCCGGGCCCGGTGCCCGCACTGGCAAACCGGAAACCGGGGCGGGCAGATGCAATCGCGGGCCTCAGCCTGGAAAAACTGCTTGACGATGCGATCTTCCAGCGAGTGGAAGCTGATGACGGCGATGCGGGCCCCAGGGGCCAGCAGGTCTGGCAGGGCCTCCAGGAAGCGGCGCAGATGCCCCAGCTCGTCGTTGACGGCGATGCGCAGGGCCTGGAACACCCGGGTGGCGGGATGAATCTCCTCCCGTTTGCCCTTTTTGCGGTACAGCTCGCTGATGAGGCCGGCCAGGTCCAGGGTGGTCTCAAACGGCGCCTGGGCCCGGCGGGCCACAATTTCCCGGGCAATGGTTTTTGACATGTGCTCCTCGCCGTATTCCGAAAAAATGCGCACCAGTTCCCCTTCCGGCAGGCGGTTGACCAGATCCGCGGCGGTTTGCGGGGCCTGTGGCGACATGCGCATATCCAGCGGGGCGTCCTTGCTGAAGCTGAAGCCGCGCGCCGCCGTGTCCAGCTGCATGGAAGACACGCCCAGATCCGCCAGCACCCCGCCATCAATGCGGTCAATCTGCAAGCGGTGCAGCACGCCGGGCAATACCGAGAAGTTGGCCTGCACCAGTTCGGTGCTGCCTCCGGCCAGACGCTCCCGGGCGATGGCCAGGGCCGCCGGATCCTGGTCCAGGCCAATCAGGCGGGAGTCCGCCCCGGCAGCTTGCAGCAGGGCCAGGGCATGGCCGCCCGCCCCCACGGTGCAGTCCACGTACAGCTTGCCAGGCCGGGGGTGCAGGGCCTCCAGCACCTCGGCCAGCAGCACGGGAATATGCGGCGCATTGGTCGTTTGGCTCATGGGGCTATCATAAACCAAAAGGGGGGCTCAAGATTGGGCGGCTTCGTCCGAGATCATGAACCCGCCGTTCAGATCCGGGCCGGGATTTCTAATCCGGATCGAGGATCACGGCGGCGCCCGCATGGCCTACCATAAGATCAGGAAGGAGTGACCGAGCCCATGGCCCGCATTGTGGAAAATCACGACGGACGGCGCATGATCCGCCTGAACACGGATGACGTGCTGACCGTGGTCAGCCTGTACCAGCAGCACCTCTACGACATCCAGAACCGAGATTACGACGGCATCCGCCGCAAACTGGCGGAAATGAACGTGTACCTGCCCGAAGACTGCTAGGCTAGCCCAGGATATTGAGCGGCTGAGCCCGCCGGGAGAGATCCTCGATTAGCCGGGTGCGCTCGGCCTGCACGCGCTGGCGGAAGGCTTCGGTGCACACCTGTTTTTTCTGCTGGAGGGCTTCCGCCATTTTTTCCAGCGCTGTCAGCCGGCCAATGCGGGCGGCGGGATCGTCGGGGGTAAAGAAAAAGTTGTCGTAACGCTCCCCGCTGGCGGGCTGGGTTTGCTGCACGTAGGTATAGTAGGGCACGCCCGCGCTTTTGAGCTGCCTTTCGTATTCCAGGGCAATGTCGAAACGGGTCAGCTTAATCTCGCCGGCTTTCATGGCCGGGGTGCGCACGATGCGATCCAGCATGCCAAAGGTCACTGGCGGCATAAATCTCCTCCTCGGTGATGAATTGCCCCATTATCCCGCCAACGCCGGTGCTGGCCAAGCGCATGTAACGCCCGGTTAAGCCGTGTAGTGCAGGCCGGGCCGGGCGCTAAAGCCGCCTCGTTGGGCCAGGGCCAGCAAGTCATCCACGGCGGCGTTTTTTAGCAGGTAGGTACCCGGTTCGCTGCGGGCATAAGAATAGACCCGCAGCAGCAAGCGCTTGCCAGGGGAGCCTGTATTCAATTGCCTTCTCATATTTTCCACGGTCTGGTTTCCGCCGGGGAGATCCGGTACGCGGCTAACCAGCTCGACGGACGGGGAGTGGAGGATGCGGCGCAGGTCGGCCAGATCCGTGTCGCTGGCTTTGTCCAGGGTGAGCAGGAAATAGGGCATGTCCGGCACCCCGAAATGCTGGGATGTCGGTGTGTCCAGCCGTTCTATCCCCAGCGCCACCACGTCCCGGGAAGGATCTTGGGTTTGCTGCTCAAAGGCGTCGCGGATTGCCATCCTTTGATAGGCCTGGATGGCGCCAAATTGGATTTGCCCAAGCTGGATTGGCATTGATGTGGCTCCGTGGGTTGTGAAGGGATGAAAGGGGTGATGCTAGGGGGTGCCGTCCTGCGCGGCAAAGTGCTTTTCCTCGAACTGGCGGGTCAGCTCCAGCAGGTCTTCGGTCAGCTCCCGGATGGCATCCTCGCCAGGCGGTTGGCGCTGGCCGTAGGTTTGCACCTTCAGGTCATAGGCCGGTTTCAGGTGGCCCCCGAAAAACCGGGCCAGTTTCTGTCCCAGCGTTTCCGGCTGGCTTAAGGGGATGGTCACGGTGCTGCCATGCCCGAAGTCGCAGGGGGTTTTCTCCTGGTAAATGTGAAAGACCAGCTGGCCTTTCTGGTACACCCCGGTGGTGCCGAAGGTTTGGCCCATGGCCTTGTTTTCCAGGTCTGCCGCGATGGAATTGCCGGGCAGGTTCCAGTGGGGCTTGCCGCCGACAATGCTGCCAAAATGCACGTGCATAGGGCGCTTCTCCGTAACTTTCAAGGGCACTGTTTCCAAGCCATGAAAACCCGGTGAAGCAAATTTTATGCCCGTTATTTCACCACCAGGTTGACCAGCTTGTTGGGCACCACGATGACCTTGACCACCTGCTTGCCTTCCAGGTGCTGCATGACCTTTTCCCGTGTCTTGGCCAGTTTTTCCAGGTCAGCCTGGGGCAGTCCGGCGGGTACGCTGAATTTATCACGCAGTTTGCCATTCACCTGCACCACCACTTCCACCTCGTCGGCTTGCAGGGCGGAGACATCCCAGGTGGGCCAGCCCTGCTTGTGCACCGACACCACGTTCTCGGTCCAGGGCAGGTGGATCTGGTACCACAGCTCCTCGGCCAGGTGGGGGGCAATGGGGGCCAGCAGCTTGAGCAGTGAGGCCACCGCGTGGCTGTAAACGGCGCTGGGCTCGCCTTTGGGGTCGTATTTGGCCAGGTAATTCACGAACTCCCGAATTTTGCTGATGACCGTGTTGAACTGGAACTCGGTCTCGATGTCCTGGGTGACCCCGGCGATGGTGCGGTTGGTCCACTGGTACAGCTCGCGCTCCGGGCCGCCCATGGTGTCGTAGGCGGGCAGGGGCAGATCCAGGTTGACCGCCGCGCGGTGCTCGCTGACGGTGCGCCACACCTTGTTCAGGAACTTGTAGCAGCCTTCTACCGCCGAATCCTTCCAGTCAAAATCGGCCTGCGGCGGCGAGTCGCTGAGGATGAAGAACCGGGCGGTATCGGCCCCGAATTCCGCGAAAATCTGGTCCGGGTCCACGATGTTGCCCTTGGACTTGCTCATCTTGGCGCCGTCTTTCAGCACCATGCCCTGGGTCAGCAGGTTTTTGAAGGGCTCGTCCACCTCGGTCCAGCCGCTGTCGTTCAGGGCCATCATAAAGAACCGGCTGTACATCAGGTGCAGGATGGCATGCTCAATGCCGCCCACGTACTGATCGACCGGCATCCACTGGCGGGCCAGCAGGGGTTCAAACGGCTTGGTCTCGTTTTTGGGGTCGATATAGCGCAGGAAGTACCAGGAGCTGCACACGAAGGTATCCATGGTATCGGTTTCCCGGCGGGCGGTGCCATGGCAGGTGGGGCAACTGGTGGTGCGGAAGCTGCCCGAGGTGGCCAGAGGCGAGACGCCTTTGACCGAAAAATCCACGTCGTGCGGCAATTTAACCGGCAGCAACTCATCCGGCACCGGTACCGTGCCGCATTTTTCGCAATACACAATGGGAATGGGCGCGCCCCAGTACCGTTGGCGGGAAACCAGCCAGTCGCGCAGGCGATACTGCACCCGGCGTTCGCCAAAGCCGTGTTCCTGGGCATAAGCGGTCATCTTCTGGCGGGCAGTCTCGCTGTCCAGGCCGTTGAAGGGGCCAGAGTTCACCAGGATGCCCGACTCGGTGTAGGGCTGCTCTAGGGGCAGGCCCACGAAGCCCGGCTTTTCAATTACCCGCTTGATGGGGAGCTCGAATTTCTCGCAGAAGGCCCAGTCCCGCTCGTCGTGGGCGGGCACACTCATAACGGCGCCGGTGCCGTAGTCCGCCAGGGCGTAATCGGCAATCCAGATGGGCACCCGCTCGTTGCTGAAAGGGTTCAGCACGTAGCTGCCGATGGGCACGCCGGTTTTTTCTTTATCGGTGGCGGTGCGCTCGATTTCGGTCTTGTTTTTGACCATCTCAATGTACTGGGCCACGTTTTCCCGGTGCTCCTCGGTGGTTAGCAGCTCCACAAAGGGATGCTCCGGGGCCAGCACCATGCAGGCCACCCCGTAGATGGTGTCGATACGGGTGGTAAACACCGGAATCTTCATGTCCCGGCCTTCCACGGCAAAGTGCACCTCGGCGCCCACGGACTTGTTGATCCAGTTTTTCTGCATCAGTTTCACCCGATCCGGCCAGCCGGGAAGGTTTTCCAGGTTTTCCAGCAGGCGATCGGCGTACTCGGTGATTTTAAAGAACCATTGCGACAGCTTTTTCTTCGCCACCACCGAATCATCCCGCCAGCAGCGCCCGTCAATGACCTGCTCGTTGGCCAGTACGGTCTGGCACACCTCGCACCAGTTCACCGGGGCTTCCTTCTTGTAGGCCAGCCCTCGCTGGTACAGGTACAGGAACATCCACTGGGTCCACTTGTAGTAGTCCTCGCGGCAGGTAAAGATTTCCCGCTCCCAGTCCACGGCAATGCCCAGCTGCTTCAGCTGCTGGCGCATGTAGTCGATGTTCTTGTAGGTCCATTCCGCGGGTTCCACCTGGTTCTGGATGGCGGCGTTTTCCGCGGGCAGCCCGAAGCTGTCCCAGCCCATGGGATGCAGTACGTTGAAGCCATGCATGCGCTTGAAGCGGGCGATGACATCCGTGATGGTGTAGTTGCGCACGTGCCCCATGTGCAAGCGCCCGGACGGATAGGGAAACATGGACAGCGCATAGTACTTGGGGCTGTGGGTGTCGCTGGTGTCGGTTTTATAAAGCCCGTTTTCCTCCCAGGCCTGTTGCCATTTCTTTTCAATGGCTTGCGGCTGGTAGCTGTCAATCTGTAAAATAGACTTTTCAGTTGAAAGTTCCATATTCCCATCCGTTTCCAACATCTGAAGGCAACTATTATAGCGAAAGCCGGATGATCGTAACAGAAAAGCCCGCAATCCACGATGCGCCCACCCATTGAGTCCCAAGCCCGCCCGGCCCCCTTCCGCCCCTTGTTCCCGGGGATGCTGCCGGCGCTCTTGCTGGGCGGCGCGCTGGTGGTGTTTCTGCATGCCCCGGCGCGGGCCGAGGACTTGCAGGCCCTGGTGGATCGGGCCAACGAGGCCGCCAACCGGCAGGATTACGCCACCGCCATCCCGTTGTACGAACAGGCCGTGCAAAAGGCTCCTTCTGAAGTGGTGCTGAAAAAGAATCTGGCCGTGCTTTACGTAAACCAGGGGGTGGCCTTGCAGGATGCCAAGCGCTACCCGGAATCCATTGCCTGTTTCGACAAGGCCCTGGCCCTTTTTCCAGAAAGCGCCCCGGCCAAAGAGGCCAAGTCCGGCAGTTATTTTTACCAGCAGCAGGACATGCGCGCCCAGCATTCCACCGATTATGCCGGCATGCGCGATTTGTTGCAAAAGGCCATGGCCCTGAATCCGGATGAAAAGGCTTTCCAGCAGGCAATAGCGAGCGTTTACCTGGAGGAAGCCTACCAGCTGGCCGTGCAGGAGCAGTACGAGCAGGCCGCCCCCCTGCTGGAAAAGGCCCTGGCCTATGATTCGGCCAGCCAGGCGGTGAGGCAATCACTGGCCAACGTGTACCTGGGACTGGCCAAGGCCCAGCCGGAGCAAAAGGCGCAGTGGATTGCCAAGGCCCAGGCCACCGACGATTCCCCCCGCATCCGGCAGATGGGCGAGCAGCTGCTGAAGGGCGAAGTCAGCGCGGTGGGCGGCATGGCCCCGGGCGGCCCGGAAGGCCCCGGGGAGGCCCGCGCGGCGGCCCCTGCCGATATTGGCAAGCTGTCGGTGAACGAGATGGTGGCGGTGATGGAAAAGCAATTGGGGCTGGCGCCGGCGCGGGAAGCCACCTTGATGGAGCGCCTGGAGGTGCTGGAATCGCACATCCTGGGCAAGAAGCAGGTAGGCCCCATGGCCGTGCGGGCCAAGGAAGCCTATACCGCCCTGATGGGCAGCTACGGCGGGGCGCTCAGCGCCAGTAACGTGAACCTGGTGCAGGCGCCGGTGGAGCGTTCCGACAACAGCTACCTCGAGGAAATCTTCAAGGTGACCGACGGCAAGGTCATTCGCTGGGGCAAGTTTCCGCTGCGGGTGTACATCGAGGAGCCCAAGGACAACCCGCTCTATAAGCCCGAATACAAGGAGGCCGTGCTGCACGGCTTTAACGCCTGGAAGGTGAAAACCCACGATTTCGTCAAATACGTGGAGGTGAAGGACCCCAATGTGGCCGACGTGACCGTGAAGTTCGATGCCGACTACGTGGATCGCTACGCTGACCCCGAAAAGGTGCCGGATTTCTACAAGAATTACACCCCGCCCCGCCCCAGCCACCTGTTGAAGGTGCTGCAGCTGGCTTCCATGTTCGCCCCCGGCTATTATTCGCTGGCCCCGCAGGCCATCGGGGCGGCCATGCAATACCAGCAACTCAAAAAGCTGGAGGTGATCCGCGAGGAATCCAGAATTACCCTTGGCCTGAAGCCCACCGAGGGCCTCCCCGCAGACCAGGCCCGCATCGTGATGCAGAATATGGCCGCCAAAGAATTCGGCCACGTGCTGGGACTCAAGGCCGCCAGCCCGCAGCCGGGCGATCTGCTCTACCCGGCTCTGCAATCGGATGCCGTGCAGCTGCCCTCGCCGCGCGATCTGCAAACCCTCAAGCTGCTGTACGAGCGCCCACCCAATATCATCCTGAACGTGCAGTAGCCAGGCAGGCTAAAGCAGGCCGTTCGGGCCGGCGGGCTTCCCCTTCAATCGGTCTGGACACTCACTGCCAGGGGGAAGAACTACAGCTCGTAGCTGGTAGAGTTGGATTGATTCTCATCCATGTCGGGATTCTCCGTTGAATGACTCTCACTATCGGCGTGGCGCTTCGCATCGCCTTGGGGTTCGTTCATTTTGTCCTCTTCCAAAACAAACCAATGCAATAAAACAAGTCAATTGAATTCGGTGCTACCGGTTCCGTTTTGCTAGGCAATGCACATTTTAAAGTATTTAGTAGTGTAGCATTGCTGACCGGATTTTTGAACCCGTTTGGCCTGTAAAATCAACTTTTTGTTGCATGGACACTATAATGCCCATCCGCCGTATACCGGCTTTTGGTGCAGGGTGTTGCCAGGGGATATCAACCGTCCTGGCGGTTCAGGCGGATGGCGTGGAAGGCCTGGTGCACCTCGTTGGAGCGTTCAAACCAGGGCTGAAGGCTTTCCCCGTCGGCGGCCAGCAGGGGGGCGGCTTCCTCTATAATGCCTTGCAGCTCTTTCAGAACCCCGGACAGGTTATCGGCGTTCTGCTGGAAGATATCCCGCCACATGGCGTAGGGGCTGGCGGCCAGGCGGAGCTGATCGTCCAGGCCGCCCCCGTGTAGCGCCAGCAGGCGCCCGGGCTCATGCCGGTACAGCAGGTTGGTCAGCAGCACCGCATACAGCTGGGGCAGGTGGCTGACGTAGGCCATGTAGCGGTCATGGGTGTCGGGGTCGATTTCCCGGGGCATGGCTCCCAGGCCTTGCACGAAGCCTTTCAGGGTGTCCAGCCGGACCGGATCGGTTTGCTCATGCGGGCAAAACAGGTAGGCCTTGCCCGCAAACAGCAATGACGTGGCATGCATAATGCCGGAGAACTCCTTGCCGGCCATGGGGTGCCCGGCGATAAACTGGCTGGGCAGCAGCTGCCTTCCCAGGGCGGTGATGGCCCGCTTGCAGCTGCCCACGTCGCTTACCAGCACGTCCTCCCCTTGCACGACAGGTGCCAGGGCCTCCAGCATCTTCAGGCTGTCGGACAGGTGGGTGGCAATGACCACCAGGTGACCAGCCTCCAGCACCGGGGGCAGCGTCAGGGACACCTGGTCGGCAATCTTCGACCTCAGGGCGTATTGCAGGCTTTCCGCGTGGCTGTCCACGGCGTGCACGGTGAGCTCGGGGAAACGCTCCTTGGCGGCCATGGCCAGGGAACCCCCGATTAGCCCCAGGCCGATCACGGTCAGGTGGCGGAACGGGCAGGCGTCCATCAGCGGTAGGTGTGTTGCCGGATGGCTTCCCGGATGCGGCGGTATTCGGGATCGCGGAAGAAGGCCGAGGACGCCGTGGTGGTCTTGCCGCTGTATTTGGTGAAACGCTTTTTGCCGTAGGGCAGGTTGGTGGTGCTGCTCAGGAAGAAGCAGATCTGCGAGATGCGCACCCCGGGGTACAGCGGCAGCGGGATATTGCTGACGTTGGAGAGCTCAAAGGTTAGTGCGCCTTTGAAGCCGGGGTCTACAAAGCCCGCCGTGGCGTGAATCTGCAGGCCAAGCCGTCCCCAGGTGCTGCGGCCTTCCAGCCGGGCGGCCAGATCCAGGGGGATCTTCACGTACTCCAGCGTGGAAGCCAGGGCAAACTCGCCCGGGTGCAGGATGAAGGGCTCGGTGGGCTTCACTTTCACGTGCTGCATGTGGCGCTGCATCTCCCGGCTGAGCGATTCCGGGTCCTGCATCAGGTCCATATGGGTCAGGTTGGTGCGGCGCATCACCTGGAAGTCGGTGCCCAGCCGCAGATCCACCGAGGTGGGCCCGAACTGCTCCTCGGGCTTCAGCAGCGGGGTAATGATGATGCGGCGGTCGGGATCCGGATCGATCAGCCGTTCCAGTATCTGTTCTTCATTGAGAATCATGGGAATCTGCCTCTTTCTCTAATGCGATGGGGACGGCCCTAGGCGTTGCACAGCAGCACGCGGTGGACTTCCGAGGTTTCAATCGACTTGCGCAGCAGGTGGTCCTGGTAATCCACCCGTTCCATCAGGCGGTCGAAGCCGTCCTGGTTTTCCTCGTTCAGGGCGGAGTACAGCCACACGGCGCCGCGCTCCATCTTGTACAGCCAGCCGGCGTTCACGATTTCCCGGGGGGTGTGGGGGTATTCGGTCATCTGGCTGAGCAGGTCGTAGATGGACAGCTCGCCCTTCTCGCGCTGGGCGTTCAGCTTTTCCACCACCTCTTCCACCGGGTAGAGCGGGGTGCTGGAAATTAACGTGCCCTGGCCCAGGCGTTCCTGCAAGGCGATGGCCCGTTCCAGGTGCTTTTCTTGGAAGGCATATTTGGAGGGCACCAGCTTTTCCACCCCGCGGTAGAGCGCGGCCAGGGACTCTTCCGCCAGCGGAGGTGCTTCGTCCCGCATGCCGGAGCGATCGCAGGCCTCATGCAGGATGACCAGGCTCTTGTGGGTAAAGTTCAGGTGGTTCAGCCCGTAGAACAGGGCGGGCTCCACCGCCTGCAAAAAAGCCTCGTCCCGACGGAACACGGCCTCGGTGAGGGCGTGGAAGTAGTAGGCCGGGCCCAGCAGGCGCAGGCTGATACCATGGGCCAGCAGGGTTTCCACCGGGCAGCCGGCAATTTTGCGGGTGTCCAGCTTCAGGGATTCCACCAGCGAGGCGTTGGCCACTAGCTTGTGGCTGAAGGTCCGCGCCAGGCCCACCCAGGCCAGGGGGTTATTTTTCTGCAGCACGGAAAGATGGTCTAGCAGCACGCCGGCAAGCGGCTCACCCTGGGGCAGGGCAAAGCCCTCCTCCTGCAAAAACACGGTTTGCTCGCCTTCCTCTTTCAGCCAATCCGGGGGCAGCACGTCCTTCAGGAAGAGATAGGTTTCCGGCTCCACGTCCAGCTTGCGGCTGGTCAGCAAAAAGCGGCTTAGCGCGCACAGGCGGGGATAAATCTCATCCAGCAAGGCTTCTGGCAGTTCGGCGGCCTGTTTGCCGGATGTCGCGGCGTCGGCGAACAGGCGGTTCAGCACCGGCTTATGGGTCAGCAGGTGGGCTTGCAGGTCGGCGGCCTCAGCCTGCAGGCGCCGGTACAGCATGGGGGAGCTTTCCAGCAGGCTGTCCTCGCATTCCTGCAACAGCAGCCGGAAACGGGCGATGCGTTCCACCAGCTCAAAAGTGACGAATTTGAAAAACGTTTTCTGCATCCGACTCGCTCTCTCTCTATCGATTTGACTCCAGTATAGGAGCCCGTCCGGTATGCAAACAATGGAAGATCAACGATTGTAACGTAACAGTTTTGTATAAAACCGCCCTAGCGCTGCAGGCAATGCAGGATTTCGCCGGCAGTGTACAGGGAGCCGGTCACCACCTTGAGCCCGGGGCGCGATTGCAGGGCCGCCAGGGCATCGGTGGGGGTGTTGAAGGCCTGTGCGGGCAAGCCGGCCATGGCCAGGGTTTGGGCCAGGCTGGAAGCCCCATGGTAGAGATGCGCAGGCTCGGCCTGGGTGGTGAAAACGGCCTGGGTGGCGGGGAATTGCCGCACCAGCTCGATCAGCATGGCCTGATCCCGGTTGGCCCGCAGGCTGAGCAGCCAGGTCAGGGGCTGCCCCGGAAAGTACAGGGCCAGCGCCTCGGCCAGTTTCTGCAGGCCTTCCGCGTTATGGGAGCCGTCCACAATCAGCCCGTCGGCGGCAAAATACTGAAAGCGGGCGGGCCAATGGGTGTGGGCCAGCCCCTCGGCCAGCGCGGCCTCCGAAATGGCGAAGCCCTGCCCCCGCAGTTGCTGCACGCATGCCAGCACCACCGCCAGGTTGTCCTTCTGGTAAGGCCCGAGCAAAGACAGCGTGTAGATCTGTCCGCCCTCCCCATGCCTAATGCGCAGGCCTCCGGCGGGACGGGAGTCCGGCTCCAGGGCCAACGGAATCTCCCCCGCGTAGCGCAGGGGGCAATCCAGCGCCAGGGCCTTTTGCACGATGACCTCCAGCGCTTCCGGGGGCAGGGCGGGCCCCAGCACCACCGGGGTGCCCTCCTTCAGGATGCCGGCCTTTTCCCCGGCAATGGCCGCCAGCGTGTTGCCTAGAAGCTGGGTGTGCTCCAGGCTGATGCCGGTAATCACGGCCAGGTTGGGATGCTTCACCACGTTGGTGGAATCCAGCCGTCCGCCCAGGCCGGCTTCAAACAAGGTCAAATCTACCCCGCGCCGCTTGAAGTACTGGTAGGCCAGCACGTTCAGGAATTCAAAATAGGTGGGCCAGTCTTCCGACGGCCAGTCCAGGCCCAGCAAATGCCCTTGCAGGGCGGCCACTTCCTCCTGGAAGTCGTCGGGCAGGATGGGATTGCCGTTGATGGCAATGCGTTCCCGCACGTGGATGAGGTGCGGGCTGGTAAAGGTGCCCACCTGGTAGCCGGCGCTTTTCAGCACCGAGGCCAGCATGGCCGTGGTGGAGCCTTTGCCGTTGCTGCCGGCGATATGCACCATGGGCAGTTGATCCTGCGGGTTGCCCAGGGTGCCCAGCAGGCGGGCAATGCGGGAAAGCCCCAGCTTCATGGCCGACACATCCAGGGCGTCCACAAACGCCAGGGCGTCTTCATAGCTCTCCACGGGGCGGGTCAAGGGATTCAGCGCGGCGGGATGCAAATCAATCACCTTCCGGTCAATAGCCGGAGGGCATCATACCGCAAAGGCGACCGCTCGCCTAGGCGAACTCGTTCAGGAAGTCGGCCAGGATGCTTTGGAGGCTGCCCGGTTTGTGGGCGTAGTCGTCCTTCAGGCGGCCCAGGATGGTGGCGCCCAGATCCAGCTGCGCCCCGGCCTGGGCGATGGCATCCCGGCGCTGGTTCAACACCGCCTCGCTCATGCCGTTGTTGGCCAGGCGTTCTTTCAGTTCCGGGCGGATGGCCAGCACGTCGGCGCGGGCCTTGTCCAGGTCGGTGGTGGGATTCTGGATGGCCTTTTGCCATTTCTCAATATCCTCGGCGGAGGCTTCCTCGCCGGTCAGCTGCTTGAAGGCCATCTTGAACAAGGTGGTGGCGCGGGCCTCGCGGTTGATGGCTTCCTTGTCGCCGGCCATGATGCGGGCTTTCTCCTGGGCAATGCGGGCTTGTTCGGCGCGCTGTTGCTCGGCCTTGGCTTCCTCGGCCTTCTGGCGGGCTTCTTCTTCGGCGGCCTTTTGCTCAGCCTCCAGTTTGGCCTGCTCCTGGGCGTCCAGGCTGGTTTCCGTGATGCCCGCCCCGGTGGTGGGGTCGATATAGCTGTCGTAATTGCTCAGCAGGTAGTCTACCAGGGAGCCCGCCCCGTTGGGCAGGGCGCCAGACTGGGAGGCCGCCTTGGCATCCAGCAGTTCCTGCCGGGAGATGGTGCCGTCCTGGTCTTTGTCGATGCTGGTTTTGATTTGGCGAAACAGGTTGGATGCCGCAGAATTGGCAGCCGATCCGCCGCTCGCAAACAACATGGTTTGGAACTCCTCTGCTCTCTCACGGGGGTTTTCGTGTGAATCTGGGTTAAGGGGTGAAGGGGCTGAAAATCGAATATACGCTCAACCAAATAAAAACCCGGGGGGTGTAATAATTGCTTTTTAAATATAAAAAATTATTATTTTTGTAACATCATCGATACATTTTAGTGGTGGCATGGGCCGCCGCCAGGGCATGTGGCGCTTTTTCATTGCCTTGGGCATGACTTTGGGGTTCAATAAAGCCCGGTCTGCAATTTTCCCAGGGGTCCCGGTTTTAATCCTGCAGACGAATCGCCGCGATTTCAGTGAGGAAGGTCTTCCAAAATGAGTGCATTTACCGGTTTGATTGGCATCGGCGCCTTGTTGCTGACGGCCTTTTTGCTATCCAATAACCGCAAGGCCATCAACTGGCGCTTAATTGCCAGTGGCCTGGCTTTGCAGGTGCTGCTGGCCGTGTTTTGCCTGAAGGTGCCGGTGGGGCGCGAATTGTTCCACAACCTGGGCCAGGGCATCGAAAAGCTGCTGGGCTTTTCCGATGCGGGGGCCAGTTTTGTGTTCGGCTTTTTGGTCGGGCAGCCCGCCAAGCTGGATGCGGTTTTTGGCCCCGGCAGCAGCTTTATTTTCGCCTTCAAGCTGGTGCCTACCATTATTTTTGTGGCCACCCTGGTGGGCATTGCCTACCACATCGGGCTGATGCAGCGGGTGGTCAAGGTGGTGGCCTGGGTGGTGTATAAAATCATGGGCGCCAGCGGCGCCGAAGCCCTCTCCAACGCGGCCAGCATCTTTGTAGGCCAGGTGGAGGCCCAGCTGCTGGTGAAACCCTACGTGCCCACCATGACCCGCTCCGAGCTGCTGGCGGTGATGGCCGGTAGCATGGCCTGTATTGCCGGCGGGGTGATGGCCGTCTACATCCAGATGGGCATTCCTGCCGAGTACCTGCTGACCGCCAGCCTGATGGCCGTGCCGGGTGCCTTGGTGATGGCCAAGCTGGTCTACCCGGAAACCGAGCAATCCCTCACCCGGGGCGAAGTCAAGCTGGAAGTGCGCAAGGAAAGCGTGAATATTATTCATGCCGCGGCCATGGGGGCTTCCGACGGGCTGAAGATCGGCCTGAACGTCTGCGCCATGCTGATTGGCTTCATCGCGCTCATTGCCATGGTCGATTTCGTCATTGGGCAGGCAGGGCTCTATCTGGCCTCCTGGGGGCTGGATCTGTCGTTCGTGGGGTTGGATTTGCATAAACTGTCCCTTAACGCCATTTTGGGCACGGTGTTTTCCGTGGTGGCGATGGCCCTGGGCGTGCCTATGCAGGATGCCCAGACTGTGGGCGGCCTGATGGGCACCAAGATGGTGGTCAACGAGTTTGTGGCCTACGCCAGCATGACCCCCCTGATCCAGGCCCAAACGCTCGATCCCAAGTCCATTGCCATTGCCAGTTTTGCCCTGTGCGGCTTTGCCAACTTCAGCTCCATCGCCATGCAGATTGGCGGCATCGGCGAGATGGCCCCCTCCCGGCGCAAGGATCTGGCCGAGCTGGGCATCCGGGCGCTGCTGTGCGGTACCATGGCCTCCTACATGTCCGCAGCCTGGGCTGGCCTGCTGGTAACCATGCCCACCGAGGGTATCCTGGTGCCGGGCCTGATTATGGCGGCTGCCGTGGCGGTGATGCTGGTGGCCCGCAAGCTGCCCGCAGGCCCGCAAGCAGGGCCCGTGCCGGTATCCCTTGGGGAGTACGAACCCCCTTTGGGGGAGCCGGTGGCGCGAGCCGCCAAAAAAACTGACGAGAACGGCGAAAAAGAACCCGCCCTAACTTAGCCGCCCGGCCAGAAGCCGATGTAATGGGTGCGGATTGCATCCAGCGGGGTGTCCACGGCATGGGCCTGGATGTAGTCCTGCAGTTGCTGGATCAGCCCCGGTTTTTGCGAGGCGTCGGAGGCCCGGATGGCCTGGACTTGCTTCACCAGCGCCTCCCCTTCGCCCTCATCGCCCACGTACAGGAATTCATCCGCCAGCAGGCCACGATCGTCCGGGTGGGCCATGGCATCCGGGAAGATGCCGGTCACGTGCTTTCGTCCGGCGGCACCCAGGCTGTAGATGATGTTAAAAACTTCCCCCTTGTCCTGCATGGGCCGACCGTCGTTGCGGGTGACCCGGTACAGGGCGGCAAAACGGGGATGCCTCTCCAAGGCGGCGCGCATAATCTCCCTCCTGTGAATGGGGGTATTATACCGCGCTGCCTGCGTTTTCTTTTAGACAGCCGGGCCCTCTTTTGTTACAATTCGCTGGTTCGTTGACACTATCGTAAGAAGAGGGGAATGCCATGGCACAGGAAGTTGTATTGGAACGGAGCGAAATCAACGTGGATGCCGAAGTGTTGAATCAACTGGGACAGCCGGGGGCGGATCATACCTCCGAGCGCACCCTGTCCCGCGAAGTGCTGGGCGTGGTGGAAGCCGCCGCGCTGGCCGCTGGCCGCCTGATGGGGATGGCCGATAAAGACGCCGCTGACCAGGCCGCCGTCACCGCCATGCGCCGCTACCTTAGCGATGTCCCGGTGAACGGCACCATCGTCATTGGCGAAGGGGAGCGGGATGAGGCCCCCATGCTGTATATCGGCGAAAAAGTGGGCCTGTGCCAGCCCGGCATGCCCGAGGTGGACATTGCCGTGGATCCGCTGGAAGGCACCAACCTGGTGGCCCACGGGCTGCCGGGGGCGGTCTCCACCCTGGCGCTGGCGCCCAAGGGCGGGCTGTTTCACGCCCCGGACACCTACATGGAAAAGCTGGTGGTGGGCCCGGACGCCAAGGGCAAGGTGGATATTACCGCCCCGGTCAAGTATAACCTCAGCATTCTGGCCATGAGCCTGCAGCGCGATATTCAGGATCTCACCATCGTCATCCTGGATCGCCCCCGCCACGAGCAGCTGATTCGCGACGTGCGCGAGGCGGGCGCCCGCATCAAGCTGATTAGCGATGGCGATTTAATGCCCGCCGTCTCCGCCGCCCTGACCGGCAGCGGGATTCATGCGGTGATGGGCGCCGGCGGTGCCCCGGAGGCCGTGCTGACCGCCGCTGCGGTGAAGTGCCTGGGCGGAGAAATTCAGGCCCGGCTGCGCTGGCGCAATGCCCAGGAAAAAGAGCGCGCCGCCGAGATGGGTGTGGATCCCTCCGAGGAGAAGGTGTATTTCACCAACGACTTGGCCCCGGCGGACGAGATCGTCTTTGCCGCCTGCGGCATCACCACCGGCGACACCCTGAAAGGCGTACACTACTTTGGCAGCGGGGCCCGCACCCACAGCCTGATTATGGCCTACAAGTCTGGCCTGGTGCGCTTTGTGGACACCATCCACATTAACCGCGAGCGTCCGGGCCGCATCCAACTCTAGCACCCGACTTTCCTAACCCTGGGCGGGAGGCGCTTGGGTGCCTCCCGTTTTGGTTTTTAGCCTGCGGGGCTGGCCGGTTGGGCCTTGCGGCGCATCAAAAACTCCCACACATGCTTGTCCCAGCGGGCATCCGCCAGGGCGTTGTGCTCGTCCGGGCCCTTGGGCGGCAGATCGGGATCGCCCACCTCGCGGCGCAGTTGTTTGACGTCGAAAAAGTCCACCGAGTCGAACCGCGCCCGCATGGCCTGCATGCCCCCAAACAGCCGGCACAGCATAAACACGTCGTAGGCGTTGTTGTAGGCCCAGAACTCCGGTTTTTTGTCCTGGCCGATGAAGCGGGCGATGCCGTCGCGAATTTGCCCGGGGGTTTGCCGCCGGGCGGGCTGCCCCTTGCGGCCCAGCTTTTTCAGTACGTTGTTGCGGATCCAGTCATGGGCGCGAGCCTTGGAGGTGTCAAAGGCGTTGCTGACCGCGTAAAATTCCCGCCCGTCTTCTGCCACGATGCCGATGCTGATGAAATCCGCCTGATCCGGCCCATCCCGGAACTCGGTATCGAACCAGTACCGCCCGGCAAAGCGGGGCGCAGGCGCAAAAACGGGCCCAATCATAACCAAACCCTCCCGGGAAGTGCCGACCGCCACATTAAAACCGCTGAAGGCCGATTGGTGCTAGCGGCCCGCATGGTGCAGGTAGGCGGTGTAGCCGGAAATCAGATCCGGCCCCCAGAACAGGGCCACCAGGGTGCCAATCACCAGCGCCGGCCCCAGCGGCAGGTAGGTAAAGCTCTGGGCGGTTTTCACCTGCTTCAGCATAACCAGCAGCGCCCCCACCGCCAGCAGCATGGAGCCCAGCGTGGCGGCGGTGCGCATGCTCAGGCTCAGCCCGGCATCCATCAGCAGTAGGGGCATGCAGCCAAACACCAGGGCCGCTGCCCCGGAGCCCAGCGAGATCCATTGCTTGTTGCGAACCCATTGCACCACCAGCATGGGCACCGCCAGCACCGCCTGGGCCACAAAGCCCAGCAGCAGGGCCAGCAGGGTGAGCGGCCATCCCAGGTAGGCCCCCACCCCCATCATCAGGTGGGTGTCGCCGTGCCCAAAGCCTTCCGTGCCGAAAAACACCGTGGAGAGCAGAATGAGCCCCTCGAAAAACACGATGGCCCCGATGACGGCAATCACTGCCGACACCAGCCCGTTGGGCACGTGGATGAGAAAGTCTCCCAGCGCCAGGGGCCAGGTTCCGGGCGTGTGTCCCAGGTTCAGCAGGTTGTAAGCCAGCCCCGCCGGCACCAGGCTGAGCGAATTGAGGGTGAAGATGTAGCTTTCCCGCAGGTCGGTGATGAAAATGACAATCAGGTTGCTGATGAAAAAGAGCAAAAACAGGCTTTGCCAGCTGAGGCCGAAGCTCCACACCGTAAAGGCGAACAGGCAGCCGGTGGCCAGCTCGATTAGCGGGTACTGGATGGAAATAGGGGCCTTGCATTGCCGGCACGCCCCGCCCAGCAAAATGAAGCTGAGCACCGGGATGTTGTCCACGGGCCGGATGGGGGTTTGGCACTGCGGGCACTTGGACGGCGGATGAGTAATGGGCTCATCGGACAGGAAGCGCAGGCCCACCACGTTTAAAAAACTGCCCACGGCCAGTCCCACCATAAATACCAGGATCATGATGACCGGTTGCAGGGACGAGTCCACGGTGAATGCTCTCTTCCTTTTTTCTAGGGGCTTCAGGCGGAAGCCTGATCCGACTCTTCCAGGGCCTTGTACAACAGTTCCAGGGCCTTGCGCAGCCGCCGGCTGACCTGCATTTGGGAGATGCCCAGCCGCTCGGCAATTTCGGTCTGGCTCATGTCCTCAAAATAGGTCATGCGCACCACCACGCGCAGCTCCTCCTTCAGGGAGGCCATGGCGCGTTCCACGATCATCTTGTTTTCCCGGTTTTCCAGCAGCTCGGACTGGTTTTGGTCCACCAGCTTTTCCACGTACATGGTTTCCGAACCCCCGCTGTCGTTCACCATGAACTGATCCAGCGAAACCGGCAGCCGCCGGCGCTCGATGTCCTGGGCCTGGGTGATCTTGGAAACCGGGCATTGCAGCTCCTCGGCAATTTCAAGGTCGGTGGGGGTGCGCCCCAGGGTTTCGGTCAGGCGCTGCACAATCTGGTTAATGCGGTAGTACAGCTCGTACATCTGCCGAGGGGCCTTGATCATGGAGGTCTTGTCCCGCAGGTAGTGGCGGATTTCCCCGGTGATGAAGTAGGTGGCGTAGGTTTTGAAGCTGCTGCCCACCAGGGGGTTGAACTTGTCCACGGCCTTGATGAGGCCGATATTGCCTACCTGGATGAGGTCTTCCACGGGGTCGGTGCTCCGGCGGGCCAGCCCGTGGGCAATTTTTTTCACGTAGGGCATCACCCGGGCCACGATCTGATCCCGCAGTTTCTCGCGGGCATGCGCCTCCAGGTCGGCCACCATGTACTGGTGCAGCATCCCGTCCAGTTCTGCGTTGAAAATTTCTTCTGCCGAGGCTCTCGTGGTGGATCCACTCAAGGGGGGGGCTGTCCTTTCATACCGGATAAGGGCATTATATCATTGTTTTTTGAGCCCGTTTTCCAGAAAAGGGTTGATTTACTTGCCCCTTTTGTAATACAAAATAGGGACGCGGAAACGCGAATCTCTCAAGAAAGGTTGGATTTCCTCATTTGGAAAGCAACTCCAGCGTAATCGAGAAATCCAAAAAACCGAAAACCATCCTGGTTGCCGAGCATTCCGGCTTTTGCCACGGCGTACAAAAGGCTGTAGACAAGACTCTGGGTGTGGGTGAAACGAGCGAAAAGCCGGTTTACGTGCTGGGACAGCTGATCCATAACCAGCAGGTCATCGATCACCTGGATGCCAAAAACATCCGCACCGTCAACTCGCTGGATGAAGTGCCTGCCGGCAGCGTGTGCGTCATTCGCACCCACGGGGCCGCCCCGGAACTGGTGGAAGCCGCCCAGGCCAAGGGGGTGGAAGTCTCCGATGCCACCTGCCCGGATGTCCGCCTGGTGCAGAACAAGGCCGTTGAGCTGGCCGAGGAAGGCTATACCGTGGTCATCGTGGGAAAAGAGGAGCATCCCGAGGTCATCGGCATTAAGGCCCACTCCGAGCGGGTGAACGGTGGCAAGGTGGTGGCCATCAACAAGCCGGAAGACATTGCCGCCAAGCTGCAAGATCTGCCCCGCCGCCGCATCGGCGTGGTGTCCCAAACCACCCAGCTGGAGGAAAACTTCTTTGAGATGGTCAAGGAGCTGTCCAAGGTGGCCAAGGAGCTGAAGGTATTCAACACCATCTGCCCCGCCACCTACTTCCGGCAGAATTCCGCCCTGGAGCTGGCCGGCAAGGTGCAGTTTATGGTGGTGGTGGGCGGCAAAAACAGCTCCAACACCACCCACCTGGCTGAAATCTGCCGGGCCCGGGGCACGGAGACCATCCACATTGAAACCTACAAAGAGCTTGAGGGTTGCAAGGCCCTTGAAAACGCGGAGGTGGTCGGTGTCACTGCCGGTGCCTCCACCCCCGATTGGTTAATCCAGGAAGTGATGGATTACATCGGGGCCCTGTAAACGGTTTACCCTCCACTGTTAGTAACGCAAGTCAGAAAGGAACCCCATAGTGGTTATGACACCGGTTATCGAAACGACCGAAGAAATGCGCCAGAGCTTTGCCGAGCTGCTGGAGAAGAGCTTTGAAACGACCCTGAAGCCCGGCACCATCGTGGTGGGCGAGATTCTCAAAATCGAAAAAGACGGCCTGACCGTGGATGTGGGCGGAAAATCCGAAGGCTTCGCCGCTATCAAGGAAATCCCCGGTTGCAACAGCCTGGATGAGCTGCAGCAGGCCTACAACGTGGGCCAGGTGACCGAATTCTTCCTGCTGAACGTGCATGACGCCTCCGAAGACGGCAAGGCCCACTACACCCTGTCCATCCGTCGGGTGAACATGTGGAAAAACTGGGATCGCCTGCTGGAGCTGAAAGAGTCCCGCGAAATTGTGGAAACCCAGGTGACCGGCACCACCAAGGGTGGCGTCATCGTGAACATCCTGGGCTTCAAAGGCTTCATCCCCGCTTCCCAGCTGCGGGTGGCCAAAACCCTGCACGATCTCATCGGCGATACCCTGCCGGCCAAGATCCTGGAAGTGGACAAGTACAAAAACAAGCTGATCCTCAGCCACCGCGAAGCCGTGTTCGAGCAGAAAGCCAAGATGCGCGCCGAAACCATCGGCAAGCTGACCGAAGGCGACGTGGTGGAAGGCGAAATCGTCAAGATTACCGACTTTGGCGTCTTCGTGGATATCAACGGCATCGATGGCCTGCTACCGCTTTCCGAAATCACCTGGCGCCGCATCCAGCACCCGTCCGAAGTGCTGGCCCTGGGCCAACAGGTGACTGTGCGGGTGCTGACCGTGGATCGCGAGCTGCAGCGCATCTCCCTGTCGCTTAAACGCCTGCAGCCGGATCCCTGGGACACCGTCAACCAGCAGTTCAAGGTGGGCGACGTGCTGAACGGACGCATCTCCAAGCTGCTGTCCTCGGGCGTGCTGGCCGAACTGGCCCCGGGTATCGAAGCCTACTGCGCCTACAACAACGACGGGCGCCAGTACTTCATCAACGAGACCTACCAGTTCCGCATCGTCTCCATCTTCGGGCAAGATCGCAAGATCACCCTGGAGTACCTCGGCCAGCCCTAGGCCGCAACCCGGTCCGCAAGACCCGGCCTTCCGCAAGGCCGGGTCTTTTGCATGGGCGGTATGTTTGTGCCACACTGGGGGCCACCCCCGGGAACCGGCGTGAAAACCGGGATGTTCAACTATTTGACACGGTTTTTTGCTGTTGTTATAGTGTTGGTTCCCTTCGCATGAAGCATCGTGCGGCCCCCGTCACAAGTTTCTACAGTTCTGGATTTGAAGGAACGGTTAGTCCCCAAGTAAAGGTGTCAAGACAATGTTAGCCATCGTCGATTTGAACGGAAAGCAGTACCAGGTGGAAGAAGGTCGCTACGTGACCGTGGATCGCCTGGCCAAAGACGTAGACGAAGTGTTTGAGCTCGGTAACATCCTGATGGTGGTTGACGGCGAGCAATCGCTGGTGGGCGCCCCCTTTGTGGAAGGCGCTACCATCCGCGCCCGGGTGTTGGGCCACCTGCGCGGCCCCAAGGTGCTGGTGTACAAAATGCGCTGTAAAAAGGGCTATCGCCGCAAAAACGGCCACCGGCAAGATTACACCAAGCTGCAAATCGAGGTGGTGGACTTCCCCGGCAAGGTAGAGCGCAAGCCTGCCGAGCAGCCCGCCGAAAAACCGGCCAAAGGCGCCAAAAAACCGGCTGAAAAGAAAGAAAAAGCCGAGAAAGCCCCCAAGGCTTCCGCCAAGACCGCCGAAAAGCCGAAGTCCGAGCCCAAGAAAGCCAAGCAGGACGAGCAACCCCAGCCTGCCGCCGAGGAGGCCGTGGTGCCGCAACCTGAAGTGGTCGTTGAGACCCAGGCCCCCGAAGCCGCTGAAACCCCGGCTGCCGAGGAAAGCAAGACCGAAGAATAAAGATTCAACCGGAGAGACCAAGTCATGGCACATAAAAAAGGTGTAGGTTCGACAAGAAACGGCCGCGACAGCGAGGCCAAACGGCTGGGCGTCAAGCGCTTCGGCGGTGAGCTGGTTCGCGCCGGCAACATCCTGGTGCGCCAGCGAGGCACCAAATTCCATCCCGGCACCAACGTGGGCCGAGGCGGCGACGATACCCTGTTCGCCCTGGTGGATGGCCATGTGCGCTTTGAGCGCTACCGCAAGACCTCTACCAAGGTCAGCATCGAGCCGGTGACCGCTTAAAGCCGTCCTAGCTCTCGGATAACCTTTGGAACCCGTAGGAGTGCCCTCCTGCGGGTTCGTCGTTGATGGCCCGGGACAAGGGGGCCGGTTGGGCCGGTTCCGGGCTGGTCAGGGGTTTGCGGGGACGTGCCTCGTCCGGCTCGGGGGGCGGGCTTTTGGGGCGCTGTTTTTCCTCGTGCAGGCCGGCTTCGGTTTCCACCTTCTCGGCGCAAGACGGGCAGAACCGCCCCCGGCTGGCCAGGATGGGGCTGTGGCACCGCTGGCAATGGGCAACCAGGTTGGTGGCCGCCGTGCCCAGCTTGCCCTCAAACAGCATGGCCTCCACGTCCTTGAGGGGCACGTCGCAGCTGCAGGCCACTTCTTCCATGGTCATATGCGGGTGCGCCTGGATAAACCGGTACACCTGGCTGATGCGGTTGTTGGCTTCCTGGTGGCAGGGTGGGCACAGGGGGCTGTATTGCCGCTGGAACACGCGTCCACATTGTTTGCAGTTTGCGATGGTCATGGTCGGGGTCAGGTTGGTTCGGGGCTTAGGACTTAAGACGTTGAAAACCAAAGTGGCGCAGGGGCGCCGAGGGTTGCAACAGGTTCGTCGGCAAGACGATGTCCTCGCCGGCAATCTCGGCGTCATCCATGGTCAGGATGCCCAGCAGGGAGTCGGCGGGCAGCCCTGCCTGGAGGGGTTCGGGCTGGGAATAGGGCGCCGGGGTATCCACGGGAGGCTCTGGCGGTGGGGAGTCTTCCGGCGGTAAAGCGCCAGCCATGCGGCGATAGTGGTTCAGTTCGTCCAAAAGGGCTTCGTACTGGGCTCGGGGAATCAGCTCGGGCAGCTCCGCCCCCTCGCCGGGTAACGGCCCCTGCTCCTCGCCCCGGGTGCGCAGGTTGGAGGCCAGGGCCTCATGTTCTGCCATCCGCAGTTGCAATTCCTGGATGGCGGAGTCGATGCTTTGCAGGCAAGACAGGCAGAGCGGCTCCTTGCTGCTCATGGAAAACTCCATGTTGCAGATATAGCAGCAGCCTTCTTTCTTGCCGAATAGTTGCCGAACCTCGCCCGCTGTCAGCCTGAACAGGAAGGTCTCCCGGATTTTCCGCTCCTTGAAGCCGGTTTTCATGGCGACCTGGGCAAAATCAATTCGCCCCTCCTTCAACAGGGGGTAGAGTCGATTGTAATAGTAGTTATACTCGTCCTTGGGGCTCATGAAAGCGTTCATGACGGTAGGCTCGTGGTTGTTTTCACGTGAAACCCGAAAAAGCGAAACAGGGCACCATGGGGTTTATCGACCGATCCGGCTGGAAGTTTAGCCCGGCAGCGGGCATTTTTTAGCCCGGGCAGTTCTCTTGCACGGCCCGCTTTCCGCCAACGCTTAGACCTGGGCCAGCCAGCGCAGGGATTCCCGCAGGATGCGCTCCGAGGCGCCCGGATCGTTCTCGGCGCTGCCCGCCATGCCGGCGCTCTCCAGGGCCTGGAAGCTGCGGGCCACCTCATCAGGGGCGTAGCCCAGGGAGAGCAGTACCGCTTCAGCTTCCTGGAAGGCGGCTTGCCGTCCGGGCGAGGGGGGCACGTAGGCCGGGCTTGCAAATTCGCCGGTGCGCCAGCTCATCATCTTTTCTTTCAGGTCCAGGGTGATTTTCTGGGCCAGCTTGGGCCCCACCCCCTTGGCCTGGGTCAGCACCTTGTGGTTGTTGGAGACCACGGCCTGGGCAATTTCCGATACCGATAGCGCCGAAAGCAACGAGAGGGCCACCTTGGTTCCCACCCCGGAGGCGCTTTGCAGGATGTTGAAAAGATCCCGCTCCTCCTTGGTGTTGAAGCCCACCAGAAACATGGCATCTTCCCGCACAATCAGGCTGGTGAAAAGCTGCACGGCCTCGCCGGGCAGGGGGGCGCTGTCCACCGAGCGCGCGCTGCTCAAGACCTCAAAGCCCACCCCGTGCACATCCACCAGGAAAAAAGCCCCGCGCGGCGATTCCAGGGCCTTGCTCACCAGGGTTCCACGGACGAAGGACAGCATGGGGCACGCTCGCTTTCTGCAACTCTATCGCTCTCTCTGGGGTCATTATAGCAAAGCCCCTCACCCGGCGTCTGGCGGGCGGGCGGCTCAGCAATGATTCTTGACATCCTGCCGCCCCTCGGGCGGCGCGGCATCCTCCAGGGCCAGCAGGGCCTGGGCCAGGGCCAGATCCGCCGGGGTGGTGATTTTCAGGTTGCGTTCGTCCCCTTCCAGCAGCCGGATGGGGCCGAGGCCGGCGATCTCCAGCAGTTGGGCGTCATCGGTCACCTCGCTATCCCAGGGCACGGCCTGGTTGGCTTCCAGCAGCACCCGCTTCAAGAACACCTGGGGAGTCTGGGCCCGCCACAGGCGGCTGCGGTCCAGGGTTCCGCTGATGGCAGGCTCTTCGGTGGAGGCCACCTTGACCGTGTCGCGGATGGGGACGCCAACCACGCAGCCGGCGGCCCCTTGTTTTACCGGCTGGAGAGCCCGCTCTACCAGCCCGGGTGCGATTAGTGGGCGGGCGGCATCGTGCACCGCCACGATTTCCACTTCCGGGGGCAGGGCTAAAACACCGTTATACACCGATTCCCGCCGGTTGCGGCCACCCGGGGCAAATTGAACCAGCTTGGGGGGCTGATAGGCGGCCAGCAGCTGGCGGTAAAGGGTCTGCTTGTCCGGCTGGCAGGCGATGACCACCCCGGCCACCCCGGGGGCTTCCAGCAGGGAGAGTACGCTCCACACCAGGATGGGAGCCCCGTCCAGCTTGACGGTCAGCTTGTCCTCCTGGTGGGAGAACCGCTCCCCCCGGCCACCGGCGGGGACAACCGCCCAGGCCAATTTCTCGCTCATGGGCTATCCTCCGAAAAATGCTGGTAGGTGCGCTCCAGGCTAAGGGCTTCCCGGCGATGCCCTAGATCCAGGATGGCGCCCGGGGGCTGGTGGCTATCTACAGCTTCTACGTGCCCAAGCACCTGCCAGGCCACGGGTAATCCTTCGGTTTGCGGGACGCAGGCCAGCAGCTCAAAGTCCTCGCCGCCGTAGAGGGCGGTTTGCAGGGCGTCTCCCCCGGTTTTGGCGGTATATTGCTGCAGCTCGGGATGCAGGGGCACCCGGCGGGCGTCAAGCACCAGGCAGGCCTTGCTGGCCAGGCCAATTTTCAGGGCCGCGTCGGCCAGGCCGTCGCTGGTGTCCATCATGGCGTAGCGCTGGAAGCGGGCCGAGCAGTCCAGGCCCTCGGCAATGCGGGGCAGGGGGTGCAGGTGATGGCGCCGGCCCTGCTCAAAGTGGGGCCAACCCTGCTGCAGGGCTTCCATGCCCACCCGGCTGAGGCCATGCCAGCCGGTTGTCACGATGGTGTCCCCGGGCTGGGCCAGATGACGACGGCCCGGGGTGTGGCCGGGTGGCAATTCCCCGATGGCGGTGATGTTGAGGGTTACCCGATCGGCGCCCACGGTGTCTCCGCCCACAATTTCCCCGCCGTAGTCTTTTGCGGCGGCGTTCAGCCCCTGGTAGACCCCTTCCACAAAGGCCAGGTCTGCCGTATCGGGCAGGCCCAGGGAGACCAGCAGGAATTTCAGGCGTCCCCCGGTGGCGGCAATGTCGCTGATGTTAACCGCCGCCGCCTTCCATCCTAAATCTTGTGGGGAAAAGTAGGCCAGCTGAAAGTGCCGGCCTTCCACCAGCATGTCGGTGGTCATGATCAGCCGGCTCTGGGGCTCGTAAAAGGCGTCATGCACCAGGTTCTCGGGGTGGGCCAGGTGCTTGCCCAGGTGCTGGATGATGTCGATTTCGCGGGACAAGGGCCGGCTTTCCCCTAAAACAATACAGGAGGCTCTTGGGAACCTCCTGTATCATACAATCTTTTCGTGGAACCTAGCCAACCGCGCTGAAACCGCCCGAATAGTAGGGCAGGGCCGGCTGGTTGAGGTTGGGGCGAATGGCCCCGCTTTGCAAGTCGTTGCGGAACTGGGCCAGCTGATCGACCCCGGATGCGCCGCTGACGCCCTGCGGGCTGCCCGCCAAGGGGCTGCCGCCCGAGAAGCGGAAGGCATGAATGCCGGCTTGCGCACCTGCCGCGCCAGAGGCGCCGTCTTCCTGCGCCCGGCGAAGGTTGGCACCGTTTACATTGGCATTGTTGCCGCCGAAGTTCAGCTGCTGGGGTTGAAACTGTTTAAAAAGATTCAAACCTGAAACCAATGTGAAACCCTCTTTTGGACTGCCATCTACCACGTATAAAAATAAAAACATGCGCTGTGAGGGATTTGCCTGAACCGCGCGCATTGTTACAAGTGTTAACCAAAAGAAAAAGCGGGATTGTGTCCCGCTGTTTTTACCTCACTCGTCACCAATCTGTTCGTTGACCTCAACCGGCTTGGGTTGAGAACGGAATGCTGTGCTGGCTGAATCCTTTCCCTGGGCTTGGATGGGACGGGTTTTTGCGCAGGCGACCTGAACTTGGCAGATTCTTCTGCCGGGCTGTCGGTGAACCAGATCCCTCTAATTGCGTCAGAAAACCGTACTACGAGGTATGAATTCGGAAACAAGCGTAAAGCAGCGCTTGTAAGATTGCTCTTATACTAATAAAAGACGAGCCAAAAGTAAAGAAAAAATTTTCCGCAAAACCCTTGCTAAGTGTGCATGATACACCTTTTGGACAGGGCGCGGGATACGGTGGCAAACAAATTTAGCGCAGCTGGATACCGGCAAAGATGTCCATGACGGCCTCGACCATGATCATGCCGATGGGGCCGAAGATACACACGAAAATGGCCGGAAACAGGAACACGTAAATGGGGATAACCATCTTCACCGGGATTTTGTTGGCCTTCTCCTCGGCCTTGGCCAGGCGCTTGGCCCGCAGCGAATCCGACTGCACCCGCAGGGTGTGCGCCACGCTGCTGCCCATTTCATACGACTGCACAATGGCGTTCACAATGGTATTCAGGTCTTCCACCCCGGTGCGTTCGGCCATATCCAACAGGGCGTCCTTGCGCGGTTTGCCAAAGCCCACGTCCCGGGTGTACTTTTGCAGTTCCTCCCGCAGATAGGTGGAGGTGCGCGCGGTGCGCATGTTGGAAATCTTGCTGATGGCCACATCCAGCCCCAGGCCAGCTTCCACGCAAATGACCAGCAGATCCAGGAAGTCGGCCAGCGATTTCTGGATGCTCTCCTGCCGGCGCTGCGCCTGCTGATAAAGCCATGCCAGCGGCAAACCGTAGCCGAACATCCCAAACACGCAGGCGATGACAAAGCCCAGCATGCCGTTGATCTTGCCAAACAGGGCGGTAAAGGTAAACAGCGCCCCAAACAGCACCACGGTGGTGAGCAACTGGATGCCCAGGAAGACTTTCTGGTAGTGGGGCTTGGTGTAGCCGGCCTGGACCAGCTTGGTTTTGACCCAGGAGCGGCTGCTGAGCGGGATGATGGCCTGGAAGCGGTCAAACACGTTCTGGGCCAGCGGAAACAGCACCCGTTCGTTGAAGGAGCTTTCCAGCTGCTTTTTGCGCAACACCACCCGCTTTTGCTGGGTTTCCCGCCGGCTCAGCTCAGTGATGCGCTCCTGCACCTGCTGGTCGTCTTTGTTGGCCTTGACCCCGAAGTATAAAAAGGCGATGGTGGCGATAAACATCAAGGCGGGCAATAGCATTTCCATACGCTACACCTCAATCTGCACGATCTTGTACAGCACCCCAATGCCGCAAAGCATCCAGATGCCGGCTAGCACCATCAGCACGATGCCGAAAGGATTGGTGGCAAAGCGGGTCATGGCTTCCGGCAGGAACAAAAACATCAGCCCCGCCAGCAGGAAGGGCACGCAGCAGACGATACCGGCGCTCAGCTTGCCTTGGGCGGAGATGGCCCCGACCTTCTGGAACAGCTTGTAGCGGTCGCGGATGGTCTTGGACAGGTTGCCCAGCAGCTCGGCAAGGCTGCCCCCGGTTTCTTTCTGGATGAGCATGGCGGTGACAAATAGGTCCACGTCGGTGGAGGGGATGCGGTTGGCCAGGTTGTACAGGGCGTCCTCCTGGCTGGCGCCCAGGTTCATTTCGGCAGCCATCTTGCCGAATTCCGTGCCCCAGGGATCCTCGAAGTTGTCAGCCACCATCTGTACCGCCCGCGAAAAGCCAAAGCCCGTCTTGAAGCCGTTGACCATGGCGTCCAAAATGTCGGCAAACTGGGCCGCGGCCTTTTTCATGCGCAGCATGGCCTTGAGCATCACAAACCCGTAAGGGGCAAAGGCGCTGGCAATGCCCAGCAGAATGGCTATGGGCATGGTCTGGCCAAACAGGAATCGGAACAGGAAGGTGCCGATTAATCCCGCCCCAATGGAAATCAGCACGAACTCATGCGGGGTAATCAGCATGTTGGCCCGCTCCAGAAGAATTTCCAGTTTGTCGAGGGTGGTTTGCTGGCCATCGGGGCTTTTTTTCTTGCGGCGCTTCAGGATGTTCTCCTGGTCGCGGATGCCCAGCACCCCGCCGCCCCGGCCCGGCGCCTGGGGCGTGCCCAGCAGTTCCTGGACACGCTCCTGGGTCTGCACCTTCGATTCCAGGAAGGTTTTGTAAACGCCAATCATCCCCAGGGAAATGGCCGTGCCCGCCACTATTGGCATGATGAACTCGGTATTCATTACATCACCTCAAACAGTCGCTCGTCGATTTCCACACCTTCTGCCTTCAGAATATCCAGGAACTTGGGGCGGATGCCGGTGGGCCGGAATTCACCCACAATTTTGTGGGTCTCGGGATTGAGGCCGTGCTGCACGAAATGGAAGATATCCTGCAAAAGCACCACGTCGCCTTCCATGCCGACGACCTCTGTAATGTTCATTACCCGTCTTGACCCATCGCTTAAACGGCTGGCCTGGATAATGATATGTACCGCCGAGGCGATTTGCTCCCGGATGGCCCGCTGGGGCAGGTCGTAGCCGGCCATCATGACCATGGTTTCCATCCGGCGGATGGCGTCCCGGGGGGTATTGGCGTGCAGCGTGGTCAGGGAACCGTCATGGCCGGTGTTCATGGCTTGCAGCATGTCCAGGGTTTCGCCGGAACGGCACTCGCCCACCACAATGCGCTCGGGCCGCATCCGCAGGGAGTTTTTCACCAGGTCGCGCATGGTAATTTCGCCCCGCCCCTCCAGGTTGGCGGGGCGGGTTTCCATGCGGGCCACGTGGCGTTGCTGCAGTTGCAGTTCGGCGGTGTCCTCAATGGTCACAATGCGCTCGCCATCGGGGATAAAGCTGGAAAGCACGTTGAGCAGGGTGGTTTTACCAGAGCCGGTGCCGCCGGAAATGACGATGTTCAGCCGGGCTTCCACAAAGCCCCGCAGCAGCTCGGCGGCGGCGGGGGTGAGGGTGCCGAAATTAATGAGGTCATCCACCTTGAAGGGATCCTTGGAAAATTTCCGGATGGTGACCAGCGGGCCGTCCAGGGCCAGGGGGGGGATAACGCAGTTGAAGCGGGAGCCGTCTTTCAGCCGGGCGTCGCACAGGGGTTGGGTTTCATCCACCCGGCGACCCACGGCGGAGACGATGCGGTCGATAATCTGCAACAGGTGGCGGTCATCTTTAAAACGCACCCGCGATTCGGTCAGCTTGCCGGAGCGTTCCACGAACACCATATGGGGCCCATTGATCATGATTTCGGTAATGGTGGGATCCCGCAGCAGTTGCTCCAGGGGGCCCAGGCCCATGGCCTCGTTCAAAATGTCGTCCACCAGGCGATCCCGCTCGGAGGCGGTCAGCAGGGCGCTTTCCTCCAGCAGCAGGTGGTTGATGGCGTCCTTAATCTGGTAGCGCAGCTCGTTGCTGTCTTTTTCGCCCAGTTGGTTCAGGTCAATCTCTTCGATCAGCCGGCGGTGGATGTTGGCCTTCAGCTCGTAGTACGGATCTTCGGTGGCCTCCTCCCGCTTGGGCTTGCGGGCGGGCTCGGTGGGACGCGAAGGGGCTACCGAGCCAGTGGCGTCCGGGGCGGGGGCTGCCGCTTGCTGTTGTGGGGGCTGCTGGGGTTCTTTTTTCCCAAAGCCCCACGGGTTATTTCTGGATAGTGACATGGCCCGGGTTCCTCACGCGTCAACTTTTGGTGGTTTGCGGCTTCTGGCTTCCCTTGGGGGTAAACAGCTTGCCCAGCAGGCCGGCGTTTTTGCCGTTGGCCGATTCCGGGGAGGCGGCCCCTTCCGGGGCTTCGGTGCCGGCCAGCTGGGTGGCCATGCCCTGGAGGGCCTTCACCAGTTCGGCTTTGGGGTTGACCTTGCCCAGCACCGTGCCCAGGCTGGTGGCTTCCACGTTCAGATCCCAGTCGTTGGGCAGGCGGCAAAAAATGTCGTAGCGAAACTGCTGTTCCACCTCCTGGTTGGTCATGCGGTAGGCGGCCTTCAGGTTGTAGCGGTTCAGCACCATCTTGATCTTTTTCATGTCCAGGTATTTTTCGGCCAGGTCCAGGTATTGCCGGGTGCGGTACAGGCTGGGGATGTCCGGGGTGGACACCAGCAGGATGTCGTGGGCCCGCTCCACCACGTATTGGTGGTAGGGATCCAGCACATGGGTGGGCAAATCCAGAATCACGTAACTGTGCTTGGCCAGCAGGCAGTCCAGAATGCGCTCCAGCAGCTCGGGGGAAATCATGGCGTTGTCGTCCAGCACGCTTTTGCTGCCCACCACCATGCCCAGGCCGGTTTCGTCCCGGGTGATGATTTTTTCAATCAGGGCGTCGTCCACGTCGCCGGCATTGCTGTCGGAGAGATCGCCCACCGAGTAGCTGGGCTTTTGCTTCAGGATGATGGCGCTGTTGCAGAACACCTGGTCCATGTCGAACAGCACGGTGGAATGCCCCTTTTGCTGCAATTCGTGGGCCAGGTTGGCGGCCACCATGGTGCTGCCGGTGCCGCCTTTGGCGGAAAACACCGCAATCAACCGCCCCTCTTTTGCCAAGGCCGCTTCCGCCACGCGCTGTTGCTCCCGGCCCTGGTTGACTACCTTGCTGACCAGGGCAAAGTGCTTGCGCAGGGCGGTTTCCAGTGCGGGCTTGTCTTCGGGGTACTGGATAAATTCCCGGGCGCCCTGCTTGATGGCCTCCCGGAAGATGTTGACGTCCATTTCCTTGTGCAGGGCGTAAATGACGCAGGGGTTTTCCGGGTTCATGCCAATGGCCTGGATAAATAGCCCGGCATCCAGCTCTCGCCCGGTGGTGTCCACAATGATGACGTCGGGGCCGACGTCCTGGCATTCCCGCGCCGCATCGGAAAGCTCGATGTACACGCCGCTGAACTCCACGAAATCAAACCCTTGCAATTGGCTATACAGCGCCGATCGGGTTTGCTCCGAACTGGCAACGGCTACGACTTTCAACGCTTTCATTACAGGCTGCTCATCCGTGTTTTGCAAAAGGGCTGACCGTTCAGAGGCATGCTCCCCGGGGCGGCGGGAGAATTGCCCGGCCTGATCCTTGTATCGGTCATTCCGGGCAATTCTTGATTTTATTTTCGCCGCCGTTACTTGGTGGAAACCTGGGTGGTTTTCAGTTCGGTGGCGGCGGGTTTCTCCGAAGCCGGTGCCAGCGGGGCGGGGGCGGTGTTGCTTATCACCACTTCGGGCTTGACGATGACCACCAGCTCACTGCTGTCGCGGTTTTTCCACTTGTTGCGGAAGAAGGTGCCGATGATGGGCAGGCTGCCGATGCCCGGCAGGCGGCTCACCGACTCCAGGTCGGTCTGGCGGAACAGGCCGGCCAGCACGAAGGACTGCCCGTTTTCCACCAGCAGCGAGGTGTTCATGCGCCGGGTGGTAAAGCCGGGCACGCCTTGGATGTTCACGCTGTTGTCCACTTCGCTTACTTCCGGGGCCACCTGCATCTGGATCTTGCCGTCATCGGTCACCGTGGGCAGCAGGTTCAGCCGGATGCCGTACTCGTGGAACTCGATGCTGATTTGTCCGTTGCCGCCCAGGAAGGCGATGGGAATCTCGCCGCCGGCCAGGAAGCTGCCGGACTCGCCGCTGAGCATGGTGAGGGTCGGTTCGGCCAGGGTGCGGCCCATGCGCTTTTCCTCGATGGCCTGGATGGCCGCGGCCAGCTGGTTGTTAATGGAAATGATCTGGGTGACGCCGTTCTGGTAGGTTTCCCCAAACACCTGGCCAAAGGCCTGCGCGGTGGGATCCCAGCCGGTGCCGTTGCCTCGGGAGGCCACGCTGCTCCAGCCAGAGCCCGGGTCGCTGTCCTGGAAGGTTCCCAGCTGGGCGATGGGCTTGCCGGGGGCGGGGGATTGCACCCCGTTCCATTGCACAAACTTGCTGGCGCCGTTTACCCCGGAGACCGAACCGCCAAAGGCTTTCAAGCCCCGCTTGTTCAGCTCCAGAAACTTGATGTTGCAACGCACCTGGGGTTTCTGGGCAATTTCCAGCATGCTGATGACGTTGCCGGTGGCATCGGTCACCACCGAGCCTTGCAGCAGGTTGGCGCCGCCCGCCGCCTGCCCGCTTTGGGTGGTAGCGGAGGAGGAATCGCCGGAGTTTACCTGCAAGCGGGTAAAGTCGTTGCCGCCCTGGGCGGTCACCACTTTCTGGCCCGGTTGGCCGTAAAACACGCTGGCCAGGTTCAGGGCCTTGGAGGCGGTGGAGGCGGTTTGCACCCGTCCCGTCAGGATGACCTTTTCGGCCCCGTCCGGCCCGGGCACCACGTCCAGGTGGATGTTGGGATCGATGGCGGCCAGCTTCTGGCGAACCATTTCCAGTTTGGTGGACGGTTCGCCCTGGATTTTGATGAGGTTGATGACGTTGGTGCTGGCACCCGGCAAGGCGGAGCCGGGGGCTTGCGAACTGGCCGGCGCAGTTTGCGAACTGTTGTTGCGGGCAAAGAAGGCCTTGGCCATTTCAATGGCCACCTGGGCCTTTTCGCGGTTTTCGGCCTCCCCGGTGAGTATTACGGTATCTTCCGCGGCCAGGGGGACGATGCGGATGCCCGGATCCACGTATTTCAGCTGGTTGATGAGCACCGACACGTCGCGGTGCACGCTGATGTCGACCACGGTGTGGTTGTGGGTATCCATGTCGCTCCACACAATCAGGTTGGCCACCCCGACGGCCTTCCCGATCAGCTGAATTTGGGTGGGCGAGATGACCACCGCGCTGGCCACATCCGGGTTGCTGATGGACACCCGGCTGGCGGGAGAGGACAGGTGCAGCACCTCGGCCTTGCCGATGGTCAGATCCACGGCGGCCACTTTCTGGGAGATGCCTGAGCGCAGCACCGAGATGTCGCTGCTGCCCGAGAGGGTTTCCACGTCTGGTGGCTCCAGCGAGGCGGCAAAAGGCGGCAGGCTGACGTGCGCGGCGGCCAGCTTCATGGTGTCCTCGGCCCGGGTGGCAAGCATCTGGAAGATTTCAGAGGCGTTGGGGGCTTGCAGGCTAAGCTTTTTGGCGGTGCCTTCCGCGTTTTCGGCGTCGGGCAGGGTGTTGTCCTGGGCCGGTTGGGGTGCGGGCTGGGGCAGTATTTGCTTGTATTGCGGGGAGTGCGGGTTGCCCTGCCGTGCGTCTGCTTCCGGAGAGGTGTTGGGTTTTTGCCCAGCCTGGGCGGGCTGCTCCGCCGGGCTAGCGGGGGAAGATTCGGGGGCCGCCTTGCCGACAGCGGGATTGATGTCCACCGCCGGGGCCAGGGGGTTGACCGGAATGGAGGCCGCCGTCTGGATTTCGGGCGATTTCTTGCGGAACAGGGCGAAGGGATTCAGGGCGTTGGCGACCCGGGAGAACAGTCCCCGCTTTTTGCCGGGGGCCAGCATCACGCCCTGGATGGGGGCGCCGGCGGGCAGGTTGTAGCCCCGGGTGGGCTGGTTCAGGATGGTTTCCTCTTTCAGGGGAACCGGGTTGAGCCCCTGGGATTCCCCGGCCATCGCCAGGGAGAGCGGCAGCATGGTGTTGCTGCTTAGTATCAAGGTGCTCAGCCCAATGGCTGCGGCTTTCTTCATGGTCATAGCGTCACTCCTCATCACCGTTCCTGGCGGTGCCTGCCGGCTTCGTAACTTTCGACTTACCTCAACACGTACTCAAATTCAGAAATCCAGATTGGTTTTTTGGGTGCCTTCAATCAGCTCCACCGACGTGCCGTAGCGCACCATGGCGGGGCCGCCGGGCATGGGTGGCGGGGGCGGCGCGGAGGCCATGGAGGCGGGCGGCGGGCCGTCGTTGCGCGTGCTTTTCTTGGCAACGCCCAGCGAAACCGGGGGCAGGCCCAGAATTTGTTTGCTGTCGTAGTTGGAGACCTGGTAGAGCTTGTGATCCAGCTCGGGACGCAGGGCCAGGCGGATGTCCCCGCTTTCCTCGGCCAGGGCCAGAATCTGGCTCTGCTCGGGAGAGACGGCCAGGGTGACCGACGACACCAGGCGGGCGCGCTTTTCGGCTTCCAGCTTTTCTTTTTCCCGGGCCTTGCGCTCCTTTTCCAGTTCCTTGGCCGATTTTTCCTTTTCCTTGTCTTTTTTCTTCTTGTTGCGCTTGTCCTGGGGCTCCTCCTCGGTTTTGCCCGCCTCGCCCCGGATGACGCCGGGCGGGGTTTCCATGTTGCCGTAGCGATCCTCGTTCACCATGGTCTGGGCCGAGGCCAGCACCAGCACGTTTTGCAACACCGTGCGGGTTACCCGGACGTTTTCCCCGTCCTCGTCCTCCAGCTCAAACGTGGTGAGCACGTCTACCCGGTCGCCCGGTTTCACAAAGCCGGCCACGCCCTTCACCTCGGTAACCGCCACGGTGACGGCCCGGTAGCCTTCGGGGATGAGCGCCGGCAAGCCGCCGTGGGTGTCGCTGCCCGAAACTTTTTGTTTAAAAATCGGCTCGCCCGGAAACAGATCCTGTTTGGCCACCCGTCCCTGCACCTGGCCGGCGCTGGTAAAGGCCGAATCCTTGGGCAGGAAATCCTTGGGCCAGGCCACGGTTTCCACGTCCTCCAGGGTAATCATCTTGCCTTCGCTGATGGGCACCTTGGGCACCACAATCATCTGGGTCTCGATATTTTCCGTCTTGGGCCGGCTTTTCTTGCCGGTGCCGCTCATGACGCCCACCGTCAACAAGCCCATGATGACGGCAAGACCGATAAACATTTGGCCGGTTTTAATGGGTAACGCCATGTCTGATTCCTCTGGTTGGGGTAAAACTTCGCTTCATCGCCTCGGGAAGAATGTGTGTCTACCGAACAAACAGTCTCGCTCATAACTAGTTGTAAGGGATTCTCGTCAAAGGGAGATCCTTCGCTTGGATTATTCTTTCAGGCTCATCCATTCCCTGGATGGCTTGAAATGCCCATGACCTCCTGCGCAAAAGCCGATGACTTGCCCGCGCTACTCCTCGTACCGCATGGTTGCACTGGCCGCAACCGGAATGGTGCCGAACGCGCTGCCGTCTCCGCCCAGCGCATTGATGAACGCCTCCAACCCCAGGGGGTTTCTCATGTTGTAGGTGATGGTGACCGAGACCGTGCGCTCGCCGGGAGTCTGGTTGGCGCTTTCCGACGGGCCGGTTACGTCAATACTGCCCTCGCCGTTGTCGAAGGTCTGGCCGGTCAGGGAGCGCACCTCGTCTTCCACGTAATCTTCAATTTCCGCTTTTCCTGCCGCTTCGTCGGTGGCCATGGTGGTATTCAGCGAGGCCATGCGGGCTCCTTCGCGGGCGCAAGTCACTAGCGCCTGCTGGAAGTACAGGTAGATGGTAATGCTCATAACCAGCCCCAGCAGCAGGCAAAACAGGATAATACTGGCGATACTCTCGATAATGGCCTGACCCCGTTCCGCGCGGCGGCGAAACAGGCGCCTGGATGGGTCACACTTTCCCGAACGTCTCAACATCAGTACCTCACAGCCTGGGGAAAAGGGCGGAGCAAGGCACTGAATGCCTTGCTCCGGTGATACCTGTCTGGGTTTCTAGAGGCCGCTCAGCTGGCCGGTGAAGAAGTCTTGCACAGCGGTCAGGATGTCGGTAAACAGGGTGGAGATGCCATCCGGGCCCACGGCCAGAACAGCGGCCACCAACACAGCGGCGATAACCAGGGCGCCAGCGTACTCGATAACACCTTGACCTTTTTGCTTCTTAATCATCATACTTCTTGTCTCCTACTAGATTGCCAACTCTCAGAATGTTCCTGTGACTTCAACTTTTGGACAAAACCACCGGGTTCTTCGTTTGTTCGGTGTTTTCCTCAGTTACACAGGTAATATGCCAAGCCGCCCGGAGTTCTAAACATCGCCGGTAACAGTTCTTAATACAGACACCGGGGCGGTTCTGAAAACCCTTTTGCGGCAATGGTTTTTGAGCAGGTTGTTTCTGTAGGGGTTGTGACGCAATGGTTTTTGACGCCAGTGGTTGAAAGTCCCAGTTTTTGTGCCGATTTTTGGCTACAGGCTTTGGCGCTTCAAGGCGGGTTTTCTGTAAACGTTTCTTCGCAAACGGTGGGCCCGGCCATGATGATGGGCATTGAAACCGGCGCGGCGATTTCCGCGGGCGCGGCCTGGGCCGGGCACAGGGAAGGGCGCCGGGGCTTTATGGTACAATCCCATTCCGGACGCATTCGGCCCGGCCCCCCAAGCAGTATGAAGGAGCGATACAGGAATGGCGGATACCCATTACAAAGTTGTCATTATTGGATCCGGCCCCGCCGGATGGACTGCGGCTATCTACGCGGCCCGGGCCAACCTGAGCCCGCTGGTGCTGCAAGGCACCCAGCCCGGCGGCCAGCTGACCATTACCACCGATGTGGAAAACTTCCCCGGCTTTCCCGAAGGCATTATGGGCCCCGAGCTGATGGAGAAATTCCAGGCCCAGGCCGAGCGGTTCGGCACCCGGGTGGTGTACGACACCGTGAACGAGGTGGATTTTTCTCGCCGGCCCTTCCGCATTATTGCCGATGAAAACACCTACACCGCCGATACGGTCATTATCGCCACCGGGGCGTCGGCCATGTGGTTGGGCCTGGAGGCCGAGCAGCGCCTGATGGGCCATGGGGTATCCTCCTGCGCCACCTGCGACGGGGCCTTCTTCCGGGGCAAAGAGGTGGTTATCGTGGGCGGGGGCGACACGGCCATGGAAGAGGCCAACTTCCTCACCCGCTTCTGCTCCAAGGTCACCGTCATCCACCGCCGGGACAGCCTGCGGGCCAGCAAGATCATGCAGGATCGCTCCTTTGCCAATCCCAAGATCGAGTTCATCTGGGACACCACGGTGGAGGACATCAAGGGCAGCAAAGAGGAAGGCGTTACCGCCGTGGTGCTTAAAAACCTGAAAACCGGCGAAGTCCGGGACTTCCCCACCGAAGGGGTGTTTGTGGCCATCGGGCACAAGCCCAACACCGATATCTTCCGGGGCAAGCTGGAACTGCACCCCAACGGCTACATCAAGGTGACGCCCGGAACCCCCAACACCAGCGTGGAAGGCGTGTTTGCCTGCGGCGACGTGATCGATCACCACTACCGCCAGGCGATTACCGCAGCAGGCACTGGCTGCATGGCGGCCATGGATGCCGAAAAATACCTGGAAGCCCAGGAAGCGGCTGTTGGGGCGGCCCGCTAGCCCTTACAAATCCGATTTCCGGCGGCGGGGTTCGTCCACCGCGCTCCAGGCATCGTCCACTTGCAGGCGGTCTCCCTGGCGGCGGCTATCTTGCCGGCGCTCCTGCTTGCGGCGATCCTGTCCGTCCCAGGGCTGCTGTTGGTACCACAGGTACCCACCCACGCCCAGCACCAGCAGGCTACAGCCTCCCCCGGTCACGGCCAGGGTCAGGGTGAGTTCCTGCTGGCATGCCCGGGTAAAGCATTGCCCGGTTTCCATAAAGATGGCAAAAATAATAAAGCAGGCCGCCAGAATGACGGCGATTACGGCCAGTGCGCCGAGGAGCGGAAGCATCCGTTTCAGCATGGGGATCATCCCCTTATTTTACTGCCGATTGCCGGGTTCTTCGATGCCGGATATTACTGGAAATCGGCGCGGAATTTCAAAACTTTCATATCGGGCTGTCCCGCCGCTACCCAGGCCGAATTCAGGATGTCGGCCAGGTTGCGCGCGCAGGTGTCCATCCGTTCCGAGGCCAGGGTCTTCCAGCCCCGGCGCAGCTCGCTGAAATAGTCGCTGGGCTCGCTGTGGGCCCGGGCCTGCCGGTCGACGGCCACCAGGTCGTACATCTTCAGGTAGCCGGCTTCAACCTGGCGCAGCATGCGATCCTCAACCTGGGCATCCGACAAGGTGGCGCAGGGGGCGCCCTTTTCTTTTTTCAGCAGCCGGCTTTGCCAGCCCGGGTAATCCCGGGTTTGGAAGAGGCTGCTTTCCAGGTAGGCATGCGAGCCGCCCCGTCCGCCGTAGGCCAGCGGCCAGGAGTAATAGTGGCTGGTGTGCATGGGCTGGTGCAAGTCGCCCACGTAGTGGGAAAGCGCCCCCACCGTTTCGGCGATGGCCTCCTTGGTCTTTTCCTTGCTTTCGGCGTTCATGCGGCGCCGACCCTGCAGCCCGGCCAATTGGCCCACCAGTTGCTGGTAAAGCACGGTGATTTTCTGGAATACGTTGGCAAAGTGGTTGAAATTACCTGGCTGAAGCGGCTTGCTGGCAAACTCGGAGGCCTTCTGCCGGGCTGCGGCGGCGGAAAATACCTGGTCTACCTGGGCAAAGGAGCGATGGCTGGTGGCATACTGGGCCTGGGCCATGGTTTCCAGGTTGACGAAATGGTCCCCCCCGGCGTGATACTTGTCCTGATTGATGGAGGTGGCATTGATGAGGGGCAGTTGTTCCTTCAGAAAGCTTTTGAAGGCCCCGGTGGGCTGAAGCTCCACGCTGGCTTTTTCAATTGCGGTATGGCCGGCCCATCCCCAGCCAAACTGGGGCTGCCGGCGCCTTGTAACGGCTGCCTGCGGCAGTGCGTACATCTCACTTCCCCCATCACCCGGAACGACCCGGCTGATTGTTTACATTAATTAATGGTACAACGAGTCTTGAAAAAACCCAAGCATGAAATAAACGAACAATATTTGATCCCGGATCTGAACCCGGGCCGGGCACGGTGTCCCGCTAGCGCCAGGGCCGATGCCGGGCCGCCATGCCGGCCAGGGTCACCACGGCGGCCAGCCAGCCAAACAGCAGGGCCAGCAGGGGTAGCAGAACGTCCTCGGCATGCGGGCAATGCAGGGGGGAGCAATGGTTGGGCTCCAGGATGCGTGCGTTCAGCCAGTCCAGGCCCAGGGCGGTCAGCAGCACGGCCAGCGTGACGGCGCCTCCGAAACGCAGCCACGCGCTCCACGATTCCGGCTTATTGGCCATCACGATGCCTTCCCGACGGCAAGAGTTCCCTCCCTTTTGTTTTCTTTCCAGCATAAAACCCGGCAATGCGGAAGGACAGGTTTTGTCATGAAAGTGTTTCATTTGCCCGCCAGTCTGCAATTTGGAAGCGGCTCCCCGGCCCCGGGCGGCCATGGCGCGTCGGGCCACGGTGATGCGGGGGGCGGGGGTGGTCACGGCCAGCCCCAGCTTTGGAGCTGCGGGGTGCATCCCCTGTATTTCGAGGGTGGCCCGGATCGTTTCGAGCCCCGGCAGGCGGCCCGGAAATCCGGCTAGGGGGGCGCACCAAATTTTTTCAGCGGGTTTTATGCCCTGGGCAACCGCCCCAGTAATCAGGAGCTTAATCACCATGAACGCAGGGTTTCCACCATCCATCGCCCATTCCGTCCCCCGTTTTGGCGGCCCGCATGCGGCCCGGCATGCCCAGGCGCCCCGTTTTGGCGACGATCCCAAGGGGGATGAAGCTGAATTCAGCCGGGACAGCGCCCCGCCCCCGGAGCACAAGCGCACCCGCCTGGGCAACCTGCTCAGCCTTTATAAGGAGTATGTCACCGGCAAGCACTGGATAGGCGATCTCATCTGGGGCACCGCCGTGGGAGCCATCATGGCCCTGGGCAGCCCGCTGTTCGTCATGACCGCCCCGCCCGCCATTGCCACCATGATTGCCATCAGCCTGACCTTCCGCACCATCGCGGCCCTGGCCATGGATCCCAACGGGGACTTTATGGCCCGCATGATGGCGCGCGCCGAGCGCCGGGGCAAGTAGCCCGCCGGCCCGTTTTTTGACCCGACGCCCTTCCCCTGAGCATGCCGCTTGCATACAATAGGGAAGGGCGTTTTTGCGCCGTGCCCGGATAGAGAGAGGATAAAAGCGTGAGTGTCTTTCAGGAACTGGCCGAACGGTTGCAAGGCATGTCCCACCCGGAAGCCCGTCCCCCTGCCCCGGGCCTGAACGATTTGCTGATTGCCGCCTCCAAGGCCATGGACTTGCTGGAAGGCAAGCCGGTGCGCTCGGCCATGCGCACCGCGGTGATTGCCGGCTCCATCGCCCGGCTGATGGAACTGCCGTCGCGTACCTGCGCGGCCATCGTGTATGCCGCCCTGCTGCATGATATTGGTCTGGTACGCATTACCAGCGAACTGCATCCCCACCTGCCGCCGGGTATGAGCGAAAAGCAGCTTTTCCAAAGCCATGCCCTGCTGAATGCTCGGGTGATTGGTTCCCCGCATGAGGCTCCCCTGTCTGGTCAGCTGGTGCACCTGTTGCAGCAGCATCCCCAGGCGGCCAGGCCGTTTCTGGAGCGCGTGCTGCTTTCCGAGGACGTGATTGACATTGTGGCCGCCCACCACGAGCTGTGCGACGGCACCGGCTATCCGTTCGGGCTCTCTGGCGAGCAGATTCCCTTTGGGGCCAAAATTGTGGCCTTCGCCGACGTGGTGGAAGGGGTGCTGAGCGAGGCCCCGGGCGCCGCCGGGCTGACCACCCGCCGCCACAACCTGGACAACTTCCTGGAGATCAAGGTCGCCGGAAAGTTCGATGCCGAGGTGGTGGCGGTATTCCGCAGCCTCATCGACACCCACGAGGATTTCCTTAAAAGCATCGCCAGCCTGGAGGCGGAGGCCATGGTACGCATGCTGTTGCCGGAGCGTACCATGCCGGTCACCGGGGGGCTGCTGCTGCAGGTGGTGCAGGCCTTGGGCGAGTTGCCCGACGCCATGCTGCCCATGTACAAGCGGGGCCGTTGCAAAAATGTCTCCAAGGTGGCAATGAGCATTGCCGAGCGCCTGGGAATCCACCGGGCCCAAATCGGGGAGCTGGCCTGCGCGGCCATGCTGATGGATCTTGGCCACCTGAGCACCCCCATCGGGCTGCTACTGAAGCAGGGCCCCTTGGTGGCCGCCGAGCGGGAGGTGATTCAGGCCCATGTGCTGCACACCCAGGAGGTGTTGAAAGGCATTCCCGGCTTCGAGAACATCCGGCTGTGGGCCAGCGAGGCCCATGAACGCATGAACGGCAAGGGCTACCCGGGCCACAAGAAGGGCTTCGACATCTCGGTGGGCGGACGCATCCTGGCCCTGGCCGACGTGTTCGACGCCTTCACCCACGCCCGGCCCTATCGCACGCATGCCCTGGAGCCCCTGGACGCCCTGCCCATGATTGGCCAGGGGCGGGTGACGCTCTACGACAGCCAGCTGGTCAGCATCCTGCGCAAGGTGGTGCTGGATTCGGACATCCTGCTGCCGTCCTGATCCGGGCCGGCTGGGGGCAATTATTTTTTTGAGGGCCGTTCATTCTACCAGCAAGCAAGTTGGAGTTTCATCATGTCCCTCATCCCTGCCCCGTCCTTTGGCGCGCGCTTTTTTGCGCCTGCCACCCGCTTTGCCGGCCACGATGAGCCGGTGCGTCGTCACCGCCAGCCCCTGGATGACGAGGCCACCCGGGCCCGCATTACTGCCCAGCTGGAGACCATGGCCCGTGGGGCCGACAGCGGCTACGTGGATCCCGGCAGTGGCGAAGGTGGGTACCGGGCTACCTTTAGGCCGGATGGGCGGGATACCCTGGAGTGCCATCTGCCGGCGGGTTTACGGGTAGTGCACTGCCCCCAGACCGAGGACGAGCTGGTGGACGGCCCCCGCATTAAGTTTTTCAAGGCCCTGCGCCAGGCACCGTTTGTGGATTTCCTGTTCAAGGCCGCCGGGCAATAGCCGGACACTTTCTCTTCCCGAAAACCCGCAGCCCGTCCCTGGTTATGGGGCGGGCTTTCGGCTGCAAAAGGAAAGCACTTCGACCTTTCGGCCAAAGTGCGCAGAAACGATGTAAGAAGATGCTTTTTCAGGTTAAAGCGACAGGGTGGTCTGCTTCAGGAAATCCTGGGCATACTGCCGGGCTGCGGCTTCCTCGCTGGCCTGCTGGCTTAGCGAAGACGCGGGCTCGCTGGCCAGAGGCAGCGGCTGGCTGACCGGCATGCTGCCTGCCACCCGGGGGGGCAGTTGCTGGGCGGCATCCAGGCGCACCCGCTTCAGGTGCTTTTGCCCGTTGTGGACCACGGTCTGGAATTCGGTGAGAGATTTATCCAGGCTGTTCAGGATGGCCTCGGCGTACTCGTCGGCCCCTTCCCGCACGGCGCGAGCCTCTTCGGTAGCCTGGGCCCGCACGGCCTCGGCTTCCTCAAAGGCTTTTTTGCGCATGGCATCCAGCTCCAGGGTGATTTGCTGGCGGATGCGGTTGGCCTCCTCGTGCACGGCCCGCAGCAATTCCGACTCGCTGAGCATGAAATCCGACTGCTTGCGGGCGTCTTGCAGGATTTGGGTGGCCTTTTGCTGGGCCTCGTTGACGATTTCGTCCCGGCGCTCCAAAACGCGCTGGGCGTGCTGGATTTCCGCCGGCAGGTTCTCGCGGATGCGATCCAGCAGCGGCACCAGTTTTTCCCCGTTGATGACGGTAAACGGGGTGAAAGGAATCCCCATTCCGGTGAGAATCAGGTCTTCCATGCGTTCAATCATTCTGGCAAACGTGTTAATGGCTTCTCTCCTTTCCCATCTGTTTCTGCTGTAAGGGGTTTTCGGTTTCCTGAAGTGAAAACGTCTTGATGAAGCGCCCGTCCATTTCGTCCTGCAGGCTGGCGCGCAGCTGATCCATCAGGGCCAGCATCTTTTCGTGGTGGACCAGGTAGTAGGGGGTGCCGGGCACCGGCCAGCCCTTGCGGAGCACCAGCTCTTCCAGTCGGTCCATCAGTTTCATTGTTTCGCTGCGCTCAATCATCACTTTCAAACTCTGACTCGGGTGTCTGCTACTGTACCGGGTTGGACGACAAATACCGGCCAACGTTCTCCGGCACCAGGCCATCAATTTTTCCGCCCAGGCGGGCCACTTCCTTGATCATGCTGGAGGACAGGAACTGGTACTCCAGGCCGGCCATCATAAAGATGGTTTCCACGTCCGGGGCCAGCTGCTTGTTCATCTGCGACATGGCAAACTCGAATTCGAAGTCCGAAACCGCCCGCAGTCCCCGGATGATGACCTTGGCCTGGTGGGCCCGGGCCAGGTTGACGGTCAGCCCTTCGAAGGATTCCACCTGCACGTTGCCCAGGTGGCCCACGCTTTGGCGAACCATCTCGACCCGTTTCTCAATGCTGATGTGCTCTTTTTTTCCGGGGTTGCGCACCACGGCCATCACGATTTTGTCGAACAGCTGGCTGGCGCGGCTGACCACATCCACGTGTCCCAGGGTGATTGGGTCGAAACTGCCGGGATAAATGGCGGTGGTCACTGCCTTTGGGGGCTCCTGAACCAGAAACTTAGACAATAGTTAGTTTACTATATGGATATGTTAGTACACACGTAGTTGAATAGAATTGTTAGAAAAGTTTACTTCCGATCCCTCCCATGGTGAGGCCATAGGCTGAAAAAGCCCGGATCATGCGCCGGGTTGGCCCCAAATGCGTTCAGATCGCCGGATCCGATCTGTGACCGATGTCGTGGTATCAAGCGATCCGCAAGTTGCAAAAAACAGCCGCCCAGGCATGCCCCGCCGCCTGCCTGGGGGCCCGCCGCTTTTCGGTACGGGGGTGGCGGGGTCTCATGGCGGGGTTGCCCCCGGCGGGCCAAAACCCGCTTGACACCTTGATTTGTGAGAAGCGCATGCGCTCCCGCGCGTGTTGACACTCCTACATGTTGGGGCTATGATGACGACTCACAACGGAAGGTGGTTCTGGAAAATGGGCACGCGCAAGAAGGAGAAACAAGTTATCTTGGCTTGCGTCGAATGTTCCGAACGGAATTACTCTACCGAAAAGAGCCAGACCGCGGCCAAGGAACGGTTAGAGCTGAAAAAGTACTGTCCCCGTTGCGGAAGCCACACGCTCCACCGTGAAACCCGGTAAACAACCCCACGAAAAGGCAATTTCAAATGTTATGCGTCCTTAGTTCAGTTGGTAGAACGGCGGTCTCCAAAACCGCATGTCGGAGGTTCGAGTCCTTCAGGGCGCGGTTTTTCTTCCCTGTTACCGCCTGAACCAGGAGTCCTGGATGAGTTTTATGGCCACTGTCGACAAGCCACCCAAAAAAGACGCGGAAAAGGGCGCTAAAAAGCCCGAAGCTTCCGGCACGGCCACCTCGCCCGTGGAACACGTCAAAAACTACTTCAAGGGTGTGCGCACCGAGTGGACCAAGATTTCCTGGCCCACCCCGCAGCAGATTATGGGCCAAACCATCGTGGTGCTGGTGATGACCAGCATTATGACCCTGGGCCTCTTTCTGATTGACCACACCTTCCGCACCCTTATCCAACTGATTACGCCCCATACCTAACCCCCCGTAACAGAACACGCACAGGAAACCGATATGCTGGATCACGAAGCAATCAACGAAGATCACGACGAGCGCGATTACGACCTGCCCGCTGGCGACGATGACGACGACGACGAGCCCGAGGCGGTTGGCGTTCGCAGCCAGGTGATCACCGAAAAAAACGCGGACAAAACCATTTCGGTCAGCGGCGGTAGCGAGGCGCCCCGCCCGGCCCGCGCTCCCCGTCGGCGCTGGTACATCGTGCACACCTACTCCGGCCACGAAAACAAGGTCAAGGTGAACCTGGAGCGCCGCATCGAGTCCATGAACATGGGCGACAAGATCTTCCGGGTGGAAGTGCCCAACAAGACCGTGACCAAAATCAAGGACGGCAAGCGCACCGAGCGCGAAGAGCGCATCTTCCCCGGCTACGTGCTGGTGGAGATGATTATGGACGATGATTCCTGGTACGTGGTGCGCCACACGCCGGGCGTCACCAAGTTCGTGGGCTCCCAGAAAAAACCCATCCCCGCCAAGGACGCCGAGATCAAGCGCATCCTGATGCGCAGCGCCCCGGTGGCCGCCAAGGTCGAAATCGACCTCAAGGTGGGCGAGGTGGTCAAGATCATCAGCGGCCCGTTTGCCGACTTCGAGGGCACCGTCACCGAAGTCAGCCCGGAAAAAGAGCGCCTCAAGGCCTCGGTTTCCATCTTCGGTCGCGAAACGCCGGTTGAGCTGGCCTTCAACCAGGTGCAGAAGTCCAGCTAGTACAGTTTTCACACACACCAAACGGAGGTTCAGTAGTTCCAGTGGCTAAGAAAGTAATCGGTAAAATCAAACTCCAGTTGCAGGCCGGCAAGGCCAACCCGGCTCCCCCGGTGGGCCCCGCCCTCGGTCAGCACGGGGTCAACATCATGGAGTTCTGCAAGCAGTACAACGCGCAGACCGCCGACAAGACCGGCCAGGTCATCCCGGTGGAAATCGAGGTGTACGAAGATCGCTCCTTCAGCTTTAAGCTGAAGACCCCCCCGGTGTCCTTCCTCATTACCCAGGCCCTCAAAATCGAAAAAGGCTCGGGCAAGCCGAATTCCGTGAAGGTCGGCCACCTGAGCAAAGCCCAGATCAAGGACATCGCCACCACCAAGCTGGGCGACCTTAACGCCCACACCGTGGAGTCCGCCGAGATGATGGTGCGCGGCACCGCCCGCAGCATGGGCGTGACCTGCGAAGACTAGCTTCGCAGCCGTTTCCCCTCTTTTATTCGTGGGGCCGTTCCCTCCCCGCGTCCCTCCCGCCCGGAGGCTGTGTCCAGGGAACCCAACCGTGGAAGATCGCCCGATCGATCGCTTGAACCACTAAGGAGAAACACACCATGGCCAAACAAACCAAACGGCAGAAGCAGTTCGACGAATTGCTCGCCAAACTGAACCAGCCTGCCGGCGCCAAAGACGGCATCGAGTCCCTGAAGGAAGTGCTGGACAAGACCGCCAAGTTCGATGAAACCGTCGAGCTTCATATCCGGCTGGGCATCAACGTGAAGCACGCCGATCAGCAGGTGCGCAGCACCGTCGTGCTTCCGGAAGGTACCGGCAAGACCATCCGCGTGGCGGTGGTGGCCAAGGGCGAGAAAATCAAGGAAGCCCAGGCTGCGGGTGCCGACTTTGCCGGCGCCGAGGATCTGGTGGAAAAGATGGAAAAGGAAAACTGGCTCGACTTCGACGTGCTGGTGGCCACCCCGGATGCCATGGCCCTGCTGGGCAAGCTGGGTAAGGTGCTGGGCCCCAAGGGCCTGATGCCCAACCCCAAGACCGGCACGGTGACTTTCGACGTGGCCCAGGCCGTGAAAGACCTGAAAGCCGGTAAGGTGGAGTTCCGGGCCGACAAGCAGGGCATTGTGCACACTGCCATTGGCCGCAAGAACTTCAGCGAGCAGCAACTGCTGACCAACTTTGCGGCGCTCTACGACGCCATTCTGCGGGCCAAGCCCTCGGCGGCCAAAGGCACCTACGTGAAGTCGGTGTACCTGACCTCCACCATGGGCCCCAGCATCAAGCTGGATCCCAGCCGTCTGGCCATCGAGATCCGCGATTACCTCAAGCAATAGTTCAAACCCGTTTCACTGGAACCAAACCGCAGACAGCCTTCCGCCGCCTTCTGGCCGGGAGGCTGTTTGTTATGGGGTGAACAGGAGGCAGAGAGAGAGGGCGGGGCGCCAAAGCAAATCAGGCGGCCCGGATGGAACCGCCTGATAAGGGTTTTCTCGCCGAGGGCCCCTGGTTTAAGGCGCAGGAAGCCTGGCTTGAAACGGGTTTAGGCTTTGCCCAGGGTCTTTTCGCCGGGCTTCCAGCCAACCGGGCACAGCTCGCCGGACTGGAAGGCTTGCAGCAGGCGGACAATCTCGTCCACGTTGCGGCCCACGGCCAGGTCGTTCACCAGGTAGCTGCGCAGGTTGCCGTCCGGATCGATCAGGAACACGCCGCGCAGGCTGATGCCCTTGTCTTCCAGCAGCACGCCGTAGTCGCGGCTGATGCGGTGGTTGATGTCGGACAGCAGCGGGAAGTCCACCTTGCCCAGGTCGCCTTCGCTCCAGGCTTTGTGGGAGTATACGCTGTCCACGCTGGCGCCGATGATCTGGGCGTTCAGCTTCTCAAACTCGGCTTTCTTTTGGTTGAAGCCCACGATTTCGGTCGGGCACACGAAGGTGAAATCCAGCGGGTAGAAGAACAGCACCACCCACTTGCCGCGGTAGTCCTTCAGGGAAACTTCCTTGATTTCGCCATTGACGTAAGCCTGAGCCGTAAACTCGGGAGCGGGTTTTCCGATTTGTGCAACCATTTGGACACTTCTCCTTCCAACAAACAACGGGTTCACCGTATATTGTTTAGTATGAAGACAGCCAATTTTCAAGCCGAACTTTGAAAGCGACCCGGAAAATCCGCAAAACGGCGGATTTTTCATCCCCCGGGGCGCTGCTTTTTCAGGCCCGATTTGCCTTCCGTCCGCATTGGGCCTTGGCATGGAATCTGCTATAGTAAGCCTAACCGTTCGGAGGGTCGTTCTGCCCGTGTTCCTGCCCCCCTTGCTTGCCCCCGGCTCCCAGGCCCCGGCCTTCCGCCTGCTCGATCAGCACAGCCACAGCCTGGGCCCGGAAGAGCTCCACGGCCCACAGGGCCTGGTGCTGCTGTTTTTCACCACGGGAAGCTTTGGGCGGGATGCCGCCCTGCTGACGGCGTATGCCCAGGCGCTGCCCCGGCTGCGGGAAGCCGGTCTGGGTGTGGCGGCCCTCAGCGCGGCCAACTGGGAAACCCTCCACCACCGGGCTGAGGGGTTGCAATTGCCCTACCCGGTGCTGTTTGACGCCTGCGCCCGGGTGTCCATGCGCTACGGGGCGGTGCTGGTACCCCGCTTTGTAACGGGCATGGCCGTGTTTCAACTCTCGGCGGACGGCATTGTCCAGGCGGCCCGCAAGGGTTTTTTCTCTCCCGAGACCCTGCTTGCCACGCTGTCCTCCCCAATACCCGCCGGAGGCTAGGCCGCTACAGGCGGGAGTAGACCATATCCCGGGACGGCATTACGCTGGCCGAGCCCCGGTTCAGTACCTTCAGCCCAGAGGTGACAATGCCCAGACGGGCCGCTTCCAGCAGGCTTTGCCCGGTGACGATGCCGTGCAGGAAGCCCCCGTTAAAGGCATCTCCAGCCCCGGTGGTGTCCACCGGCTTGACGGCCATGGCGGGCAGATGCTCGATTTCCTTCTTGTAGCCCAGATAGCAGCCGTCGGCCCCGGCTTTCACCACCACCAGCTTGACCCCCTTGAACAGGAAGTAGTCGATAATCTGATCCGGGCGGCTGAAGCCTACAATGGCCCCGGTGTCCTCCGGGAACGAAGGCAGCATTACGTCCACCAGGGGGGTGATTTCGTTCAGGGCGTCCACTGCCTTCTCCACGCTGTGCCAGAGCGGCTCGCGGTAGTTTGGGTCAAACACGGTCATGATGCCCGCTTCCCGGGCCAGGGAGAAGGCTTTCATCACGGCTTTGCGGCTGCTTTCAGAAATGGCCAGTGAAATGCCCGAGGCGTACACCACCTTGGCCGACTCAATCAGCATTTCGGTAATGTCCTCCGGGGCCAGGTGGCTGGCGGCGCTTTCTTTGCGGTAGTAAAAGAATTCCCGCTGCGCGTTGGGCTTCACCGACACGAAATACAGCCCGGTGCCCCCGCGCGACGTGGGCCGGGGGTGGGAAACCTGGATGCCTTCCTTGTGCAACAGCTCGTGCAGGGCTTCCCCAAAGGGATCCGCCGACAAGCGGGTCACAAAGGTGACGGACGAACCCAGCCGCCGGGCGGCCACGGCGGTGTTCAGGGCGTCCCCCCCAAAGCTGCGCTGGAAACTCCCCGCTAGGCGCAGATCGCCCTCACAAGAAAGCTCCACCATGGCTTCACCGATAGAAAGAATGTCCGTACTGTGGTTCATAATTGCCTCATCAGGGCGCCAGACCGCCGCCTTCGCTTGCGGGCAGGGCGTGGCGACAATACAGCCCCAGCAACCCGCTCTGGTAAGGAGGCGTCCAGGCAGGTTTTTCCGCCTGCGGCCGCGCCTTGCGCTCATCCAGAACGGCCTGGCCCGCCTCCGGGGAAAGTGCCTGCCCGGCCTCCCCTATTATATGCAAAGTACCCGCATCCAGGTCAAAACCAATCATGTCCCCCTCCCGCACGAAGGCCAGCGGGCCGCCCCGGGCCGCTTCCGGCGCCACATGGCCGATGGCCGGCCCCCGGGTTGCCCCGGAGAAGCGCCCGTCGGTAATTAGCGCGGTGCTGGTTGCCAGCAGGGGATTGGATGCGATGGCCTCGGTGATGTAAAACTGCTCCGGCATGCCGGTGGCGGCGGGGCCTTCGTAGCGAATCACCACCGCCTCGCCGGGATTCACCCGGCCAGTCAGCACGGCCTCGTGGGCGGCGTCCTGTCCGTCGAACACCCGGGCCTTGCCAGTGAAGCGGCGCATCTCCGGGCTGAGCGCGGATACCTTCATCACCGCCCCGTCCGGGGCCAGGTTGCCATGCAGTACCTGAACCCCGCCGTGCGGGCGCAGGGGAGCATCCAGGGGGCGGATCAAATCCGTCACCGTGCCGCCGTAATTGGACAGAAAGCGGGGCATGTTCACAAAATGGCCGGTTTTCTCAAGCACTTCCAGGTTATCACCAAGGGTTAACCCTGTGACGGTAAGGGCATCCAGGTGCAGAAAGCCTTGCAACTCTTTTAATATCCGGTACACCCCGCCGGCGTACCAGATTTTATCCGTGGTGAACTTGCCGGAAGGCTTCAGGTTCAGCAGGAAGGGCACCCGGCGGTTGATGGCGTTGACCTGCTGGTACGAAAAGGCCAGCCCCGCCTCCCGGGCCATGGCGGCCAGGTGGATGAGGGCGTTGGTGGAGCCGCCGGTTGCCGCATGCACCACTAGGGCATTTTCCAGGGCAGCCTGGGTGAAGATTTTGCGGGGGGTGAGCTGTTCCTGAATCAGCCCGCTGATGCGGTTTCCGGCCTGTCGGGCGGCGTCTTTCAGCGCGTTTAGGTGGGCGGGGATAAGGGCGGTTGCCGGCATGGCCAGGCCCACGGCTTCCGACAGCAGCTGCATGGTGGCCGCCGTGCCAAAAAAGGCGCAGGATCCCGCCGATGGGCAGGCCCCGCCGCGCAGGAACTCGTAATCCGCCTCGCTGATTTCGCCCCGGCGCTTTTGGGCGTAAATGGTGCCCACCCCTTCCAGGGTGAAGCCTTCCGGCCCGGCTTCCATCACCCCACCCGGCACCACCAGCGCCGGGATGTCCAGGCGCAGCATGGCGATAAGATGCGCGGGAAGCGATTTATCGCAGCCAGAAATAAACACGGCCCCGTCAAAATGCCCGGCCCGGGCGTGCATCTCGGTGGCCATCACCATCACTTCGCGGGAAGGCAGGGAGTAATGCTGCCCGGTGGTGCCCTGGGCTATGCCGTCGCAGATATCGGTGCAGGTGTAATGCGCTGGGGATGCTCCCCCGGCGATGGCCCCCTTTTCCACGAAGGCGGCCAACGCGCCTAAATGCACCGAGCCGGGATGGGAATCGCCCGCAGTGGTTTCAATGAGCACCCAGGCCTGATTGGTTTGGGGGCGTCCCCAGCCGCAACCCATGCGCAGGGAGTCCGCTTCCGGCGATTGGGCCCGCCCTTTTTGGCTAATGGAAGGGCTACCCATGGCCGGCATCGGTTTGGGCGGCGTTCAAAAAATCAGAGGCCAGGGCTTTCAGTGCCTTTTCATCGCGCTGCTGCAACAGTTGCCTTGGAATCAGCGGGGCGCCCACCCCCACGGCCAGGGCTCCGGCCTTCAGGTAGTCGGCCACGTGCTCTTTCCCGATACCGCCGGTAGGCACCATGGGAATTTGCGGCAGGGGCCCCTTGAGGGAGCGGATGAAGTCGGCCCCGCCCGCCGATTGGGCCGGGAAAAACTTGATGGCGGGCGCTCCCAGCGTCCAGCCCCGGTGGATTTCGGAGGGGGTCATACAGCCCGGCAGCACCGGGATAGCCTGCTCCAGCCCGAACTGAATCATGGCCTCGTTCAGCACCGGGGCCACCAGGAACCGGGCCCCGGCCCCCAGGGCGTTCAGGGCGTCCCGGGCTTCCAGAATGGTGCCCGCCCCGATGATGGCCCCCGGAAAGCGCACGCACAGCCGTTCAATCACGGCGGGAGCCTCCGGCACGGTGAAGGGAATCTCGATCAGCCCAAAGCCCGCTTCAATCAGGCAGCCGGTGGCCCACTCGCAACTTTCCGCCGAGTCGGTGCGTACGATGCCAATCAGCCGCTCCCGGGCAAAGCAATCCAGTACGGCCTGTACCGGCGTGGCCAGCGTATGCATCAGGCACCTCCAGGGGTGAGTGGGCGAAGCACGGCACGCGCCGGCGAGCCATCCCCGTTTTCGATGCTCAGCGGCAGGCAAATCAACTCATACCAGTCCTCTACCACGTCGTCCAGCAGCAATCCCTCCAGAATGGCGATGTCCGCCTGGATGAGTCGCTGGTGGGTAGGGGCGTCCTCCCCGTAGATGGCCCGGGCATGGAAGCTTTCCACCGACAGGTAATCAATGCCCACCAGGCGCAGGTGGGGCAGCGTGGCCAGGTATTCCGCGGCACCGGGGGCCAGGTAGCAGAAGTTCTCGTTGAAAGGTTCCCGGCTCCAGTCGTTGCGGGAGTTAACGGTCTTGATGAGCAGGCGTTCAGCCTGCTGTAGGTCGCCATTCAGGCGATGATCCCGCAAGTCCTGTACGGTAATGCATTGGGGGCTGTCAAAAGCCATCACCAGTGCCCGGCCTATGTAGACCGATAGATCCATTTCGTCTAGCCGCTTGCCGTCCGGCTTGAAGTGGTAGAAGGCATCCACGTGGGTGCCGGTGTGCGCGCCTAGGCTAAGCCGGGAAACGTTGGCCGCGTCGCCATTGGCAATGGATTTGACCAGCTCAATCGTTACGCCCGAATCGGTGGGCCAGGTGGGCATTTGCTCCCGGATGGGCACGCTGATGTCTATCAGGCCGTTCATATGCCTATTGAACCCGAAACCGGGCCGCTTTGACAAGGCTGCGGGGGAATGGTGCCGGTGCTTGCACGGGGGGCGCCCCTGCCTGCTGCGGCCCGGGAACGCTGCTGGGGGTAAAGCCTTTGGTGGTTCCGAAAGCTCGGCCATAGCCGGGCAAGCGGTTTACATTCTAGAGAGTCCAGATTGGCTTGCAACTGCCTGCCTGGTTAGGGGTATTAGCCGCGTGACCCGCTGTAATCTGGCCGTTTGGAGAATTGAAGAAATGGCCGAGCAACCCCATAATAGGCGATTATGGCACTTACCAGCCATGTGATGCGCCGTGAGGGGCGTTGGCTGCCAAGGATTGAGTATCAGGAGGGAACAATGGCGACCAAAGGAACGCAGGATAGAGGAAACGCTTCGGGATCCCGTACTAGCAAGCGGGGCTTTGCGTCCATGGATCCCCAAAAACAGCGGGAAATTGCCAGTAAAGGCGGACGTGCCGCCCACGAAAAAGGCACCGCCCACGAGTTTACACCTGAAGAGGCCGCTGCCGCCGGGCGCAAGGGAGGCCAGGCCTCCGGGCGCAAGCGCAGCGGCCAGACCTAACGCAACGCATGAACCCCCGGGTTTACAGGAGTTTTTCCTGTAAACCCGGTTTGCTTTTGCCTGTTGGCTTTGGAAGGAGACACCCCATGAAAAAACCGGATGTCCCCCCGCCGCCGGATCGGACGGACACCGGCCCTCCCGATCGCCGGGAACCCTTGCCCAAGCGGGATGCCCTGCAGGAGATTCTGGACGAGGGTAAAGGCCCGCTGGCACATGGGGGGCAGGTGCGGGGCGATCAGCAGGCCTTGCAAGATGAAGCCCAGTGCGGGGGCGTGGAACGGGGTACCTCGCACCGGGGACGAAGCTCGCAGCGCCGCAACAAATCCCATCACCGCTGACGGCTTGGGTTTGGCCCCGGGGCTTGTTACAATAGCGCAAAAAGCCCTGCCCATGCCCTACGATCGCCACGAATTGACCCGATTGATCAAGGCCCAGGCCCAGCACCTGGGCTTTCAGAAGGTGGGGATCATCCCGGCGGGGCCTTTGGGCACCGATGAGGGCGACCATTTGCAGGCATGGTTGCAGGCGGGCTACCAGGCCGAAATGCAATGGATGGTGACCCATCTGGACAAGCGCCTGGATCCGGCCAGCCTGATGGAGGGAACCCGCAGCATTGTCTGCGTGGGCATGAACTATTACAACCCGGATGCCTATGACCGAAACGATCCCCGGGCCCTGAAAATTGCCAAGTACGCCCGGGGCACCGATTATCACCACGTGGTGAAAGAGCGGCTGAAGTCCCTGCTGGCTTACGTGCAAACCCAGGTGCCCCAGGCCCGGGGCCGGGCGCTCACCGACAGCGCCCCCATCCTGGAAAAGCCGTTGGCGGTGCGAGCGGGCATTGGCTGGATGGGTCGCCACGGCAACGTCATCACCCGCGACCTTGGCTCTTGGCTCTTCCTGGGGGAGCTCTTGCTGGATATTGAGCTGGCTTATGAAGAAACGCCGGTGGCGGATGCCTGTGGCCGTTGCCGTCGGTGCATCGAGGCATGCCCTACCGGGGCCATCGTGGCCGATGGGGTGGTGGATGCCAACCGCTGTATCTCTTACTGGACCATCGAATACAAGGGGGAGAGCTTCCCGAAGGCCGTCCGGGACAACCTGAACGGGTGGATCTTCGGCTGCGACATCTGTCAGGACGTTTGCCCCTGGAACATCAAATTTGCCCGGCCTACCGCAGAGCCGGCTTTTGAGCCCCGTCCCCTGAACCGACTGCCCGAAGCCCAGGCCCTGCTGGCCCTGGATGAGGACGCCTTTCGCGAGAACTACCGCAAAAGCCCGCTCAAGCGGGCCAAGCGGCACGGGCTTCAACGCAACATTGCCCAGGCCACCGTGCAGCCGGATCCTGTTTGATCTACAATGGCCTCGTTCTGTGAAGAGGTACCTGCCATGATCCAGCTTGATTATGCCAACGTCTCAGCCGACCGGGTGGGGGCCGAGCACGGCCTGGATTTGACCCGCGAGTTTGATGCCGCCCGCGAGCAGGTGGCTGGCATCGTGCAAAAGATTTATGCCGAAAAAGACCAGCCCGGCGGCTGGAAGCGCTGGCTGAACCTGGGCTACGACGAGGCCCTGCGGGGTGAACTGGAGCGTTATGCGGCCTCTGTGAAGGGCCAGTTCTCTGATATGGTGGTGCTGGGCATCGGGGGCTCTTCCCTGGGTGGTTATGCCCTGCTGCGCGCCTTGCTGCACCCTTACTGGAACCAGCTTTCCGATGCGCAGCGCGGCGCGTATCCCCGCTATCACTTTGTGGAAAACGTGGATGCCGACCAGGTGAACGGCTTGCTGGAGGTGCTGGATGCCAAACGCACCCTGTTCATCGTGATTTCCAAGTCCGGTACCACCGCCGAGACCATGGCGGCCTACATGATTGCCAAGGACTGGATGGAAAAACAGTTGCCCGCAACTGAAGTGGCCCGGCACTTCGTGGCCGTCACGGATGCCAAGACCGGCATTCTCCGCCCCATTGCCCAGAAAGAGGGCTACCAGACCTTTGAGGTGCCCGATGACGTGGGCGGGCGCTATTCGGTGTTTTCGGCGGTGGGCCTGCTGCCGGCGGCCCTGTGCGGCATCTCGGTGGCGGAAATCCAGCGCGGGGTGCAGGCGCTGGATGAGGTGCTGCGGAATCCGTCGCTGGAAGCCAACCCGGCGGCCCAGGGGGCGCTGATTCAATACCTCATGTACCGGCGGGGCAAGCAAATTTCCGTGTTCATGCCCTATTCCTACCGGCTGGCTTCGGTATCCGACTGGTTCGTGCAGCTTTGGGCGGAATCGCTGGGCAAGAAAAACGACCTGGACGGCGATCAGGTGCACGTGGGGTCCACCCCGGTGCGCTCCGTGGGGGTAACCGACCAGCATTCCCAGGTGCAGCTGTTTAACGAAGGCCCCAACGACAAGATTTTTACCTTCGTGCAGGTGGGTCAGCCCACCCGGGATATTGCCATTCCGGCCCAGTTTGCCGAGGTGGAAGACCTTAACTACCTGAGCAACCAGCCCATGAGCCGTCTGATGCAGGCCGAGTTCGAATCCACCCGGGCCAGCCTGACCCGCAACCTGCGGCCCAACATGACCCTGACCCTGCCGGCGGTGGATGCCGGACATTTCGCGCAGCTGTTGTACCTGCTGGAAGTGCAGACCGCCATTGCCGGGGCGTTGCTCAACATTGACCCCTTCGATCAGCCGGGCGTGGAATTGGCAAAGAAGTATACCTATGCGTTAATGGGCCGCAAAGGATACGAGCAGCTGATCCCCGAGGCCCGGGGCGAAAAGCCTGCCGCACGGGTTTAAACCGGATTGGCCGCTTGTTTGAGAAAACTCACAATCCTCCAAAATGGAGCGGCTATAATGCAAATAAGATCAACTGATAGCCTAGGCAGTTCATATTCCGTAACTTTGAACGGAAATTAGCGTTCTAATCGTATTGGAGGTAGTAGCCCATGCCTTTCGTAATCACCGAACCCTGTATCGGCGTAAAAGACAAAGCCTGCGTTGGCGTTTGTCCCGTTGACTGTATCTACGATTTTGACGGCGAACCGCAGCTGTACATCCACCCGGATGAGTGCATTGAGTGCGGCGCTTGCCAACCCGTCTGCCCCGTGAGCGCCATCTTTATGGATGCGGAAGTCCCCGCGGACCAGGCCCGCTTCATCGAACTGAACGCGGATAAATCCCGCGCCCTGAAAGGCTAGCAATCCGCCCGGGCCAGGGCAGCAAGGCTACCACCACCAGGTCAAAGCCCCGTCTACTTGGACGGGGCTTTGCCAGTTTGGCGCGGGTAAAGCCTAGGGATGGAATGCCGTGAAGTACTCCGTGCCCAGGCGGGTCACGCCGTCCTGGCCTTCGTGCACGGCTTGCGCCAGCGTGCCTGGAATCTGGCTGATGGGGTACCACAGGGTGCGGGCTTCCGGGGAGTAGGGGGCCGCAATGTATAGCCCGAACATCAGGCAGGTAATGCCCATCAAAATCTGGGCGTTCTGGCGCAGGAATTCCACGATCACCGGGAATACCAGGAACCCGCCGACGGTCAATCCGGTTAGCATCAGGGTGGCTTCCACGGAAATTTCGCTCCTTTTTCTTTACTGGAATTTTAACGGAAGGACTTTTGTATCTCTTTTATATATACTAAAAAATTCCCCTGTGGGTTTCATCGTCCGGGTGATGTATAAAATATATACACCCTTTGGTCAATGGGTTTTTTTGGGGCTGCCCCCTGCATAGGCCGGTTGTGCCGTATGATAGGGATATGGAAAAACAGCAACTTGTGGGCCTGTTAAGAACGCTGCTGGGTATGGCGGTGACGTTTGGCATTATGTTGCTGGTGCTGCGCTTTGTGGTGGGCATTGTGGAGCCCGGCAACCCGGAAAACCGCGATGTGCTGCGCATGCTGGCCGTGGTGCTGGTGCCCCTGGACCTGTTGACCGATTGGCTGGCCTGGCCGGTACGGTTGGTGGTGGAGCCGGTTTCGTCGGCCCTGCCCAGCCGGGGATGGTTTCCCTACACGGCGGCGGGGCCCCTGGTTTCCGATATCAACGAGTTTTTGCTGACTAACCTGCCGGGCATTTTCACCCAAATCGCCCCGGTACGCGCCCTGCTTACCACCGATTACGCCTACTGGATGCCGGGTGTTCTGGACTGGACGCTGCTGATGAGTATTCCGGTGCTGTCCTGGCTGGAGCATCTGGGTACCCGGCTGCTGGATGGTATGGATACCAGTATCATCCGGCGAAAGCGGGCGGAGACCCAGGCAAGCCTGGCCCGCTCCTACGGTTTGGAGACCGGGGCCGCCGTGCTGACCGGCAAGAAAAAGAAGGCGGACGAAAAACCGCAGGTCGAGGAAAAGCCTCAGGCCCCGCCGCAGGCGCAGCAGGATCCGGCCTTGCGGGCCAGGCTTTCCAGCCTGGCGGGGGAGCAGTCGGCGGGCATGCCGCAGCGGGGCTTGCCGTTGGAGCAGGCGGCCCAGACCGACGCCCTGACCGGCCTGCGCAACCGGGCCTTTTTCGATCAGACCCTGAACCTGGAACTGGCCAAGGCCAAAGGGGCCCAGGCGTTTCTGGGGCTGGTGCTGGTTGATATCGACAATTTCAAGCACCTGAACGATACCATGGGGCATGCCGTGGGCGATGCGGTGCTGAAAAAAGTGGCCGAGGTGGTGAGGGCCCAGGATCTGGTGCCGGGCATCGCCTTTCCCTGCCGCTACGAAGGTGAGGCAATTGGCATTGTCGTCGCCCAGACCAGCCCGGATGCCCTCAACCGCTACGCGCACACCGTGTGCTATGAGATTTCCACCGCCTATTTGCCCGAATATCCCAGCCTGCGGGTGACGGCCAGCGTGGGGGTGTTCGGGGTGAAATTCCGGCAGGACAATGGCACCCACCCGCTGAAGGCGGTCGATCTCATTGCCCGGGCCACTGCCACGTTGGATGAGGCCAGGCGCAACGGCAAGAACCAGGTCAAATTGGAAGTGTTGGAGTAGCGCCGGTCTTCAGGCCGGCACCTTGGCCTTGTCCAGCACGTCCGACAGGGCGCTCAGCAGGGCGTCCACGTCTTCCTTTCGGGTAAAGTAGCCGATGCTGGCCCGCACGGTGCCGCCCAGCGGGATGGTGCCCAGGCATTCATGGGCCATGGGGGCGCAATGGAAGCCGGCCCGCAGGGCGATGCCGTACTCGTCAAATAGCGTTTCGCCCACTTTTTTGGGATCGAAGCCCTGGATGTTAAAGGAGACTACCGGGGTTTTGCCCGCAATGTCGGTATGCCCGTAAATCACCACCTGGGGCAGCGCGCGCAGCCCGGCAATCAGTTGGCCGAGCAGTTGGCTTTCATGCCGGTGAATGCGCTCCAGCCCGGTTTCCATCACCCAGCGGGCCCCTTCGGCGAAGGCCAGGATTTGGGGCAGGGCGATGGTGCCGGTTTCAAAGCCGTCCGGGGGAACGGGGCGCATCTCGTGCTTGCCGGAATCGTTGCCGGTGCCGCCTTCCATAAACGTGTTCAGGGTGACCCGTTCCGAGATATACAGTGCTCCCACCCCGGGAGGGCCGTAAAGCGACTTGTGGCCGGGTACGGCCAGCAGATCGATGTATTGCGCCTGAACGTCCACGGGCAATACGCCGGCGGTCTGGGCGGCATCCACCAGGAAAATCTTGTCGTGGGCCCGGGCCAGTCGCCCGATTTCGCCCACAGGGAGGATGGAGCCGATGACGTTGCTGGCATGGGTGGTGGCTACCATGCGGATGTGGGGATGCCTGTCCAGCAAGTCCTGGTAAACGGCCATATCAAAGGGCACCGCGTCGGTGTAGGGCACCACGTAGAACTGCACGCCCCGCTCGCGGGCCATCTTGCGCACCGGGCGGGACAAGGCATGGTGCTCGATGGCGCTGATGACCACCCCGTCCCCCGGCTGCCAGGGGAAGGCCTGGATGGCCAGGTTCAGCGAATGGGTGGCCCCGCCGGTAAAGCAGATGCGTTCGGGATCCGGCGCGTTGAACAGTTCGGCGAAGGTACGGCGGGCCTCCATCAGCTGGCTGGCGCCCATACGGGAAGCCTTGGAGGTGCCTCGCTTGGGGCTGAACAGCTTGCGGAAGCTCTCATCCAGGGTGCGGTAGACGCTTTCCGGTTTGGGCCAGCTGGTGGCGGCATTGTCGAGGTAATGCATGGCTACAACCCCGGATCCAGCAGCTGGTAAGGCACCGGCTCCCGGCAGGCCCCCAGCATGTAGCGGATAACGTCGTTTTGCAGGTAAATCTCCTGGGGCACCACGTTGTTGTGGTAGCCCATATCGGCTCCCTGCAAGTCGCGTTCCAGCGGCGGGGCATACACATGCAGGCTGACCACGTTTTGGTCGGAGGTGTTTTTCACCTCATGCTGGTCGCCCACCGGCGTGTGGCCAATGTCGCCGGCCTTCCACACCGTTGTAATCTTGCGGCCATCCTTGGTATAAGTGGTGTTGGTGATCTCCCCCTCCAGGATAATCATCAGCCCGTCGGAGGGGCCGTGTCCGTGCACCGGCGAGCCCTGCCCCGGGCGCCAGCACACCACCAGGATTTCCACGTTATCCGATTTGAACACCAGCTGGCGGGCGTACTGGTTGTCCTTGAACTGTTTTAAGCCTTCCAGGTTCAGCATGGCAAGGGCCCCGTTTTTTTTACTGAAACACCAACCAGCCCGCAAGCCAAAGCGAAACGCATGCAGCCCGATTTCCCCCAGTGTAGCGCAAACCCCCTGCCGACCGGAAGCCAGGAGTTGTCGGTATACCTGCACGTTCCCTTTTGCGTGTCCCGGTGCATCTACTGCGATTTTTACGTGGTGCTGGAAAAATCCGGGGGGAAAGAAGCATACGTAGAGGCGCTTTGCCGGGAAATAGAGGCCCGTTTTGCAGGGCTGCAAGGCTATGACAGCATTGGCACGCTATATGTGGGCGGGGGCACCCCGTCTCTTTTGCCTGCCGCTGCCTACCGACGCATATTCGAGGCCATTCGGGCCTTTCTCCCCTTGGCCCCGCAGGCCGAAATCACCTTCGAGGCCAATCCCGGCGGGCGGCATGAAACCATGGCCGATACCCCGGAAGCCTACCTGGAAGCAGGCTTCAACCGCATCAGCGTGGGGGTGCAAAGCCTGGTGGACGGCGAGCTGCAAAAGTTGAGCCGGGTTCACACCGCGGCGGAGGCCGAAGCCTTTGTGCGCCGCCTGCAGACGGCTGGCTGGCCCAACATCTCCATCGACCTGATGTATGCCGTGCCGGGGCAAACCCTGGCCAGCTGGCGGCACACCCTGGATCGGGCCGTTGCGCTGGGGGTGCGGCATATTTCCATGTACGGCCTGAAGGTGGAGGAGGGTACCGCCCTGGAACGACTGCTGGGCCATCCCACCGCCCGCGGCGCCTATGCCCTGCCGGACGAGGAAGCCAATGTGGCCATGTACTTCGAAGCCCTCAATCGCTTGGGCGAGGCCGGTTTTCAACGCTACGAATTCAGCAACCTGGCCCGGCCCGGCTTTGAGTCCCGGCACAACCTGAACTACTGGAACAACGGGGAATACCTGGCCCTGGGGGTATCTGCCCACGGCTACCTGCATGGGCAGCGATACGAAACCGTGCGCGATCTCTCCCGCTACCTGGCCGATCCGCTGGCGGGCGAGGTGTCTCCCTGCCCGCCGGAAACGCAGCTGGAAAACGCCATCATCTTTGGCTTGCGCAAGGCGGAAGGCATCCGCATTTCGGCCCTGGAAGCCGCCTACGGCATCGATTTCCAGGCCCGCTACGGCCATATCGTGCGGCGGTTTTCCCCAGATTACCTGCGCCAGATCGAAGACAGGCTGGTGCTCACCGATCGCGCTATCCCGCTTAGCAACGCTATTTTGGCCGAATTCTTAAATTAATTGTTATGGGCATAGCACAAAAATTATTGTGATTGTTTTTATGCAGACACAGGGACAAGGCTAACAATCAGGGACAGTATCAGGCGTCCGATCGGGGGGATCGTCCGGGCGCCCGGGTTATGCACAATAGGAGGCATTGGGGATGTCAGGAATTTATGGCACGAGCCCCGGCTACGGGGGTTACTCGGGCTACTCATCGTACTCAGGGTTTTTCCAGCCCACGGGCATGCAAAGCGCCCAGTCGCTGGCGGATACCTACAATAACAATTACACGCATGTGCCCAGGCCGGAACACAAAAAAGAGGAAGGCGGCCTGTTTGGCGCTATCAAGGGTTTTGCCAAGGGCTTTTTCGTCAACGGGCCCATCAACATGGTGAAAAGCCTGTTTACGCCACAAGGCTTGCTGATGCTGGCGGGCGGCATCGCGCTGACCGTGGCTACCGGTGGGGCCGCGCTGCCCTTTCTGGTAGGCGCCGGCGTGGTGATGGGTGGCGTGAAGATGGCTTCCAGCGCCATGAAGGGCGACTGGGAAGGCATGGGCGAAGGGGCCTTCGGGGTGGCCATTTCCGTGGCGGGTGCCAAGGCGGCTCCCAAGGGCTTTACCAACGCGGCTACCGGCGAGGTGTTCAGCATGCCCGCCGCAGAAGCCGCCGCCAGTTCCGGCGGACGCTTTTCCAGCATGTTTGCTTCCGCCAAGAACTACGGCAACGTGCTGCTGGGACGTACCGAGCTGGTGGGGAGTCAAGGCAACACCATGACCTTGGGCGCCCTGGCCAAAACCAACGCGGGCAACTTCTGGAATACCAACCCGACGGTGCTGAACCTGCGAACCGGGGCCGGCAACCTGCGCACCCAGGCAGGCGAAGCATGGACGAACTTCCGCGCCGCCCCGGGCGAGACGATGCGGGGCTGGTATGGCAGCGCCCGCGAGGCCGGCACCAATTTCGTCAACGACGTGCGCTCCAACCCCGACGGCATGTTTGCCGGGGTGCGCCAAAAGGCCAACGGCTGGTTCGAGCAGGGCCGCGACTGGTGGAGCAGCATGCGTAGCAACGGCCTGTCGATGGATGCCCGGATTGCCCGGATGTCGCCGGAGGAGTTTGCCGGACGCCTGCAATCCGCCCGCTCCGAGTTGCTGTCGCGGGGAGTGTCGGTGGATGACATCGCGACGTTCGAGGCCCAGGCCAACAATTACTACGTTTCGCTGACCGGCAAGCCAATGGGCAATATCCCGCCAGTCGTGGAACGCCTCGCCCTGGGGCCCGGCCCCACGGCCACCAGCACCGGCGGGTCGTCGCTAACGCCCTTCAACTCGGTGTCACCATACAACTACGGTGGCGGAGCGACCAGCCTAGGCAACCCGTTCCAGTTCACCCGGACCGACCTGCTACCGATCCTGGGCGCCGAACAAAGATACCGGTACGAAAACTCTTACGGATACGCATAACACACGTCACACCACACACGACAGGGGGAACACACGATGAATCAACGGAATCGGGAGCAAGGGGCCTTCTAACCCCAATGCTTGTACCCATAAAGTACAGATCCCAATTCAACATTCCTCATCATCACCGGTCTTGCACCGGTGTTTTTTTTTTGCGGGCCGGGCCTAGACGGCGCCGAATTCCGGGGCGTATTTCACCACCCCCTGCACCTGGGCCAGGGCGCCGGGCACGAGCTCCTTCACCATAAAGGCCTCGTCCGGGGCGGCATGCTCCCAGCGCAGCCCTGCGCGGCTGGCGGCGCCAAAGCCGAACAGATGGTAATAATCCGGGTGTCCCAGCACGAACACCAACCCGTAGCCCTGGCTCCGGCAGATGAGCAGCCCGCTTTGCATCAGCTGGGTCCCGATGCCGGTGTGCTGGTGGGCGGGCGTTACCGCCAACGGCCCCAGGCCCAGGGCGCGGATTTCTCCCGCCCGGCCTTCAATGCGCACCGGGCTGAAGGCGATATGGCCAATGATTTCATCGTCCAGTTCCGCCACCAGCGAAAAGGTCAGCCGTCCGGCCTCCCGCAGGGCGTCCACCAGCGCGGCCTCCTCGGTGCGCCCGAATGACAGCAGGTTGATGCCCCGGATGGCGTTGACGTCCTTGGGGGTTTCCAGGCGGATTTCGACCAAAGGGGGCTCCCTGGGTGTTTGCGGATGAATTGCAGGCCAGACTAACACAAAAATTCAAAATCATGCCTTTATGCATATGTATCGAGTGGATAGAGTCCGAGAGCATTGTTAACGCAGCATTGGCAGGCTGCCTTGGGTTGTCATGGCGCTGGCCATTCGCACCTGGCTTGAAAAGCGGCTTGTCGGTCAAAGCAAGACAGCGTTTACAGTTTCAACAGGTTTAACTTAGCGCATAACCCAACTGGCAAAGGCCGCTTGTGGCTGTGCCTTTGCCGGTTTTCCTCATCAACAAAAGCCGATCGCCCGATCGGCTTTTCTTTTGGCCCAGACAACAAGACCGCCTTCCGATTGGGGGGAAGGCGGCCTTGAAAGCGATTGGCGGCTGGCGCGGGCTACACCCGAACCAGTTTCAGGTTGTCCACGATGGCCTCGGCAAAGCCGGAGCAGCTCATCAGGGTGGCGTTTGCCATCTGGCGCTCCAGGTCGTAGGTCACTTTGCCGCTGGAGATGGTTTTCTCCATGGCCTGGATGACCATCTCGGCGGCCTCGGTCCAGCCCAGGTGCTCCAGCATCATCACGCCCGACAGAATCAGCGAGCCGGGGTTTACCTTGTCTTGCCCGGCGTACTTGGGCGCTGTGCCGTGGGTGGCTTCAAACAGCGCGGCCTGGTCGCCGATGTTGGCGCCGGGGGCCAGCCCCAGACCGCCCACTTGCGCGGCGCAGGCATCCGACAGGTAGTCGCCGTTCAGGTTCATGGTGGCAATCACGCTGTACTCGTCCGGGCGCAACAGCAGTTGCTGGAACATGGCGTCGGCAATGCGATCTTTCAGCAGCACCTTGCCAGCCGGCATCTGGCCGTTGTACTTGTCCCACAGGTCGGCTTCGGTGACCACGCGGTCGGCGTACTCTTCGCGGGCCAGCTCGTAGCCCCAGTCGCGGAAGGCGCCCTCGGTAAACTTCATGATGTTGCCCTTGTGCACCAGGGTGACGCTGGGCTTGTTGTTGGCCAGGGCGTAGTTGATGGCCCGGCGAATCAGGCGCTTGGAGCCCTCCACGCTCACCGGCTTGATGCCGATGCCGGAGTCGGGGCGAACCTCTTTGCCAAACACCTCTTTCACGGCCTGAATCATCTTCTTGGCCTCAGGAGTGCCTTCCTGCGCCTCGATGCCCAGGTAGATATCCTCGGTGTTTTCCCGGAAGATGACCACATCAAGCTTGCCGGGTTCTTTTACCGGGGCGGGCACGCCCTGGAACCAGCGCACCGGGCGCACGCAGGCGTACAGGTCGTGAATCTGCCGGAGGGCCACGTTCAGGCTGCGGATGCCGCCGCCCACCGGGGTGGTCAGGGGGCCCTTGATGGCCACTTTGTACTCGCGGATGGCCTGGTTGGTCTCCTCGGGCAGCCAGTTGCCGGTCTGGTTGAAGGCTTTCTCGCCGGCCAGCACTTCCTGCCACACAATCTTGCGCTTGCCGTTATAGGCCACTTCCACGGCGGCGTCCCAGACCTTCTGGCTGGCGGGCCAGATATCCACGCCAATGCCGTCCCCTTCAATGTAGGGAATAATGGGCTGATCGGGCACGTTCAGGGACAAATCGGGGTTGATGGTAATCTTTTCGCCGGCTGTCATAGACCTCTCCTTTGGAAAACTGTGATGACTGAACACGGATTTGCGATTGAAACCTGTCCAAGACTGTAACACAAGGGCTGGCGCAATTAAAATGCCATGCGTCAATTTGCGCCGACGGGTTTGAAGTCGGGCTATGTCCCGGGTACAATAGCGGCACTCGGCTCCCTCACATGCGAAGCGGGCCGAGAGCCCGATGAGGGATTCCCGGAGGTCACCGGCGACGGTTGCGGGGATGCCAGCCGGGCGGTGGTTTTTGCAGTGACAGCGTTTTTCCCGAAGGAGACCGAGGCATGCCCAATATCTCAACTGAGCAAATCCGTAAGTATTACGAGTCCCTGGAGCAAAAGCACGCCCGGGCCCGGGAGCGCTTTGGCAAGTCTGCCCTGACCGCCGCCGAAAAAGTGCTGTTTGCCCACTTCGATGCCGATTACAACCCGGACAGCATTGCCCGGGGCGAAACCTTCCTGTCCCTGCGCCCGGATCGCGTGGCCATGCAGGACGCCACCGCCCAGATGGCCATCCTGCAATTCATGCAGGCGGGCCGCGCCCGGGTGGCCGTGCCCAGCACCGTGCACTGCGACCACCTCATTCGTGCCAAGTCCGGGGCCGAGGAGGACGTGCAGCGGGCCATCGAGGAAAACCGCGAGGTATACGAATTCCTGCGCTCCGCCGCCGAGAAATACGGCATGGGCTTCTGGAAGCCGGGCAGCGGCATCATCCACCAGGTGGTGCTGGAAAAATACGCCTTCCCCGGCGGCCTGATGATTGGCACCGACAGCCATACCCCCAATGCCGGCGGCCTGGGCATGATCGCCATCGGGGTGGGCGGCGCCGATGCCGCCGACGTGATGGCCGGCCTGCCCTGGGAAGTGAAGGCCCCCAAGCTGGTAGGCGTGCACCTGACCGGCAAACTGAACGGCTGGGCCTCCCCCAAGGATGTCATTTTGTACCTGTGCGGCCTGCTGACCACCAAGGGCGGCACCAACAAGATTATCGAGTACTTCGGCCCCGGCGCGGAAAGCATCAGCTGTACCGGCAAGGCCACCATTACCAACATGGGCGCGGAACTGGGGGCTACCACCTCCTTCTTCCCCTACGACGCCAAGATGGGCGCCTACCTGCGGGCCACCGAGCGCGCCGAGATCGCCACGTTGGCCGAGCAGTACGCCGGCTGCCTGCGTCCCGACCCGGATGTGCTGCAAAGCCCGCACGAATACTACGACCAGGTGGTGGAAATCAACCTGTCCGAGCTGGAGCCCTACATTGTGGGCCCGCACTCGCCGGATCGGGCCCGCAAGCTCTCCGAGTTCGCCCGGGATGTGCAGGAAAGCGGCTTTCCCGAAAAGCTCAGCGCCGCCCTGGTGGGCAGCTGCACCAATTCCTCCTACGAAGACCTGGAGCGCGCCGCCAACGTGGCCCGTCAGGCCAAGGCCCGCGGCATCAAAGCCCAGAGCTACTTCCTCATCACCCCCGGCTCGGTGCAGATCCACGAAACCATCCAGCGCGACGGGCAGATGCAGGACTTCGAGAACATCGGCGGCGTGGTGCTGGCCAATGCCTGCGGCCCCTGCATCGGCAACTGGGATCGCTCCGACATCCAAAAGGGCGAGGTGAACGCCATCATCACCTCCTTCAACCGCAACTTCCCCAAGCGCAACGACGGCAACGCGGAAACCCTGGCCTTCATCGCCAGCCCCGAAATCGTGACCGCGATGGCCATTGCCGGGCGCACCACCTTCAACCCCATGACCGACCTGGTGGACGGCGAGCGGCTGCAGGCGCCCACGGCCCCGGAACTGCCCCCGCACGGCTTTGTGCTCTCCAACGACGGCCTGATTGAGCCTTCTGCCGATGGGGCCAGCCTGCAGGTGAACATCGATCCCGCCAGCAACCGGCTGGAAAAGCTGCAGCCCTTTGCTCCCTGGGACGGGCAGGACTTTATCGACGTGCCGGTGCTGATCAAGACCCAGGGGCAGACCACGACCGACCATATCTCGCCTGCGGGCAAGGACTGGCTGCCGCTGCGCGGGCACCTCTCCGGCATCAGCCACAACATGCTTCTGGGCGCGGTGGATGCCGACACCGGCCTGACCGCCGAACCGGTGAAGATGGTGGTGAACGGCGTGGAGCGCGGTGCCTCGCCCTGGGCGCTGGCGGCCATGCAGTACAAAGGCCAGAACGGCTGCGTCATCGTGGGTGACGAGAACTACGGCGAAGGCAGCAGCCGTGAGCATGCGGCCATGACGCCCCGCTTCCTGGGGGTCAAGGCGGTGATTGCCCGCAGCTTTGCCCGCATTCACGAGACCAACCTGAAAAAGCAGGGCGTGCTGCCCCTGACCTTTGCCAACCGCGAGGACTACAACCTGATCAACAAAGGCGACGTGGTGAGCATTACCGGCCTGAAGGATCTGGCCCCCGGCCAGCCGGTGCAGATGACGGTGACCAACAAGAAAGGGGCCACCCATCACATCGCCCTGAACCATTCGTTGAACGTCGAGCAGGTTCGCTGGTTCAAGGCCGGTTCCGCCATGAACGCCGTCAACCAGCCCAAGGCCTCGGTCTAGTTTCGGGTCGCGTGCGGCGGTTTTCACCGCAATCCCTTTGTGCTAAAACTGGCGTAATCGCTTTTATGCCGTTTCACAAGTGGGGTTTTTGTGAATCCGTTGCCGCAAACTGCTCGGCCCGTTTCGCCGTTCGCCCGCATGCTGCAGCACCGCCGGAGGGTGCAGCAGTCCGTCCCTGCCGTGGATCTGCTGCATGACACCCCGCTGCGCTATCTGGGCTATGCCAACGAGGTGACCGAAACCGGCCGTTCCGCCGGGGTGAGCATTGCCCGGGCGTTGAACCCCTGGGCCTGGGGTATTACCCTGGGCTACGGGATGAGCGATGCCGTGCGAAAGGGCCTGGCGGCCCGAAACCAAACCCTGCGGGAAACCGGCAACCCCGCGCAGGCCCGCCGCGAGGGCCTGGTGCATTTTGGCGAGGGCCTGTTCTTCCATACCGTGGCTACCTGGGTGGGGCCGGTGTTTTGTGTCATTAAGCCTGTCTACAAGCTGACCGGCAAGTTGATGGAGGTCGCCGGTCGACGCACCGGGGCTGTGCCGGCACTGGCCGCCCTGGGATCCATCGGGGTGACGCCGAGACTGCTCGATCCGGTGGCCGAACGTTTGGTGGAGCAGGTGTATCGACCGGCGGTCAACGGCACCCGCCCCCCGGGCAGCCAGGCGGACGCATCGGATGCTTCGGGAGGGGAGCGCTTCGGCCAGGAACGGTCGCCATCTGCGACAGTGGGCATAAAATCGGGGCTTCCTGCCATCTGAACCCTTCTCTGGCAAGGGGTGGCATAAGTATTGTATTGTTTTTTAAGCAGCTGCGTTGATCTTTCGTAACACGGAGCGCTCAGCGCGCACAAAAGCCCGTTCATGGTTTTTTGTAGCGATGTCATCCCTGGTTCCCATCGAGCGAAGAGAATGTTACCCCCTCCCCAAGCCGGCCTTGCCGCGCCTTCCACGTTCCAGTACCTGCATGCCCACCGGCAAAGCGCTGCCCGGCGTATTGTCGGCTTTGATGCCGACATTATCCCGCCCCGCTCCGATGTGTATGCCCCCTTGCACCGGGAGATTGGGGCCTCCCGGCAGCCGGATTCCGCTCTGGCCTCGGATCCCTTCCGGGATACCGCCTTGCGCTATGCTGGCTTTGCCAACGAGCTGACCGAGGCGGGCAAGGCCTCCGGCAGTGGTTTTTTCAGGGCGATCAACCCATTGGGCTGGGCGGTGGCCTTGGGTTATGGCTCGGCGGACGTGGTCAACAAAACCCTGGACAAGCATGCCCAGGTAATGGAGCAAAGCGGCGATGCCAGGGAGGCCAAGCTGCGGGCTTTGGCCATGATGATTGAGGTGGCCATTTTCCATACCATGGCGTCCTGGCTGGGGCCGGTTTTTGCCGTGATTAAGCCGACGCATACGGTTACGGCCAAGCTGTTGCAAGGGGCCAAGCGCCGGAGTGAGCCCTGGGCTACCCTGGCGGCGCTCGGTTCCATTGCGGTGGTGCCGAAAATCCTGGATCCCATTGCCGAAGGGGTGCTGCACCACGTCTATAAGCCGGTATCCGAGCGGGTGGTTGAGACCCTCATGAGCCATTCGGCCCCTTAGCGGGCATCCCCGTCCGCACACTGGCATCCTGCGCCATTTGGCGCTATCATGAGGAGGATCAGTGTGTTCATGGACAGGTGATTATGGCCAGTTCGCTTGACAGCCGCGACAGCTTGCAGCAGACGCTCCAGCCCGCCGTGCCGGAAAACGGCATGCTGGTGCTGAAGCGCCGCTACCTGGTGAAAGATAATGACGGGCAGGTCATTGAGACCCCCTCGGAGCTGTTCCAGCGTGTGGCCCGGGTGATTGCCGCAGGCGAGCTGGCTTACGGCAAGAGCCAGGCGGACGTGGATGCCTTGGCGGAGCGTTTCTACCGGCTGCTGGCCAGTCTGGAGTTCCTGCCCAACAGCCCCACCCTGATGAACGCCGGGCGTCCGCTGGGCCAGCTTTCGGCCTGCTTCGTGCTGCCGGTGGAGGATTCCATGGAGTCCATCTTCGAAACCCTCAAACACACCGCCCTTATCCACCAGAGCGGCGGGGGTACCGGTTTCTCGTTTTCCAGGTTGCGCCCGGCGGGCGATGTGGTGCGCTCCACCATGGGGGTTTCCTCCGGCCCGGTCTCGTTCATGGAGGTGTATAACGCCGCTACCGAGGCGATCAAGCAGGGCGGCACCCGTCGGGGGGCTAACATGGGCATCCTGCGCATCGATCACCCCGATATCGAGGGTTTCATCAACGCCAAGAACGACCTGCGCAAGGTGACCAACTTTAACATCTCGGTCACGGTGACCGATGCCTTTATGCAGGCGGTGGCCGAAGACGGCCCTTTTGAATTGAGGCATCCCAACAGCGGCCAGGTGGTCAAAACCGTGCGGGCCCGTTATCTGTTCGATTTAATCGTTAAAAATGCCTGGGCTACCGGGGAGCCGGGCATGGTGTTCATCGATCGGGTCAACCGGGACAACCCCACCCCGGCGCTGGGAGACATCGAGTCCACCAATCCCTGCGGAGAAGTTCCCCTGCTGCCTTACGAAGCCTGTAACCTGGGCTCCATCAACCTGGGCAGGATGCTGACCCCGGACAACCAGCTGGATTGGGACAAGCTGGCCGACACCGTGCGTTTGACCATGCACTTTCTGGATAACGTGATTACCCAAAACAAGTTTCCTATCCCGCAAATCAAGGCCATGGTGGAAGGCACCCGCAAGATTGGCCTGGGGGTCATGGGCTGGGCCGACTGTCTGCTGGCCCTGGGCGTGCCCTACGATTCCGAGGAAGCCCTGCACCTGGCCCGGGAAGTGGCCGCCTGGATTGATTACCACTCCAAGCTGGCTTCCGTGGAGCTGGCCAAGGAACGGGGCAGTTTTCCCCACTTTGCCCAAAGCCGATACGCTACCGGCGAGTGGCTGGATGCCCGTCACGGCAAAAGCCCGACGGCCCGTATTACCGCCAAAAGCTGGCAGTACCTGGATGCCCAGATTAAGGCCCATGGCCTGCGCAACGCCACCACCACTTGTGTGGCCCCCACCGGCACCATCAGCATTATTGCCGGGGCCAGCGGCGGCATCGAGCCGGTCTTTGCCCTGGTATTCACCCGCAACGTAATGGACAACACCCGCATGCTGGAGGTGAATCCCCGCTTTGCAGGCTGGCTAAAGGAACAGGGCCTCTACAACGAAGCCTTGCTGGAGCAAGTGGCCACCGCCGGCGGCATTCAGGGTCTGGCCGAAATCCCGGAGGCCATGCGCCGGGTATTTGTGACCTCCTTCGACATCGCCCCGGAGTGGCATGTGCGCATGCAGGCGGCTTTCCAGGAGTTCACCGACAACGGGGTTTCCAAAACCATCAATTTTCCCGAGTCCGCCAGCCCGGAGGCCATTGCCAAGACCTTCCGGCTGGCTTTCGACCTGGGCATTAAGGGTATCACGGTTTACCGCAACAATAGCCGTCTGGATCAGCCCATGGCTCTCGAAATCCAGGCATCCGAGCCTGAGCCCCGGGCTTCGGCGGTGTATTGCGTGGAGTGCGACTAGCAAGGCCGGGCTTGCGGCTTAAGCGCAGCCCCCGTCCCTAGGCGGCGTTGCCGGAGGCTTTGCCCTGGGCCTGGGCGTCTTGCTTCATGGCCTGAATGACCGCGTTGGTAAACTGGGTGGTGCTCAGTGCCTTGGCGCCCGGGGTGTTGCGGGCCAGGTCCCCGGTCATTCTACCGCTGGCCAGGGTGTGTTCCATGGCTTTCAGCATGCGATCCGCCGCCTCGCCCCAGCCCATGTGGTTCAGCATCATAATGAGGGTCAGGAACATGGAAGCTGGGTTGGCCTTGTTTTGCCCGGCGATGTCCGGGGCGGTGCCGTGGGTGGCCTCGAACATGGCGTACTCGTCACCAATGTTGGCTCCCGGGGCCAGCCCCAGCCCGCCCACGTTGGCGGCGGCATCGTCCGAAATGTAGTCCCCGTTCAGGTTCATGGTGACAATCACGTGGTGGTTTTGCGGGTTCAGGGTGAGTTGCTGGAACATGTTGTCGGCAATCACCTCCTGCAGCACCACTTTGCCTTGGGGCAGCTTCTTGAAGTCCCCGCCATACTGCCTCTGGAACTCCTCCCACAGCAAAACCCGGTCACCAAAGCGCTCCTTGGCCACTTCGCGGGCCCATTTCAGGAAGGCGCCCTCGGTAAACTTCATGATGTTGGCCTTGTGCATCACGGTGACGGAAGGACGGCCTTCGTCCAGGGCGTACTGCAGGGCCTTGGCCACGATGCGCTTGGAGGCGCTCTCCGAAATGGGCTTGATGCCCAGTCCGGCATCATCCGGCACGTCGTAGCCCAGTTCTTTCAGCAGGGCCTGCAGCTTTTTGGCGCCCTCGCTGCCTTTTTCAAACTCGATGCCCGCGTACAAATCCTCGGTGTTTTCGCGGAAGATGACCACGTCCAGGCGGTTGTCCTTCATGGGCGATTCCACCCCGGCAAAGGCCCGCACCGGGCGAATGCAGGCAAACAGGTTGAACATGTTACGCAGCGTCACGTTGATGCTGCGGTGTCCGCCGCCCAGTGGGGTGGCCAGGGGCCCCTTGATGAAAATATGGTGCCGCTTGATCTGGTTAATGGTTTCCTCGGGGATAATGGGCTTGCCTGCCTGCTGGGCCTTCACCCCGGCCAGCATGGGCACCCATTTGATGGAGCGCGCGTCGCCGTAGCTGAGTTTTACGGCACTGTTGACCACCCGTTTGGCCGCCTTGATGATTTCCGGGCCGATGCCCTCGCCTTCGATGTAGGGAATGACCACGTGGTTGGGGATTTTCCATTGCCCCTCGGTAGTTACCTGAACGTTTTCATACTTGCGCCGGGCGCCAAACAGCGGCTGGACGACGCCAAATGTGGGATGTCCCACGCCGTGCCACATGCGCTTTCCCTCCTCGATTGCCAAATCAGGCACCCATCTTAGCGCAAGCGGGCCGGGTTCTCAACGGGCTGCTTAGTTGGGCCAGGTGACGGTGCCGCGTGGCGCGCCGCCAGACTCGTTGACCGCGTTCTTGCTGCCGGCAATGCCGGTGCCGGTGCCCTTGGTAATCACTACGGAGTTGCCGCTTCCCGCCGTGCCTGTCGTGGTGCCCGTGACGGTAATGTTCACGTTGCCCCCGATGGACACGTTATTCAGGCTGATGTTGGAGAAATTATCCCGCGGGTACTGGGATCCGGCTTGCATAAAGACGCTCGCGCTGCTGGCCCCGCCGTTGCGGGTATCGATGTTGCCGCCGGTAATATTGCCCATCAAGGCGCTCAGGCTGACGGCGGTACCGGTATTCAGGGTGGTGGTGATGCTGGCGATATTCAGGTTACCCTGATCGACTTGCGCGGTGAAGGATTTTCCGATGATGGTCACCGCCCCGCCCGTGAAGCCGTAGAGGTAGACGTTGCCGTTGGCCCGCACGGTGGTGGTGCCGTAAATATCCATCACGGTGTTCACGTCGAACAGGTTGTTGGGGTCGCCCAATCCGGTGCCCAGGTATACGTTGCCGGTCACGTTGCCGTTGGAGGTGTTGGAGACGCTCACGTTGCCGTAGGCCTTGCCGAACAGCTGCACCGAGGTGCCGGTGCCGTTGCCCGCCGTGTCGCCCGTGGCAATGGCGGTGATGTTCTTGCCAAAGCCGCCCGAGTTGATATACCGGCTGGTGCCGCCTTGCGCGGTCAGCGTAATGTTGCCGGCATTGGTGAGGTGCGGTTGGGTTGTCAGGGTGTTGCCCCGCATGCTGCTGAAGTTATACACGCTGGCATCTTGCAAAATGTTGCCGTTGCTGGCGGTCAGGGTAATGTCTTGCCCGTTGGTCCAGATCAGGGCGGTGTTCACGTTGCCGGACGACAGGGTCATGTTGACGCTGCCCGTGGTGGCGGCATACTGGTTGGAGCCGTTCACGTTGGTCACCGTAATATGGCCGGCCACGTTGCTGGTGCCGCCCACGCTCACCGACACGTTGCTACCGCTTTTGCCGGTGGCAAACAGGCGCACGTTCTGGGCCGCGCTCAGGTTGGTAATGTTGATGTCGCCCGCAGAGTTCTGGTAGTTCCAGGCGCCGGCCTGCAGGCGGATGTTGGCCGCGCCGCTGGCGGTGTAGCCACTGCCCAGGATGTCGCCGTTGCGGGCCACCACAATCAGGCTTTCATCCGAGGTGAACCAGCCGCTGCCGCTGGAGGCGGTCAGTCCCGAGGAAGTGAAGTCGCCGCTGGTGACGGTAAAGGCCACCCGGCCCGCGGAGCCGCCCACGGCCCCGGTATAGCTGCCTACCCCAATCACGTCGGCGGTGCCGGCGGCGTTGAAGGTGGTGGTGCCGGTGACGCTCAGGTTGGCGGTGCTGTCGCCCAGCATAATGTGCCCGGTGGTGGCGCCGCCGCTGCCGTTGCGGGCAATCAGGTTGCCGCCCACGCTGCCCCGCAGCACAATCGAGTTGCTGCTGGCGTCGTTGCCCCAGGCTGCTGCGGTGACGTTGCCGCCGGTCGAAACGTTCAGGTCAATCTCGGAGGAGGTATCTCCGGCGGCGTCCCCGGCGGTTACGGTCAGGGCGCCGCTGCCCACGGTCACATCCGTGGAGGCGGTTCCCTTGCCCAGGATGCTGCCGTTGGCGGAGACCAGGGTGGTGGTGGCGGCCCCGCCGCTATTGGTCAGGGTGTTGATGTTGATGGTGCCTTGTTCAGTCAGGCTGATGTTGCCGCTGGCGCTGGCCGTCAGGGTGCCGAAGTTGTTGTTGCTGGTTGCGGTCAGCGAACTGCCGGAGGCCAGCGTGGTGTTGCCGGTAACGTTGGCGTTGCTGACGGTCAGGGTGGGGGTAGCACCGCTGGTGGTCAGGCTGGCGGTGCCCGAGGCGGTGAGGGTGGTCACGGTCAGGCCGCCGGCGTTATCCGCCAGGGTGATGTTGCCGCCTACGAAGTCGTTTTCGGTGGTGGACTGGAAGTCGGAGCTGGTCAGGCTGATGGCCCCGGAGCCGGCATTGATGTCCACCGCGCCGCGCAAGGTGTTGCCGGTGCCCGTCACGCTGCCGGTGCCCACAATGTCAAGGCGGTTGCCCACATCCAGGCTGTTCAGGGTGTAATTGCCCCCGTTGGTGGAGACCCACAGCCCGGCGGTGGCGGTGTTGACGTCCCAGGCGGTGGTGCGGCCGCTGATGCTTTGCGGCGAATTGATGTTGAAGCTTTCCAGCGTGATATTGCCCCCGTTGGTGGAGTTGGCCACGGTGGTATCGTCCGCCACGCCCCAGGCGCCGGTGGTTTTGGTAATGCGGATGTTCTTGGGCGCGGTAATCAGCAGCTTGGCCGCCCCGCCTGCTTTCAGGTCGGTAACGGCGATGTCCACGTTGGCATTGCTGCCGGTGGCCGTCACCGTGCTGATACCGGTAGCGCCATTCTGGAAGCCGGTGACGGTGAAATCGCCCGCGGTGTCGGTCACGTCGATTTCGTCGCCGTACAGGGTGGTGTTGCCCTGGAAGTCCGCCGTCAGGGTGATGTGCCCGCCGTTGTCGGTGTTGGTGGTAATGCTGGTGGTGCCGCCGAACACGTTGCCGGTGCTGCCCGAGATATCCCCGCCGCCGCTGGTCGAAATGTTGGTGCCGGTGCCGCTGGTGACGCTGGTCAGTGTCATGTTTTGCCCGCTGACGTTGGCCAGGGTCAAGGCGCCGGTGGCGTTCACCCCGTTCAGCACAAAGGCGTTGGCGTTGTTGTACAGGTTGATGTTGCGTCCGCTGGCGGCGGTGGTGGTGCCAAAGCTGTTGGTGGTGGCGCTGGCATCAATGTCCCGTCCCGAGTTCAGGGTGGTGGCCCCGGTTACGTTCACGTTGGCCAGGGTCATATCGGAACTGGCGCCGTTGGTGGTAATGGTGGCGCTGGTGGAGCGCAGCCGGCCCAGGTTGAGCGAGGTATTGTTGGCAAAATTCACCGCGCCGGCCCGATCGCCTGTCCCTGTTTTGCCCATCAGGTTTACTGAACCGGTCAGGGTGTTGCCGCTGCCGCCGATGGTGCCGTCAGTTTGCACGTTCACCGTGCCGCTGGCCGTGGCGTTGTTCAGGGTGATGGCCCCGGTGTTGGCGGCAATCAGGGTGCTGGTACCCGATGTGCTGAGACCGTTGACGGTCATGCCGCCGGTGCTGTCGGTAATGCTAATGGTGCCACCCCCGGTGCTGGTGGCGGAGACGGTATTAAAGTTGTTGCTGTTGGTGGCGGTAATGTTGCCGCTGCCCACAAAAGTCATCACGGGTTGGCTGCCGTTGAAGTCGCCTGTCAGGTCAAAGTTGCGGTAGGTTATGTTGGTGGTATAGCCGTCATTGCCAAACAGCACCGTGCCGGCGCCCTGAAACTGGTTGTTGTTGAACTTGCCACCATTCTGGTTGATGTCCCCGGCGCCGGCCCGACCAAATTCCAGGGTGCCGTTGTTGGCGCTGCCGCCGGCCACGTTAAAGCGGGCATTGTTTGCCACCACCAGCAGTTCGGTGTCACCGGCGCGGGTACATGTGGTGTTGCCGCAGTTGTCCACATCAAAAGTCTGGCCGGCTTTGTGCGCCCGGATGGCGATGGTGCCCCCTGTCCCGGTGCCAGCGCCCCGGGCATTGAAGTCTCCGGCATCGGTCAGTTTGATCTGGCCATTGGTGGCCACAATGGTCAGCTTGCCGCCGGAACCATTCAGAATGCCGTTGGCGTTTACCTGGCCGTCCACGGTGACCCCGCTGCCCTGGATGGTAATCAGGTTGTGGGTGGCATCCGACAGCCCATTGGTGCTGATGGTGGCGTTGCTTCCCACCGAGAGGACCCCGCCGGTTTCCGTCAGGTTGATGGTGCCTCCCAGGCCGCTGCTGCCGCCCAGCGCCTGGATTACCGCGTTGTTGCCCACGCTCAGGTTGTTGCCATTAATGGTGATAACCCCACCGGAGCCGCTGCCCAGGCCGTTGGCCCGGATGGTGCCGTTGATGGTGGCGTTGCCCGTGCCCAGCTGGTTCACGATGAGGGAGCCGCCATTTCCCCCGCTGACCAGCGCGTTCAGGCTCAGGATGCCGCCGGAATCCACCTGGAAGTAGCCCCCGTTGGGCACGTTGATAACCACGGAGCCGCCATGCACCCCGCCGGAATCCACAAAGCTCACGTTGCCGCTTGGGCCAATCTGGAAAGAGTCGTTATAGGTCAGGGTGCCGTTGGTGTAAATGGTCTGGGTATTGTTGATATAGGTGAGCGCAGCCGCCGGCAGTATGCTATGGACAAGCAAACAACCGGTCATTAGCAGGGCAATAAGGCGGGTTGGCATTCAGGCGGCTTTCTGGGCTGGAATTTCCACTGGAATTCGGGCAAAGATTAGGGATGTACCGTATTTATTTTTGCCCGTTTTCTTCCTGAATTAATCGACCAAATTGCCGAGCTCCTTGAACTTTTTTGAGGGGATCTCCCTGGATTGCAACATAAGTTAATAATGGGTTTAAAGGGCTTCTATTCAAGTATGTCGGTGGCGTGCTGCCGCCAGGAGAACGCTTTGGCGCGGGTTTTTGCGGCTTCGGCCAGGGTTTGGCGGTGGGGCTCATTTTGCAGCAGCTCGGCCAGCCTGTCCGCCATCTCGTCGGGGGTGTCGGGGGCGGCATAGAGGGCTGCCTCCCCGCAGATGTCCCGGGCAAAGGCGGCGGTTTTGGCCGGCAAATCCCGGGCCAGGGCAACCACGGGAACTCCAAAGGCCAAGGCTTCCAGTAGGGGAAGTCCCAGCGTTTCCACCAGGGAGGGAAACACCAGCGCATCCGTCAGCGGGTACAGCCGGGCCATTGCCTCCCGGGAGAGTTCCCCGGTCAGGATGACGCTTTGCCCTTCCAGCCCTAGGCGATCCAGGGCCGAAAAGACCTCCGCCCGGCAGGGGAAATATTCCGGGCTGGCGCGATTGAAGGTTAAAAGCAGCTTGAAGGGTCGGCTGGCCGTTTTGGCAAGCCGGGCCACGGCTTCCAGCAGGAAAGGGAGGTGCTTGTACGGGGCCAGATAGCAGGGATAGAGCAAAATTGCCTCGCCCTGGGCCTTCCATTCCTCAACCTGGGCCAGCAAGCCGGTTTCCCGAACCGAAAGCGCCCCGTCACCCCCCAGTTCGGGCAGGCCTGGCGGGCTGACCCGGTAGGCGGACTCCGGTTTTTTGCCCCCGATGGAGGCCCGCATGGGCCCCACCAGCCAGCGGGTAGGCACCACGATGCGATCCGAGCCCAGCTGGGCGAGTCCAATCAGCCAGCCGTACAGGGCCTGGAAGAGCCGCCAGCGGGTGCGGTGGCTGGGAGGCTCGTAATCGGTGTAGGGAATGGCCTGCTGCACGTACAAAATCTGTCGGCAGCCCGGGTAGCGCGGCCCGGTGTTGCCGAAGCTGAACAACACGTCCACCTGGCGCCGGCGCACGATGCCGGGCAGGGTGTGTTGCTCCCAGCGAAAGCGCCCCAGGTAGCCTTGGGGGCGAAACAGCACGGTTTCGACCCGCTCTGGGAAATGGGGCAGCCGGGCATGCAGCTCCGGGTTGACGTACAGCAGGATTTCCAGATCGGGCCGGGCCTCCAGAAATGCTTGCAGCAGGTGTCCCAGCAAAATCACCCCGCCCTGGGAGCGCAGGTTGGTGGCGTTAAACAGCAGCCGCACCGGCCTGGGCCTCCAACGCCTCACTCAACAGGGTTTCCATGGATTGCAGCACCACCCCCCAGTCATAGGCGCGCAAGGGAGCATCCCACTCCCCCTGCCAGGGGGGCAGCGTGGTGGCTTCTCGGGCCAGGGCCTCCGCCCACAGCTCGGGGTCCTGATCCAGCAGGCTGATGTGCGGAAGCGCCAGGGTTTTCAGTTCGTTCAAGGGGGTGGACAGCACCCGCTTGCGGGCGGCGCCGTATTCCAGCACCTTCAGGGGCAGGGCATTGTGGGTGAAGGGGTTCAGGTCGAAGGGCAGCACTCCCACCGAGGCGGCATGGAAGTAGGCGGCAATCTCCGTGGGCGGCACCGGGCCGGTAAAAATGATGTCCGGCTCCTGCCGGGTTTCCCGCTGGATGGCGGGCAGCTCCTCGCCGGGGCCGGTGATCAGCAGGCGGGCATGGGGGATGCTCTCCCGCAATTTGCGGTAGGCCTGCAGCAAAAAGCGCATGCCGCTCCACCAGCCGTGGTTGCCAATATAACCAATCACAAAGCGGTCTTGCAGGTTGTGTTTTTGGCGAATGGCCTGGATGGCCGCTTCCGGTACCCGCTGGAAGGCTTCGTAATCCACCCCGTTGGGAATGCGGTGGCTGTTGGGGTGCCCCTCCTGGGCCAGCAATGCCTGCAGGCCATGGCTGATGGTCAGGATGCGATCGGCCTTGGCGCACTCTGCCAGGGTGAAAAGCCGGGTGCGTTGCCAGTGGGGGCCGGAGGCCGGGGAGAGGTGATCGTCCACCACGTCGTACAGGTAGGCCACCTGGCGGTGGCTGCGCTTGGGAACCGAAAAATGGTAGGCGTTGGCGCTGATGACGGCCTGGATGTTATTCAGCCGGATGAATTGCCCCAGCTGGCTGCGGTTAAATCGCTGGCATAACGGGTAGGGGGCCAGTAGGTAGGGCATTTCCACCCAGTGTATGCCGTTTTCCTCGGTTACGCGATGCGGGGTTTTGGCCGTCATCAGGGCTTCGGCCAGTTTGGCGAAGGGCTTGTCCAGCGGGGTCAGGTAGGGAAAGGGGTACTGTTTCCAGGAAAGCACGTAAACCCGGTAGCGTCCGCGGGAAGCCAGGTAGGCCGCCATCTCCAGGGAGCGCACCTTGACGTTTCGGTGCGGCTGGTGGGGGATCACTAGCACGTTGATCAGATCCGACAAATGGAGGGTTTCCTGGCGCTCACTCGTATCTCAGCTCAATCATATATTAAAATGGGGATGAGGAGTGGAGCGAGCAATGCGAGAGGCCGCCGGCCAGCAACCCATCTGGAACCTGACGCTGGAAGTCCTGTTTTTCTGCGTGGCGGGGGCTTTGGGCATTGGGCTGGCCCAGGGCGGGTTTGAGCTGGCTGTGCCGGCGGTGTTGGCCATGGTGGGGTACATCCTGGTGCGTTTTGTCCTGCACCGCCCCTTTCACGAGGCGTTTTCCCTGTATATTGCCCTGGCTGCCTTCAACTATTACTACTTTTATTGCGCCGGGTTGACCGGGCGGGATCCCACCGACGGCGGCGAGGTGGGCATACCGGCCACCCCCATGGAAAAAATGCAGAAGGACATTGTCTTTGCGCTGGTGCTGTTTTTGGCCGGCATCAAGCTGTTTCGGGGCAAAATGGAGGGCTACCCCTTCTGGCACAAGCGGCTCGATCATCCCGTGCTGCGGCTCATCCTTTTGTTTATGGTGTTTACCGTGTTCCGGGCCTTTTTCTGGGTGTGGAACGGGGAAAAGAACTTCGACCTGCTTTATTACGTGCGTACCAACATTGAGTTTGCGGTGATTCCGGTGCTGCTTTGCACCAGCCTTATCGACCGGGAGAAAAGCCTGCGCCAGATCTTCAAGGCCATCGTGTATACGCTGCCCATTGTGGCCATCCTGGGCATCGTGGAGTTCATGATCCACGGCTCGGCCTACGAGCGGGCCTTCTACGGCGGGCAGATGTTTTCCAGGGCAACGGCCACCTTGCAGAACCCCAACAACCTAGGGGGCTACCTTGCCGTGGCCATCGGAGTGTACATCCTGTACTTTTTCAAGAACCAGCTGACCCAGTTTGAGCGCATGCTGTTCTGGCCCACCATGCCGCTGGCCTTTGCCTGCCTGTTTATGACGCTGTCGCGCTCCTCCATCGTGTTTTTCTTTATCACCCTCACCCTGTGCTTTGGCATATTGTACCTGACCACCCACTGGCAGATGGGCCGTCAGCGGCTACAGGTGTGCCGCAACCTGATGGTTTCCTACGTGCTGACGCTGGGGGTGTCCTTTTTCATTCTCTACAACTACTTCGATCTCAAAAACGCCCTGGTGGACGCCGTGGAGCTGTACGTGCAATCTTCCACCGTCAGCAACGCCCGGCTGTACGCCCCGGTCATTACGCTCATCAACCTGACGTCCGACCCCCTGGTGCTGTTGTTCGGCTACTCCAAGTCGATGGCGGAGGGCAACGCCGATAACGCGCTGGCCAACGTGCTGCTGCGCAACGGCCTGGTGGGAACCTTCCTGTTCGTCAGTATCTGGGTGCAGGCCATTTGGATCAGCCTGCGCCGGATTCTGGAGGCCGATAAAACCCGCAGCTTCCTTTACCTGGTTTGCTTTTACGTGCTGGTCTTCCTGTTTTTGTATAGTTTTTCGGCCCCCGTCAACCAGAACTTCCCGCACAACATGTATTACTGGTTTACGGTGGGGGTGGTTATCTGGTTGGAAAGCAAGCCCGTCCGCAAAAAAGACGCCGCTCCCACGGCAGCCACCTGCGTTGCCGGATCCTTGCCAGGTTCCAGTCCGGCCTAGCCCTGGGCTTCCGTGGTCGGCGATGGGCTGGGATGCTCCTGCCCCGGGGGATACAACAGGGCTTCCAGGGGCTGGCGCAGATCGATGGGGGCGATGCGGGTCATGCACAACTGATCGGGCAGGGGGCAACTATCCAGAAAGCAGGGGGCGCAGGGTACATCGTGCCGGGCGGGGGTAAAGTCGTCGGGACGGCCCGGGGGGTGCCACAGCGGCGCCGGATACTGCCCGCTCATGGGGGTTACAATGCGCTTGTTCAGCATGCCGGCAATGTGCATGGTGCCGGTGTCGTTGGTTAAAACCGCCCGGGCCTGGTTGACCAGGGTCCAGGTATCCAGCAGGCTGAGTTTGCCGCTCAGGTTGGTGATGCCGACGGATACCATGGGATATTTCGACATGATGGCCTCGATAATGCGCTGGTTCAGCGGATCTTCCTCTTCGCTGCCAATAAAGGCCACTTGCAGGAATGGGTTGCTGCGCATCAGCTCGGCCACCAGATCCGCGTAGGCGTCGGGCGACCAGCGCTTGATGGGAAGCTTGGAACCGGCGTTTACCACCAGGATGGGCTCGTTGGGATTGAGATCCCATTCCGCCCAGCGCATGGCGGACAGGTGGGCCGGACGGGCTTGCACCGGCTGGCGGGTGGGGTTCACCAGGCTCAGTAGCCAGTCGCTGGTGCGGGGAATGCGTCGGGGAAAGCACCGGGCATAGGCATGCCGGAACCAGAGGGGCAGTAACAGGTCAAAACCCAGTACGTATTTGGCCTTCAGGGTAAAGGCCAGCAACTGCTCCTGCATAGCGCGGCGGATGTTCTGCATGGTGACCGGCAGATCCACGAACAAATCCACCGGCCCGCCGGACTGGAATACTTTCAGCTTCATGCTTTGCAGGCCGCGCCGGGATTTCAGCTCGGCAGGCTGATAGGAGATGACCTGATCCACCAGTCCCTGGAAGGGGGCCAGCACCTCGGGCGCGCCGGGCAAGTGGGCCGGTCCCGCCGAGGTGATCAGGGTGAGCCGGGCCTGGGGAAAGCGCTGCCGCAAGTAAAAAAGCGCCGGCAAGGCCACCACCGTGTCCCCGATGTTGCCAACCCGGTAAATAACCACGTGGCGCACCCTGTCCGCCTTGGCCCAGTCAATTTTGCGCAGGCCCAGCACGCCGCCGTTGGCCGCCACAAAGCCTCGGGAGAGGCCCAGGATGATGAGTCCGAGATAGGCTTTCAAGCGCTTCATGGTTTTAGTTTAGCAGTTTTATGGGCTTGGTTTCATACCGGGCCCGAAAGGGGGACGGGGTTTTGGGAGGCCAGCGACTCCAGGATGGCGAAGGTGGCCTGGGTGGTCAGCAGCAGGGAGCGGGGCTCGATGGCCGCCTGCCCGCTTTGCAGCGCCTGGGCCAGGGCGGCGATTTCGTCCCGGTGCCCTTTGTCCTGCCTGCCGGTGCGGCGGGTGCTCCGGCCCTGGCGGGTGAGGGTCAGGGCCTTGAAGTCATCCATCTCCGCAGTCAGGGCGGCGCCATACACCTCAATGCGCTCCTTGCCCAGCGCGGCGGCGGTGGGGGCATCCGGGCGCATCAGGTACGTTATGTGGGCAATGGAGCCGCCGGACAGCTCTAGTTGGATTGCCACATCGGTGTTGGGCTCGTTGCCCGCCTGGATGGCGCTTACCCGGACAGGATCCTCGCCGCTGATGTACTGGCACCAGTCGATAAAATGGCATACCTCGCCCACAATGCGCCCCCCATGCTTGTGCAGCCAGCTATCGGGGGGAATGGGCCCGGCCAGCACCCGGTAGCGGATACTTAAGGGCTCCCCGCCCAGATGCTGTTTCAATTCCCGGCTGAAGGGCGAGAACCGGCGGTTAAAGCCCACCATAACCTGGAGTTCCGGGTGGTCGGCCATGGCCTGGGTCACCTGGGCCAGCTCCTGGGGGGTGGTGGCCAGTGGTTTTTCCACAAAAACGTGTTTCCCGGCTTCCAGGGCCCGGCAAATCAGTTCGGCATGGCTGTCGTGACGGGTGGCCACCAGCACGGCCTGGGTGTCGCGGTCGTTCAAAAGCTCCTCGATATCCGTGGCGCACCAGGCAAAGCCGGCCTGGGCGGCGGCATTCTTGGCGTTCAGGCCCGAGTGGGAGACCAGCCCCCGCAGGTTGAAGCGTTTTTCTGCCTTCAGTAGGGGCAGCAGTACGCCGCTGGCAAAGTTGCCCGCCCCAATCACGCCCAGCCCCACCTGTCCCATCACGGGCCGGGCCTGGGAAGGTAGCTTTAAGCGCCGAATCGGCTGCGTTTCTGCGGTTTGGGGATACTCCAGCACAATGCCCAGGGGTTGTGGGCCGGCGTGGGGGTTGGTCAGCAGGTCATAGGCCTCGGCGGCCCCGGTAATGGGGTAGCGCCTTTGGATGAGCGGCTGCAGTCGGATGCGTCCCTCGGCGGCCAGGGCCAGGAAGGCGGCCATGTTGTCCCGCTCGCTCCAGCGCACGTAGGCGGCGGGATAGTCCTGGCCATCCCGCTCGTAGGCCTCGTCATAACGGCCCGGGCCGTAGGAGCGGGAGACCACAATGGAAAGCTCTTTGTGATAGTAAAGGTTTCGGGGAACCTGCATGCCCACATCGCCGACCACCACAACCTTCGCCCGATCCCGGCTCAGCTCCCCGGCCAGGAAAACCGGATCGTTCGATGCGGTGGCTGCCGTAACCAGGGTGGCATCCACGCCCCGCCCGCCGGTCAGGGCCATGATCCGCGATTGCAGGGCGGGATCGTTACGATGGAAGGCGTGGGCCGTTCCCAGATCCCGGGCCAAGGCCAGGCGGCTCTCGTCCAGATCGATGCCAATGGCGGTACCGCCCTGGGCTTGTACCAGCTGGGCGGCCAGCTGACCGATCAATCCCAGCCCGATGATCAAGACCGTCTCGCCCAGACCGATTTCCGCCAGGCGGACTCCGTGCAGGGCAATGGCGCCGGGTGCCACAAAGCTGCCTTCCTCAAAAGACAGGTTGTCCGGCAGGGGCACGAACAGGTTCTTGGGAATGTAGACGATATCGGCGTGGTTGGCGTAGCGAGCTCCCGCGCAAGCCACCCGGTCGCCGGCCTTTACGCCGGGCAGGTCGGGACTGGCTTCCAGCACCATGCCCGCCGTGCTGTAGCCCATGGGAATGGGGCTTTCCAGCTTTCGCCGGGCCAGCTGCATGGTTTCCACAATGCCGACCTGCTTCATTTTGCGCAGCAGCAGCTTCACCCGCTCCGGCTGGGATTGCACCTTGGCCAGCAGCCCCTTGCGGGCAAACGAGACGGTGGCCCGCTCCGTGCCCGGGCTGATAAGCGAGGCCGCGTTGCGCACCAGCACGCCGGTCCCTTCCAGCACCGGGGCGGGCACTTCCTCCACGCATAAGTCCTTGCTCAAGTATGATTTTTGAAATACCTGCCGCATGGCAGCATCCACGTTATCGCATCTAAAGATAACCATACCACTTGTATTTGATGAGCGCCCCATACTCATAGAGGAATCGTGCCAGGTGGGCCCGCCGCTCGGGCGAGAACCAGTGCTTCCCGTAGGGGGGGAGATCCGGGATCTGCACGGGATAGACGATCAGCCCGCGGGCCTGGAAGGTTTTCATTGCCCGCAGCATGTGGCTGCGCGAGGTCACCAGCACCGCGTCCCGGTATCCATGGGCGGCCATCAGGGCCTGCACCCCTCGGGCGTTTTCCTCGGTGGTGCGCGCGCTGTTATCGATAATCAGCCGGCGGGCATCCAGGCCAATCCATCCGGCCAGCCGGTGCCGGCAAGCTGCCAGGCTGACACGGGCCGGGTCGGTATAAACGCCGCTGACTATCAGCATGCCCGAACGGCTGTAGCCCTGGGCCACAAGCTCGGCCCCCTTGCGCTCCCGAAGGAACAGGTTGGGATGCGCCTGGCAATTGTCCAGGGTGCCTGCCGAAACGGCCACCACCACGTCGGCCTGGCGTAAACGGTTTTCTACCGCCAGGGGTCGGGCCAGCAGATCGATATCCGGTGAGAAAACCGCCAGCGTCAGCAGCACTCCCAGACCGCCTCCCCACAGCATCAGGGCCGCCAGGCGCTGTTTGCTCATGCCTGGTTTACCACATGTATCAGGGTTTCCTCGCAGATGTCCGTCACCCGGGCCCAGGTGAAAGCCGTGCTGACGGTATGCCATGCCGAATAGCCCAGCTGCTTGCAAAGGCTGGGCGATTCCACCAGGTGGGAAACTGCGTTCACCAGGGCGGATACATCCCGCCTGGGCACCAGCAAGCCGTTCTGGTTATGGGTGATGAGGTCTTTCATGCCGTTGTTACCGGTAGTCACCACCGGCATGGCGGCGGCCATGGCTTCCAGCACCACCAGCGGCATGCCCTCAAACAGGGAGGGCAGCAGGAAAACATCGTGGCGGCGATAGAGGGCAATGGATTCCTCCAGGCCCATGTTAGGAATGACCTGCACATGGGGGCGATCGGCTTCGGCAAACTCGGGCAGAATCTGAGAGGCATCCAGCTTGGTGCCCGCCAGCGTCAGGCTCAGGGCCGGGTAGCGCTGCCGCAGAATGTGGAAGGCTTCCACCAGGTACTTTTTCCCCTTGCGCCAGGGATCCCAGTACCCCACGAACAGCAGGCGGGTGGCGCTCTGCTCGCCGGCATGCGCCCATCGATCGGGATGGTAAAACGCATCGGACACCCCGTTGGGCAGGTAAACCGCCTTGCGGGCCTCATCCGGGTACTGTCGGCGTACCCAGTCCCGCTCCTCGGTGGAGGTGAAGAAGGCGGCGTCCTGGGTTTTCAGCGATTGCCGGTTGGCTCCCAGAATGACGGTGCCGTAATACCACTTGAAGCGGGCCGAAAACCGATGGCCCCCGCTTTGCTCCTCGGCTAGCATCTGTTCCCACATCAGTTCCTCCCAGCCGTGGTGCCAGGAGAGAATCCGGGTGCGCCTACCCAGCAAGGCCCGCCGGAAGGTGGACAGGAACCACCCGCTGGCGGTGGTTACGATGATGGCGTCGTACTGCTCCCGGCGGTTTTTGTCCGCGATGGCCGGCGCGGCGCGGACGGCCCATTCCATAAGCGCTGCCTGGCGAACCAGGGGGCGGGGGCCGTCGTCCTCAAAGAAGTAATGCACCGTGTGGCCGCGTTTCTCAAGCTCGTCCCCAATGGAATAAAGCACCCGGGGAACCCCCATCAGCCGGCTGTCCGGCACCTGGGAGACAAACAGCAGCTTCATGGATGCAAGGCCCCCTCGGGTCGGGGAGCGTGGAAGGGTTCCCGGATTTCCAGCGGCGTCCGGTACTCCCGGGCATAGCGGGGCAGGTTGGCGACGGTCATTATGGCCATCAGGGCCTGGCAAAGGGCAAATTTAAGGTATGCCAGCGGTGCCTTCAGGCACTGACGGCGCTGGGTCACGATGGGGAGCAACAACTGGTAGACCTGGAACAGAAACAGTCGGGCAAAACCGGAATCTGGCGGCGAGAGCAGCCCGGGATGCTTGCGTTGCAGGCGGATCATGGAGGAAAAGGTGCGGGCCGTGGCCAGGTGTTGCCGGAAAGATCGCTTCAAAATCAGGTGGCGCACCACGGCCTGGGGGGCAAAGGCGATGCGGCCCCGCTGCCGGATGCGGTGGGCGATGTCGATGTCCTCGCCGGAAGGCAGGGGGAAGCCTTCATCAAAGCCGCCGATGGCCAGCAGGGCCTCCCGGCGGTAGGCGATGTTGCAGGTCCAGTAGAAGCCGCCCTGGGGGTTGTCGATATAGTGATCCATCAGGGTACGTTGTTCGGAGGCCGGCAGGGTACACCCTTCCACGCCCAGCAGGGCGGTGTCTTGCTGTAGCGGCGCCAGCAGGTGCTCCAGCCAGCTCGGATCGGGGACACAATCGCTGTCCAAAAAGGCTACCACCGCCCCCTGCGCCAGGTGGATGCCCTGGTTGCGGGCCGTGGCGGGCCCGGCATTCTTTTGGTGAACCACCTGCAACCGGGTCATGCCCAGCCGGGCGGCGGTTTGCTCCGCAACGGCCCGGGTGGCGTCGCGGGAGCCGTCATCCACCAGGATGATCTGCACGCGGTCAGCCGGATAGCTTTGCCCGTGCAGGGCTTGCAGGCAGCCTTCCAGGTAGGCGGCAGCGTTATAGGCTGGAATGACCACCGACACGTCAATCATGGGAATCCTTCGCGGCCCCGGGGGCCCGACGCGTTTCCCCCGGAACGTCTGATGGTACGCACCCTACTATAATACCGTACAATAGGGTCATGGGCGGAATGACTGACACGCAGGGCTATTTCGACCGGCAGGCCGCCGGTTGGAGTCAGCGCTACCAGGGGAGCCGGCACTTTCGCTGCCGCCTGGACACCCTGCTGGAGTGGATCCGGTATATGCCCGACGGCTTGTCAGTCCTGGATTACGGCTGCGGCAGCGGGGTGATGCTGCATGCCCTGCTGTCGCTGGGAAAAACCGACGACCTGACTGGGGTGGATGCCGCGCCCGGCATGATTGAAGCCGCCCGGGAAACCTTACGGCCCCTGGGCAGCTTGGCGCAGGCGGTCATCGATCGTCTGGAGGCGCTGGACGGGGAGGCGGCCCGCTATGCCGACCGTCAATACGATTTGGTGCTGTGCCTGGGAGTGCTGGAGTACGTGGCGGATCCGTGGGAGCGGCTGAGCCACCTGGTTGCGTTGCTGAAGCCGGGCGGGCGGCTGATTGTTTCCGTGCCCAACCGGCAAAGCTGGCTGCGGGGCCTGGAGGGCTTGGTGGCCGGGCATCCCGCCTTGTTCAAGACCCTGGGGCTGTTTCCGCATTTAACCTCGCCGGAGCATTACCTGCGTTACCAGCGGCACCAGTTTACCGTGGCCGGCCTGGACGGCTTCTTGTCGTCCCTGGGAATGGCCCGGCGACGGGTGCGGTTCCATGTGGCGCCCGGCCTGCTGGGCTCGCTGGAGGGGGCCCCCCTGCTCGGGATGACGGCAATTATCGAGTACGGCAAGGGCTAAGCGCGCATCAACCCGGTTTGGACTGCCAGGGCGGTTGTAAAGGTGCTGGTGCGTCAATGGCTGACAGGCGGTATATTTTATGGGGACATTGGCGGGCGCGGGAGGCAGCCGGGGGCGCAATTCCAGGATTGGGCATGTTTTTATTTCCAATAACACGCAGTTTGATCTGGAGCGAGCCATGCATTCTTTTCCACTCCATGCCATTCCCAAGACCGATTGGATTTTTTACGGCCTTAGCGCCATTTTGGGCATTACCATTGCCCTGACCAGTTACTATATCCAGCCTGCCGCCGTGGAGCGCAGTTCGCTGGATCGCTACATGGAGCAGGTGCTGGCCCGCATGGATTCGGTCAGCGTCCAGCTGGGCCAGTGGGGGAATATCGACATCCGTCAAGGCCGTTAAGCCGGTCGGCGTCTGTCTTTTGGCCAAAACCTGAAAAACTGCCGGGCTCCCCTGTGTGTGGGAGCCCGCCGTGTTTTTTTCCTTCGATCTCCCGATGTGGAAGGGGAGGTCGCTCTGTTAATCTGAAATGAAAGCTGCCCTCAGATTGGGCCCAATGTAAGGATGAGCCGGCACGATTTAAAGGAAAGTGAGTGCGTGCCGAAACCCCGTAAGTAGGAAAGCGAATCAATGGTTCAAGCCAAGATCAGATACCTGGATATTTTGTGGTTCCATCGCTGGTTTGCGCTGACCATGTTTGTGCTGGTGGTGGTGTTCGCCCTGGCGGTTTCGCTGCCGCAGCCCAAGTTCTACCGGGTGTCTTCCGAAATCTATATTGAGCCCAAGCCCAGCACCGTGACCGGGGCCAGCATTTCGCTGAGCGACTCCGACTACCGGCAGCTGAACAACCAGATTGAGATCCTGGGCTCGGATGAAGTGGCCGAAAAGGCCGTGGGCCTGATCCATGACAAGCTGAAGCTGGATATCAACAAGTCCGCCCTGCAGGGTGGCCTGGGCATCCGCAAAAAAGAATACACCAGCGTCATTGCCCTGACCCTGGAACTGCCGGCCAAGCCCGAGAACGTGAAACGCATTATGGATTTGTACCTGGAGGCCTACCAGGAAAAGCTGACCGAGATGAACTCCGACAAGGCCACCAAGGAGCGCAAGTTCCTGGAAAAGGAGCTGGCGACCTCCCATAAGCAGCTGGCTGCCGCCACCGAGGCCATGCGCGATTTCCAGTCCCAAAACCAGGCCTACAACTTGGACGTGCAAACCGGGCAGTTGCTGCAAATGGCCGGACGCCTGGATGAGCAGGTGAAGTCGCTGGATGCCGACATTGCCGCCGCCCGCCGCCAGATTGCCACTGCCCGCCAGCACCTGCCGGCGAGCCCCGAGTACCTGAACCTGATTGCCCGGATTGAACGAGATCCCGAGGCCGGGGACCTGCGCAAGCAGATTGTCTCCCTGGAGGCCGAGCGCGCCGAGTGGTCTTCCAAGCTGACCGACGCGCACCCCAAGATGATTGCCTACGCCCGGGAAATGGATCGTCTGCAAAGCATGTTGGACAAGCGCCTGGAAACCTTTGCCAAGTCCTTCAACCAGAAGCTGCCCGCCAACGGCGGCTTGCCCACCGGCAGCACCCTGGACTTCAGCATTGCCGGCGAGATTATCAACAACCAGATTAAGCTGGAAGCCATGCGGGCCCGTGAAGGCACCCTGGCCGCCGCCCAGAACGAAGTGATGGCTATGCTGCATGACGTGCCCAAGCAGGCCGTGGACTATTTCGCCCTGAAGAATGCCGTTGACCTGGCCCAGGACAAGGTGCAGGTGCTGCAAAAGCGCCTGGACGAGGCCACCCTGATGGAAAACGTGAGCCAGAGCTTTACCAAGGTGGAAGTGCTGAAAAAGCCGGTCACCCCCGCCGCCCCGGTACGCCCCGACTTCAAGCGCCTGGTGACTGTGGCCGGCCTGTTCGGGCTGTGCCTGGCCCTGTTCTCCGTCTTCATCCGCGCCACCCTCGATCGCACGCTGCGCTGGCCCTTCCAGGTGAAAGGCATGCTGGCCGACGAGGAAGAGAAAACCATCTTCACCACGCCGGCGTTCACCGGCAAGGCCGAGTTGTCCGGGATGCTGGAAAAAACCAACTTTACGGTGCCCGAGCCGTACAAGCGCCTCATCATCCACCTGGAAAACCTGGCCAAGTACGAAAACGTGCGCCGCATCGGCATTATCCCGGTCTCCTCCTTCGAGGACTGCAACATGACCACCGTGGCCCTCAGCCTGTACCTGACCGAGCTGAGCAACAAGATGGTGCTCATCGATACCGACTTCAGCCGCACGTCGGTCACCTCGCTCATCCGCTCCTTGCGCCTGCCGGTTTCGGCGGCCATCGCCGAAGGCCCCGGCCTTAGCGATTACCTGAGCGGCGAGGCCGAGGACTTCATCGATATCGTGTATCCCCTGGGCAAGACCGTCTACGGCAGCCTGATCCCTTCGGGCGAGCCCATCCAGGATACCGGCTTCCAGTTTTCCCACCGCAACCTGGCCCAGCTGGAAGAAAACCTGTCGCCCAACTACAATTTCGTCGTCTACAGCCTGCCGGCCATCGAGAAGTCTTATGACTCCATTGCCGTGGGCCGCACCCTGGACGGGGTCATTCTGCTGACCTATCCCGGCCTGACCAGCCTGGACGAGATCCAGCAGGCCATCCGCGAGCTGGAGGCCGTCAACACCCGGGTGCTGGGCATGGTGGTGCAACCGCTCGCCCACCTGTAATTTGCCGGCCAATCGGGGTATGATGCCATCATCGATTGAGTGATGCGGGAGGAATAGACGCATGCGCGGGTTCATCTTGGGATTGTCACTGGCGGCTTGCCTGGCCATGGCGGGCTGCGCCACCACGTTAAGCCAGAAGTACGCGGAACCGGTGACCAATACCGAAAAAGAAGTGTTGAAAGGCATGGTGCAGCAGCTGCAGTCGGCGGCGGGTATTTATGCCGCGGAAACCCAGTCCAACCCGCAGGGATTCTCCAACTTTGTGACGGTCAGCGGTTCCACCACTGGCGCCTGCCGAACCGCCAGCGGCGAAACGGCGGATTGCGCCATGTCGCTGGCCAACTTTAATACCGTGGCGGGCAAAAGCTGCCGGGTGTCGGTGCCGGAGATTCGCTGCGAGGGTTCGTTCCGCTTTTACGATCCGGTGGTGTATCGCTGGAATAACGGGCAAATCAGCCTGCAGGCCACCCCGCTGAACGGGGCGGATCCGGTTCAGTAGGGCGCCTGGTGGCCCCCTCTTCCTGGCAGGTGTCCCCCGACGGGCGGGCAATGGTTTGTGCGGCCCGTTTGCGAAATGATAGGGCCAGGGGCAAAACGGCCCTTGCACGCAATAACAGAGGAGGCGCTTTGCTATGAAATGCGCATGTCGCCATGACTGTCTCTGCGAGGTTGGCCAGCAGGGCGGTTTGGAACGTCAGGGCCAGGTTTATTGCAGCGAAACCTGCGCTGACGGGCACCGCACCGGCCAGGGATGCGGGCATGCCGGCTGCAACTGCTAGCCCGGCAGGGAAACGCCTGCGGGTGGGGCCGGCTTAGGAGCCCAGGTAGTTTTTCAGGCTCTTGATGCCCCGGTTGTTGCGGCACATCTTGCGCAGTTTGTTCAGCGCGCGGGTTTCAATCTGGCGCACCCGCTCGCGGGAGACCCCGAACAATTGCCCAATCTCTTCCAGGGTGCGCTTGTTACCGTCATTCAGCCCAAAGCGCAGCTTCAGGACATCGCGCTCCCGGGGGCGCAGGCTTTCCAAAATCTTTTCCAGCTCCTCGGTTAGGTTTTCCTGGGAAACCCGGCTATCGGGGGATTCAATGCTCTCGTCCACCAGGAAGTCCCCGATTTTTGACGTTTCGTCCTTGGTGTGCAGCGGGGTTTCCAGGCTGATGGTGGACTGGGTGGCCTTCAGCACCAGCCGCAGCTTGGAAAGCGAAATCTGCATGCGGGCGGCCAGCTCCTCCTTGGTGGGAGTGCGGCCCAGCTCATGGGTCAGATCGCGGGTCACCTTTTTCAGCCGGCCAATGGTCTCAATCATGTGCACCGGCAGGCGGATGGTGCGGGACTTATCGGCAATGCCCCGGGTGATGGACTGCTGGATCCACCAGGTGGCGTAGGTGGAAAACTTGAAGCCGCGCTTGTAGTCAAACTTTTCGGCGGCCCGAATGAGCCCCAGGTTGCCTTCTTGAATAAGATCCAGAAACGACAGGCCCCGTCCGATGTATTTCTTGGCAATGGAAACCACCAGGCGCAGGTTGGCCTGCACCAGCTTGGCCTTGGCCTCCTCGTCGCCTTCGGCAATGCGCTTGGCCAGCTCAATCTCTTCTTCCCCGCTCAGCAGCTTGACCTTGCCGATTTGTTGCAGGTAAATCTTCACGGAGTCGTCGGCGGAGCCCCGCTCGGCCTGGAGGGTCTCGCCCTCCTCCTGCTCCTCTTCCTCCTCGTCGAAAAACTCGACCCGATCCTGGCCATCGTCAAACAGGGTTTCATTCTCGTCATCCAGACCCATCAGGTCGTCCGTCAGGTTGGGTTTGCCGCGTCGTTTATCCAAATCCTCAGACCCTTTCTTCCCTGGCCCTCGGCCCTGAAGCCTTTTATTCTGTGTGATGGTCATGAAACCTCGTTACCGGGTGATGTCGCTACAGAACCTGTATGATGGTAAGTCAATTATAACAGCCGAAACCCCATCCGGTGGGAAAGACCCTCCGCCTGGAGGAGTCGGTGCGCCGGCGGGTTTGCTGGGCTGGGGCGGTTGGGGTAGGCTGGGCATCCGTGCTTACTTGACGTATTGGCTGACCAGGGCCAGGTTTTTCTTGGCAATGCTCAGGTTTTCCTGGGTGGAATCGGGGGGTGAGCCGCTTTGGTTCAGCTCGCTGAACAGTTGCACCGCCTCCTGGAAGCTGGCCTTGGCGGCTTTCAGGTTGTTGGCCCGGGCCAGGCGGTTGCCCTCGTTTATCAGCAACGATCCCAGGTTGAACTTGGCCTCCGGCAGGTTGCGGTTCAGCTGCATGGCTTGGCGGTAGTACTGCATGGCCTGGGTGGCCTGACCGCCGGTCTGGGCCTTGTAGCCCAGGTCGAACAGCTCGTAGTACCGCTTGGTATTGGCGGTGCTCATGCTGGTGTTGTTCTTGATGTCGGCGTCAATCTTGTAGAGCAGGTTGATGGTGTTGATGTCCCGCTGGCTGATGCGGCTGTTGCGGGAGGACTTGGAGTAGTACATGATGTCATCCGGGTAGGGGCTGTGCCCCTTAATGCCGATGGCGTGCCCCATTTCGTGGATGGCGATGGCCTGCAGCTCGTTGTAGGGGATGGGTTGGCCGCTGTCCGGGTAGAACGTGGCCAGCTGGATGTCCGAGCGAATCAGGGTATCCCCCGAGCTTTGCCAGGGGCTGACCCCCAGGATGTTATCGCTGAAGTTGCGTTGCCAGCGCACCACAATGTCCGCATCCGACTCGTTAAACGTCTGCACAAACCGTACCCGCCCGTTGGTGACCCGGCTCCAGGTGCTCATGGCGTCAATGACCACCTGCTTGAGCCCGTTGTTCCAGTTGGGCACCCCGCTGCCGTTGGCAATGAACACCCGCAGGGGCATTTTTTCCGGGGCGAAATGCACCACCTTGCCGCCGGGGATGATGTGGGTCAGGTAGTTGTCCTTGGCGCTGCGGGACAGGGAGGCCTGCATAATCTGGGTGGCCTTGGTGCTGTTGCTGGCGGTCTTGATCTGGTCGCGGGTGATGACGGTAATGTTGTTACGGGCTTTCTGGGCCAACTCATGATTGGAAGGCACCATCTGGATGACGGTTTCAAAGGCCTGCCGGGCTTCGTTGTATTTTCCGGCGTGGGTATAGGCCATGCCCAGGTAAAACACCCCATTGGCATCCTTGGGGTTGCGGCGCACGGCATCCTGAAAATACTGGATGGCCGCGTTGTAGTTTCGGTTCTTATAGGCCTGAACCCCCTGGTTGTAAGAGTCGGCATAGCTCGAAAGCGGGAAAAACACCACCATCCCGCACAACAACAGACTCAGCAAAAACGACCGGATATACATATTGTGTATATCGTGATCGGCTGGCAATTCTTGAAGCGCGGCCCGGCAATTGTGCAGAAAAGTTTACAAACTGGCGATGGAGCGGAGCAGTTCCTCGGCGGAGTTCATGTCGGCCTTCAACAGTTCTAAAAACCGCATCAGGTCTTCTTCGTCCAGGTCAAAGTAGGCAAGCAGCTCCGGGCTGAAGTGGGCCAGGCTGAAGATGCCGAATTTCTCGTACTGCAGCACGGACAGCTCGTTGGCCAGAGCCACCAGGTGCACCAGGGGCTGGCAGTTTTCGGCCTGGGCCGGGTTGTGGTGGTGCTGGATGACTTCCGTCATGGTCACCGGCAGCCGCCACTTGGCGGCCAGGAAGCTGCCGATGGCGGTGTGGTTGATGCCCAGCACCTCCTCCTCCAGGCGGTAGAAGTCCGGGCCGTGGGGCAGGATGTGCTGCATGCGGGCTTCGCGCAGCACCTTCTGGTAGTCTTGCCCAAAATGCACGTCCAGTACCACTTTGCCGATATCATGCAGCATGCCCGCGCTGAAAATGTCGTCGGCTTCGGGCACCCGGATGTGCCGGGACAATATGCGGGCCGCCACGGCGGTGCCCAGCGAATGCTCCCAGAACCGCTGGTGATCCAGCCCCCGGTTTTTCTCCTGCCCCTCGAACATCTTGAAGATGCTGGCGCTCAGCACCAGGCCGCGCACGGTGTTGAAGCCCAGGATCATAATGCCGTGCTGGATGGAGCTGATTTGCCGCTGAAAGCCGTAGGCCGCCGAATTGACCATGCGCAGCACCTTGGAGGTGAGGCCCGGATCGAGGGCAATCAGCTTGGCAATTTCGGAAGCCGGGGTGTTGGGCCGGCTGATGACTTCCATAATGCGGTTCACCACCTCGGGCAGCGACGGGATGTCCCGAATCCGCTTCAGGACAATCTCGTGGGCGCCTGATGTGAACTTTTCCATGATGGGGGGTAAATTCTAGCCTGCGGGTGATGCGAGCAGGCGGTTCAGCGCAAACCGGCTGACCGGCTTTTTCAGGATCCGGATGTGGTTACGATTGCTTAATTCCAGTATAAGCCTCTCTTCCTCGCTTGAGAACGTCCGGGCCGGCAGGGTAAGGATGACCTGCTCCATGCCGGCGGGACGCTGCAGGGCATTCAGCAGGCTGAGGCCGTCCTGGCCGTCCAGCAGGTCGTAGTCCACCACCAGCACCTGGGGCTGGTACTTGCGCAGGGTCCAGTCCAGGTGGGCCGACAGGCGCACCGGGTGGATGTTGCTCAGGCTGAAGCCGCAGACGAAAAAGCAGTCGATGGTGCGCTTCAGGCTTTTTTGATCCGGGTCCAGCACCACCACGTGTTTCTGGCTGCGGGCCAGTTGCAGGATGGGGTTGCTGTGCCCCAGCAGTTCCCGGGCAGCCTCCTCCTCGGTCATCTTCAGGGTAAACTGGCTGGGTTTGGCGCCGTTTTTAATCAGCTTGGGGAGATCGTCCATCTCCACCTCGTAGCCCTTTTTCACCAGCAGGACCTGCTCGCGGTATATGTCCTCCTTGGTCACCAGGGTGACCGGCCCGCCGGCCGGGCGGTTGAGCGGCTTGGCCTCCGTCATATCCTTGCGGGTGATGAATCCGAACATGTCCTGTTGGCTCCAAAATCGTTCATCCCTGATCTCGGCCAGAACCGTGTTGCCCTTGAACGCCATGCCTCAAAAATCCTCTGTCTGCTGTACTCCACTTGCAGACAATACGCATGCCCGCCCCCCTAAGTTTCAGGTTGGCTCCCGCCATTTCGAAATGTTTACTTGTTGGCGGAAAGCTGGTTAATCAGCCCGTTGAGCGAGTTACCCTGCGATTGCATCTGGCCGATGGCCCGGTCCATGGCCAGAAACTGCTGGCGCAGCATTTTTTCGCGCAGTTCCAGGCGTTCGTTGGCCCGGTCAATGCTTTTATCCAGGTCGTCAATGCGTTTTTGCATGCTGACCTGGTAGCCGGGGAACAGCCCCTTCTCGTTGTTGCCGGGCCCGTTGTACAGCGCCCCGAACCCGGTGCCGCCCCCGGCGGTGGTGAACTGGGTGTCGTCAATCAGGTGCCAGATTTGGGTGAGGGTGCCTTCCATGTTGTCGTCGGCGGCGGTGCCGTTCAGGCCCCCGGTGAGATCCTGGCCGATGAACAGCTTGCGGATGGCGTCGGGGTCGGCATCGTAGGCGGAGTCAAACTTGCTTTCGTCAAAAATCAGGGTCGCAGAAGCGGTTCCCGCGCTGGCCCCCACCGCCCCAGTGGAAATGCCGGCCTGTTGTAGGCTGTCATAGGCGCTGCCGCTCATGCCCGCCACTTGCGCCGTCACCATGGTGCGCAACTGGTTACGGAAGCTCTTTAGCCGGCTGTCACCAGCCAGGGGGGCCTTTTTTTCCGCGTCGGTCTGCTCGTCGATGTAACTGATGAGGTTGTTCATCTTGGTCACGACATCTTTAATGGCCGATTTCAGGCTGGATTTGTCCTTGTCCACGGTGATGGAAACGGTGGTGCCCGGGGCGGCCTGTTTCAGGTTCAGGGTGACCCCGGTAATGCCATGCACGGTTTCATCCACGACGGCGGAGGTGGCGTACATGGTTACCCCGTTCAGTACGAACTCGGTGTTCTTGCCGGCGGTCTGGGAGGTGGTGCTGTTGCCGGAGCCGTCAATAAGCCCCATGGCTTGCAGGAAGTTGCTGGTGCCACCCCCGTTGCTGTTGTCGCCCAGGCTGATGAGCGCGCTGCCGGTACTGGTGGCGGTCAGCTCCAGCTTGTTGGAGCCCTTGTTGAAGCTGGCCTTCACCCCGGCGGACGTATTGGCGTTGATTTCGTTGATCAGCTGGTTCAGGCTTTTACCGGTGGTGTCGAAGCTTTGGCCGTTGATGGTGAAGGTGCCGTCGGTGACTGCCGTGTTCAGGTTGGCCGCGCCGGCGGAGACCAGGGCGTCCAGATTGATGGTGGTGTTGACCTGGGAGGTGGTGATGGTTTGGGTGCCGCCGTCGTTGATGCCGGTCAGCAGGTTGGTCTTGGCCAGGAAGTTGGAGGTATCGGCGCCGGAGCCCAGCTGGATGCTGGCGCCGGCGGTGTATTGAATCTGCACCTTGCCGTTGACGATGGCCGGATCCACGGTAATTTCGGGCACCGCGGCGTTGATGCTGGCGAACACGCTGCCCATGGTGTCGGTGGACAGCACGTTGATGGTATGGGCGGTGCCGTTGGCGTAAATGGTAAAGCTGCCATCGGTAATGCCTAGTTGGGCCAGCGTGGTGCTGTTGTCAAACCGGCCTACCAGGCTGGTGCTGGTTGCCTTGGTGGCGGTTGGCAGGCTTTTGACTTCCAGGGAGAGGGTTTGGGGCGAGGCAGTCTTGGTGGCGGAAGCCGTGGCAATGGTGTCGTTGCTGGAGGTGCCCACCTTCGAATCAAAAATGGTACTGCTGTCCACGGCCCGCTTGGTCAGCTTTTCCACCGCCGTCAGCAGGTCGTTCACCCGGGACTGCACGTTGGAATAAATGCCTTTTTGCAGCTGGTACTTGCCCTTGCGCTCCTCCATCAGCTGGATGGGGCGTCGTTCCACGTCCATCAGCTTGGTGATGATATCATCCACCGGCAGGCCGGAGTTGAATCCGCTGAGTTGAATACCCATCCAGCGTTCCTTGTTTTCCCTTCTGATCAATCGGCACAGTGTACCAATCTGATCATTACCCATGTGGCATGGGTTTTAATCGACCGGCTGGTGGAATTCTGGAGGGTGCCCGGGGGAGGTGGGGGAGGAAAATGCCCGGATCGCGCGGTGCGGGGAGGTAAAAATCTTGTTACAAGTGGCGGGGGGATATCACGTTTACGCTTTTTTGGACTTTATTCAGTATGCTCTACCTTTGTGGTAGCATTGCTGAAATTTTCTGGGAATTCTGCTTTCAGTGAACGACAGGCAAGGATTTTGCAGCCTTATTTGTCAGAAAAGTGTAGTTATTATTGAACCATAAGGGGTTTAATGTATGTCAGGAACCGCAGGGGTGAAGCAACGCTCCTTTATCTCCCGGCTATTCAGGACCAAGAACCTGGATCAGATTTTGGCCGACTCTCAAAACCAGGAGCACCAGCTGAAAAAAACCCTCAGCGCCTTTGACCTGGTCATTTTCGGGGTGGGTGCCATGATTGGCGCCGGTATCTTCGTCTTGACCGGTGCGGCTGCCGCGGGTTCCGACGGCCACCTGGCGGCGGGCCCGGCCCTGACCCTGTCGTTCATCCTGACGGGCATTATCTGCAGTTTCTGCGCTTTGTGCTACTCCGAATTCTCGGCCATGGCCCCCATTTCCGGTTCCGCTTACACCTATGCGTTTTCGACCATGGGCGAATTTGTGGCCTGGATTATCGGCTGGGCGCTGGTGCTGGAATACGCGGTAGGCAACATGGCGGTGGCCGTGGGCTGGACCGGCAGCATCAAGGCATTCTTGTCCGAAACCTGGCACGTCAGCCTGCCGGGATGGCTGGTGAACAATACCCTGGATACCATTTCGCCGGAAGGCTACGCCAAGATGACCGCCGAGGCCAAGTCGATTGTGCTCAGCGCCATTCCGTTCACCATCCCGTTTGCCAACAGCGACCAGGTGCTGCTGGTGCAAAGCGCCTTCAACCTGCCGGCCTTCCTCATCGTGTTGGCCGTGACCGCCTTGCTTATCATCGGGGTGTCCGAAAGCGCCAAAACCGCAGCGGTTATGGTGTTTACCAAAACCTCCGTGGTGTTGCTGTTCATTCTGGTGGGCGCCCTGTTTGTTTTTGGCGGCCATATGGATGTGGTGCAGCACAACTGGTTTGCCGACGGCTGGAAGACCTTTGCGCCCAACGGCCTGAACGGGATTATTACCGGGGCTTCCACCATCTTCTTTGCCTATATCGGTTTTGACGCCGTATCCACCGCAGCGGAAGAAACCAAGAACCCGCAGCGCGACATTCCCATCGGCATCCTGGGCTCCCTGGCCATCTGCACCCTGTTGTACATCCTGGTGACCGCCGTGATTACCGGCATTGTGCCCCTGCACCAGATTAACAAGGAAGCCGCCGTGGTAGGCGCCATCAGCTTTATGGGCTATCCGTGGGCCAGCTGGATGATCAGCATCGGCGCCATTGCCGGGCTGTCCTCCGTGCTGCTGGTGCTGCAAATGGGCGGCACCCGCATTTTCTATTCCATCGCCCGCGATGGTTTGCTGCCGGAGGCCCTCTCCAAGGTGCACCCCAAGTTCCAGACCCCGCATGTGTGCACCGTCATCGTAGGCCTTTTTGTGGCGGCTGGTTCCGGCCTGCTGCCCATCAGCCTGCTGGCGGAGATGTGCAACATCGGCACCCTGGGCGCTTTCATGATTGTCTGTATCGGCGTGGCCATCCTGCGCTTCACCGATCCCGATCGCAAGCGCCCCTTCCGGGCACCGCTGGGCCTGACCTTCCCCATCCTGGGCACCGTGGGCTGCGCCTACGTGATGACCGGCCTGCCCCTGATGACCTGGGTGGTCACCATTGGCTGGTTCCTGCTGGGGATGCTCCTGTACTTTGGCTACGGCTTCTGGAACAGCAAGCTGGCGGCCCAGCAGGACGCTGAAAACGACAGCCTGCGCCTGGAGCCGGCTGTTTAGCTCAGCAAGCGACAAAACCCCGAAAAACCCGGTCCCTAGGGCCGGGTTTTTTACGCCCTGCCCGCCAAAAGAAAACCCCTTTTCCGGGAAGAAAAGGGGTCTTAACTTGCGGTGTGGTGTGTGGATTTGATCGTAAGCGTCGGCACGCAGCGTCTTGCGCGCCTCGGACTCTTGCCGGAACCTTGAACCTTCGATTGACCGGCTGTTGAATCGTTTGAAACGATTGTTTTAACACTGTACCAACATGCGCCGGCTTTCCGAATCAGCCCGAAACAGGAGATTCATCATTGGTATATCAACCGATCAATGGAGTCGGAAAGGGCAGGCCGCTCTAGGCAAGGCTCATGCCCGATCATGCAAACCCTTGCATGGCCGTCTTTCCCATGGGCCTCCCTGGCAGAAGGCCGGTTGGGCAAGGCTTTGGCATGGATGCCCCCAAGCCGGGAAGGCAGCCCGGGCGTTGGGGAACACGGGGGCTCAGCGGCCCATGCTGGGGGCTTCATGCAGCTCCACGCTGTAGCCGACGCCCATGCGGGCGCTGGCTTCTTGGGCGTAGAGAATGGCCGCCTCCTTGCTGGCAAAGTGCTGCTGGGGCTCCTGGGGCCGGCTGGTATCGTAAACGTTCCAGCCTCCCTGCACGGGGTCGGGCACCACGTGGAACGGGGCCTGCTGGATACCGCCCACTTCGCCCTGCAATGGTGAAAGCATATCCGACATGCCAGCTCTCCTTTGGCTAGGTTGCTTGTCCCATTTTGGGGCCGGCGGGGTGTACGCGCAATTCCTCCGGGGGGCTAACCCGGTTATCTAGGGGCAACTGGGCGGTGGGGCCGCACTTTATTAGGTGGGAACCGTCTGTCGGACTATAATGGAACACGTTCCGCACATCGTAAAGCGCCATGAAAAATTGCCGTAATTTCCTGCCCGAAAAGAAATCCCGCATTGCCGTCGCCATGAGCGGCGGGGTGGACAGCAGTGTGGCCGCCTGGCTGATGGCCCAGGCCGGGCACGAGGTGGTGGGCCTGACCGCCTGGACCCTGAACGGCCCCGGCAAGTGCTGTAACGATGCCCTGGTGAATGCCGGGCGGGTGTGCGAAATGCTGGGCGTGGAATACGACACCGTGGATTTGCGGGCCGAGTTTTCCCACTTCGTGATGGACTATTACAACAACTCCTACCGCGCCGGGCTGACCCCCAACCCCTGCGTGGAGTGCAATCGCCACGTCAAGTGGGAGCTGCTGGTGCGCTACGCGGTGGAAACGTTGGGCGTGGACTACGTGGCCACCGGACATTACGCCATCCTGGAGCGTCCCCAGGCGCTGGGCCCCTCCGATTATGTGAAAGTCTGCCGCTCCGTGGACGAGCACAAGGACCAGACCTACATGATGACCCGCGTGTACCGCCGGGACGTGAGGCGGGCCCTGTTCCCGCTGGGCGAGATGACCAAGCCCGAGGTGGTGCGTCTGGCCCAGGAAGTGGATCTGCCTACCGCCTACAGCAAGGAGTCCCAGGACATTTGCTTCGTGCTGAACGGCCAGGACCACTACATGAACATGGTCTTCGGGGTGCAAAAGGGGCCGGTGGTGGATATCGACACCGGCAAAACCCTGGGCCAGCATGACGGCTTTTACCGTTTTACCCTGGGCCAGCGCAAGGGCATCAAGGTAGCGGCGGGCAGGCCGGTTTACGTGGTCAAGCTGGATGCGGCCACCAACACCGTCTACGTGGGCGATGCCCATCACCTGGAAACCACCGTGTTCACGGTTCTGGCGCCCAACTGGCTGGATCCGGCCCTCGAAACTCGCGACCGTTTTGAATCCATGGTCAAAATCCGCTACAACAGCAAGCCCACCCTGGGCCGGGTGGAGCGGCTCGGCGAGCGGGACGGCGAAACCCTGCTGCAGGTCACCCTGTATGAGCCGCAGTCGGCCATCACGCCGGGGCAAATCGCCGCCTTCTACGATACCGACTTCCACGAGCTGTGGGGTGGCGGTTACATCGAGGCGCACCTTTCGCACAAGGCCATGGATGACAACGACTGGGCCGAAGTGAAAAACAACCTGCCCGACCTGCATTGCCAACTGGCGTAGCCACCGGGAACCCATCCGTTTGGCAGCCGTCCATGGGGTTTATGGTGGAATAAAGGAGACGTTAGTATGCCCGATGCGTGGAAAACTGTTTTGGCCCAGGCCCGTGCCGTGCCGTGCGGTAACGTCTGGGAATCGCTGCCCGGGGATGAGCGGGCCCGGCATTGCGCCCAGTGCAATCGCCATGTTTACAACCTGGCCGCCCTCAGCCCGGAGGACTTCGACGCCTTGCAGGCCGAAAACCCCGAGCGTCTGTGCGTGGTGATGGCGCGGCCACCCCGCCGCTTCCTGCCGCTGTTTGCCAAGCCCTTTGCGGCCATCGTCAGCCTGGTGCTGCTTTGCCAGATGGCCGGCGCGCAGGAAAAACAACAGCCCCAGTTGCGGCGCTGCCAGGACTACCTGTACACCCCCATGGCCTTTCCATCGCAAACCCAATGCCTGGATGAAACCGGCAAGACGGTGGAAAGCGGCCCCTGGCTGCGGCATGCCTACGATGAAAGCCGCGCGCGGCAAGAGGGCCATAGCCAGGAAACACCGGGGAAGCCTTGAAGGCGTCCGCCGCGCCTAGTCCAGGTTGCTGAAGATGAGGCCGTTGAACTGGGGATCGAAGCCCCGGGGGAAGATGGTGGCAGCGTTGTACTGGGCGCCCCGGATGCGCACCCCTTCCAGGATGGCGCGTTCCAGATTGGTACCTTGCAGGCGGGCCAGGTTCAGGATGGCCCCGGAGAGGTTGGCCCGGTTGAAATTCACTTCCCGCAGGTCGGCCTGGGTCAGATCGGCCATAAACAGCTGGGCTTCCTCCATCCAGCCCTTGCGCAGGTTGGCTTCCCGCAGGTTGGCATGGTTGAAGTTGGCCCCTTTCATGTTGGCGTAGGAGAGATTGGCGTTGTTCAGCTTGGCGTTGCGCAGCAGGGTTTCGCACATGTCGGCCTCCCGGAAGTCGGAGTAGGGCACCTTGGCGTGCTCCATGTCCGCCTTTTCCAGGGTGGCCTCGCAGAACTTGACCGAGGTGGCATGAATTTTGCGCAGATCGGCCCGGGTCATGCGGGCGCCGCTTAAATCGGCGTGCACCAGGGCTGCTTCGGCGGCATGGCCGTTTTCAAAATTGATGTTTTTCATGGTGGCGGAGGAGAGATCGGCGCCGCTGAGATCGGCACGGAACAGGTTGGCGCCGCTCCAGTCCGACTGCTGGCCATGGCATTCGGCCAGATCGGCCTCGGTCAGCAGGGCCTTGCGCAGGGTGGCGCCTTCCAGGTGGGCGCCGCGCAAAATGCCGGCGCGAATCTGGGCGTTGTCCAGGTTGGCCCCGCTCAGGCTGGCCCCTTTCAGATCGGCTTGCGACAAATCCGCCCCGCTCAGGTTGGCCTGGGGCATAACCGCATAGGCCAGCCTGGCCAGGCGCAGGTTTTTATCCGATAAATCGGCCTTCAACAGGTTCGTGGAGGCCAGCTGAAGCAGCAGCCCGCCATGCTGGTCGCGAATTTCGATCATGCCTTTTCCACGGATAGCTCCCTATTATCATACCGTAAGCCGCCGGTTCGGGCGCATCAGGCGTTTAGATTACGATGCATCAGGGCAAGCAGGGGGCCCACGTCCGTGGGGTCGTTATAGCCCAGGCGGCTTGAGAGCTCGGCTTGGGGGATATTTCCGTCCGCCCACAGCGACTTCAGGAACGTGCCGGCCCGGGGGTTGCGGTACCAGTCTTCCCCGTCCAGGGCCGGATCCCCGAAGTGGGTGCACAGGTATTGGCGCAGTTGGGCTTCCAGGCTCCAGGCGGTAAAATAGTCGGCCACATAAAAGCCGGCGTCCACGTCCCGGGTCCAGCCCTCGCCGTCATAGCGGAATCCGCAGCCCAGGGTCAGCAAATCGGCGTAGATGCCCGGCTTTTTATCCAGGCTGTAGCCCGCTTCGTTGACCCCTTCGTACAGTTTCAGCTCAAACTGCATTTTGCTGCCGTAACGGCGCATCATGTACAGGTCTTCCAGCGCCCGGCGCCTGACGGCCAGGGAGACTTCCCGCTCGGAGAGCCCCGCCATATGGCGCAGCCAATGCTTGTTCATAAACAGGTTCTGGAAGAGATAGGCGTAGGTTTCCGTGGTGGTGTTGTTGCCCATCAGGGCCATGGCAAAACTCAGTTCCGGGCGCTCATAGGCAAAGTGCTGGGCGTGGCCGGACTCGTGGAAAAAGGCCGAATAGTCATCCAGCCCGCCTTCCGGTTTGACCGACAGGTAAATTTCCGAGGGCACCGCCGCCGGATACACATAAGCCCGCGAACGCTTGCCTTCCCGGTGGGCGATATCCAGCAGGATGCGGCGCAGTACTGTATTGCCCGCCGCCGCCTGGCGGGTTTTTTCCACCACGTCCTGGTCGTATTGCTCCAGGCTGGCAAAGTCGGCAATCACCGACAGCCCGCTGAAATCCAGCCCCATGCCGTCAAAGGTCTTCTGGGCCAGCGGCACCAGGTTGGACTGCGGGAAACGTTTGTCGATTTGCGCCATTTCCGGGGATTTGCCATGCAGCGTGTAGGAGATGTCGGCCCGGGTGGCCTCGGTGGCAAAATCCAGCCCGGTGCGCTTGCGGTACAGTTCGGACATGCGCTCGGTGTAAAGCGCCTGGGTTTCCGCCACCAGCTTTTTGCCGTTTTCACCCAGTTTGTAAAGGTCATGGCCGCTCATGCGGGCGTAAAAGCCGATTACGTCCCGGTAGCCCAGTTCGGCCAGCATCTGGTTCTCTTTCTGGAACAGGGCAATGAACCGCCCGCTGAGGGTTTCGGTATAGGCCCGGGCCATGCGGTCGTACAGTTCCTGGCGCACCGGTTTTTCCTCGGTCTTTTTCAGCCATTCCGGAACGTCCTCGTACAACAGCTCGTCCAGGGGGTCACCCTGGGCGTTTTGCAGCCCCAGACCGGCCACATCCACCTTCAGCTGGTTTTTCAGGTTCTGGAAGGCGTCGGACTCCTCGGCCAGTTGACTGCCAATGTAGGTGCCCAGCACCGAGGTGAACAGGCGCTTGGTCTCCTCGTGGCCGGAATTCTGGTCGAACAGGGCCTTGAGCCGCCGGAAGGTGTCCTCATCGGTCAGGATGGGGTAGCGGGCGTAAATTTCCTGGGAGTTGTAGGTGTCGTTCAGCTTGGCCGTGGCAAACAGGTAGTAGGCCCGTGCAAAGTCCTGATTGGAATCGGCAAAGGCCTTTTCCAGGGCTTCCAGAAATGCCTGATCGGTTTGTTGTGCAATCGTGGTCGTCATGCCGCCATCCCTCTTAACTCCATGTGTTTCCGATTGTACAGGCAATCGGCCCGGTTTGGCATGCAAAAGTTTGCCCGGCGGGCGGTGGCCAACGGGGGGACGACGCCTGGGCAATCGGGGGGCTTCAGCGGGTTCTATACAGTTATCGGCGAAAGGAATAAGGAACGTGGGTTTGATTCCGTCGGCTCCCGGGGTCTATGCCAATGCCGTGCATTTTGCCGCGCTCAGCCAGCGGGGTAAGCTGCGCAGTGGCCTGGCCATGCTGGACGGCGGCGAGCTGATGGCGGAAATAAAGGGGTTGGATTCCCAGGCCCAGCAAGCCCGGGATCGGTGCCCGGACGGGTCGCCCCGGGTGGCCCTGGCCGAGGCGGTGGCCATTCTGAAGCTGAAAATCGCCGCCTGCGGGCAAAATCCCGTGTACCGCAAAAACTGCCGGGCGGCCATCCGTGCCTTGCAAACGGTGCTGCGTGAGGGCTTGCCTGCCCCCGCCCCGCTCCCGGGCGCCTTGGGCGATAACCGAAGGCTGTTGGCCCGGCTGGATACCCCGGCCCTGATTGCCCGCCTCCAGGCCATGGATGCGGCGCTTTCCGGGGATATGGCTTCCAGTGCGCCAGCGATTGGCCCGGAGCGGTTTTGGGACGGCCTCAATTACCTGCTCAACCGGGTGGCCCGGCCAGGCACCCCGCACCGGGACTTCTGGGCCACGGTTTCCCTGGTGGAAAAATGCAGCCTGCAACTGCCGCCCGCCCTGGAGGACAAGTACGTGCGGATGCTGGCCCGCCGGTTTCTTTAAAGCGCCGGGCGCAGCGGGGCCAGAACGATTTCCCGCACATGTACTTTTTCGGGCTGGCGAATAATGTAGGTGATGGCTTCCGCCACGTTGCGGGCGTCCAGCATGCCGTTGTAATCGGGTTCCTGATCCAGGCCCAGGCCGTCCCAGATGGGGGTATCCACCGCCCCCGGGTAAATGCCCACCACTTTAATGTGGTTGCTGCGCTGCTCGTCGGCCACCGCCTCGGTCACCGCATGCAGGCCGAACTTGCTGGCGTCGTAAACGCTCCAGTAAGGATAGGCTGTTTTGCCGGCCACCGAATTCACGTTGATGATGATGCCGCCCTGCTGGGCCACCATGACCGGGATGACCGCCCGCATGCAATAGATGGCCCCCTTCAGGTTGGTGTCGATGGTGCGGTCAATCTCCTCAATGGAAAGCTCCTGCAAAAGTCCCACCCGGGGGGCAATCCCGGCGTTGTTAACCAGCACGTCGATGCGCTTGAATTCGGCCATGGCGTCGTTGACCACCCGCTCCACCTGATCGGGGCGGGTCACGTCGCAGGGCACCACCAGCACCGGGGTGCCGGGGTGGGCTTGCTCGATTTCGGCGGCCAGGGCCATCAGTTTTTCGGCGTTGCGGGAGCTGAGCACCAGCCGCATGCCCAGCCGGGCCAGGTGCAGGGCCACTTCCTTGCCAATGCCCTGGCTTGCGCCGGTAATCAGGGCCACTTTGCCGCTGGGGTTCCACTCGGGTGCAGGGTGCATGCAACAATCCTCCTGCTAGTGTTTGTAGTGAAAACCGGCCCCGAATGCAAGCAGGGCCCCCGAAGGCAATCAGCCGCCTCTGGCGAGACGGCTGACGGGTCTTGTGCGTGGCCGGTGGCGTTAGGCGAAGGCCTGGATGCCGAGCCGGGCCAGGGTATTTTCGATGTTGTTGAACGAGCCCAGGTTGGGGTAGTAGCTGGCCTTGTTGCGAATGGCGCTCAATTCCGAGCCCGAGAGGCCGCGGCCTTCGATTTGGGCCAGCACCCGGTAGCCGACGGAATCGGCGGCGGTTTCCTCCAGCTTGGAGTTGCCGTCCTCGGTGGAGGTGGCATGTACCAGCTCGTGCACGATGGTCTTGATGTTGTTGGGATCCCGCACAATGATTTCGGTCTTGCCGCCGCGGGTAATGGTGACCCCGTTCACCACGGTGGTGCCGTCTTTGGCAACCGAGGTGCACTGGTCGCAGTTGCAGGCGCCGCCGCCCACCTGGTCGCGAGAGCCACTGGCGGCCCCGGGATCGCCCACCCGGATGGTCACGCCCCGGCGTTGCGCTTCGGCAATCAGCTTGGCGCCGTCGGGGGTGGCGGCAATCTTTTGCAGGCTGGCATCCAGCTGGCCGTTGCCGGAATTGTTGATAGCCCCCGGGTTGCTGACGGTGGGTGGGGCCACGTTGGCTACCTGGGGACGGGTTGCCCCCAGGCTGTCCGGGGTGTTGCCGCCGCTCACGTTGGCATTGTTGCCACCGCCGCCCACGGACGGGGTGGGTTCCCCGCGGTCAAAGGCGGGTTGCGGAGCCCGGTTGCCCAGCAGCAGGGTCAGCATCAGCATCAGCATTTGCAGCACCAGCTGGATCAGTTGGCCCATCTGGCCCAGGCCACCGCCGGTGGGGAGCTGGGAAGTCTGCGGCTGTTGCAGCGAAGTGGGGTTCAGTCCGGTTGCGCCCAGGCCGGCCAATGGCGAGGTGGCTCCCAGGGCCGCCAGGGGCGAAGCGCCCAGGGGGTTGCCACCCAGTCCTGCCAGGGGGTTGCCACCCAGTCCTGCCAGGGGGTTGCCGCCCAGTCCTGCCAGGGGGTTGCCGCCCAGTCCTGCCAGCGGGTTGCCGCCCAGTCCTGCCAGGGGGTTGCCGCCCAGGCCTGCCAGGGGGTTGCCGCCCAGGCCTGCCAGGGGGTTGCCGCCCAGGCCTGCCAGCGGGCTAGCGCCCAAGCTGAACTGGGAACCAAAGGGAGATGCGCCCAATGGGGACGCGCCAAATGGGGAAGCACCCAGGCCGGCCAGGCCGAGCTGGGATTGGCCGAGGGGCCCAAAGCTCAACGGAGCACCGCCAACCGGCATGCCAAACTGGTTGGTGGGGCCGCCAATCAGAAATCCAGGAGGAAATCCGCCTTGCAGGCTGCCGCCCAACTGGCTGGCAAGCGATTGCTGCGGGATCAGCGTGCTGCCAATCCCGAAGGGGGATGCGCCAAGCGGGCTGGCGCCAATCGGCGTGCCGATGATACCTTGCAAAAAGGGCGGAACCGACTGCGTCTGGGGGAAGAATGCGATAGGGTTCATTAATAACTCCTAGTAACGCGTAAGCTGGGATGTCTCTCTCTCGTGTGGGAAGTCTTTCAGGGGGAACACAACCTCGCATTGGCGCACATGACATGCCCAATGAATGAATGCTCTCTGAATTAATAAAAACAATTAATGAGATCGGATTGATCCCGGCCCCGCTTTTGTAACGGGAAAGTTTATACATTCCCGCAAAACCCGCGCCCGTCCGCCCCGTTCGGCTTGTTACAAAGCCCGGCGATTATGGGTCACATGGCCGTCTCTGGGAGGCTTAGGCCGGGTCAAAGAGCAGCCCCAGGGGCATTTGCTCCGTGACTTTCTTGAAATGCTTGCGATGCAGCGGGGTAAGGCCCAGCTGCGCCATGCCCCGCTGGTGGGCGGGGGTGGCATAGCCCATGTTGTGTTCCCAGTCATAGCCGGGATATTCCAGGGCCCAGGCCTGGCACAGGCTGTCCCGGTGATGCTTGGCCACCACGGATGCCGCCGCGATGGCTGCCGACTTGCCGTCCCCCTTCACCACGGCCTGCTGGCGATGCCGGGGGTAATCCGGAATGACCGCCCGCCCATCAATCAGCAGGAACAGGTCGGTCTGTCGGCTGTGCAGGTTGGCGCTGGCGCACAGGGCCTCAAACGCCCGGTGCAAGGCTAGCAGCGAGGCGTAATGGATGTTGAGGCGCTCAATCTCGCCCTGGTCGGCGGCGCCGATACCCACCAGGCAACAGTCGTGGATGGCCGCCGACAGCTCGGCGCGCACCTCGGCGCTCAGCTTTTTGGAGTCGTCCAGCGCGGCCAGCAGCTTTTTCTGCCGGCCATCCGGCTCGCCCGGAAAGCACACCGCCCCGGCCACCACCGGGCCAATCAGGCTGCCCCGCCCTACCTCGTCCAGGCCAACCAGTTGGCAGGCTCCGCCCTGCTCCGCCCGGATGGCGGCATCAAAGCCCAGAAGGCTCTTCAGGCGGCTCGTCTTGCGACGTCGGCTCTGGGGTGTTGCTGGGGCGTTCGATTTGGGCATGTTGCAGGCTGATCCTCCCGGTGCGGGCGTGGCGAAACTCGGTCAGCAAGGCCTGGGCGGCCCGCAGGGTGTCCAAGGTGTCGCCTCCCTGCTTATAATGGCGGCATTCGGCGATAGATTCAAGGGTAAGGGGGTGTTGCGCCCCGAATTTGAAATATTCCCGTAACAAACCCGGATACAGCTGCTCAATGCGGGCCATCAGGAAGCGGGCGATTTCCTCCTCGTCAAAGGCGGCGTCCCCCACCGAGCTGACGGTGGCCAGCAGGGCGCCCGCTTCGTCCGACTCCAGATAAGGGGGGATGACCCCGGGGGTGTCCAGCAGCTCCACGGCGGGATGGATGCGCACCCACTGGGGCTGGCGGGTGACGCCCGCCCGGTGGCCGGTTTGGGCCTTGCGGCGACCCACGATGCTGTTGATGATGCTAGATTTGCCCACGTTGGGCATGCCGGCCACCAGTACCCGCACGGGACGCCGCTTGCGCCCTTTGGCCTCCAGTTTTTTCATCACGGGTTCTCCCAGGGCGGCCACCTGCTGGATGATCTGCTGCTTGGCCTGGCCGCTTTTGGCGTCATACAGCACCACCTGCCGGTTGACCCCGGTCAGTTGGCGCTTCCAGAGCTTGGTTTGGGTCGGGTCGGCCAGGTCGCTCTTGTTCAGCACCACCAGCACGGGCTTATCGGCAATGCGGCGTTCCAGGCGGGGATTGACCGTGGCCAGGGGCATGCGGGCGTCCAGCACTTCCACCACCACGTCCACCAGCTTCAGCAGCGCGCCAAGCTCGCGCTCGTACTTGCCGATGTGTCCGGGGTACCACTGGATGCGGGGCTGCATAAACGTCTCCTAACAAAAAACGAAGAGGCGGGCTCTTCGTCTTTTGTTGCCTGTAAGCAAGAAAATCTACTTGGTGCCTTTTTCGCGGATGCGGGCAGCCTTGCCGGTGCGGGTGCGCAGGTAGTACAGCTTGGCCCGGCGGACATCACCGCGGCGCAGCACTTTAATGCTGTCCACCTTGGGGGAGTGCAGCAGGAACACCCGTTCCACGCCAACGCCCTGGAAGACGCGCCGCACGGTCACGGTTTCGCTGATGCCCGCGCCGGCCTTCTTGATGATGACGCCTTCATAACCCTGCAGGCGCTCTTTGTTGCCTTCGCGAATCCGTACCATGACTTTTACGGAATCGCCGGGGTTCAGTTCGGGCAGATCTTTTTTCAGGTATTCCTGTTCGATTTCTTTCACCAGATCGGACATGGTTTTTATCCTTGAATTCGAGGGGTGCTAAAGCTCGTGTCGCGGACCGGCTTCCCGGCGCCCGGCATGGGGAAAATGCGGCATGGGACGGTCAGACTGGACAAGTCGTTTTTGTACTGTATGGCAAACCCCCCTTGCCCGTCAAGAGAGCAAAAAGGCTTGCCGCCCGGGCCATGCTACGGCAAGGCTGGTTGCCAAATCAAGCCCCCATCCGCGCCTTGCGTCCCAGTCCCAAGGCATGGGGCATGGCGACCTGGCCATGCGGGCCATTGCCCGCCGAAAGGGAACCGCTTAAAGTAGGGGTATGCAAATAACCGGGCGGAATTTTTCATACGGGCTGCGCCTGTTGGGGGCGGTGGCCTTGTGCCAGGCGGCGGGCGCCATTGGTTCGCTGGCCACGTTTCCCAATCTCGATAGCTGGTACCGCACCCTCATCAAGCCGGGTTTCACCCCGCCCGATGCCGTGTTCGGCCCGGTGTGGACCACCCTGTATCTCCTCATGGGCATTGCCCTGTTCCGGGTGTGGAACCGTCGGGAGCAAGCCGACCCCGCCCTGTACCGCCGAGGGCAGGCGGCCTTTTTCATCCAGCTGGCCCTGAATGCCTTGTGGTCCATCCTGTTTTTCGGGCTGCATTCGCCGGCGCTGGGGCTGCTCGATATTGTCGCGTTGTGGCTGGGCATTGCGGCCAGCATTCGGTATTTCGCGGCCATCGATAAGCCGGCGGCCTGGATGCTGGCGCCCTATCTGGCCTGGGTCAGCTATGCCACGGCGCTGAATTTCGCCCTCTGGCGGATGAACTAGGCCACGGCGCCAAAGCGGGGTTTGCGTTCCGGGGGCAGCAGCTTGGGGGTGTTGGGCGCGCGGCCTGCCCCGCTGCGGAAGATGCCCACCAGGTCGCGGGCGGCGTCCGGAATGTGGTCGTTCACCACCAGGTGGTCAAACAGGCGGTCGTCGGCGTAGAACTCTTTCAAATCCCGCTCGTTCAGCGGCAGGCGGGCTTCCACGTTGCGTCCGCCGCCCCGCTCCATGCGCTCCCGGATGGTTTGCAGCTGGGCGGGCATGTCGCCGTAGGGCGAGGGCATCATGAAAATGGAGACCGTATCGGGACGTTTGGCCTTAATCTGGCGCACCCCTTCGGCCAGGGTGTCGATGATGACCGCCTTGCCCCGGGTCAGGGCCTCGTCCACCGGCTGCTTGCGGGTGCCGTAGAAGTTGCCGTCATAGCGTTTCCACTCCAGCATCTGGCCGGTCAAAATCTGCCACATAAACCGGGGTTTGGAGATGAAATGGTAATCCACCCCGTTTTGCTCGCCCACGCGGGGTTTGCGGGTGGTATCCGAAACCGAGTGGAAGAATTGATCCGCGCCGATCTGGGCCTTTACTTCGTTCAGGGTGGTGTTTTTTCCGGTGCCCGACGGGGCGGAGATGGTGAAGATCTTGGCCGGGATGCTTTGGGCGGCAAAGGTGACTGACACGATACTCTCCTTTTGTATTGATGTGAATGTTTTATTTCAGGGAATTGGCCAACTTCATACCGGCCAGCAGCAAACGGGCTTTCATGTCGATGGGTTTTTCCAGTTCCACGTACAGGTGGGTGGGCAGGCGGGTGGCTTGGTCGATTTCCTGGCCGTCGGCCCCGCGGATGATCAATTCGCCGTCGTAGTTGGCGGCATGATTGTTGGGATCGAAGGTGGATACCACGCCCCGCGGGATAAAGCCATGTTGAAGCGCGAATTTATGCATTTCACCTTGGGTGAATACGCCGTACTGCTCCTGCATTTCGGAGTTCCAGTGCTCGGCAGTGTCGTTCAGCTTGCGGTGGCGCAGGAATTCCGAAACCAGCCAGGCTGGCATGCGGTAGGTATGATCGTCCAGCTTTTCAAAGTGTCCCTGGGCCGGCTTGAATTGCAGCAGGAATCGGCGCAGCAGGGCATCCGGCCCCAGCTTGCCGGGGTGGATGGCCAGCAGCTCGGTCTCATCGGCGGGGCTTTCCAGCGCTGCGTTGGGCAGGGCTTGCACGGTCATTATTTCATCCGGGTTGTCGGGGCGGCCCGGATCGCGGATGACCACGCGTCCCCCGGGCTTCAGCTTGTCATGCAGGCTGTCGAAAAACTCGCCCAGCCGCTCGTGCGAGAAATTGGGTTCGGCGTAGCTGTAAATTTCATGCATGAGGGAAGAAAGGGTAAAGGCATCCACCGAATTATCGGCAAGCGGCAGCTCAAAGCCGTCGGCCACCATATAGCGGACGGTGGGGTTCTTGCCGGCGCCCCGGGAGGCATAGGCCTGGCGATCTTTTTCCTGGGCCACGGCCAGCATGTCAAAGTTCATGTCCATGCCCAGGAAGCGGGTATCCGGAACCATTTGCTCCAGTTCGCGAATCATGTCGCCCCCGCAGCAGCCGATGTCAAACACAATGCGTTGCCCATTGGTGGGGTGGGTTTGCAGCGTAGACAGGGAACAGGCGAAAAACTGGGCCTTTTTGGTGGCGTTGCGGGCCATGTCGTTGACATAAATTTCGAAGGCCTGGGTACCGGCTTTTTGCTTGCCGGCTTCCAGCACGTGGGATGCCCCGAAGCGCACGGGGGGCGAGGTAACATAGGGGGAGCGGCTGCCGTATCCGGCAGAGGAAGAAAAACACACAGACATGGGCTGATGACCTTTTTGTGGGTATGGATCGCTAAGGTGAAGACAAGCAGGTGACGAAAAGAATGAGGTTTGCCTTACCCCCTTACAAAAGCCGGTCAACCCAAAAAGTTGCTAGTTAAATTTTAAAGCCAATCCGTCCCTAGTCCGCCAGAATCATGGCCGGCAGGCACGAAACCCCGGCCAACTCAACCGGTTTAGGTTCTTCCTCCTCCTCTGTTTTCTGGCAATCCCCCTGCATCATGGTTTCAGTCCAGCAGGAGGTACACACCCGTTCGCGCAGCGTGATTTCCCCGGGCGGATGGGAGGGAAGCCGCGCGCCGCAAAAAATGCAAATTGCGCTATCGAAAGCCATCCTGGCACTACTTATCCATATCCAATATTGACGGTGAAGAAAACAAGCAATCAACCAACAGACAGGTAAAAACCCTAACATGCGGTTGAAAAATAGCGTAGCGTCAGGCAAGGCAAATTACAAGTCATACTTTAGTATGATATTTTCAGGTTCGGGCACGGTTAAATTGCATCAAGGCGATATATTCGTAACCCCCTGGTCGGGGAGGTTTTAGAACCCGGGGTGGTTAGCGGGAGAAAATTGCGCGCAGCCTGCCTTGCAGCCAAAACAGCGCTTCGTCGATAACAGCCAGGATAGCGTCGCAAAGCTTGAGCAACAGGTGTTTTGCCAGCTTGAACACATCCTTGATGAAGGTGAAAGCCATGACAAAACCCAGGTCGATACTAGCGGAAACAAAGTCAACGTCTTCCATTTGGGACGCATAATGGTTCATCGCAAAGCCCTCTTGCTCTCACAAACACTTACAAAATCGAAAAAAACTACCTTGAAACAGATCGCCTACTGTTATAAAAAATCCGGCCCGATCAAAAGTGATCCATTGTATATAAAATTTACATATTCAGGAGGCACCGATCGGGTCCCGCATCCCAGGCGCCATGTTGCGGATTTGTTACCTGGCATCCGCCGCCTGGAACTCAGCCGCGATTTTTGCTTCTTTCTGGAGACCGTGTGATGATTTCTTGTGAAAGATGAGGATCCCTGAATGAAAAAGATTTCCCGCCGCTGCGGCATGCCGTGGCCAGGCGCCCTGGTAGTGGCGCTGGTGATGGCCTTGCTGGGCATGGCCGGTTTTGCCCTGGCCCAGGAGGCGCGCTCTCGCATTGCCGCGCCTCCCGAAAACAGCGTGGTACTGCTGCCAGATCGCGTGGTGCCCCCGCCCCAGTGCGACTGTCCCGTGCAACTGACCCGTTACGACATCAAAACCAGCATCAAGGACAACGTGGCCACCACCACCATTACCCAGGAATTCAAGAACGATTCCGGGCGCACCCTGGAGGCCCGCTATCTGTTTCCCCTGCCCCCGGATGCCAACTTTTCCAGCTTTACCCTGACCGTGAACGGCAAGGCCCTGGAAGGGCAGATTCTGGAAAAAGACCAGGCCCGGCAAACCTATCAGGAAATCGTGCGCAAGCTCATCGATCCCGGCCTGCTGGAGTACATTGACGATAAAACCGTGCAGGTTTCGGTTGCCCCGTTTTTTGCCGGCGAGACCAAGAAAATCCAGCTGAGCTACACCCAGTTGCTCAAGCAGGATGGCGGTCTCTACAAGTACACCTACTACCTGGGCAACCCCGCGCCGGGCACTATTAACCGTCCCATGCCGGTGCCCATGACCCGGGAGGATAGCACCCGCCACTCCAACGAAGTGGCCGCCCCCCGGCCTGTCCCGGCACCGGGGATGCCCGAGATTGGCCTGGCCCTGGATTTGAAAACCACCCAGGCCCTGAAGACCGTGTACTCCCCCACCCACGATCCGGCCATCGATCGTCACGGAAACAACGCCGCCAACGTGTCCCTGACGGTCAAGAAGGCCGATCTGGGCAAGGAGAAGAACTTTGTCCTGTATTTCAGCGAGGACAACGGCGCCATCACGCTCAACTCGCTGAATTACCAGAAGGGCGGCGAGGACGGTTATTTCCTGATGACCTTGCGCGCGCCCGCCAGCCTGCAGGATCAGCCGGTACTGCCCAAGGATGTGGTGCTGGTCATCGATACTTCGGGCAGCATGGGCGGCGATAAAATCGTGCAGGCCAAGGAGGCCCTGAAAACCATCATCAACAAGTTGCGTCCCGAGGATAACTTCGGCCTGCTGCAATTTAACACCGATGTGGCCACGTTCAAGAACGAGCTCATCCCGGCCAATGCCGCCAACAAGAAAGCGGCGCTGGACTACGTGGAGGGCTTGGATGCCGGCGGCAGCACCAACATTGAGGCGGCGCTGAATACCGGTTTTGCCCAGCTGAAAAACCACCAGGCCAACCGTCCCGCCTACGTTATTTTTCTGACGGACGGCGAGCCCACGGTGGGCGTGACCGACACCGTCGGCCTGCTGAAAGCGGCCAGCGCGGCCAACCGGGTGGAGGCCCGCCTGTTTAATTTCGGGGTGGGCTATGACGTGAAAACCGACCTGCTGGATCAGCTGGCCGATGCCCACCACGGCAGCGCCACCTATGTAGAGCCCAACGAGAACCTGGAGCTGGCCGTAACCGGCTTCTACAACAAAATCGAGGCCCCGGTGCTTACTGACGTGGCCCTGGACTGGGGCGGGCTTGAGGTCAGCCGGGTCTACCCGGAGAAAATCGGCGATCTGTTTGCCGGCAGCGAAATCATCCTGCTGGGCCGGCATGCGCATGCCGGCTCGGGCACGGTCAAGCTGACCGGCAAGGTGGGCAACCAGGTTAAATCCTTTGCCTACCCGGTCAGCTGGGAGCCCGGCACCAGCCATAGTCAACTGCCGCGGCTGTGGGCGGGGCGCCGCATTGGCTACCTGCTCGAAAACATCCGCCAACACGGCGAAAACAGCGAGCTGAAGTCGGAGGTGGTCTCCCTCAGCAAGCAGTACGGCATTATTACGCCTTACACCTCCTTCCTGGCCCTGGAGCCCCAGTTCCAGGCCAGCGCGGCGGAGAAGAAGGACGGGCGCGCGGATTCGGCCATGCGTCCCGGTCTTGCCGGTGCTGGCGGATCGGGGGGCTTTCCTGCGGCAGCCCCGGTGGCGGCTAACCAGGCCGCCATGGACGCCACCAGCGGCCAGGGCGCGGTGCAGTTCTCCAAGACGCTGGGCCGCATGAAACAGCAGGCCTCCATCCGCGATCTGGAAGCATCCCAGGCGGTGGGCAGCGTGGAAGGCGCAGCGGCCTCCCTGAAGACGGTGGCCAACAAAACCTTCACCCTGAGCCGCGACGGGGTGTGGATCGATACCCAGTACGACGCCAAACAGCATGGCAAACCCAAGCAGGTGAGCTTTGGCACCGATGCTTATTTCGACTTGCTGGCGCAAAAGCCCGAGCTGCTGCCCTACTTCGGCCTGGGCGAAAAAGTGTTGGTGGTGCTGGATGGCGTGGCCTACGAGGTGGTTGCCGCGCAGGCCGGCTAATTTGCCAGGCACGCTACAAAGGGATCCCCGGTCATCACAGACCGGGGATCTTTTTGCTAAAATAACCAATACAGACTCTCACCCGTGGAAAACAAGTTTTTGCTATCGACCGCCCAGTTTTTAACCCTGCTATTGCTGGTGGATACGGCCATTTGGATTGTGGCGGTAACCGCCGGGGAAACCCCTGCCACGTTTATGGGTGAGGGACGATTGATTTCGTTCGTTTCGGGCGCGCACCTGATTGCCGCCAGCGTGGTTGCCTTCCTGGTGTTCCAAACCCGCAAGGCCAGCGACACCGGCGATAAACACATCCGGCGCTCCTTTTGCCTGTGGTTTTTCATTGCGCTGGGCTTTGCCTACCTTACCGTGGATGAACTGGCCCAGATTCACGAGGCGCTGGATCACCTGATCCATCACGTGTTTCACATCCGGCAAAACCACTGGAGCGATCGCCTGGATGACCTCATCGTGCTGTTGTATGGCGTTGGGGGCATCCTGCTGCTGTATGGCTACCGCCTGGAGTGGACGCGGTTTCAGGGCTTTCGGCGATATCTGGTGGCGGGTTTCGCGATTTTCCTGGCCATGGTCGGGGTGGATATTATTACCGACCGCCCGGACATCGTGTCCATGTTCATTCACGGCAAGTCCCACTATACCCCGGTTATGAAGTGGCTGGCCGCCGTGGAGGAAGGGCTGAAGATTCTGGGCGAAGTGTTTTTCCTGGCCGGTTTTTACCGCTGCCTTTATTACCTGCGCCATCGCCAGGGGATTCCCTCGGCTGGGCAAGTGCAATAGCCGCCTCGGCCAAAAACCACCGGGTGTCGTTCGTGGTTCAATGCAGGCAGGGTAACGGATAACCAGCCTGCGGCCAAACGTTTTATTCTGCCCCATGGGCATGGCCTGGGCAAAACAGGGGGCTCAGGCCAGCGATAGCCTCAGTACCCGGCTCAGTAGCTTGAAGAGGGCGGCGTAATCCGGGTCGGCCACCAGCATGTAATCGTTTTTCTCGGTGTGCAGGGCCGGATCGTAATCCAGGGTGCGGGTAAACACGGCATCCAGCTTGTCGCGGTCCAGGAAGGCCGCGTCGGTCGGATCGTCCACCGCCTTGAGCCGCTGGTAAACCACCGCCGCCTGGGCCAGCATCTGGCCGGCCTCGGTGGTGCGATCCACATGGCGCAGGTTGCGGGCGGCCTTTTCCAGAGCGGCCATGGTGCTTGCCGACTTGTGGGCGCCCTTGGGATCGGGCTGGGTGCGCTCTTTTTCCACGCAGCGGGTCAGGAAGTCCACGTAGTGGTCGGTCAGCTCTTTTTCTGCCATCAGTTGCGGGTCGCGCACCATCAGGCCGGGCAGGCGCTCCACCTTCAGGGCATCGGTAATGCTGGTGACAGCCCGCTTGAAGGCCTGGGGATCCTGTACGTAATCCAGTGGGGTGCGCTTGATGAGCTCTTGAATGGTGCGCTTGTACTGCTTGCCGTTGCTTTCCACCAGGAACAGCATGCCCTTGGTGGCGGCTTCGGCATCGTCCAGCAGGGTTTTCCACAGGTTGTCCGGACCATTGGGCATTTCCAGGGGCTGCTGGCCGCGCATTACGGCATGAATCAGCATGCGAACCAGCAGTGCGGCTACTTCCGTGTCGTTCAGCGGGGTCATGGCCAGGGTTTCCTTGAGCACCCGGCCCACGGTTTGGGCATCGTAACGGTTTTCCTGGCTCAGCACGTTGGCCACCTGCTTGGCCACGGTCTGGGTGATGGTTCGGGGGCTGTAGCCGTCGTATTCGCGCATGATCTCCCGCACCACCGGGGTGAGCTTGGCCGCATCCACCTTGCCCGGCAGGGCTTCCGCCAGGGTCTCGGTAAAGATGTCCGCCACGATGCGCGGGGTGGGCGGGGTCACCACCACCGCCCCACTGCGGCTGAGGGCGGCGGAGTTGTTGATGAAGTTGGGCCAGCTGTTGCAGGTTGCCAGGATGCGCAGCCTGGGCAGGTTGGACACCGTGGTGGTGGGGTTGCCCACGGCGTTGTTAATCAGCTGCTTCATCAGGTTGCCGGGGATGTTTTCCACCTCGTCGGCGTAAAGCAGCAGCTCTTTCACCGGCCTGCCGCCGTTTTCCTTCTCCAGAAAGCGGATGGCCTTCTGGGCCAGGGTGCGGTCGCCGCTGTACATCTCGCCCAGCAGGTCGCGCACGCTGTCGCCGCCACCGGGCCGGATTTCCAGAATCATCACGCCCTCGTTGCGCTTGCTAATCTCCTTGGCCAGGGCCAGAAACACATGGGTTTTACCAATGCCCGGCAGGCCCTTGGCTACCACCACCTGCTTTTCATCCCTCAGGAAGGCTTGCAGTGCCCGCTGCACGGGGGGCTCGTGATCCTGGATGATGTCGCTGAAGTCGTACTGGTAGTTGCTCAGGTCTTTGCGGGCCTTGCGGATGGCGTCCATGGTCTCGCCGTCGCTTTGGGCCTGCTGGAACCGCTTCATGGCCCATGCGGCGGACGCCCCGGCGGCGGCCAGCATGACAAAGGGCATGAACATCTCTTTGGCCACCCCGCCCATATCCTGGCCCAGCTTGGCCCAGCCGGCCTTGGCGGTGGAGCGGTACTCGTAAGCCACCTCGTGTTCTTCCAGCATGGTGACGAAGGGTTCGGTTTCGCGGGGCAGCATCAGCCGCCGCTTGGCGCCGTTGGCAAATTCCAGCTCCGCCGAGGGCAGCTCGGTATAGGAGGCAGGGTTGTACAGGATGGTGGCGCGTTTCACCTGGCCAGCTTCCATGGCTTTCACGGCCTCGCTATAGGCCAGGGGTACCTTGCTGGATTCCCAGTTATAGCTGGTGGTGGGAATGGGCCGGGCCACGATGGGGGCAGCCATGGGGGAGGAGGGCGCGACCGTGGCGCGCTGCAGTGGGGCCGGGCGCTGCCAGGTGGCGGCATTGCTTTGGGGTTGCCAGTTGAGGCTGGGGGCTACCTGCGAGCGGAAGGGCAGGGCGGCGGGAGCCAGGGGCGCCCAGGTGATGTTGACCGGCCCGGGAGTTGTGTAGAGAGCCGGCGCGCCCACCGACATGTTCATGTAGGGCGGCAGCACAGTCTGGCCGGTGGGTGGGGCTACCGGAACACGGGTGTAGTAGGGAAAAAACTGGGCGGTTACGGGAGATTGCAGCATCATATCCCCTTTGCGAGTCGTTTGGTCTTGATTTCGTTATCGATAATGAAGTAGCCGGCCAGTCCCAGGGACACGCCGGCGGCAATCAGGCGGGCCACACGGAACTGCACGTGATCGAGCCGGGAAAATACCTTCCTGAACACGGAAAGATCGATACCGCCCATCACCTTGCCCAGCAATTCCTGCATGAACTGCTCCCGGTTGTGGCGGGCCATGGCCTGGGCGGTCTTTTTGGAGACGCCCATCAGCTTCAGCACCAGGGGCTCCCCGGCCAGGGCCTCCAGCCCCTTCTTGTTGCGGAAGATGCGGTCGGTGGCAGCTATATACTGTTGCAGGGCGCTGTCTAGGTTGGCGGTTTGCACCTGGCCGGAGGCATAGCGGCGGATTTCATCCATGTAGCGCGCGGCGTCCGTGGGGGCGTTGCCGGCCTGCAAGGTGTCCCGCAGCTGGGCCAGCGAGCCCTTGAGGGCGGAGGGCAGCTCGAAACCCTCGCGGGCGGAGCGGCCATAGATGCCGTTGATCTCCTCCACAATGTCCTGTTGCGATTGCAGCAGGCTGACGAAGTCTTTCACGATGCTGCCGTTGTGGTTCAGGGTGGTCCACAGCAGGTAGGTGACGGTGCCCAGCAGGCCTGATAGCGGCAGTTTCATGGTGTACAGGTCGTGGCGGCTTTTTTCGATACGGGCCAGGGCTTCGGCTTCCCTAATTGCGGCGGCTTTGTCCAGCGCCTTACCCGTATCTCCCGTCGGGGTCAATGCCAAAGCCCGGGGCACCGGGCGCAGCCGGGCATCCACCTGGAGCCGGCGGAAGAGGTCAAATGGCGAATTGGCAGCGGCTAGGGCCATGGGCGTCCTTTTAGTCGGGTTCGTACAGGCCAAGATGCAGGTTCGGCACTTCGGGCAGCTCCAGGCCTTCCAGGGAAGGCCCGGGGCGGTTCAGGAAGGTCATCTCGCTGACCGGCGGGCAATTGGCCAGGTTGCGTTCGCCCGCGGGCCGGAATTCGTCCTCCGCGCCATCCCGCACCGCATCCGGCATCTCGATGCTTTTCAGCAGTAGGGTATCCTGCTCGCCCGGATCCAGCGTTTTGTCGATGCCGGCCCAGGTGGCCTTCAGCGGGGCCAGCGGCACCTGGAAAAAGCGGGTGCCTCCTGGCCATTCGGCTTTCTCCCGGTAGGTCAGGTATTCCGGGGGCAGGGTATCGGCGCCCAGTTCCTGCACCGCAAAGCCGTACTTCTGCTTCAGGTCGTCCAGGTATTCCATCAGGCCGGCTTGCCAGGGTTCCACGGCCACGGCTACGCTGAGCAACTCATCCGACTTGGCCGCCGAGCCCAGCACGTTCATCAGGCCGCCCGCCTCCACGCCCAGTCGCTCAAAGCGGGGCAGCTCGCGTAGGGAAACCACCAGCAGCTCATCCTTGCGCAGGCGGGTCAAGGCGGCGTAGCCCAGCAGCAAGGGCTGGGAGCGCCGGGTAAAGCGGGCCTCGTCCCCCTCGGCAATATGGTGGTAAATACCGTAGGTGCGGACTTCCTGCTCCCGGGCCCGGCTTTTGTAGGCCGGCAGCAGTGGTTTTTCAGGATCCTTCTGCATGGGGGGCGGTGGGGCGTCCGGCTGGCAGGAGAAATCGAAGGTTTGTCCGCCCGGCGCCAGTTGTTGTCCGCTGGCTGCAAGCCGGTACAGGCCGTTGTCGGTGCCTTTGGTTTCCTGGCGGGTGCTGCCGTTAATCAGGTAGGTGCGCTTGTCCGGCGAATAAATGCGGGGCAGCGCGGCCACCGAGGCCGCCGGCAGATCCGCCTCCGAAAAAGGCTGCAGCCGGGTGCCATCCTCGTTGCCGATGGACGTGCGGCCCACCTTGGCCCCGGTCTTCCGACCCACCCCCCGGATTTTCTGGGAGGCCTCCTCCACGGTGATTTCGATGTCCTCGCCCTTGCGCAGCTCGCCAATCTTGGCTACCTCGGCCCGGGCCGCGGCACCCGCCACGCAAATGGGGCACACGCCGCAGTAGGGGTGGGGAATCACCCCAAACTTCACCGCCCGGGTCGGCTGGATAGGGAAGGGCTGATGGGGCTGCTCCGCGCCGGGTTGGTACCACGAATAGCCTGGACGCCCTGCAAACGGGGTGGGCAAGCCGGCTTGAAAAGTCGCAACGGAAGGCGATGAGCCGGGCATCTGGACGTTGGGCGTCTGGACAATGGGGAGGAGCTTCATTAGAAACACTCTTGGGTTGCGGATAAAAAGCGCGTCGATAGAAAATGAGAATGATTCTCAAGATGAGTGTCCATGAAACAAAAATATATGTCAATAAATGAGAAGACTTCTCAAAACAATTCAGCCTGGATGTGAATTTGAATGTTGGTTTAAAACGTAACTAAAGCTGTTTTTTCTTTTAAAACGTCCAAACCCTTTTTGAATGAGGCTTTTGCAATGTTTGTGGTCGTAAACCGCCCATGCATGCATTTGAAAATAAAACAATTTGCCCGTATACTGCTGCGCACGGTTCATCATCACCGTCATCACCTGTTCCAATATACGAGATGAGTACGAAAGGGGTAATACCATGCAAGTGGCTTCTTCCTCGCACATGAAGTTCGCCTCCGTGGCGCCGGCTGTGGCGCTGCCCAAGGCCCAGACAACTTCGCACCTGGCCGGGCCGGCCCACGACACCGTGAGCTTTGGCAATGCCCACCATCCCAAGTTCGGGGCCTGGACCCCTAAAATCGGGAACTGGTACCCGTTTGGTCAAGATGGCTTCGATGGCAACGATGTGCGCCGCACCCTGGCCCTGCTGGCCCTGCTGGCCAGCGGCTATTTTGGCCTGAACAGCTATAAGGAAATCCGTTACCCTGACACCAACCCCATCACCGCCCAGCAAGTGGATGAAAGTGCCGCTGGCCTGGCGGGTGGCGGTGCCGGTATTGTGCTGGCCACCCAGCAATTGCTGAAGAAAGACAAGAAAAGACCTTAACCCTTAAACGGTCGTATCCAGACGGGATTTGGCGGTCTTCCAAAGAGACCGCCATTCCTGCTTTTTAAGGGTGTTCAGCTCGCGCCCCGGCCATTGCTCGGTGGCCACCGCGCTGACCATCCGCAGCCGGCGGGTGAACTTGTCGGTGGCATGTTCCAGGGCGGCCTGGGGCGGAATGCCCTGTGAATCGGCCAGCTGGGTGGCCACGTACAGCACGTCGCCCATTTCATCCAGCTGGCGCTGGGGGGATTCGTGGTTGCGCACGGTTTGGGCAAATTCCCGTATCTCGCTTTGCAGGTGGCGGTAAATGCCGTCAAACCGTTCCCAGCCGGTGGCCGCGTCAAAGCCCAGCATCCGGCTGCGCCGCCGTGCCTCAATGGCCCGGCTGAAGACGTCCATCTGCCCGGCTGCCGGGAAAGCGTCAAAAGGCCCTTGCCCAAACGTCACTCGCATGCCTTACTCCCGCATCTCTCTGATGCCTGCACTGTACCGAAAACAGCCCTGAAAGTCAATGGGCAAGGGGATTTCGGGGGATTCGGCTACTTGTGGGCCAGCCCGTTTTCCAGGGCCCACACGATGGCCTCGGAGCGGGTTTTGACCCCGATTTTGCTGTAGATGTTGTACAGGTGGTTGTGCACGGTTTTGGGGCTGACGGTCAGCAGGTCGGCCAGTTGCTGGTTGGAATAGCCCTTGGTAAGGGCTTGAAGCACCTCTTTTTCCCGATCGGTCAGCGAAAATACCGCCTCCTCACGCGAGTGGGACTTGGAGGCCTTGATTTTCTCCGCCAGTTCCGGGGCCAGTTCAATGGTCTCCCCGGCCATGACCTGCAAGACGGCTTCAATCAGGTTCTCAATCTGCACGTCCTTCAGGAAGAAGCCCTTGATTTGCAGATCCATAAAGCGCTTAAGCACCATGGTGTCGTCCTGGTTGGTTAGCACGAGGATGCGGGCGGCGGGCCATGCGGCCAGGATTGCCCGGCTGGCTTCGTAGCCGTTCACCTTGGGCAGGTTGATGTCCATCAGGATGACGTCCGGCTTGAGGGAGAGGGCCTGCATAATGGCATCCTCGCCGTTGTCGGCCTCGCCGCACACGTGGATGCGCTCATCGGTTTCCAGCAGCTGCCTCAGCCCCTGGCGCACGATGGTGTGGTCATCCACCAGCAGAATACGAATGGGGTCGCTCATTTGGATAATTGTACCTCCATGCGGACGCCGCCCTGTTTGCGCCGGCCCAGCTCAAACCGCCCGGACAGCTCGCGCACCCGCTCTCGCAGGCCGACAATGCCCAGGTGGCCTTCCTGGATGAGTTGCTCGTCCGAGGGAATCTTCTCCCAGGGTAGCCCGGTGCCGTCATCTTCAATGACAAAGCAAAAGTGGTCGGCCTCCTCTCGAATGTTCAGCCAGATGTGCTTGGCCCGGGCATGCTTGAGGGCATTGCGAACCCCTTCCTGCAACACGCGGTAAAGGTGCAACAGGTTCTGCTCATCCAGCATGGTTTCCAGGCGAACCCGATCGCCGGTGCCTTCCAGCCACTGGTATTGCAAATCCAGCTCCACGTCCGGGTTCTGGGTGCGCATCTTGTCCAGGAACTTCTCCAGGGCCGGGATGATGCCCAGGGCGAAGAGGGCCTCCGGGCGCAGGTCGCGGCTAATCTGGCGCACGGTCTTCAGGGCTTCGGAGAGATCCTTGCCGATGGCCCGCAGGCGCTCGCGGGCCGCTTCGGGATTCTTGTCGATGTCCTTCTGGGCCAGCTGCAGCTGAAAACCCAGCGAGGTCAGCTGCTGGGCAATGTCGTCGTGCAGCTCGCGGGAGATATTCAGCCGCACGTTCTCAATGTGCTCGTCCAGGCTCATCAAAATGCGGCTGAGATTCTGGTTGGCGTGGGCCAGCTTCTGGCGGGTCTGGATCATCCAGGGCACCCACTGGTTCACCCCGATGGCCAGCAGCACCAGCCCGGAGGTGTTGCCCACGAACTTTTCGCACATGGCCATAATCCAGGAGCGTTCCAGGGGGATGCCCAGGCTGTTGATAAGTTGCAGGCTCTGGGGGTCGTCCACGATGTCCACCAGGCTGCCAAACAGCAGCAGGGAAAAGCCCCACATAATCTTGTCCCAGCCAAACTGCTTGATGTCCGGGTGTTTGCTTTGGGCCCGAAAGCCGGAAATGAGGATAATGAGGATGGTGGTGGTGAACGTCCCTTCAAACAGCAGCGATTCCGAGCTGATCTTGCTGTCCAGGTAGGCCAGGACGCCCAGGAATATGAGAATCAGCGGGATGAACAGGTAATCCCGCCTGCGCTTGAACAATTGCATTGCATTGCCCGGCTTGCTCATGGTGCCTTCCCGCGACCGTTGATTACTCGATTATATGCCACATCCCCCCACTTCGGCCCGTCCCTTATGCCGGGGGGCGAAATTGCTCGCCCCAAGCCGCAAAAGCGGTTGCTAGGAAAGTTTTCCTAAAAAACGTAAGCATTTTTCCTCATGAGGCCGGTGCCCCGAAACGCTTTAATGGAAACATCGGAACCAATCATAGGGGAGGGAGCACACGATGCAAATGGTCAGTTATGGACAAGTACCCGGTGCCTACGCCAGCAGGGCCTATACGCCCAGCTACCTGAGAACCGCCGCCCCGGTGCCTCAGCCTGCCGCGGTCACCGCAACACCCGGCGGCGGCTACCTTGAGCCCGTCAACCGGCTGCTGGCCAGCCTGACCGGCCAGTCTGCCGGGGAGGACGAGGCGCCCCAGGAGCAAAAGAAAGGCGGTTTCTTCGGGTTGCTGAAGAAAGTGGCCATTGGCCTGGCCGTTCTGTTGGTGGCCAAAAAAGTGCTGGGCTCCCTGAAAAAGCGCCAAACCGAAGCCGCGCAAGCCCAGGCCCTCGATCTCGAAGCTTAAAATCCGTTTGGTTGGGAGGGAACCCCTTCCTCATATCACTTGCCGCCTTCGTTGGCCGCGCCGCCCGTGCCGGTGGCCGGCAGGACGAAGGCGCCTTTTTATGCCAAGCCCCTCCGGCGGCGCCTAATGGGGCCGGGGACGCAAGGACGCTCCCATAATGATAAAGATCACTCCGGTGACCATGGTGGCGGCGCCGGCTTCCCGGGGCAACCTGGCCAGGAGGCCCACTTCCGTGCCTTGCAGCGCGGGCAGGGCATAGGCCAACAAGCCCAGGCTCAGCAGCAAAACGCCGAGGACAACCAGGGAACGCATGGCAATGGATCCTGCCTATATTGTGGTTCGGCCCCCGCTGATGATACGAATCAGCAGCACGGCCACCGCAATCACCAGCAGTACATGGATGAAACCGCCCATGGTGTAGTTGGAAACCATCCCCAGCAGCCAAAGCACCAGTAAAATCGTGAAAATCGTCCAAAGCATCGTGTCGCCCTCCCTGGGTTGGGATTGTGAAATCTCCCGCAGGCCAGCTTTCCGGGCCGCCCTGTTCCCCTGTCCCATTATTTTATAGGCATGGTTTGGAACGGGTAATCCCCAACCGGCGGTGCCCGGGTGTGGATAATTACCGGCCCATCAGCAGCGACCCGGGGTCGCTTTCCGCAGGGTAATATTGGGCTCTTGAAGGTAAAGGGGTTTTACTTCCGGCCAGGAGCGGGCGTAATAGTCGGCGTATCGACTGCTCAGGGCCTGCATTGTTTCCGGGGAAAACCAGTCCGAATCAAACACTCGCGGCATTCGCGCGTCAAAGGCCTCGCCCAGGCTGGGGGTAACCAGCAGGGTGCCGGTTGCCGGCGGCTGCCAGCTTTCCTGGGACACCAGGGCGGGAGGCATTGGGTAATGCGGGCCTTGGGGGGTAAAGTCCAGGCTGGCGGCGTACAGGCGGCCTCGCAGGGCGTCCAGCACCACGGTCACCGGGCCGGAGGCTCCCTGGGCCAGGGCGCTATAGGCCCTCAGCTCGAAGTGGTTGATGAGGTACACCGGAATGTTCAGGAACTGTCCCATGGTGCGGGCGGTGGAAATGCCGGTGCGCACGCCGGTAAAGCTGCCCGGCCCCTGGTTGACGGCCATGGCGGTGAGGTCGCTCATTTGCAGCCCGGCTTCCGCAACCAGGCCCTTCAGGGTGGGGATGAGCACCGCCGAGTGGTAGCGTTGCGAGGTGGACTCCAGGCGAATGCGCGCCCGCATGGCGCCGTCTACGCCAATGCCCGCCATCAGCACCTCGGTGGTGGTATCCAGGTACAGCACACGGTCGCTCATGCGCCCAGGCCCTCCACCAGTTCGGCACGGCTGGCTTCCAGCTTGAATTCCCGCCGATCGCTCTGGGAGTCCAGCGTGATATCCACCCGCAGGGTGATATACGGATCCAAAAACGGGCCGAAATCGGCCCACTCCACAAACAGGATGGCTTGTTTGCCTTGCACGGTATCCAACAGCTCATCGGCCAGCGATTCGGCCTGCGCCTCGCCCAGGCGGTACAGGTCGGCATGCACCAGGGGGACGCGTCCGGTGGTGTATTCGTGAATCAGCACGAAGGTGGGGCTTACCGGGCGTTCCCGCAAGCCCATGGACTCGCCGATATACTGTACCAGGGTGGTTTTTCCGGCCCCAAGCGGGCCGTTCAGGGAGACAACATCCCCCGGCTTCAGGTGCCGTGCCAGGTGGCCGGCCAGTGCGGCCAGCCCAGGCAGGCCCGAAACCGGGCATGTGGCCTTGTAAACGCTTTGGGACATAGGGGGACGGCTCATTGAGATTTGGGGTTTGACTCGATTATGGTTATGGTACCCTTAATACCAATTGTCAACAATTCGTTCAATAGGACAGGACCATCGATGATCTCCAGCAACGACTTCAAGACCGGTTTGACCATCATTGTGGATGGCAACCTATGGCAAATCGTGGAATTCCTGCATGTTAAGCCCGGCAAGGGTGCCGCCTTTGTGCGCAGCAAGCTGAGAAACGTGGAAACCGGCCAGGTGCTCGAAAAAACCTTCCGTGCTGGCGAAAAAGTGGAAACCGCCCACCTGGAACGCCGCGAAATGCAGTTCCTGTACACGGACGGCAACGAGTACACCTTTATGGATACCAGCACCTACGACCAGGTGGGCATCACCAAGGAACAGATTGGCGATCAGGTCAAGTACCTGAAGGAAAACATGAACGCCAACGTGCTGTTCCACGGCACCAAGATTATCGGCGTGGATCTCCCCACCCACGTCGAGCTGAAGGTGGTGGATACCCCCCCTTCGGAAAAAGGCAACACCGCCCAAGGCGGCACCAAGCCAGCCACCCTGGAGACCGGGGCGGTGGTGAACGTGCCCTTCTTTGTGGAGGTGGGTACCGTCATCCGGGTGGACACCCGGTCAAACAGTTATTTGGATAGGGTTTAGACAGGTTTTAAAGCGATGGATGTCAATATTGATCAGATTAAAGCCCTGGCCGAGCTGGCCCTGGAGAAAAATCTCGCCGAGTTGACCGTTCAGGAAGGCGATAAGACCGTCACCATCAAGCTGCCGGTGGCCAATACCACCGTGGTGGCTGCCGCCCCGCCCATGGTTGCGACGGCGGCCCCCGCGCCGACCCCTGCCGCTTCGGAGGCTTCCGCGCCCGCCAAGGCCGTGGCTTCCGAGGAAAACTACTTCAAGGTCACCTCGCCCATGGTCGGCACCTTCTATTCGGCCCCCTCGCCGGATTCCCCGCCCTTCGTGGCCGTGGGTCAGGGGGTCAGCAAGGGCCAGACGCTGTGCATCATCGAGGCCATGAAGATGATGAACGAGCTGGAATCCGAAGTCGGTGGCAAGATTGTGAAGCTGCTGGTGGAAAACGGCCAGCCCGTGGAGTTTGGCCAGACCCTTATGCTGATCGATCCCAGCTGATTTTTTCCTCATTTTGTAGCAAGTTGCGGTTTGGTTTGTTTTTAAATGAGGTACTTCCTCTGCGCACGCATGCCGAATTAAAGGAAAGACTGACCGATGTTCAAGAAAGTACTGGTTGCCAACCGGGGTGAAATTGCCCTCCGTACCATTCGGGCCTGCCACGAGCTGGGTATCAAGACGGTGGCCATATACTCCCAGGCCGACGAAGAAAGCCTGCACGTGCAGCTGGCCAACGAGGCCTACTGCGTGGGCCCCGCCCCGTCCGCCAAGAGCTACCTGAACGTTTCCAACATCATGAGCGTGGCCCTGATGGCCGGCGTGGACGCCATTCACCCGGGTTACGGCTTCCTGGCCGAAAACGCCGGCTTTGCCGAAATCTGCGCCGATCACCAAATCAAGTTCATTGGCCCCTCGCCCGACATGATTCGCAAGATGGGTGATAAAGCCACCGCCAAGCAGACCATGGCCGATGTGGGCGTGCCCGTGGTGCCCGGCCTGGACGGCACCACCGCCGATCCCCAGCTGGTGAAGGCATGGGCCCAGCATGCCGGTTATCCCATCATCATTAAGGCCACCGCCGGGGGCGGGGGCAAGGGTATGCGCCTGGTTAAAAGCGAGGACGAGGTGGAGGCCCAGCTGGAGATGGCCCGCGCCGAAGCCAAGGCCGCCTTTGGCAACGATGAAGTGTACATTGAAAAGTACATTACCAACCCCCGCCACGTGGAATTCCAGGTGCTGGCCGACCAGTTTGGCAACGTGGTGCACCTGGGCGAGCGGGACTGCTCCATCCAGCGCCGCCACCAGAAGCTGCTGGAAGAGGCCCCCTCGCCGGTGGTTACCCCCGAAATCCGGGAGAAAATCGGTAGCATCATCCTCAAAGCCATCCGCAAGATTGGCTACGAGGGGGTGGGCACCATCGAGCTGCTGTGCGACAGCGATCTCAACTTCTACTTTATGGAAATGAACACCCGCATCCAGGTGGAACACCCGGTCACCGAGATGATCACCGGCATTGATCTGCTGAAGGAGCAGATCAAGGTGGCCGCCGGCATTCCGCTGGCATTCACCCAGGAGGACATCCAGTTTCGCGGGCATGCCATCGAATGCCGCATCAATGCCGAAGACCCGGACAAGAACTTTATGCCTTGCCCCGGGCTGATTGACGGTTACGTGGCCCCCGGTGGCCCCGGCGTGCGGGTGGACAGCCATGCTTACACCGGCTATAAAATCCCGCCCTTCTACGACTCGCTGGTGGCCAAGCTGATTTGCTACGGCGCCAGTCGCGAAGAGGCCATTGCCCGCATGAAGCGCGCCCTCAACGAGTACGGCATCACCGGGGTGAAAACCACCATTCCCTTCCACCAGAAGCTGATGGACAACCCCGCCTTCGTGGATGGCCGCGAAGTCTATACCGACTTCATCGTCCGGCACTCGCTGGTTTAGCCTGCCTATCGCCGCGCCCACCACCGTTGCATGCTCCCAACCGGATGAGCCCCTTGGGGGCAAGCTGTGCTAGACTTGTCGGTGTGGTTTGGAGGTCGTTGCATGCAGCAAATCATGGTTTTGATCCTGGTGCCCATCATGGTGATGGGTCTGCTGTGCCTGGGAACAGGCCTGCGGCTTTTGAACCGGCGCCCCCTGGTGCTGACCGCCCGGCATATGGGTGTGTTTGTGCTGCTGGGCTTTTTGCCGATGCCCATTCTGGTTGCTTCCGGCCTGCTGGGCGGCAAGCATTCCCAAATCGACCTGTTCATGCTGGTTATGTCGTTTTTTTTGCTGCTGCTACTGGGGATGGTACTGGGCCTGCTGCGGCGCACGCTGTTTGTGTTCAACGTGACCGAGGATGACCTGTTTGAAGCCACTCGCCAGGTCTATGAGCGCCAGGGAGTTGCTTGCCAAGAGAAGCGCTCGCGGCTTATCGTCCCGTCTCTGGAGGGGGAGCTGGCCGTGCAGGTGCGCTTTGAGTCGGGCAGCATCCGGGCCAGCCGGCCTGAGCTGCTGAAGGGCTTTGCCCCCCAGCTGCGGCAGGCCCTGAAGGATTGCCAGCTGCGGGAGGTGTCCATGGTGGCTTACCTGCTGCTGGTAGTGGGGAGCATGATCCTAGTGCAGAACGGGTTTATCTGGTCTTTGGCAGGATGGGTGTAACACCGGGGAGAACTGTTACAGCGTCGTGACAGTTGGCTGAGTTTCATTATTACAATGAAACCAAGCAAGCAAGGATTCCCCGATGTCACTGGAACTGAAGCATTACGTAAAAGACGCCATGGGCCGCGGGGCTTCCCGCGAGGCGCTGACGCGGACGCTGCTGTCGGCGGGCTGGTCGGCGGACGTCATTCAAAAGACCCTGGATCAGTTTGCCGGCGTGGATGAGCAGGGGGTGCCCATTCCGGCCCCCCGCATGCAGGCCCACCAGATTGCCCGGGATATTTTCGTGTACTTCCTCATCCTGGTCACCCTCAGCATGGCTGTTTCCGCCGTACTGGGGCTATTCTTCGACATGATCAACTACTGGCTGCCCGATCCGGTGGACAGTCGCTACTACCACCACGATATCAGCTGGGCCATCGCCATGCTGCTGGTGGCGTTTCCCACCTACACCGGGCTTAACGTGTGGCTGAACCGGCATATCGCCCAGCACGCCGAAAAGCGGGAATCCCTCATCCGCAAGCTGATGACCTACTTCATTTTGGGGGTTACCGCCATCGCCTCGCTGGTCGACCTGATTTGCACGCTGACCACCTTTTTGGAAGGCGACCTGACCGCCCGATTCGTGGCCAAAGCCGCAACCGTGCTGCTGGTTTCGGCCATCACTTTTGCCTATTACTTTCTTGAAATGCGCCGCGACGATACCCTCGTCAAGGGCCAACCGGAAGGAGACGCGTAATGGTCGAGAATGCGAATGCCCCCAGTCGCTGGCCGGCCATCTTCTGGGCTATTAGTTGCCTTCTGGTGCTTGGGGCCCTGGCGGGCGGGCTCTTTTTGACCGGTGGGCCGGTCCATCAGCGCAAGGTCAGGATGGACAACCAGCGAATTAGTGATTTAAGCAGCCTGCGCTACCGTATTGCCCAGTACGATACCGAGCACAAGCGCCTGCCAGCCACGCTGTCCAAGTTGCCGCCCAGCAGCCAGGAGGCCATGGCCGATCCGCAGACCGGCCAACCTTACCGCTACCGGGTGACGGGTAGGGACGGCTTTGAGTTATGCGCCGATTTCCAAACCGATAGCCGCCCGCAAGAAGGGCGCCGCAACGGGTACTATCCTCTGAACGGCTTCCCGGAACACCCCGCCGGGGCATACTGTTACCGCTTCATTCGCAGCGCGGATCAAGACGGCTCGGGTTCCGACCGCTTCAAGATCCAGGGCGCATTGTAACGCCTGCATCCCGCTTGTCTCGCCACAAAACCTATCCCCTCGTTCCAATAGATATCAGCCGTATTGCCAACCCTGGGTAAAAATTGTTACAGAACGGGCGGGCAATTTGGCCTGATTGATTGTTTTTATTTTATTGGCCATTTTCGTGGCCAGGTTTATCAGGGCAAGAGAGAGCATCGAACTCAATATTGAAGAGGAGAGCGTACCCGCATGGTATCAGGCGTTGGGCATCATGGCGGCCCGGGTTCCAGTCAGGGCGGTAAAGACCTGAAGGGCAAGTCTTGTGGTGGCGGCCTGCCGCCGTTTTTGCAGTCGTATATGAAGGACAAAAAGCAGGGGCTAACCCCCGGCCTGGCCAAGATGGCCGAAAACGGCAAGCTGCCGCCCGGCTTGGCCAAAAAGCTGGATGGCGAAGGCCATCAGGGCGATGAAAACATGGGCGAAGAGATTCGCCAAGGTGTTGAAAACCTGAAGCAAGGCGTGATGGACGGTATCGAGAACCTGAAGAATACGGTTTCTGAAGGCGTGGATAATCTGCTAAGCGGCCTGGGACTTGGCTCCAAAACCCCGGAAGCCAAGCCGGTGGCCACGCAGCCTACCGCACCCACCGTGACAACGGCCAATACGGCCCGCACCCCGGTGAATACCACCTCGCCCTTCCTGGGCACCCTGACTCCCCAGCAGCAAAACACGCTGAAAACCGCCGACTCGGTTCTGGCCAAGGCGGCATCCGGCGCCACCGGCGGAGGGGGCGGCCTTATTAACCCCAACGCCACCGGGCCGGTGCTGGCACCTGCGGTGTTGGGCGGCGGATCGGTGGGCATTATCCCACGGGGCACTGATGATCCCACCCGAATTATTGACAACGGCGTGCTGACCAGCCTGCGGGCGGGCGATACCGCCGGCTTCATCGGGGCGCTGGCCGGCAACATCCAGCAAAGCCAGAACTCGGCAGCCGTCCAGTTCTTCCGGCTAACCAGTTAGCGCGGCCACCCCTCGTTACCGGGCTTTTTTCCCTTTCATCCAGTTCAGGCTGCATCCAGGCTGGCAAAGACTTCCTTCTGCTGAAAAACACGGCCTGCCCGCTATGTCGCGGCGGGCGGGCCTTTCTTTTTTTCGCCGTCGGGGGCACAAGCCGGGACCGGGGGCGTCTGCATGGGGACGGCCTTGCAAAAATCCGCCCCGGGCGTAATGATGAACAACAATGAGTAAAGCGTTCCAACTGAAAACGGCGTATCAGCCCGCCGGCGATCAGCCCCAGGCCATCGACAAGCTGGTGGTTGGCCTCAACGCGGGGTTTGAGGGGCAGACCCTGCTGGGCGTCACGGGCTCCGGCAAAACCTTTACCATGGCCAACGTCATTGAGCGGGTGCAGCGGCCCACGCTCATCATCTCCCACAACAAAACCCTGGCCGCGCAGCTGTACAACGAAATGCGGGAGTTCTTCCCCGAAAACGCCGTGGAGTACTTCATCAGCTATTACGACTACTACCAGCCGGAAGCCTACATTCCTCGCACCGATACCTATATCGAGAAAACCGCGGCCATCAACCAGGAAATCGATCGCCTGCGCCACTCCGCAACCCGCAGTTTGTTTGAGCGGCGGGATACCATTGTGGTTTCCAGCGTCAGCTGCATTTACGGCCTGGGTTTGCCGGAAAACTATTTTGAGGCCGCCCTGCGCCTGAAGGTGGGTGGCGAAATGGATCGCGACGAGCTGCTTAAGCGGCTTATTCGCAACCAGTACCAGCGCAACGATATCGATCTCCAGCGGGCCTGCTTTCGGGCCCGGGGGGATATCATCGAGGTGCACCCGGCCCACGAGGAAAAAATCATCCGCCTGGAACTGTTTGGCGACGAGGTGGAGCGCCTGAGCGTGGTCGATCCGTTGACCGGCGAGGTGCTGGCGCTGCCCGGCGAAGTGGTCATCTACCCTGCCGTGCACTACGTGGCCGGGCGGCAGGAGATTGACAGGGCCGTCAAGCAAATCGAGCTGGAGCTGGAAGAGCGCCTGCGCCAGCTGTACGATCTGGGCAAGGTGCTGGAAGCCCAGCGCCTGGAGCAGCGCACCCTGCGCGATCTGGAGATGATCCGCGAGGTGGGCTATTGCAACGGCATCGAGAACTACTCTCGCATTCTGGAAGGCCGCCCGCCGGGCACCCCGCCCAAGACCCTGCTCGATTATTTCCCCCGCGACTTCCTGCTGATCATCGACGAGTCGCACGTGACCATCCCCCAGCTGCGCGGTATGTACCACGGCGACCGCTCCCGCAAGGAAACCCTGGTGGAGTACGGCTTTCGGCTGCCCTGCGCCGTCGATAACCGCCCCCTCAACTTCGATGAGTTCCTGGCCCGCACCGGGCAGCGCGTTTTTGTTTCCGCCACCCCGTCGGAATACGAGCTCAAGCAGTCGGCCCAGGTGGTGGAGCAAATCATCCGTCCTACCGGCCTGCTCGACCCGGAAGTGGAGGTACGTCCCACCCGCAACCAGGTGGATGACCTGCTGGAAGAGATCCGCCGCCGGGCCGAGGCCGACGAGCGGGTGCTCATCACCACCCTCACCAAGCGTATGGCCGAGGATCTGACCGAGTACTTCGAGACCATGCACGTGCGGGTGCGCTACCTGCACAGCGAGGTTAAGCCCATTGAGCGGATGGAAATTGTGCGGGACTTGCGTTTGGGCGATTTCGACGTGCTGGTGGGGGTAAACCTGCTGCGGGAGGGGCTGGATCTGCCCGAAGTGACCCTGGTGGCCATTATGGACGCCGACAAGGAGGGCTTCCTGCGTTCGGAGGCCTCCCTCATCCAGACCATTGGCCGGGCGGCCCGCAACGCTGCCGGCAAAGTCATTTTATACGCCGATGACATGACCGACAGCATGCGCCGCGCCATGGAGGAAACCGCCCGCCGCCGGGAACGGCAGATGGCCTTCAACACCGCGCATGGCATCGTGCCGCAAACCATCAAGAAAGATATCACCTACGGCCTGCTCGATCTCATCGGCACCATGGGCGAGCGGGAGGCCGAGGCGGCCAAGGGCAAAGGCAAGGCCAGCCGCATTGTCGATGAGCTGGGGGAAGTGCCGCCCGAACGCCTGCCCATGCTGATTGAAGCCCTGGAGGCCGAAATGAAGGCCGCCGCCCGCATGCTGGAATTCGAAAAAGCAGCCCAGTTGCGCGATCAGATGATGACGCTTCGCCAGTACATGCAGCAAAACGCCTGAGGCGGGCTGAACGCAGGCTGACCCTCCCCGTGTACGGCCTAGGAGGGCGTGCTGCCGGTTGCGGTCTTGTTCAGCATTTCGTCGATGAACTTGCGCACGTGTTCGGCGGCCTTGCTCAACATCAGGCCGAGATCCTCAATCACCACGCCCAGGGCTTCGCCCGGCGAGCGGGTTTTGCCGATGTCCCAGATGTAGCGCACGTAGTTTTCCAGCAGGCTGCCGGCCACCGGGGTGTCCGTTGCCGTTTCCTGCCCCAGTTTTTTGCCGATGGTGGCCACGTCCCGCTGAATGGTTCGGGCGGCTTGCTTCATGGAGCGCTCGGTGGCCATGCGCTTGAGGTATTCCGCGTTGTTGGGCAGGCGGCTTTTCAGCACCTGGGTGCAGGCGCCCCGCAGTCCCGTCAATAAACCCTGAACGGCCATAGTGATAGCCCTCGCCGAATGATTGCACTGTCATGCGATCTAAAAACCAAACCGGCCCGTTTTGTGCATGCGGTTGTGCTAGCGTGGGCTTTTAGCGGGTTTTTCGGGCGGGAACCGGGCCGGGCTCATAACGATGGCGGCCTCCTGGGGGTCAAGGTCTCGGTAGCCCCTTAGCGGATCCACCCGGTAGTAGCGCATCCACACATCATACAGCCGGGGGCTGGCCTCAAACAGCACTTGGGGCTTGGCAAAAAAGTAGCCGGTTATTTCCGGCACGAACTCGGTGCGGATGCCCAGTGTCTGGGTTTCCCAGTTGCTCAGGCTGAAGGCATAGGTGCCGATGCCCAACACGTGGCTGACCTTGGGGTTGGCATATTGCCGGGCCCGGAAGAATTCCTGCCGGAAGGCTTCCCAGGCTTCAGGGGTGAGCTTGCCATGGGCGGCTTCCTTCACCCGGGCCAGTTCCTCGGAAGTCAGGAAGTCCAGTGCCCCGATTTCCGAATGGCTCAGGGAGCCGTCCTCCAGGGCCTGCCCAACTTGCGCGAACTGCCCGGCGTTGGCCCGCTCAATCTGGATCATCAGCAGGGTTTGCAGCCGCTGGTACTCCTGGTCGATGGTTTGCCGATCCGTCTCATCCAGCCCCATCATGTGCCCGGAAGGCAGGGAAATGCCCAGCCAGGGCACCGCAATGCGGTTGGCGTCGGTGCCGTGGCCAAATTCGTGCAGCACCAGCGTGGCAGGTTGCTTGTCGGCCACCGGGCCCCACAGCCCGGAGAAGGCGTCAAAGAACATGTCGTTGGTGCCGGGGGAAAAATAGCCCACCACGGAAGCGGTGCGGTTTTCGGGGTGGAAGTTTTTCTCCATGCCTTCCGCCTGGATGACGTACAGGGGCGGGTTCAGACCGATCAGCTGATCCTCTATCAGGTCCCAGCGGTTATGCATCAGGTCCAGCAGGTTGGCGGCAATCAGGTAACGGGTGGCCGGATCCATTTCGTAGGCTTGCAAGTCGCTGTCCACGTAAACAAAGCGCACCTGGGGATGGTTGACGAAGCGGGCGATGAGGGCGTCGTGCCGGGCGAGTGCCTCAGGATCCCGCTGGGCCAAGGCGGATCGATACGGCAATACATTGTTCAGCAGGTTCAAGGCACTGCTGAGCGGGGCGATGCCTTGCCCGGGATGCTGGTAATAGGGCTGGGCCAGGGTGTTGAACCTTGCCCGCAGGGCATCCATGTCCGCCATTTGGGCGCGTTCCTTTTGAGCAGCGGGATTTGGGCTGCCGTCCTCAGGCAGGGACAGGTAGTCTCCCCATTCGGAGCGCTGGGGATTGTCCAGGTACCCCGCAGCGTTTTGGGGTGGCTCAAAAGGCTGAACCCCACCTTCAACCAGCGCCAGAGGATTATCAAACTGCCCGTAGGGGCCATGAAACATGTTGGCCGCATGGATGTTGCGGTAGCCGCCCCAGCCGAAGCCGGCCATCATCACCAGGGTCAGCAGTAGTTTGCGAAGCAGCATGCGCGGGCGAGGGGCGGGCGGGTGCCATTGGGGGGCCGGCATTGCCAGCGGTCGGGTGGCTTTGGGGTGGGCAATGCCAAACCGGGTTGGGGCCATTGGCAAGGCCCGGTTTGACAGGGCGTATAGCGTCATTGTCTTCCTCATCGGGGACTGCCGTGGCAATCCCTCTCCCAGGGGCCGCAGGGGCGGCGCAGGTGATGTACTATCAAACCCCCTGATGGTGATTTTGTGCGGGCGCTACGAACCGATGTCGATGCCCCAGTCTTGCAGGCGCTCAATGATGCTCTCCGCCGAGACCCCCCAGCAGCGTCCGCCGGCGGGAATGCTGATGGCCCGGTTCAAGCCCACCAGGCTGCCCTCCATGTCGAACACCGGGCTGCCGGAACTGCCCGGCCAGCAGGCTTCCAGGTACTTGATGTCCTGGGGGCGGTTGCGCAGGGTGTGATCGAAGGCCATGCCGGGCATGATGGTGTCCGACTGCCCCCGGGGATTGCCTACCGAAAACAGCGGTTCGTTGGCATCCAGGGGATGTGCGTGCATATCCCGGATGCGGCTGACATCAATGTAGGCTTGCGGTGTGTAGTCGGCCTCTTTCACCCGCAGCAGGGCCAAATCGCTGCCTTCATCCACCGCGTAGCGCCCGTTGCCCAGCATCACCACCTGGGCTTCCAGCCCCTCGCCGGATTGCCGGTAGGGATGCAGCCGGATGGTGTCCGTTTCCCCACTCAGGGTGCTGTCCACCACGTGGTGGTTGGTGAGCACGTAAAACTGCCCGTCGGCAGCCCGGATGAAAACCCCGGAGCCAAACCACACGGTGTTGCCGTTCTTCAGGTTGTCCACCCGCAGGCTGGCCGGGGCGGTTTTGCGCAGCAGGTTGGCCGGAATGCTAAACGGGGAGAGCACCACGCTAACCGAGCCATCCGCGTTTTCCACGGCATAAAACGATTGCCCGAGGGCTGATTCCAGATCGTCAACCTGGTTCTGGGTTTGGGCTTGCAGGTAGTGCCCAGTGCCCATCAGCCCGCCAACCATCAGGGTCAGGGCCATAAGCCAGCGGTTGAGCCGCCGTTTGGCCATATCTATAGACCCCAATGGCCGCGAAAGCTCCTGGCCTGCGGGGAGGCGTCGGTCATGTTGCAGCTTGCCCGGCGGAGGGGCAGTCTGCTCATCCCGTGGTGGCCTGGCCCCGAAGCGGGTCGGGTGGGCACGAAGCGTGAAGGCGGGGGTTGCTTGCATCATGAGGGGCGCGTCTCCAGGGGAATGTCGGCTTCGCCCAGCCAGCGCATAATGTGATCGATACCAATACCCGTGCAGTGGCCCACGGGATCCGAGACCAGCCGCTCAATGCCGATAAGCCGGCCCTGCTGATCGAAGATAGGCCCGCCGGAGGCGCCATGATCGCAGGCGGCCAGGTACTCCACCCCATCTTTGTCCTCGTTCCGGGCATGTATCAGTCCGGGCATGATGAGGTGACGCTGCTGTTTGGGGTTACCCACCAGGAAAACCAGCTCCCCCTCCCGCAAAGGATCTCGGTTCAGATCGCGAAAACGGGTGGCATCAATAAATACGGGGGGTGTGAAACCCGGATCCGTGACCTTCAGCAGGGCCAGATCCAACGGTTCGGACGAGGCGGCCACCGTGGCCCCGTAACCCCGCCCCTGGCGGTAGGGATACACGGTAAAGCCGCCCGAATCGGTGGGATGATCGATGACATGCTGGTTGGTCAGCACGTAAAAGTCTCCCTGGCCGTCCCGCAGGAACACGCCCGATCCCCAGTAGCGCCACTCTGCCCGCTGTCCCAGGATGAAGGCACTGGCCGGGGCACTGCTTTGTACCACGGAGGAGGGGATATCCGGCAGCCGGCTGACGACCTGCACCGAGCCGTCCGGCAGTTCCAGGGCGTAAAACGAGGATCCGAACGCCGCCTCCAGGTTGTGCAGGCGCTCCTGGGTGCTTTCCCGTTGCCGGGCCAGGTAGACGGTATCGCCAACCCCCGCGCCCAGCAAGGCAAAAATTAGCAGTATGCCGGATTTCTCTTTCAACCATTGCCATATCCGGCTTCCGTCCCCCGGAGAGGTGCTGGCCTGGGGCGCTGGCGGGGCCTTGCCAAAGGAGGCCACCCCGGCCCGCCGCAAGGCAGGCCGCGCGGTTTTGTTTTTTTCGCCGGGAGGGGCTGGATAGGCCCCAAAAACCGGCACGCCCGGTGCAATCAATGACACCAAGACGAACCCCCCTTGAATCAATCCCTTAACAGTTTGAACCACCAGCCTACCACAGTTGGTGTGGATCGCAAAACATAGGAAAGTTTACGTCTTTGCAAGCCGTTACCGAAACGCTGCCACCCTAGGCCTGCGTCTCGGGCGGCTCCCGAAGCAGCAGGGCCGCAATTACCGCCGTGAGTGGCACCATCAGGATCAGCGTGAGCCCGCCGGCAAAGGCAATGGTGATGATGGAGGCGGTCTTTTCCAGGTTGGCGAACTGGGCGGTGGGCATGCCCTGCATTTGCAGCAGCAGCGGGGCAAACAGCCCCAGGAAAAGCAGGCCCAGTGACGAAACCATGGGGCCCACCAGGCGGCGTCCCCGCAGCATCAAAATGCCGAACCGCCGGCTGAAGGACAGACTTTCCTTGCGGTTCTGGGCCATCATCCAGGCCAGGTAGAAGATAAAGCCCTGGAAGGTCAGCAGCGCGGAGGACAAAAAGAGCCCCCAGTAGTCCACCCGGGGCGAGAGATACCACAGCGAGGCCAGGGCCTCGTCCGAAAAGCCGTCCAGCGGGGTGATAAAGTGCATAATGTACACCAGCAGGCCCATCAAAATGAGCCCGCCCAGGGCCCCGAAGATGACCACCAGCTGTTCGCGGCTGAAGGGGCGCACTTCCGGGCTCTGGTAGATGAAACTACCCAGCACGATAAAGGCCAGGCAAAAGCCCAGCGTCCATAGCAGCGGATAAGTGCCGTGCATCACGGCGGGAAACAGGATCTGGTAGCTGCCAATCAGCATCAGCACGGCCAGCAGCACGTGTTTTAACACCTCGGCCCCGCCCAGCATCATGACGGCCAGGGCCAGCACCGTGCCCAGGATGATGAGCGCGGGCACCCGGTCGCGGTTGGCGACGTAAAACGTCCATTTGCCCTGGGGGGAAAGCTCGGCGTTCAGCAAAACCCGGGCGCCCGGCTTCAGCACAATGTTATAGACCGGGTTGTCCCCGATGATGTTCTCCACGGTGATGCGATCCCCCTTTTTGTAGCCCGGGATCTGGGGGGCGGTGGTGATGCGCACCGTCACGCGTTGCAGGCGCTCCTGGCTTTCCACCGGCTTGAACAAGTGGCTGCCGGGGGCCTGTCCGCCTTCCTCCACCTGCATGACCACGCCGTAAAGGTAACGTTGCTCCGGCATGGCCTCATCCTGGCCGTCGGAGCCCTCTTTCGGGGCGTCCGCCGAAGCCGGCGCGGGCAACAACGAAGAGCCCGCGGCATGCCGCCGAGGCAGGGCCTGTGCCTGGCTGACAAACGCCATCCACAAAACCAGCAGGGCCGCTAAAAATACCGTGATACGTCGCATGCCTGACATTTTAGCAGAGGCTACACATCCAGTCGCGCCTGTTCCGCCCAGCCCTGTGGCAGCTGGTAGGCCAGGTGTCGAAAGGCCGCTGAGGTGACCGTGCGCCCCCGGGGAGTCCGGTTGATCAGCCCGGCCTGGAGCATGTAAGGCTCATACACGTCCTCGATGGTGCGGGGATCCTCGCCCAGCGTGGAAGCGAGCGTTTCCAGCCCCACCGGGCCGCCGTTAAAGTTCTCGATGATGATTTTCAGCAGCTGGCGATCGGTGGGATCCAGGCCCAGGTGGTCGATGTCGAAGAGATCCAGGGCCTCGGAGGCGATTTCGGCATCCACGCGCTGGCGATCGGCCCGCTTCACCTCCAGGTAGTCTCGCACCCGTCGCAGCAGGCGGTTGGCAATGCGGGGGGTGCCCCGGGAGCGGCTGGCAATGGACTGGGCACCTTCCGGGGTGGTTTCGATGTTTAAAATGCGCGCGGAGCGGGCGATGATTTGCCCAAGCTCCTGGTGGCTGTAGAAATTCAGCCGGTAGACCATGCCGAAGCGATCCCGCAGGGGGCTGGAAAGCGAGCCGGCCTTGGTGGTGGCCCCAATCAGCGTGAAGCGGGGCAGGGGCACGCGCAGAATCTTGGTGGCCTCGCCCTTGCCGATGGTGCGGTCCAGGGCGAAGTCCTCCATGGCCGGGTACAAAATCTCTTCCGCCACCTTGTTCAGCCGGTGGATTTCGTCAATAAACAGCACGCTGCCTGGCTTCATGCCCATCAAAATTCCCAGGATATCCCGGGGGCGCTCCAGCGCGGGGGCCGAGGTAATGTGAATCTCCGCCCCCATTTCCGCCGCAATGACCATGGCCAGCGTGGTCTTGCCCAGGCCGGGCGGGCCATAGAGCAACAGGTGATCCAGGGCCTCCTGGCGGCTCTTGGCGGCGTCCAGGGCAATCTGGATGCTTTCCTTCAGCAGGGATTGCCCGATGTAATCGGTCAGGGAGCGGGGCCGGATGGTGTTTTCCAGCCGGGTGTCGTAACCGGTCTCCTCGGTTTTCAGCAGCCCGGCACGCGCGGGGGCCGGGCAATCCGGGGTTGCTTTCCTGTCGGGGCGCGGGCCCCCATTGTGCGATGAGTACTGGATGGTCACGGGTCAACTCTCTATCGGAACCGGGGAGGGTGTGCCGGGGCTGATGCGGCCCGGGTACAATGACCCTATTCTACCATCCCCGCCGGGAGGCAGGCTGCCTTGTAAGCGGATATGAAGCAGGAGGGCATGCCGCCGGGCTTCATAACGCCGTCTGGTGGGGAATTCAGGACGAGGCCGCCTGGGGTTTGCGGGCAACCCGCTGTACAATGTCCGGCAGTACGGCAATGAGGGCCTCAATGTCCTGGTCAGTGGTGTCGCGTCCCAGGGAGAACCGCACGGTGGCGCGGGCTATGGCGTCGTTTTTGCCCAGGGCCCTGACGATGCGAGAGGGTTCGATGGTTGTCGAGTGGCAGGCCGAGCCGCTGGAGACGGCAAAACCCTTCAAGTCCAGGTGCAGCACCAGGGCCTCCCCCTCGCCGGGTGGAAACGAAAAATGCACGTTGCCCGGCACCCGGCGGTTCACGTCGCGGGGGCCATTCAGGATGGCCGCTGGAATTCGGGATTCCACGGCCTGGATTAGGGTTTGCTGAAGGGCCCGAAGCCGTGCCGGTTCGCTGGCAAGCTGTTCGGTGGCAATTTCAAGCGCCCTGGCCAAGCCGACAATGCCGGCCAGGTTTTCGGTGCCGGAGCGTAGATCGCCCTCCTGGCCACCGCCCACCACCAAAGGGGTCGGCATGGGGGCGCCTTGCCTTATGTACAGGGCTCCAACGCCTTTGGGCCCGTAAAGCTTGTGGCCGGAAACCGAGAGATAATCCACCGGCAGGCGGCCCAGATCCAGGGGGAGTTTGCCCACGGTCTGCACCGCATCGCTATGAAAAGGGATGCCTCGCTTGCGAAGCCGCTCCCCAATGGCCTCAATGGGCTGGATGGTGCCAATTTCGTTGTTGCCGTGGATGATGGACACCAGCACGGTGTCCGGGCGCAGGGCGGCTTCCACGGCGGCGGGACTCACGAAGCCTTCGCCATCCACCGGCAGCCAGGTAATGTCCCAACCCTGGCGGGCCAGGCGTTCGCAAGGCATAGCAATGGCCGGATGCTCGATGGCGGTGGTAATCAGGTGGCAACCCTTGCCCCTTAAGGCTTCCGCCAGACCAGTAATGACCAGGTTGTTGGCTTCGGTGGCCCCGCTGGTAAAGTAAATTTCGCCAGGCTGGGCGCCCAGGCAGTTTGCTACGCTCTGGCGGGCATTTTCCAGGGCTTTGCGGGCCTCCCGTCCCCAAAAGTGCAGGCTGGAGGGATTGCCGAAGGCCCCCTCCAAAAACGGCAGCATGGCTGCCCGCACGGCGGGATCCACGGGGGTGGTGGCGGCATGATCCAGGTAGATTCTTTTCATGGGCGGCGGGCTTATGGGCACGGATGCCTTTTTGGCTGCTTTATGCTATGTTCAAGGCAGTTTCGGGGTCATTTTCTCCATTATAAAAAAGGCAGCCCTCCGATTAAAGCAGGAAAAGCAGGCAATTCATGGAATCGGTTCTAATCGCCATTGGCGGAAACGCCCTCTATGATAAAAAATCCGGCAATAACCTCTGCCCCAAGATGGTGGAGGCCGTTTGCCAGCGCATCGTGCAGGTCTTTCAAAGCGGCTACTTGCCGGTCGTCACCTTTGGCAACGGCCCCCAGGTGGGCAACCTGCTGGATATGGCCGAAACCTCGGCCCGTTTGTTTGAAACCCCGGTTACCCTGGATACTTGTGTGTCCTGGACCCAGGGCGAAATCGGCTACTGGCTGGCCCGGGAGCTGACCCGCCAGCTGCAGGCTGCCCAGTGCCCCCGCACGGTGATGGCCGTGAATACCATGGTGGAGGTGGATCCGGCGGATCCGGCCTTCCAAAAGCCCAGCAAGCCGGTAGGCCGGTTTATCAGCGCCGACGAGGCCCAGCGCCTCTACGAGGAGCGCGGCTGGATTGTCGGGCCCGACGCCAACCGGGGCTACCGGCGCATGGTGCCCTCGCCCCGCCCGCTGCGCATTGTGGAGGCGGAGGCTATCCGTGAGCTTATTGCCCAGGGAGTGATTACGCTTTGCTGTGGGGGTGGCGGCATCCCGGTGTACGTCAAAGACGGCGTGTTCCAGGGCATCGAGGCGGTTATCGACAAGGACTTCACCTCCTGCCTGCTGGCCAAAACCCTGAAAATCGAGAACCTCATCATCTGCACCGAGGTGGAAAACGTGTACCTGCACTTTGGCGAACCCAACCAAACCGCCCTGCGCCGGCTGTCCCTGGCGGAAGCCGAGCAGTATCAGGCCGAAGGCCATTTTGGGGCGGGTAGCATGGGGCCCAAGGTGGCGGCCATGATTGACTACGTGCGCCATGGCGGAAAGCGGGCCTTCATCACCAGCCTGGAAAAAGTGGTGGAAGCCTTGGCCGGGCAGGCGGGCACCGAGATCCATGCCGGCCTGGAGAGCCCCCAGACCGCCATGCGCTAACCCTGGCCGTCGGCTTGGTGGTATGATGGAAGGGTTGAGAGTTCGGTAGAGAAGTCGCCTTGGATCTCCTGCACAGCATTATTCTGGGTATCGTGGAGGGCGTCACGGAGTTCCTGCCCGTTTCTTCCACAGGCCACCTCATTCTGACCAGCTACCTGTTGGGCATTCGAGGCCCGGTGGTGGATGCTTTCGAGGTGTTCATCCAGCTGGGGGCCATCCTGGCGGTGGTGGTGCTTTACCGGGAGCGCTTCCGTTGCCTGTTCGACTTCAAGTCCGGCCAGGGTTTCTCCGGCTGGCGGGGCCTGCGGCTGCTGGCGGTGACCTCCCTGCCCATCCTGGTGGTGGGCAAACTGGCGGAGAATTTCATCAAGGCGCATCTGTTCAATCCCGGGGTGGTCACCTGGGCGCTGGCCCTGGGTGGCATCGTCCTCATCCTGGTGGAGCGGTGGTGCTTTCGGCATGCGGTGGAACGCATCGACGATCTCACCATGCGGGATGCCCTGGGCATAGGGCTGTTTCAATGCCTGGCACTGTGTCCCGGGGTCTCCCGGGCGGCCAGCACCATTATCGGGGGCCTCAGCAACGGCCTGAGCCGTACTGCCGCGGCGGAGTATTCGTTTCTGGCCGCGGTGCCCATCATGATGATTGTCAGCCTCAAGGATCTGCTGGAAATTGCCGGCACCCTCAGCCGGGGCGATATGCTGGCCTACGCGGTGGGCTTTGGGGTTGCTTTTCTGTCGGCCATTGTGGCGGTAAAGGGCTTTATTACCCTGTTGCAGCGCCATACCATGACCGTTTTTGGCGTTTACCGCATTGTGGTGGCCGCCTTGTTCTTCTGGATAACCTGGAGCCTGGGGGCCAATCCCCTGAAGTAGACCCGGGGCGGGGCGGGTTGAAGGGCGGGCCTCCCTGGAAGGGGCCCGCCCGCACTGGATTTTCGTATTGCCGATAGTGAGTGGGATAAGTAGGAAATTAAATCAGGAAGCTTTTGGAGGCAAATTGCTCCGTTTGCAGTTGCAGGTAGGGTTTCAGCATTTCGTAGCTGCGGGCCAGCGCGCTTATGTTGCCCACCTCGATGGCCAGGTGGATCTTCTGGGGCAGCAGGGCCAGGTGGTTCAGGAAGCTTTCCATGTCGATGAGCCCCTTGTCGAAGGCCTCGTGCTCGTCGCTTTCCCCGTTGTTGTTGTGGGCATGGATATACACCAGGTGGTTGCCCAGTTCGCTCATCCAGTCAATGGGCGACATTTCGGAGAACAGGTTGACATGACCGGTATCCAGGCAGGCTTTCAGGTGGGGGGAATCGATGCGGGACAAGACCGTGTTCATCAGGTCGGGCTTTTCATCCATGAAGTTCTCAATCAGCACGGTGATGGCGGTCTCTTCCAGGTGCTCGGCGATGATCTGCTCCCAATAGTCGGTCACTTCGGCCAGCCAGCCCTTGGTCAGCCCCGCCACCTGGAAGATGGGCGACCACTGGGTGTGGAACACAATGTAGCGAACCCCCAGCTGCTTGGCGGCAATGATGGCCTGCTGGTAGCGGTGGCGTGAAATCCGCCGCACTTCCGGATCCGGGCTGACCACGTTGACGTCCATAATAGGCCCGTGCAGGGCCAGGGTGCCGTTAAAGTCCGTCAGCAGGCGGGCGGTGCGGGCAATTTCCTCGTCCAGGCGCTCCAGGTTGGCTGGCTCGTAGAAATTGGGCAGCTCAAAGTTGAGGCGATGCTCATTGGCAAACTGGAAGCCCTCTTCCAGGCTGACCCCCTTGGGCGCGGCGTAAATCTGGTCGATCATCGGTGCTCCCTTTCCCCGCTTGCTTCTAAATATGCCGGATTCCAGGCAAAAGTGGAATCCCCTTTTCAGAGGGTTTACGCCCTGGGTGCGTTTCGCGGGGAGGGCCTCCCGCTTGTACAAATGTAACAATCCGGGCCTTGGTATTAAAAGTATATAAAAACTGATCGATACCTGACTCAGACCACAACCCGCATACACTGTGGAACAGAGAAGATGAATCACAAGGGGTGTTCATGAAGCGCATCCGGTGGCAGTTTGCCGCTACAATCCTGGCCCTTGCCCTGTTGGCCCAACCTGATGGCCATGCCCAAAAAACCATGGCCCCCATGGTGCTGAAAGGCATGGTCAGCATCGAGGATGATCGCGGCATGGTGCCGGTGGCCTATCGTCCCGCGCCCCGGGTGACCCGGGCTTCCGGCAAGGTCACCCGCCAGGGGTCGGCAGGCGGGCTGGGCGGGGTGACGGTGACCGTCCCCCAGATCGGCTATACCGGGGAAACCGCCCCGGACGGATCTTTCCAGCTGCCGGAACTCCCCGCCCAGCCCCTGATAGTGGGATTCTCAAAGCCTGGTTATGTGCCGCAAACCGCCACGCTTGATGCCGACTGGCAGAGCAGCGGGCGAACCCTGCACATTGCCCTCACCGAAACCCGGAACACCCTGGTGATCGATAACCAAATCAGGCACCTGGGCGACAACAGCTACTCCCCGGTTTCCGCCGGGGCTGAACGCTTCCGGCGGGCGGCGGAAGGCCCGGTAATTACCCGGCAGTTCGTCACCCCGCCAGCCAGCGGCCCCATGGTGTATCTTGAAATCGGCTCGGTCATTGGCCTGGATACCGAGGCCGCCCACCGCCTGGGGCAGAGCGCCTTTCACCGCACCAGCACCCCCATGCTGGTCAAGGTCAACGGGGAGCTGCTGACCCATATTACCGCCAACGGGGACGGACAGCGGGTGGCCATTCCCCGGGCCCTGCTGCGGGATGGCATGCTGAACACGCTCGAAATCCGCACCGGCTACCAGTCGCCCGACGGTATCAGCGTGGATTTCGACGACATTGAGCTGATGCTGCTGACCTTGCAATTTTAGACGCCTTGGGGCAGGTTTGAATCGGTTGGATATCACCCCGGTAAAAATATGCTACGATCGGAGTTGAGCGACCCGGGAAGGTGACGGATGGAGCTATCAAATCGTTTTTTGCCTGATTGTGTCATCGTGGATATCGAGGACGACAAGTTCGGTTATCCCAAAACCCTGGTATTGAAGAATCATGTCACCCACCTGTTGGAAAACGGCCACAGCCACGTGGTGCTGAACCTGAACCGGGTGGCCATGCTGGACAGCTTTGGCATTGCGGTGCTCATTTCACTGCTCAAGCTCTGCCGGGAGCGCAAGGGCAACCTGACCTTGTACGGGCTGAACGATCAGGTCACCCGGCTCATCGAGCTTACGCACATGGATCGGGTGCTGGACATTTGGGAGACCGAGGGGCAGGCGGTCAGCCAGGTAAAAACCCACTAGGATGGCCTAGAACTGCCGGGGCGGCACAAAGGGTTGCGTTGTTGGAAAGGTGATGGGTTGCGGCACCCAGCTTTGGGCGGGCATGGTCGGCAGCGGGCCACTGAACGGCGCGTTGGGCAGCATGGGGGCCGTCACGGGCAGCGGGGTGGCCTGCGATTGCCATACGGGCTGGGGTGGCGTTTGGGTGGGGATAGGCTGGCTAACGGTTGGCCGGGGCGGCAGAACCTCCCGCTGGGCATGCGGGGTTTCGGCGGCGCGGGGCAGTGTCGTGGCTTGCGGCAGGCGGGGTATGGGGGCTTTTTCCGCAGCGGTGGCGTCGGTTTGGGGCTTGGGCGCCTTTTTGGGAGGCGTGGCCAGTACCCGCTTGATGAGGTACAGCATGGTGGCGGTGTATGTGGCCAGGGCCAGGCCGCCCACGGCGGCAAACCGGCTGAAGTAGCCCATTTTTCGGAACGGAGTAGGGAACTTGTCGTACAGGCCCACAATGAGCACCAGCAGGCCGGGAAGTAGCGCCTGGTAGCCGGGTTTTACCAGCTCTTCGGAGGTGCCGCGCTCTTTCACGATTTTCTTTTGCCAGGGTTGCAAAATCTTCACGTCGAAGAAGTTGGCCATAAAGCCGTAGAAAATCAGGTTCAGGATGACGCTGGAGAACATCTTGGGCCAGGTGCCGCTTCTTTGGATGCGGCGGATGATGTTCATGGTGGTGTGGCTTTCCAGGCCCTCCTTCACCAGGTTCATTAGCTTTTCTTTGGCGGCGGCGCTTTCCAGGGCCTTCAGGGCCGGATCGTCGGCGTGCTCCTTCAGCAGGTTGGCCAGCACCTGGCGGAACTCCTCGCCTACTTCCTTCATGACGCCCTGCTTTTTGGCGGCCTCGTCCACATGGGTGGTCATGGCTTTCACCGCCTTGGTTACCAGGCCGGCTTCCTCGGTGGTCAGCTCTTTTTGCTTCACCAGGGTTTCGCTGACGAATTCCTCGAAGTTCAGGTGCTTGTGCAGGTGGCGCAGCAAAATGTCCAGTTGCTTGTGCTCGGCCTCGGTCAGCGTCTGGCCGGATTTTTCCTTAATCTCCTCCAGCACCTTGGGCACGGCGTAGTTGCTGCTGGATTTGACCAGGCTGCCCATCAGGCGGGCGCGCACGAAGTCGGGCATGCGGCTGTAGTTGAGGGCGCCGGGGTAGCGTTCCGACAGCTTGTGCAGTTGCAGGGCGCGGGTCATGTGGGGAATGTTGTACAGCAGGTCCACGGCCCGGAAGCCCATCTCGCCCAGGTAGGCGGTGGCCAGCACCATGTAAAAGTCGCGGAAGAAGTAGTCCATCTTGCGTTCGGGCTGTACTTCCCGTACCCGCACCACGCCCCGGGTGCCGTAGGCGATGTTGTTGGACTGGGTCAGGATGCGCTGGGTGGTATTGCTGAGCATGGTCAGCGGAATATTAGGAAACATGGCCACCTCCCGGTCTGCCGAAGGCTTCAAAAGCCCGTGGGCGGTGGATAGAAAGCTGGCTGATGTGGGGTTGGGCCTCGGCGGATGTGGCGGCGGGCGACTTGTTTTGGCCCTTGTCCTTGCCGTCTTTCGGAATGAAGTCTTTATCCAGCGGCGCAATGAACTTGTACACAATCTTCATGGCCAGGCTGCCGATGATGTACACGGTGGCCGCCGTAATTAGCGCGGTGGAGATGATGGGGAAGAAGTTGACCCGTTTCAGGAAGCTGGGCAATTCCTTGAAGATTTTCTGGTCCTGGGCGCTTAGCGATTCCAGCCCCTCGGCCTTCACCTTGGCCTGCAACGAGTCGTACAGGTTGTTTACGCGGCTAAGCAGGTTGACATCCTGCGAAGCCCACAGCGACTTCTTGCCGGCGGCCACCGCCTTCTTCTCGGACTCCGAGACTTTCACCCCGGCCCGCTCCAGAATGTCCACGTAATTAATATCCATCCGCAGCGGGTTGATCAGACGATCCAGCATGCGGCCAATCTGCTCCACCACCGGTTTTAGCGGGGCCAGCAGCTTGCCCAGCGGCTCCAATACGGCGTGTACCAGCTTGCCAAAGCCCTTGCGCTCCACGGCCTGCTTCACCGGCTCGGCCACTTTTTCCACCGGCTTGGAGTAATCCACCTTGGGCTTCATAAACGGGTTCAACAACAGGGTGTTAATGCCAAAGCTGTCGTTTTTCAGGAACTGCACCACGTAGGTGGTCAGCAGCCACACCACCACGTTGCGGCCATTGGTTTCCCAGGGGTGTTTCTTTTCCTTGATGGAGAGATAGCCTTGCAGGATGTAGACCCCAATGAGGGTTTGCAGGCGGGCGGCCATGTCTTCCAGCGACATGCCGCCCACGCGCACGTCGCGCTGGAAGAGCCCCTTGCTGAAAAACTTCAGCAGGCCGTCGGCAATGCCCTCGTTGGCAATTTTGGCCACGCCTTCCTGGCCGATTTTCACGGCCTCCTTCAGCGCTTTCACTTCGGCAGCGGATCCGAAGCGCGGCTGTCGGATATTCGGTTGGATTCGGCCTGGACTGATCACGCCGCCGTTCATAACACCCCGAATTTGGTCTTGGTACCCGTATAAAGTCGGTCAAGGAAAAAAAATGCCTTGATCACCTTAAAACATGGGCATGATAACGGAAAAATCTGCCGGCAGACCCATGGTGACCGTTTGTGACAGCTTTGTGACGTCTGGTGTACCTGCATACACTAAGCTTGCGGCATCGGGGCTTGGCGGAACCCGGGCAATAAAAAACCGCCCGGTGGGCGGTGATACTTGTCTGAGTAGAGTAAAAAGTAGGTAGAAGTTTGGTAGTAGAGAATAAATCTTTGAGCGTTGCTCGTATGTGCATAAAAACAATTTTGTTTAAACCGATGTTAGTTTGTGAAGAAACGTAAATACGTCTCTCCGTTCTTTCGCCCCAGGCCGGGTTCAGAGGGCATTGGGCGGGGCTAGCCCAGGGACTTGTTGGCCAGCTGTCCGCAGGCGGCGGCAATATCCACCCCGCGTTCCACCCGCACGGTCACTTTTTTGCCGTACTGCTGGTAGACGATATCCTTGAAACGGTGAATGGCGTTGTTGGAGGGGCGCTTGTAGCCGTAGCAATCCCCGATGGGGTTGTAGGGAATGAGGTTCACGTTGCACTTCAGTCCCTTTAGCAGCCGGCCCAAGGCATGGGCGTGCGAGGGCTGGTCGTTCACCCCTTCCAGCAGGATGTATTCAATGGTCAGCCGCTTGCCGGTGGTGTTCACGTAATCGTGCAGGGCGGGCATCAGCACTTCCAGCGGGTATTTTTTGTTCAGGGGCATAATGGCCGTGCGGGTGTCGTTGTCCGGGGCATGCAGTGAAATGGCCAGCGTCAGTTGCAGGTCTTCCTGGGCCAGGTCGTAAATGCGGGGCACGATGCCGGAGGTGGAGATGGTAATGTGCCGCATGCCTACTTCCGCCGATTTGTTCAGGATGCGAATGGCCCCCAGCGTGTTGTCGTAATTCAGCAACGGCTCGCCCTGGCCCATAAACACAATGTTGCGCACTTCCTTGCCGCTATCGGACTGCACGTACATGTACTGCTCCACGATTTCGGCCACGCTAAGCTGGCGCAGGAAGCCCAGCTTGGCGGTGGCGCAGAAGCCGCAGTTCACCGCGCAGCCCACCTGGGTAGACAGGCACACCGCGTAGGTGCCCCGCTCCTCAAAGTACATCAGTACGGACTCCACCACCTTGCCGTCCGGCAGGCGGAACAGGTACTTGAGGGTGCCGTCGGCGCTGACCTGCTTTTCGGCGATTTCCAACTGCCCAATTCTAAACCGCTCGGCCAGCTGGGCCCGGAATTCCTTTTTCAGGTTGGTCATGCCGTCATAATCGCGCACCCCGCGTACATACAGCCAGTGGTGCAGCTGATCGGCCCGGAAGGCGGGCTGGCCCATCTCCTTTACCAGCGCGCGCAAGTCTTCCAGGGATTTTCCAAGCAGGGCTTCCTGGAGGTCGTTGCGGGGAGTTGCTTGTGGGGTCAGGATGCTGGCGTTCATATCCACGGGGTCGGGTTGGGGGACACACGGGCGAGGGAACCGCCGAGTGGCGATTGCTCCCTATAATAAAAGAAAAAGAGGCAATTGGGTTGCCTCAGGTGAGATTTGTGGGATAAAGAGTGGAGTGTAGGAGTAGAACCGTAAAGACTTTACAGATGGGTGGGGATGAAGAGGTAAGGGGCCACCAGCAGGGTGCCAATCAGCAAATCGCGAAGAATCAGATCCAGACGCATAAGAAAACTAACCTCCTTAGTAGGGTGTCTAACCAAGCTTCGTCGTATGTTGGGGATACTCTCTCTTAATACCGGCGAATGATGGCCTCAACCCTGCCTTGGATATGGACGTCGGTGACATAGATAGGTTCCATATCCGAGTTGGCCGGTTGGAGGCGGATGCGATCCTTCTCCCGGTAAAACCGCTTCAGAGTGGCTGTTTCGTTCTCGATGAGGGCCACCACCACATCGCCCTCCCGTACGCGCGCCTCCGGGTTCACGATGATGATATCCTCATCCATAATGTGATCTTCAATCATGCTGGTGCCGCGCACCTTCAGGGCATAACAGCCGGGCGGGCACAGATCTTCGGAAAGATCGATGCGCTCCACGTTGTCTTGCAGGGTCTGCAGGGGGGAACCGGCGGCAATCCGTCCGTACATGGGCAGCACCCCGCGTTTCTCCCGGGTGGCTTGTTCGGCGCCTACCTTGTAGGCGTCTCGCAGATCCTCCCGCACGGTGATGGCCCGTTTTTCGGCCGGATTCCAGTCGATGAGTCCTTTCTTCTTTAGTGCGCTCAGATGGAAGTGGATGGTGGACGTCGAGCTGACCCCGCACAACTTGCACAACTGCTGGATGGACGGCGGGTAGCCGTTCTCATCGATGAAGGCCAGAAGCTGTTCCAGCACTTCCCGTTGCTTGGTTGGGAGATCATCCTTGGAAACCATCGTCCTCTTCCATCGGTTCGCGGTATCCCGTCCGGCAGAAGCCCCGCCCGTTCATCGAACGTTGATTCTATAGAACGTAAATTCTATGATACAACCTTCATGCAGAAAGGCAAGTCTTTTTTCGAAAAATTTTTCGAGCAGATTTTCGGATACTACGCAGTTTCCCGGCCTATGCAGGCACAGCCGTGGGGTGGGGCTGCAAACCGGCCTTTCGTCGGCATGGCAGCCGTAGCCACCCGTGGGAGGCCTTCCCCGGCAAGAAAAGCCCTTCAGGTTCGGATTTCCGTTCCGATGCATGTATAATAGCCACGGTGGCAAACTCCCGCACGGACGCGTTGCCACCCGGCCCGTTGGCCCCGGTACGTTGCAGAACTATTAAGAGAAGGTTTGAATTCGGGACGTTTTTTGTACAATAAGGGTTGGCTTCAGGCGTGGCCCCACCCTCTCGTTCAGACCAGATAACGCAAGCAGGCCCAAGTTAATCGCCTGGCTCCCGCAAGTCCTACCATCCCCGAACCCAACAACCCACTGGCACCCTTTTATCCTGTTGAACCAGTTTTATCAACCCGACGAATCATAGGAGACGCCTCAATGGCCCTTGCCCAACCTCCCAAAAAGCAGGAAGCGCATAACGCTGACCAGTCCAAGTTTCCTTATCCCGGTGTGCCGGGCACGGCCGATGGCGCCGGCATGGTGGTGCACGTGGAAACCCGCGCCTGCGAAGCGGGCATTGCCTACCCCATCACTCCCTCCACCACCATGGGGGTGGGTTTCCAGACCGCCTTCTCCAACGGCATGAAGAACGTGTGGGGCAAGCCCATCATGTGGCTGCAGCCGGAATCCGAGCACTCCTCGGCCTCCGCTTCCGAAGGCTATGCCGTGGCCGGTGGGCGGGTCACCAACTTCACGTCCGGCCAGGGCCTGGTGCTGATGAAGGAAGTGCTTTACACCATTTCCGGAAAGCGCCTGGGGCTGGTGTTTAACATCGGGGCCCGCGCCCTGACCTCCCACTCTCTCAACGTGCATGCCGGCCACGATGACGTGATGTCCGTTACCGATGTGGGCTGGGGGATGGTCTTTGCCCAGAACGCCCAGGAGGCGGGTGATCTGTGTTTAATCAGCCGCCGGGCCGCCGAAGCCAGCAAAACCCCGTTTATGAACATCCAGGACGGCTTCCTTACTACCCACACCATCGAAAACGTGCTCTTCCCGGAAGACGAGCTGATTGCCGAATACCTGGGCCGCCCGGAAGAGCGCCTGCGCAAGCTGTTCGATCCCGATTTCCCGCTGATGAGCGGCGTGGTGCAGAACCAGGACAGCTACATGGCGGGTAAAATTGCCCAACGGCATTTCTACGACCAGGTGCCTGCCGCTTTGCAAGAGGCTATGGATGAGTTCTACCGGCTGACTGGCCGCCGCTACAGTTTTGTGTCCTCCAACCAGATGGCTGATGCCGAATACGCCATTGTGTCCATGGGCTCTACCGCGGAAACCGCCGCCGTGACCCTGGATCACATCCGTGGCCAGGGCCTGAAAGCCGGCAGCGTGACCATTACCTCCTTCCGTCCCTTCCCCGGCCCCCAAATCGTGGAAGCGCTGAAAAACGTGAAGGCTTTTGCGGTGATTGAGCGGATGGATAACCCGCTGGGCGTTTCCAACCCGCTGACCGCCGAAATCGAGGCCGCTTTTGCCAAGGCCCTGATGGGTACCGAAGGCTACCCCAAGATTGACCGCATCCCGGTCATCTATTCCGGCGTGGCCGGCCTGGGCAGCCGCGACGTGACCCCCGGCCAGATGGTGGCCACCGTGGAAAACATGGCCCCCAACGGTGCGGGCAAGCGATTCTTCAGCCTGGGCATCGATCACCCCTCGGCCCTGGAAGTGAAAGACGAGCCGGACGTGCGTCCGCCGGGCTCCTTCTCCATTCGTGGCCACAGTGTGGGCGGCTACGGCTCGGTAACCACCAACAAGATTATCGCCACCTGTCTGGGCGACATCTTCGGGTTCAAGGTGCAGGCCTCGCCCAAGTACGGCTCCGAGAAAAAGGGCCTGCCCACCAACACCTACCTCACCACCACCAAGGAGGGCCGCATCGGTACCCACTCCGAGCTGATTCAGGTCGAGTTCGTACCCCTGATGGACCCCAACACCTGGAATATGGGCAACCCGCTGGTGGGCCTGCAGCCCGGCTGCACCCTCTTCCAGCACACCCCCAAGGAAGATCCCCAGCAACTGTGGGATTCCATCCCGGTGTGGGCCAAGTACTACATCAAGGAAAACAACATCCGCTTCTACGGCGTGGATACCATCCGCATTGCCCAGGAAAGCTGCAAGGCGGACGATTCTCTGGTGCAACGCTTCCAGGGCATCGTGCTGCTGGGCGTCTTCCTGCGGCTGACCCCCTTCCAGTCCGATGCCGGGCTGAGCGAGGACGAGCTGTTTGAGCGCGTGCGCAAGCCGATTGAAAAATACTTTGGCCGCCGTGGCGAGCAGGTGGTGCGCGACAACCTGGAGGCCGCCCGCAAAGGCTACCAGCAGGTGTTTGAAGTACCCCGCGAGATGATCGACGCCACCCCTGTCGACGTGCTGGAGCGCGGTCGCCAGGAGTGGGACGCCAAGGGCAAGGACACCAACGCCTTCTTTATCTAGATTTACCTCTCTCAACTGTAAGGAGTCTGACTCGAAATGAGCGCACAACCCGACGACAAGAAAAAAGCGCAGCACTGGTACGACTATAAGCGCGCCGAGGAAGTGGTGGAGGCCTACAACCGGGGTGCCGGTTCCAGCCTGCCCGCCGATGAGTTCGTGGCGCAAAGCGTGTTGCCCGCCGCCACCGGCGAGGCCCGGGATTTCAGCTATATCGCCCCCGAGCTGCCCGAGTTCAACAACGAAAACTGCGTGGGCTGCATGGACTGCGTGAACAATTGCCCGGATACCGCCATCCTGGGCAAGATTGTCACCCCCGAGAACCTGGAGGCCGAGCTGGCCAAGGTGGGCGACGCATCCCAGCGGGAATACCTGCGCAAGCAGTTTGCCACCACCGTGAAATACCACGGCCAGTTCGAGAAGAAGCGGGAAAAAGACCCCTCGCTTCCGGGCGGCGCCTATTTCGGCATCTTCATCGATCCCACCAAGTGCAAGGGCTGCGGCGAGTGTGTGGAAGTGTGCGGCAACCACGACGCGCTGAAGATGATCAAGAAAACCCCCGAGAACCTGCCCACCTACCTGCAAACTTTCGGCTTCTACAAATCGCTGCCGGAGTCGCCGCATACCCACATCAACAAGGCCGATATGCGCGACCTGATGCTGAAACTTGGCAACCTGGGCATGTACAAAGGCGGCGCCGGCTCCTGCATGGGCTGCGGCGAAGCCTCCGTCATTCGCCAGATGCTGGCCGCCACCCACGAAAAAGTCGGCGACCGCTTCGGTATCGTGGCTTCCACCGGTTGCAACACCGTGTACGGCTCCACCTACCCCTACAACCCGTATGGGGTGCCGTGGACCAACTCCCTGTTCGAGAACGGCCCCACCGATGCCATGGGCATCCGCGCCTACTGGGATCAGAACGGGCACGAAGACTGGGTGCTATGGAACATGGGCGGCGACGGCGCCATGATGGACATCGGCTTCCAGGCGCTTTCCCGCATGCTGATGAGCGGCATGAACATTAAAGTGCTGGTGCTGGATACCCAGGTGTACTCCAACACCGGCGGCCAGCAGTCCACCAGCTCCTATACCGGCCAGGAGTCCAAGATGGGCGCCTACGGCAAATCGCAGCACGGCAAAATCGAGCGCCGCAAGGAGCTGGGCCAGATCTGCATGATGCACCCCAACGTGTTCGTGGCCCAGACCATCGGTGCCAACACCAACCACTTCTACAAGGCCATCAACCGGGCGCTGGAGTTTGACGGGCCGGCGGTCATCAACGTGTACACTACGTGTCAGCCGGAGCACGGGGTGGCCGACAACATGGCCGCCGCGCAAGCCAAGCTGGCCGTGCAAAGCCGGGCCTTCCCCATCTTCATTTACGACCCGGACAAAGGGCCCACCATGAAGAGCCGCTTCGATCTGACCGGCAACCCGCAGGTGGATCGCGACTGGGCGCAAGTGAAGGGGCCAGACGGCGAGATGCGCGCCCTGACCTTCCTGGATTGGGCCAAAACCGAAGGCCGCTTCAAGAAGCACTTCGATAAAGACGGCAACCCCACCACGCAAGAGATCGAGAACGCCAAACTCGATCGCCTGCTGAACTGGCGCATGCTGCAAGAGCTGGCCGGCATCGAGAACAAGGACATGCAGGCCGAGTTCGAGGCCGCGAAAGCCGCCAAAGCCGCCGCCGTCTAGTCACACGCCACTCAACCTCAAAAAAGCCCGGTCAGCAATGGCCGGGCTTTTGAGTATGATCAATCGGCCTGCTTCAGCGGTGTTAGACGATTGCTTTGGATTTTGTAGAATTCAGGAAGGACGGCCCCATGCACGTTTCCGGTTTTTCTTCGCCGCGCTTTGGCGTAATGACTCCGTATGGCCAGCGCCTGGTCGAATTAGCAAAGCTGCCGCCTCGGCAACTGGTGAGCGAGATTCAGCGCATGCATGATGCCCTGCCTGCTGCCGGTCAGGATGGTGAGGCCCTAAAGGCGTTGGATGAGGCTATTTTGCTGGCCCTGGAGAAATTGGCCCTGCTGGCCGCACGTCATCCTCAAATGGTGCTGGGGATGGTGAAGCAGATTGAAAATCTGCCCAACCACACGGTTTCCGATGAAACTGCGCTGAAAATCGCTCGTATTTACGCCGTGCAGACGGTGGTTTAATCCCCCCAGTATTCGGCGAAGTTGTTGCGGGTTTCCACCAGGCGCAGGCGGGCCAGCTGGGCGGGAGCGGGGATGTGGTCTTTCAGCTGCTGCCAGATAGCCCAGGTAATGTTCTCCGCGGTAGGGATGAGCCCCTGCATAAAGTCCACGTCCACGTTCAGGTTCTTGTGGTCCACCTTGTCCAGCACCACCCGCTTCACCACCGCATCCAGGGCGTAAATGTCCACCACCATGCCGGTGCGCTCGGCGGGGCGGCCTTTTACGGTCACTTCCAGGTCGTAGTTGTGGCCGTGGCCGTTGGGATTGTTGCAGGCCCGGAAGACGCGGGCGTTCTCCTCGTCGCTCCAGGCCGGGTTATACAGCCGGTGGCTGGCCGGAAACTCGTACTTGCGGGTCAGGAACATCCAGTTGGGTTCCCCATGCAGGGCTGGTTCGGATACGTTCGGGGTGCTCATCGGGTGGGCTCCTTTCCGCCGAAATATTCCACGTACAAATCCTCGGCCTCGGCCACTTTAATAACCACCAGCTCCAGCCGGCGCTCGTCCAGGCGGGGCTTCAGGCGGGCCCACAAGTACTGGGCAAGGTTTTCCAGGGTGGTGAAGCGATCCTTGAAGTAATCCACCTCCCGGTTCAGGTTCTTGAAGTCCAGGGGTTCCACCACTTCCTCGTTTAAAATCACCTTCAGGTCTTTCAGGTTCACCACCATGCCGGTGGCCGGGTCACAGGGGCCTGCCACCTGCACGTCCACTTCGTAATTGTGCCCGTGGGCCAGGGGGTTACTGCTTTTGCCAAGCAGGCGCAGGTTTTCCGCGTCGGATAACTCGTCGTAGCGCAAAAAGTGGGCCGCCGCAAAGCGGGTCTTGCGAATGACCGTCATCCGCCGGGCCGTGTTCATGCGTGCAGGTGCCCGTCCGGCATAAAGTTTTCGGAATGCACCGCCCAGGCGTTGTGGGCGTGGATGCTCTCCAGCGCTTCCACTTCCAGGGCAAAGCCGGTGATGCCGTTGTACTTGCGCAGAAACAGCGTAGCTTCCCGGATGACGTCTTCCACGAACTTGGGATTGTCGTAGGCCTGCTCGGTCATCCATTTCTCATCCACCCGCTTGACCAGTGGAAACACCGGGCATGAGGAGGAGGCTTCCAGCCCGGCAACAAGGTCTTCAATCCACACCACCCGGTGGTCGGTGTCGGGGTCAATCACCACCTGGGCCCGGATTTCCGCCCGCTGGTTGTGGGCGCCGTAATCAGAGATGGCCTTGCTGCAAGGACACAGGGTGGCGCAAGGCACCACCACGCCCAGCACCAGGCGGTATTTGTTTTGGGTGTCCAGGCTGCCCCGGAAAGTACACTCGTAAGCCATCGGCGCGCTCATGCGGCTGACGGGGGCGGGCTTGTCGATAAAATAGCGGAACTTCAGCTCGATGTAAGCCGACGGGGCCTCCAGGCGGCGCTTGGCTTCGTCCAGGAACTCTTTCAGGTTCAGGCACAGGGCTTTTTGCTGCCCCCATTCCGACAGCTGGATGACAAAGCGGCTCATGTGGGTGCCCTTGAATTCCCCGGGCAGCCCCACGCTCATGGCGGCCATGGCTTGCACCGGCTGGGTCTTGCCGTCCTTTTGCAGCACGGTCATGGGAATTTCCACGTTGCGCACGCCCACCTGGTTCAGGGTGATGTCGCGTTCATCGGAAAGGCCTTGCACGTCCAGCAGAGAGAGGGTGTCTTGTGACGGGTCTTTGGGGCTCATGGGCTCGGCGTCCATCGTTGGGGGCTTCCTTGTCTTTCCACGTGTTTTTTGGGAGCGGGGTGAGGTGAAAGTCACAGGGGATCCTAGCTCAAAGAAACCCTGACGTCTATGTCAAGGTTTTGTGCCTGGGGTTCTTCCCGTACAATCAAGGGTATGAGCAAGATTTGCGGCATGGAAGAAACGGCCCTGTACGAGGCCATGCAGGCCCACCTGCAAGCCCCGGGCGATATTTACACGCAGATGAACGCCTTGCGGGACTGGGTAAACGCCCATTGCCCCGGCTTTGAGCTTTACCTGGAAGACGTGTGGAACAAGCATGTGCCCGGCGAAACCCGCTTTGAATATATCCTGCGTTCCCGCCATACCCTGAACGAGACCGGGGTACTGGCCTATGACATATACAAAAACCACCAGGACCGGGGAGGGGTCTGGCATTTGGACGAGTACACGGGCAGCGTGCGGCTGATAGACGATTGCCGACTGCTGGTGGACTTTATGCGGGCCAACCTGCCGCCGGCTTGAAACCGCCTTGCCACCCTCCGGTGTTGCCGGCAAAGCCCGGATCCTCATTTGTTTGCTGCTGGAAACCCGTTTGCGAATGGGTTATGCTTAAAGCAAGGAAGCAAAAGGATCAGGAAACGACCATGGTTGAACGTTTGACAGGCTAACCGGCGTTTGCGGTTAACCGGCGGCATTGGTTCCGGCTGGCGCCCGTTGGGCGGCCTCTTGCTTCCGCTTCGTCAGACTTTGCAATGACAAAGGATCTTGTCATGATTGACCTGCATATGCACACCGTGTTCTCCGACGGCTCAGTGCAGCCCGCGGAGCTGGTTCAAGCAGCCCTGGACGCCGGCCTGGAGGCCATCGCCATTACCGACCACGATACCACCGAGTCCCTGGTGCATGCCCAACAGGCCGCCGAAGGCCATGCCCTGGAAATTATCCCCGGCATCGAGATTAACACCGTGTGGAAAGATAAAGAGGTGCACGTGCTGGGCTACTACATCGATCCCGCCGATGAATCGCTGCGGGCGGTCATTAACCAGCACAAGCGCTCCCGCGCCGAGCAGATCCAGGAAATGGCCCACAAGCTGAAAACCAAGGCCAAGCTGGACATCAAGTACGAGGACATCCTAGCCTTCAGCGAGCACGAGGAAACCATCGGGCGCCCCCATGTGGCCAAGGCCATCGTGGCCAAGGGTGGGGCGGTCAGCATTTCCCAGGCTTTCGATAAATACCTCAATCCCAGGTGCGAGACCTACGTGCGCCGCAAAACCGTCACCCCACACGAGGCTGCCGAGGCCATCTACGAGAGTGGCGGCATTGCCGTCATCGCCCATCCCGGCGACATGGAGATGATTGAGGAACTGGCCGAGGACATGATGAATTACGGCCTGCGCGGGCTGGAAGCCTATCACCGCAGCCACTCGCCCGCCCTGATTGAATTCCACTGCTCCCTGGCGGAAAAACTGGGGCTGATCGTCACCGGGGGCACCGATTTCCATGGCACGGTGGATGCCTATCCCAAGGCGCTGGAGCGTCTGCACATGCCGGATTCGGTTTACCGGGAACTGCGCCTGGAAAAGCGCCGTTTGGCGATGTCTGCGTTCAAGGCGTCGTAAGCGATATCCATTGCCTATCCTCAGTGGCTCCGGGCGGGGGGGGTTCGGCTTTGGGATCGGATCGATGTTTTATTTTCTTAACGGATTTGAAACATGCGCTGAAACCGGCGTCGCCTTACTGCTGCCTCAATAAGGCGGGTATCAGCGTGTGGAGACCTTTCTTAACGTATTGTTTTTTTCCAGAAAAAGGGTTGCGCCTCTGCGGTGTTTTGCCTACACTAAGTTTTTGTTTTTATACCCTTCCTTTCACTTCCTCATGTTCCGGAGCGCTTGTTGGCTGGCGTTGGAACCGGCCATTCCCCCGGACTGTGTTTACAACATAAGGATACATTTACTAGCAACAAAAAAAATCCCACTGTTTTAATATAAACAAGAATTGATGGGACACCTTCTAAAAGCACGCATTATCAGTCTTTTCTCTCTTTTTTTTACTCTTTCTCAGTCTTTTACACCTTTAGGGGAGGACATAGGCACTTATGGTCGTATCGAAAACTGACGCAATGGAAAAAACCGTGGAAGGCGGCGCCATTATCAAGGGCGGCTCACTTGCGCCGCAGGCCCTGGATGTGGACTTTGCCAGCCGCGTTGAAGAAGCGCTGGGTTACGCCGATCTGGAAAACGTCAGCAAGTCCACGTTGACCCGCATCGAAGTCAGCCAGCTTCCCCGGGAAATTCCCGACTTCCAGGCGCCCGGCGCCACCAAGGATACTTTGATTGCCGAGTGGCTGCGCACCTGGATTGTGGCCTCCGTGAAAAGCGGCGCGCTGACCGAAAACCACCTGTTGCCCAAGAAGGGCGACATTGCCACCTACCTGGGTGTCAGCGTGGGCACGGTGCAAAACGCCATCCGCTACATCGAGGACGAAGGCCATGTAGAATCCAAGCAGCGCATCGGCACCCTTATCCGCAACGCGGAAGCCGAAGGCCCCCGCATGCGCAAGCAGACCTCCAAGCGGGATCAGGCCGTGGTGGCCATCCAGCAGTTTATTCTCGAAGGCAAGTACGAACCGGGCCAAACCCTGCCGTCCGCCCGCGAGATTGCCAAGACCATCCGCTCGGCGCCCAACACCACCCGCCTGGCGCTGGAATTCCTGTCCAGCCAGGGCGTGTTGAAAAGCCTGGGCAACCGTGGCAACAAGGCCAACTGGGCGCTCCGCGAGGTGCCCAAGGTGGATTGCGCCGCCATGTGCGAAATCGAGTCGGAAACCCTCATCGATCAGCTGGAACGCGATCTCAAAAAGCTGATTGCCGAGAGCTTCGAGGTGGGCGACAAGCTGCCTTCCCACCTGGAACTGTCCGATGTATTCAAGGTCAGCATCAAAACCGTGCATGACGCCATGAAGCGCCTGTCGGACCAGGGTATTATCCGTTCCAAGCGGGGCCGTTACGGTACCTACGTGATGCGTAAGCCGGATGCCTCCAAGTTCTTCTCCGCCGTGGATACCAGTATCTTCGTGCCGGCAGAGGAAGTCAGCTTCTACAACTACGAAAAGGTCGAACAGCACCTGAAGCAGATGATCAAGGCCAACTACAAGGTGGGCGACAAGTTGCCGGCAATGGGCGTGCTGTCCAAAGAACTGGATGTGAGCAGCAATACCATCCGCAAGGCGCTGCAAAACCTGGCCAAGGAAAAACTGGTTAGCTTCTCCCGTGGCCGGTATGGCGGCACCTACGTGAACCGCATCCCGGACATCAAGGAAGGCGAGCCCGGCAAGCCGTTTACCTGGGTTTCCATCAACCCGGATACGGTCAAGAGTTACCGCACGGGCAAGACCAAGTAGCCGTTTTTTCCATCCCATCAACCAAACAGGCCCCTCCGTTTCCGGGGCCTGTTTTTTGGCGTGCCTTTCCCCCTGTGCGACCCGTTTCCGCCCTCAAGTTTTCAGGCAAAATGGACGATATATAAAATATATAGAGTGGGTTCCCCCATGTTTTCCTTATCTCGCATGATGCGAACCAGCCAGAACTGTCACCGCTACATTGGGTTTCTGAATGGGCGGTTGATGGTGATATTGACCCATGAGAAAGACTTTTTATTCAATCTGGCGGCGCTGTTTGGGGTTTTGAACCAGC